>JBALVQ010000047.1:0-44135 GCA_036960915.1 Amphritea sp.
GTAGAGCGAATTGCCGGACACTGGGTGTAACAACTTTTAAGCTGAACAGAGCCAATACAGTAGCTATAAGATAGCTGTTGTTCTTATTCCAGGCTACGTGTTATTCAAGCTAGGGAAATCCTGCTTTTGGCAGAAATAACAAAAAGCAGGATAATGCACGACAGACATCACAAACCTGACTCAATCAACAACCGCCTCAATCCTTATGGGGTGCAAACAACCGGCTTTCGGTGTCCTTTTCGTATGCCATACCGTTGGGATAGCTAACCAGCTCCAGCTGCATGCCCCAGGGAGTCATGAAATACACCCAGCTCTCGCCAGCATTCGCTCCGGCAGTCATCAGCGTCGGCTCGCACAGAACCTTAACACCCTTCTCTGATACCTTTTAACGCACTATACCCACAGAGCCGTTACGTGCCATTGAAAGTCCGCTACTTTGTTGATTTTATACGAGAGAAACTGGCGCAACAGGAAATATTCACAACCAGTCCCTCTATATAAAAGGAGAGAGGTGCAGCGCCAATACATACCGTCCCCCTCATGGAAACATTCCTGTAAAAAATGCTGTGAAGTTGTCGTGAAAAATTCAGGGCGTTACGAACAAGCCCCTAATCTTAGAGCGGTAACACCAAAATACAACAATGCAACCTGAGCACTGGACTTACCATAGGAAACAAAACTCCACTAACAATGACAACCATCAGAGAATCTATTAATAAACCGTTGAAATTCTCTGTTTTCCTGATGCCAATTTTCGGTCATTCTTAGCGCAAACGGGTCTTGTCGGGATCCACCCTGAAACCTAGTGACATTAAACCTAGCGGCGTTGCGCCAGAGATACTTGTTTATGAACAAACTTATCCTGATCATGATCGACGGCATCAGCGCCGAACTGTTTACCCAGCGTCGATCCTGGATGCCTCATTTGCATGCCCTGGCCGAACAGGGAACGCGGATTCAGGCACTCGCCCCCGAAGTCTGCGGCACTTCCTTTCCCGGTCGAACATCGATGATCGTCGGCCGCCCTGCCGCCGAGCATGGCATCTACGGTAACAAGATCTGGGACGGCATGGAGTTCCGTTGGTCTAATCCCTACGATGTCCGTACCCCTACCCTCGCGGGCTTTGCCAAAATGGCAGGACGCGATGTCGCGAATATCGGTTACGGTATGGTGCGTCCCGAAGACTGCAACGTTTACTGCACCTCTTGGTGGGTAGACGACGTAATGAACCGGGCTCGCAATGAAGACCCACATCCAACCGATGAGCAGTGGACAATGCTAGGTCGCAATCTGGATCCCGATAAACGCATAGCCGCACTTGCCGCCGCTGATATTAATATTAGTATTGTTAATCCCGACTCGGACAAAACAGCAAAACTATCCCTGGGCATGCTCGCGGACCAGCAGTTATTAGAGATTGCAGCAGGCCTGGCTAATTCAGAGCAAGCACCTGATCTTATTATGCTGGAGATCGGCATCACCGATTACTATCTACATACTTACGGTAGCGATCACCCTCTCACTGAATGGTCGCTACGTACTGCCGACTCTCAAGTTGGATTGCTGATGGAGCGCTTACGCAAAAGTGGAACGCTTGATGACTACAATTTTGCCATTATGAGCGACCACGGCCACGGGCCTATACCCGATGCAGTTTATTGCGATCAGTTATTACCCGAGGGTGTTCGCTGGTCCAGTGAAGGCGGCATGTTGCTAGTCGCCCCACGCTCTGACGATGAAGCACAGCAAGTCATTGCCACTCTGGCAGAAATGGGTATCGAACTCTGGAATAACGATTTCCTGCCCGAAGAATTACGCCACCAGCTGCTTGCTTTTACGCACCCTGAAGACACTATTTTCAGTTTTGAAAAAGACAGCAAAGGCAGCGGCAATACCACCGGCCAATCTAACTATAATTCGAACCACGGGATGCGCCCAGGCACAGAAGCTGACTATCGTTTTTGTATTTTCTCGGGTCCTCGGGTGCCTCAGGGCAGTGTTTCATTCGGTACAGCAGATCAAGTCGCCCCTACCCTGGCGGCGCTGATGAACGTGACTACCGACTGGACTTGCCAGCCACTATTCCAGCCTGTCTAGTTTCACTACTGATACAAAGCCGAGCAGCACATGCATTGCGCCTCCCTCTTAGAGGGCGGCGCGAAAGGTAGCATGTGCTGGTTGGCTGTTTAGTGTATTCCAGCGCAGCTGCTTGGCCTCGATATCCAAGCCAGGATAAAACTACCAGTCAATACAGTCACGGTCGGGGTGATCAGCCAGCTCCTGCATCAACCATTCACAAAAAGCATTCACTTTGGGTGTGATCGGCCGATTCGGCAGCACCAGATACTGCCCCCCTTCTGCTTCCATCGTGTGCGGATGCGCCTGTACCACCAAACCTTCCGCTAGCGCACCGCGCAGGCTGAAGGAGAGCCCCAGCTGCACGCCCATGCCGGCGATCGCCATATCCAGAGCTGTGGAGGTGTGGTTACTTTCGAACAGCGGCGACGGTTGAAATTCAGACAGCCCCAAATCAGAGAACCAGTTGTGCCAGCCCACCTTGAAGCCCAGCGTAGAGATCAACGGCAGCGCCTTAAACCGTTCTATATCTGCAAGATCGGGCTGCGCGGCGATAAAGTCGGGACTGGCCACCACCATCCAGCGCTCCTTGATGATACGCTGCACCTTCATCCCGACGTATTCGCCGTAGCCGTGACAGATCTCCAGGTCCGCTTCGTTGGTTCCCCCGCCCGAAGGCCAGGCAGCAGTCAGCAACCGCAGCCGGTAGTCCGGATACTGCTGAAAAAAACGCGGCAAGCGAGGGATCAGCCAACACTGGGCAAAGGTGGTTCCGCACTCCACCTTGACGATCGGCCGGTAGTCAGTCACAAACAGCTCGTTGGTGCTGGCCAGCACATTGCCAAACGCCTCGGTCAACACCGCCCGGTAGGCCCTGGCACTGTCGGTGAGCTCCAACTGACGGGCACGGCGTACAAACAGGGGCGTGCCCAGATATTCCTCCAGCAGCTTGATCTGCTGGCTGACGGCCCCTTGGGTGACATGCAGCTCTTCCGCCGCACGTGTCAGGTTCTGCAGGCGCGCGGCAGACTCAAAGGCGCGCAGCGCGTTAAGAGGCGGCAGGTTTTTTTTGGGGCGATGCATAGCCAGGCTCTCTATCACGATTTCGCAGCCGTTCTCGGCCACATATACTATTAGCTTTTCTATGTTTACACATGAAATGCATCTCTAAGGAAAGTCATCTTTTCACCCTTCTTCAAGAGTTTCAAGCTGTTTAATAAAAGATAAATTGACAAATATCACCCTGACAGAAAAGTAGCCCAAATCTATCCATTAGAATTTCTAAACATAAAATATCGAAATACTGTGTATTTTTTGTTGTGTTTATTTGCCATGATGGTACAGCTACATCGCAGAAGACAAAACCCTGACAAGAATAACTACGGGGAACGCACAATGCCTTGGTACCGAGATGCTGTTGTATTGCTCTCACACCTCGCTGTTTTCGGTGCCGCCAAGTACGGTCACCCGCCTGTCAGAAAGATCTGAATTTCATAATATCCCGGCCATTCAATGCCTGGAGATTTATGTTGCTATTGAATGGCCAGAATTTAGATAGCCAGAATTTAGATAACCTAAGTTGCAAGAACCGCTGTAACCCCTTGACAGTCAACAGTATTGTCACCCTGACTGATAAACATTACTGTTAGCTGATCATCCTAATAATAAATGGAAGTACGAGGTTAGACATGTCGGACGAGTTAAAAAATCTAAGTAAAGAAGTAACCAGAGGGCGCATGAGCCGCCGCGATTTTCTCAATCGGGCCTCGGCCCTGGGTCTTGCTTTGCCATTTGCCAGCACCCTGCTGAGCCAATCCGTAATGGCCGCGACGCCTAACAAAGGCGGCCACCTGATTCTCGGACTGGTGGGCGGCAGCGCCACTGACAGCCTGGATCCGGCCTTGAACACCTCCCATGTTGCCTTTAATTTTTGCTACTGCTGGGGCGAAACCCTGGTTGAAATATCCCCTACAGACGGATCTGTCGTACCCCACCTTGCCGAGTCCTTCGAAGCAGAGCCCGGCGCCAAGGTCTGGCGGTTCAATATTCGCAAGGGTGTTACCTTCCACAACGGCAAGGAGATGACCGCCGATGACGTGGTCAAGACACTGCAGCGCCACTCCGGCGAAGACACCAAATCCGGTGCCCTGGGTATCATGCGTGGCATTGAAAAAATTGAAGCCGAAGGCAAACACCAGGTTATTGTCACTCTGAAGTCCGGTAATGCCGATCTCCCTTACCTGATGTCCGACTACCATTTGATGATTCAACCCAACGGCGGCATGGATAAACCTGACGCGGGTGTTGGCACAGGTCCGTACCAGGTGGAAGTAGCAGAACACGGCGTCCGCTATCTGGGCAAGAAATACGCCGGCTACTGGAACGACAATGTAGGCCATGCAGACTCTGTCGAGGTACTGGTACTCAATGACCAGACCGCGCGCATGTCAGCGCTGCAGTCGGGCCGTGTGCATATGATCAACCAGGTTGACCCCAAGACCGCCAAACTGCTGGCGCGCATGCCCAAGATCAACATCGAGAACACCTCGGGTCGGGGCCACTACACCTTCATAATGCACTGTGATAAGGCACCATTTGACAACAACCACCTGCGCCTGGCACTGAAAGACGCTATCGACCGCGAGGAAATGGTAAAGCGCATCCTCCATGGGTATGGCTCAGTGGGCAATGACTTCCCCATCAACCAGGCTTATGACCTGTTCCCGAGCGAAATCGAACAACGCGTATACGATCCGGATAAAGCGGCACACCACTACAAGAAGTCTGGCCACTCAGGCCCCGTTGTACTGCGCGTCTCCGATGCAGCCTTCTCTGGTGCCGTGGATGCTGCGGTGCTTTATCAACAGCAGGCCGCCAAGGCGGGCATCAAGATCGAAGTTAAACGCGAACCTTCCGACGGTTACTGGTCCAATGTATGGAATGCCAAGCCGTTCTGCGCATCTTACTGGAGTGGCCGTCCGACCCAGGATCAGATGTACAGCGTGGCTTACAAATCCGATGCCGACTGGAACGATACAAAATGGGCTCGCCCCAAGTTCGATGAACTGCTCATCCAGGCTCGCACCGAGTTGGATCCAGGGCGCCGGGGAGCGATCTACCAGGATATGGCACAGATGGTGAACACCGACGGCGGCGCCATTATCCCCATGTTCAACGACTTCATTGACGGCATTTCCACCCAGGTGCAGGGCTATGTCAAAGATCCAGGGGCCGGCCTGTCCAACGGCCACGCGCTGATTCGCTGCTGGCTGGCATAACTATGATGGCATCAATTTCCAGCCCGCTGGTAATGATGGTAGCCAAGCGCACTGCGCTTGGCTTACTCCTGTTGGTGGCAATTTCCATCGTCATTTTTGCCGGCACCGAGATGCTGCCCGGTGATGTTGCCCAGAGTATTCTGGGACAGTCCGCTACACCGGAGGCGCTGGCTAACTTACGGGCGCAGATGGGGCTTAACGATCCAGCCCATACTCGCTATATAAATTGGTTTATGGGGATACTGCAAGGCGACCTGGGAACCTCCCTGAGCAGCGGCGCAAATATCAGTGAAATGATTTCCAGCCGCCTGGGCAACACGTTGTTTCTTGCCGGTTGGGCCGCTTTGGTGGCCGTGCCGCTAGCGGTATTTCTGGGCATGATTGCCGTTCACTATCGCGACGGTTTTGTGGATAAACTTATATCGATGACAACGCTGGCTGCGATATCGCTGCCGGAGTTCTTTATCGGCTATCTGCTGATCATGTTCTTTGCCGTTACCTGGAACCTGTTCCCGTCAACATCCATCATTTACGATGGCATGTCGTTTGCGGACAAGATGAACGCCATAGCGCTTCCCTGCGCCACCCTGACTCTGGTTGTACTCGCCCATATGATGCGCATGACCCGAGCCGCAATCCTTAACGTGATGTCCAGCCCCTACGTGGAGACGGCAGAGCTTAAGGGCCTGAGTCCGTTCAAAATCATTTTCCACCATGCGTTTCCTAACGCAATATCACCCATCATCACGGTTGTAGTGCTGAACCTCGCCTATCTGGTGGTAGGGGTTGTGGTAGTGGAAATTATCTTTGTCTACCCCGGCATGGGCCAGTTACTGGTTGACCATGTCACCAGACGGGACGTTCCCGTGGTGCAGGCTGCGGGACTGATCTTCGCAGCCATCTATATTTTCCTGAATATGTTCGCGGACATCATGGCAATCATCGCCAATCCACGCCTGCGACACCCGAAGTGAGGTATACATGCTTGCAAAAGCGGAAAATGGTACGCCAGCCAGTCAGTCTGGACTGATGTCCAGAGCTTTAGAGAAAAAAAGCATCTTACTGGATCATCTCTCCTGGGGGGCTCGCCTGGGTCTTGTGGGGCTGGCTATTTTTGCCGGGGCCGCGCTCTTCGCCCCCTGGGTTGCCCCCTACGGGCCAGTTGAAATTGTCGGTGAGGTGTGGGAACCGATGTCGGCACAATTCTGGCTGGGCACCGACCAGCTCGGTCGGGACCTGCTAACCCGGCTGATCTACGGCGCTCGAAACACCTTCTTCGTGGCTGGAGCCGCGACATTAATATCCTTCTTCATGGGCAGCTTTTTTGGCTTTCTGGCAGCAGTACAAGGGGGTCGAGTCGACCAATTGCTGAGCCGATTAAACGACCTGATGATGGCCATTCCAACACTGATTTTCGCGCTGGTTGTACTCTCGGTACTGCCTTCCAACATGATTACGTTGATTCTGGTGATGGGGGTGCTTGATTCTACCCGGGTATTCCGCCTCTCCAGAGCGGTGGCAGTAGATATTACTGTGCTCGATTTTGTCGAGGCAGCCAAGTTGCGCGGGGAAAAGACCCTGTGGATTATCTTCCGGGAGATTCTACCCAATGCGCTAACGCCGCTGTTTGCCGAGTTCGGTTTGCGCTTCGCCTTTGCGGTGCTATTCCTCAGCACATTGAGCTTCCTGGGCCTTGGCATCCAGCCGCCAGAAGCAGACTGGGGCAGTATCGTTAAAGAAAATAAGGACGGTATCGTTTTCGGTATCCCTGCCGCGCTGATACCTGCAGCAGCTATCGCTATCCTTACCATCAGCATCAACCTGGTAGTGGATTCCATTCTTAGCCGCACCACCAGCCTGAAAGGGGGACGAGGCTAATGAGCCAACAGATGCAAACTGCCACTGATAACAATAATACCCTGAGTGACACGCCACTGCTGGATGTCAAAGACCTGCGTATCGGCGCCAACATAGCCTTTCCCGGCGAAGAAAGTCACCATATGGTAATCGTCGATAAAATTTCATTTACGTTGCAAAAAGGCCATGTTCTGGGGCTGATCGGCGAATCCGGCGCAGGTAAGTCGACGATCGGTTTATCGGCGATGGCCTATGGACGAGGCGGATGCGAAATTACCGGTGGCGAGGTGCGACTCAACGGTGAAGATATCCTCAGTTTTTCCCATCAGCAGGTCCGCCAGGTTCGTGGCGTCAAGGTCGCGTATGTGGCCCAATCTGCGGCAGCCAGCTTTAATCCGGCTCACCGACTGGGCGATCAGGTGATCGAATCGGCACTGGAACACGGCTTGATGTCGCGTGCTGAAGCCACAGCCTTTGCAGATGAACTGTTTGCCAAGCTAGGTCTTCCCGAGCCGGAAATATTTGGCCGGCGCTACCCCCATCAGGTTTCCGGCGGCCAATTACAACGCGCCATGACAGCCATGGCCCTGTGTTCAAAACCGGATCTGATCGTCTTTGATGAGCCGACCACCGCGCTGGACGTAACAACCCAGATCGATGTACTGGCCGCAATCAAGCACGCCATCCATGAGACTCATACGGCGGCGCTCTACATTACTCACGACCTTGCAGTAGTTGCGCAGATCTCCGATGAGATAATGGTACTGAAAAACGGCAAAACCGTAGAATACGGAACGACAGATCAGATTATCAACAACCCTCAACAGGCTTACACCAAGGATCTGGTCACGGCACAGTCAATCCAGAAACCGGAGGCTGCCTCTCCAAATCAGCCCCCCCTGCTTTCGGTAGACAATATCAGTGCCGCCTATGACGGCGCCAACCTGATTCTCAAGGACGTCTCGCTGCACCTTCACGCCGGACAAACCCTTGCTATTGTGGGTGAATCCGGGTCGGGGAAATCAACCCTGGCGCGCGTTATAACCGGCCTGCTGCCCCCACTGCAGGGGCAGGTAAAGTTCGGCGAAGCCCCTTTGCCAGCGGCACTCAAAAAGCGCAACAAGGAACAGTTGCGACGCCTGCAGATGATTTATCAGATGGCTGATGTGGCAATGAACCCAAGGCAGACTATCGGTCAGATTATCGGCCGACCGCTGGAATTCTACTTCGGTATCCGTGGGCAAGAGAAACGCCGCAAGGTGATTGAACTGCTGGATCAGATTGAATTGGGGGAGAAATTTATCGACCGTTACCCGGCGGAACTCTCTGGCGGGCAGAAGCAGCGAGTCTGCATCGCCAGGGCTCTGGCAGCTAAACCGGACCTGATCATCTGTGATGAAGTTACCTCGGCACTCGATCCACTGGTAGCGGATGAGATCCTGAAACTGCTCCTGCAACTGCAGGAAAAGCATCAGGTTGCCTACCTGTTTATAACCCACGATATCGCCACGGTACGAGCCATATCCGACAGCATTGCAGTGATGTATCAGGGCAAACTGGTGCGCTTCGGCAGTCGATCCAAGGTACTGTCTCCGCCTTACGACGATTACACCGACCTGTTGCTCTCCTCGGTGCCTGAGATGAAACTCGACTGGTTGGACAAGGTACTGAGTACACGCAAGATGCAGTCGGCAGGCAATTAGAAGCCCGGTGGATTTGATCTGTGACCCGATCAAATCCACCTAAGCCCGGAAAAACAATCTAACAGTCTCCGGCTGCCCAATAGCGGCATCTAGAGTGGCGAATATCGCCCTAAGACTATTATCGCCTCAAGACAATGCATCACCCCACGAAACAAGCAGGGCTAACTAATAACCCCATGAGCGAAGCAATAGAAAACAAGATGGATAAGCCACAATGCAAATAGCCGTAGGAACGACAGTTCTGATTAACCTGCTGGGCGGAGTTGCTCTGCTGCTGTGGGGACTACGCATGGTACGCACGGGCATAACGCGGGCCTATGGTGGCAAACTACGACGCCAGCTTGGACGCAGCCTCTCCAACCGCTACAAGGCCTTCGGCGTAGGCATCGGAATCACCTGCCTGTTGCAGAGCAGCACCGCTACAGCCCTCCTGGCCAGCTCCTTCGCCGGTCAGGGTGCCATTTCTATTGCCCCAACCCTGGCACTGTTGTTAGGTGCCGATATAGGCACGACGCTAGTAGCCCAGGCGCTATCCTTCGACCTTTCGTTGCTCAAACCCGTACTCCTGTTTATCGGTGTCTGCCTGTTCCTCAGCGCCCGCAGCGAACGACAGAAGCATCTCGGTCGCGTCACCCTGGGTTTAGGGCTAATGCTGTTGGCGCTACAGTTGATCGTTTCAGCCTCCACCCCGATGCGTGAATCATCGGTCATCCAATTCCTGCTGACCTCCCTCGGGGATGAACCGGTACTGGCACTTTTGATCGGCGCCATGCTCAGTCTGCTGGCCCATTCCAGCCTCGCCACCGTGTTGCTGGTGATCTCTTTAGCCGCCTCTCAGTCATTACCCCTAAACGTGGGCTTTGTCCTGATTCTGGGCGCCAACCTCGGCGGCGGCTTGCCACCATTGATTGCTACCCTGGGCTCCGCACCGGCCGTACGCCGCCCACCTTTGGGCAACTTTCTGTTCCGCCTGGCCGGTGTAATCCTGATGCTGCCCTGGCTAGACCAGGTTACCGCCTACTTACCCCTATTCGAAGCAGAACCGGCCCGTCAATTGGTTAATTTTCATCTGCTGTTCAACCTGGGTGTCGCACTGTTATTCCTGCCTCTGGTGAGTTACGCCGGGCAACTCATCACCAAACTAGTGCCTGATCGTGAAGAGGAAGAGGTCAGTCTAAAACCCCGTTATCTGGATCGTGCAGCCCTGGGCACCCCCAACGTGGCGCTTTCCAACGCCCTGCGTGAGGTGCTGCGTATGGGCGATCTGTTGGAGACAATGGTGGACAAAAGCTTTGACGCCCTGCGCCAGAAAAACAGCGCCCCAATGAAGAAAATCAGCCAGGCCGACGATCTGGTCGATGAGTACCACGAAAAAATCAAACTCTATGTGACCGAACTGAGCCGCAAGTCGCTGGACCAGAAAGAGCGTCGCCGTTGCAATCAAATCCTGAGCTTCACCACCAACCTGGAGCATGTTGGCGATATTGTCGAAACCAGCCTGGTCGACCTGATCAGGAAGACCGTTGATAAAAACATCCATTTTTCCCGCGCCGATATGGGCGAGATCGAGCAACTGCATCAGGCGACCCGGAGTAATATGAAACTGGCATTCAGCGTGCTGATGACCGGCAATCTGGGCGACGCCCG
This sequence comes from Amphritea sp., assembly GCA_036960915.1. GTDB lineage: Bacteria > Pseudomonadota > Gammaproteobacteria > Pseudomonadales > Balneatricaceae > Amphritea. Next base: position 10,563 of record JBALVQ010000047.1, read on the forward strand.
CCAACTGCTTGAGCAGAAAATGGCGATTCGTGAAAATGAGCGTCAAGCCATCGACGCACATCAGCGATGCCTGCAAGAGCAGCTGACTATCTCACCCAAAGATAGTGCCCTGTTCCTGGATATACTGCGCGACCTGAAAAGGATCAATTCCCACTTGGCCTCAGTGGCCTATCCCTTGCTTGAGCAGGCCGGCGAATTACGCTCCAGCCGTTTACGTCAGAAAACGGATGCACAGCCCTTGAGCGAACCCGGTTAAGAGTGGTGGCTCAGCCTGTTTGACAAACAATTTAAACGGTTTTTATAACCCTCTATCTAACCATACCCAACTAACAATACCCAAATAGGGCAATAGGGCAATTTCATGACTCAATATAAAGGCATCCTGTTTGACAAAGATGGCACGCTGCTGGATTTCATGGCTACCTGGATGCCCGGCATTCGCAAAGCCGCTCAGTGGGTAGCCGGTAACGATACTGCCCTGGCGGAGCGTATGATCATCGCCAGCGGCTATGACCCGGAGCTGGATATTATCACTAGTGGATCGTTGCTGGCCGCAGGCAATACCGCCGAAATAGCCACAAGCTGGCGCACCCTGCTGGAAGGAGAACCGCCTGTCGATCTGGTATCGGGGATGGATGCTATCTTCCGCCAGCAAGGCGCCGAAAACGGCGTTCCGGTCACGGATCTGGGCACCCTGTTCCATTCCCTCAAGCAACGAGGTATCAAGCTGGGGATCGCCACCAGTGACAGTCAGCAGGGAGCAGAACTCTCCCTGGCCCCCTTCGGCATTCTGGATCAGCTGGATTTTATCTGCGGTTACGACAGTGGACACGGTTTCAAACCGGGCCCTGGCATGGTACACGCTTTTTGCCGCCATACCGGCCTGAATCAGGACGAGGTGATCGTCATCGGCGATAACCTGCACGATATCGAAATGGGACGCAACGCCGGTGCTGGCCTTACCATCGGTGTGCTAACTGGCACCAGTAATCGCGAGCAACTGTGCGAAGATGCCGATCATGTATTAAGCAACGTCGCAGAGATTTTCGACATCCTGGACAGAACTGAAGCAACTTAACCGAGCGCCAAAGATAAACATATGAGCCTGATAGCGATCATCCTGGTACTGGTTTCCGCCTTCGTGCATGCTGGGTGGAACATGATGGTGAAAAGCCCCCAGGCCAGCTCCGCCTTCCTCAAAATGGGACGCAATGCCGGTGCTGGCCGCACTATTGGGGCGAAAACCGGTATCAGTAACCGCGCCAACTGTGCGAAGATGCCGATCATGTATTGAGCAACGTCGCAGAGATTTTCGACATCCTGGACAGAACTGAAGCAACTTAACCGAGCGCCAAAGATAAACATATGAGCCTGATAGCGATCATCCTGGTGCTGGTTTCCGCCTTCGTGCATGCCGGGTGGAACATGATGGTGAAAAGCCGCCAGGCCAGCTCCGCCTTCCTGATGGCCTCAGTGACAGTGGGCGCGCTCTGCTTACTGCCGGTATTACCCTATTACTCCTCTTACCTGGAACGGATATCAGCACAGGTTTGGGGCTTGCTGATCGCTACCGGAATTGCCCAGACCTTCTACAATATGGCCCTGGGTGCGGCTTATCGCAACGGCGATCTCTCCATCGCTTACCCTATAGCCCGTGCCATGCCGGTACTGATGGTCGGCTCCGTAACCCTTATAGGCAGTGGCATCAATGCCCTGAGCCAAACCGCGATAGCAGGCATGCTGCTGATCGTCGCCGGTACCTTTCTAATACCCCTTACTCGATTTCGCCACTGGCATGTTCGCCAATACATTAATATCGGCTGTTTTTACGCGATACTGGCGGCTCTGGGCACCACCGTCTATTCGGTGATCGACAGTCGGGCGCTACAGCTGCTACGCCAGGACCTGGAGCTCTCGGCCCCGGAGGTCTCTCTGCTCTATCTCGCCCTGATGAGTCTGTTCTCGGCGGGCTGTTTCGCCCTGACACTGCTAGCCATCCCAAGTGGGCGGCGGCAGGTCCGGGATCTGATGATCAGCCCCAAGCGGCCGATTATCCTGGTGGGGGTCGGCGCCGTCTTTACCTATGGCCTGGTGCTAACCGCCATGTTGTATGTAGACGACGTCAGCTACGTGGTCGCCTTTCGCCAGCTGAGCATTCCGATCGGCGTGATTCTGGGTCTGTTGCTGCTCAAGGAGCAAGGGGGACGGCCTCGATTAATCGGAGTCGCGCTGATGTTTACTGGACTGATGATGGTGGCCATCGCCTGAATAGAGGAGAGTCCTCTGGCAAAGCCACAGTAACCTGACTTGCAATTTAACGGGCATTTGTAGCCTGCCCTCCCCTCCACCCACAGGTATAAGAAAACCTATCCCCAGACCTCAGAAATTATGGGTTCCCATAATCCGGCTTTTCAGTCACTGTTCAACAAACAAACCTCACCCTGAAACAAGGTGGCGTTGCGCCTGAGAAACTCACTACGAACAAATGTATCTTGATCATGATCGACGGCATCAGCGCCGGTCCATTAGTGGCCTTCCCAAACGGGCGATCACTCTGGTGAGGGTCGCGGCGATGTTACCGGCGGGTGATGGTTGCCATCGCCTGAATATGGAGGCATTTTTTCCGCCCAGGCTACAACAACATTGCTTGTAATTTAACGAGTCTTTGTCGCTCGCAATTTAATAAGAGTTAAGGATTCATATGATTAAATTTGAATATAGCCCCGAACAATTGGTCGTTAGCTGGCAGGATGGCCGTAAAAGTGAGTTTCTCGCAGTCTGGTTGCGGGATCATTGTCAAATGCCTGAAAGTCGGGACCCACATAGTGGCCAGCGGTTAATGAATGTCACCGACTTTCCGTTGGATGTGAAGATCGAATCAGTGGTGCTAGTGGATGCCGAGCAGTTAGAGATTACATTCACTCCCGATCATTTCTCCAGATTTTCGATTAGCTGGCTACACCAGAATGCCTATGATTTGACTGAGCCGTTTAGCAACCGCTCTGAACATGCAAAAACACTGTGGGATAGCTCACTTTCGGTCGATGAATCTAACTTTGAGTATCCCGAATATCTAAATGATACTGCGGCTAAGGCGCAGGTACTCTCTCATTTTGATCAATTTGGCTTTGCGATTTTGAACCAGGTTCCCACCACGCCAGGGCAAATTCTTGAGGTGATACGTACATTTGGTTACGTGCGTGAGACCAATTATGGTGAGTTATTTGAAGTAAAAACAGTGGTCGAACCCAATAACCTTGCCTTTACCAACCTGGGTTTGGGTTTGCATGCCGATAACCCCTACCGTGATCCGCTACCCACTATCCAGTTACTACACTGCCTGGAAAACACCGTTGATGGCGGCGAGTCGATACTGGCTGATGGCTTTAAAGCGGTGGACATTCTGCGTGAAGAGTCCCCGGAGGATTTCGAGGTACTGAGCAGTACTTGGGTTAATTTTCGATTTCAGGATAAAAATGCTGACTTGCATTCGAGAGTGCCATTAATTGAAGTCAATGATCAGGGACAGGTTGTAAAAGTGCGCTTTAATAACCGCTCTATCGCACCAATTCATATCGATAAAACCAAAATGAAAGCGTTTTATCGAGCCTATCAACACTATGCAGAAATACTCAACCGGGAAGAAATCACCATCAACTTCAAGATGCAGGCTGGGCAGCTGGTGATGTTTGACAATGGCCGAATTTTTCATGCCCGGAAAGGCTTTTCAACAACAGGAAGCCGTTGGTTGCAAGGCGCTTATGCGGATGTCGATAGTTTGTACAGCCTGCAGTCCGCATTGACCCGAGAAGGCAACGACTCAGTAACAACCGAGTAAGGAACATCACATGAGTGGACAGAACAGCCAATCGCCTATCATCGAAAAAATCATCCGTCTGTTTTCTGATCACGGCGGTGATTGGTATATGGGTGAGCCGGTAACGATGGCGCAGCACATGCTGCAATCCGCATATTTTGCTGAAAATGCCGGTGCTGATGATGAATTGATAATCGCAGCCCTGTTACATGACATCGGCCATTACACCAGTGAATACGCTGAGGATTGTTTACAGCGTGGCATAGACAATGAACATGAAGATGCCGCCGCGGCATTTCTTGATGGCCACTTTTCTGCCCGTGTTGTAGACCCGATTCGTTTGCATGTGGCCACCAAACGCTATTTATGTGCTACCAAACCAATTTACTATAACGTGCTGTCTGAGGCATCTAAGCAATCGCTGAAGGTGCAAGGTGGACCGATGAACGAACAGGATGTGGCGAAGTTTGAATCTGAACCGAATTATCAGGATGCCATTCGTGTACGCCACTGGGATGAAGCAGGTAAAGAAGCAGATCTCAGCGTGCCCGAACTGGATCATTACATCCCCATGCTGGAGCGACTGTTGATTAATTAATGATTGCCCCCTCCCCCGCAACATACTGCGGGGACGAGGATTCATATAATAAGTACGACACAATGACACGCCAGCCCACAAACTGTTGGTTATAGCAAAGCACATCTTGTATCTACCAATAGCGGCATATTAGAAATCAATAAAGGGAATCAAGCGTGGCGCTGGATATTTTCATCTACCTGTTTTTTGCCGGGGTTTTGTGCGGCGTTATCAATGCCGTTGCAGGCGGCGCAACGCTGATAGGATTTCCTGTATTAATAAGTGTAGGCCTCCCTCCTAACGTAGCCAACGCCAGTAATTTCTTAGCCACTATGCCTGGTTACGCTGCGGCAATTCCGTCATATGCTAAAGAGCTAAGACGAATGGGAAAAAGCACGGTTAAAATCGTTGTTATCAGTATGCTGGGAGGAGTTCTGGGTTCTTTTATTTTAATTGCGAGTCCCAGCCAAATTTTCGTTAAACTGACCCCTTACCTGTTATTGGTAGCGACGCTTTTATATGCCTCTGGAGATATATTAAATCGCTATATTTCTAAACACACCAACGATGCAGACCTAAAGAACAGCCGCTTGGGGATGGCATCTATATTTACCTTCTCAATCTATGGCGGGTATTTTGGCGCAGGACTCGGGATAATCGTTTTATCCATATTAAAAATTATCGGATATTCTGATTTTCATGAATCGAATGCTATAAAAAACATCATGATCACAGCAGTCTCTATCCTAAGCATCATAATATTTATGGGTGGCGGATTAATATCCTGGCCCGAATCACTTGTAATGATGACAGGATCGACGATAGGCGGTTTCAGCGCTGCAAGATACGCCAGGAATTTCCCGCAGCGACTTTTGAAAAACATCATAATTTTTTTAGGTTTATCCTTCTCTGCCTACTACTTTGCTGCAACTTCATAGTAAGAAGGATCGATGGGATGAAGCCGAAAAAAGGCAAATCTCACCGTGCCTGAGCTGGATCATTATATTCCCATTAGAGTGGTTGTTGATAAATTAGTCTTCTGATAATCCCGCAGCTTACTGCAGGGCGATTCATATAATTAGTGCAACACAAGCGCTGACAAAAGTAACACCAGCTATAAGCAAACCTATCACCAGGCCTGAGAAATTATTGGTTCCCATGATCCGGATTTTCGGTCACTGTTGCCTCACACCACTCTCTCCCTGAAACAAAGTGGCGTTGCGCCGGAGAAGCTTGCTATGAACAAACTTATCCTGATCCTGATCGATGGCATCAGCGCCGAACTGTTTGAACAACGTCAATCCTGGATGCCCCACCAGCAGGAGTACATGGCAGTTTTGGCCATCGAGAACCAAGGAGAAAATCCATGAAACATCTTTTTAAACCCTTAGAACCGCAAAACTTTGACTGGCTGAACCCGCCGGTCCAGCCTGGGTTACCGGTATGTGAAATGCCTCTTGTCATGGCTACTGCGGAATCTCTAGGGGGCTTTGGCGAAATTGTTACAGACCCTTATAAACATGATGTCGAGATCGTTACCTGGCCCTCACAGGGATGGCGTCCGCTGGATCAAGGGAGCGGCAACCAGGGCGGTCACGCTGATGGCATTTTCCGCTTCTGGTGGGAAGGAGAGCATCTCTATGGTGAGAACCAAGCTGTGGGGGATAAATACCTGCTCGGTTGGACAAAAGACCCTGCAGAGGCTTCCGCCCAAACAGATAGTCCTGAGCGATCACAGCTACTTATCTGGCACGCCAATTACCACCCGGATGGGGCTCAACTGTTTTATCCACTGGACGGGGCACCTTTCATCGCGGCACTGGCTAAACCCGGCGACGATATGACGCCAAAGGATTGGGTTGCCTTCTATTTCGACGGCAGCGTAGGCGTTTGCATCCATCCCGGTGTCTGGCACGAAGCGATCATTCCATTGACCGACACAGCCCGCTTTTACGACAAACAGGGAAAAGTTCATGGCCGCGTTGGCTGTGATTTCAACAAGGAATTCGGCGTTTTCCTGTCCGTACCGCTAAGGAAACCGGAATGAAGTAACTTCCCCTGATCGTAAAAAGGGGACAAAATATCCCCATCCGAGATTGGGAAAAAGGTATCTGTATAGCTACGTACATAGCTACGTACATAACTACGTACATAACTACCGAGAGTGTAAAAAACCGGTTCTTCGACGTTTCATGTGGATTTAAGGATTTCTGACGGAATACGAAATCGTGCTGCCGCAAGGGCGTAGTCAGATTCGTTCTCAGCTGCCGCGCATTCTTGTGGATGCTGAGAACGCATTACCGCATCTGCCTCGAGAGGTCTTTGCTGATCAGGATGCGCGCCGGTGTGAACTGGATCGGGTCATAGTCGGCTCTCGACCAGTCAATGCAGTCCTGCCGGGGGTGATCGGCCAATTCGGCAGCACCAGGTCCCCCCGCACCAGATCATGCGATCCCTGCAGATACCGTTAATGGCTATTGGTATAAAAATCAGGGCTGGTGAATACCTACGTTGAATGGTGCTGTAATAGCCAACGATGTAATCAATTATGCGCACAAAAAAAACAAATTTCAGACTAGAGATTGGTCGTTATTGAAAAAAGGTTAAGTCTGGTCAATGCAAACGCTCTCATTTAGTGCGTTTCTAGCAGAATCACTATTACTACCATTTAAGGTAACTAGATCTTTAAAAAGTTCTGGTTCCGTTAGCGAGCCGCTGTTTGCATCAGTTTTACCGACCGTGTTGGCCGCGTTAATTGCCGCAAGGTTGGCCGACATTTTAACGGATTGACCTGAGAAGTAATAATAGGAAAAAGTTGAGCCGAATGTATCTCCCGCCCCGAGCGTGCTGGCTGCCTCTACAGGAATAGAGTTTTGAAACCAAAAATCGTCTGGAGAGGTAAAATATGCGCCCAAAGATCCACCGGTCACTAATGTTGCTTTTAGGCCATGTTCAATCAGTCTGTGGCCCAGGCTTTCTAAGGGGGCATTTTCTACATCCTTACATCCAAGGGTCAACAGAAGTTGTTCAGCCTCAATTTGGTTCAGAATGACTAAATCAACTTTCTTACAAAGGTAATCCAGGCCTTTTCCGCCACCTTTTATCTGATTGAATCCCGGATTAAAAGCAATTTTGGAATGATCAGCATATCCGTTTTCAAGCATTACACTAAGTCGCTCTACCACCAGTCGTGATGTCGCGGATATATACATAAGCTGATGCTTTAGTGTCGTGGGCAATGAGTTTCCTTCGAAGTTGAGGTTGGCCCCTCTTTGAGCGACGACGGACACTTCAGCATTGTGCGAAATAGTAATTACAGACCTTCCAGTTATATCCCCTGACAACACACTAACGCAGGATAAATCAATGCCCAGACTTGTCAGTTTACTGGTTAATATGGAGCCCTCTAAATCATCACCAACGGCAGAACAAAGAGTTATATTGCCACCCAATTTATTTAACACAATAGATGAATTTATACCTCCGCCGCCCAAACAAAAGGCAATTTTTTCTGCATCGATTTTTTTCCCAGGTTCAAAGCTCTTGCCATTCCCTGCTTCAACAACAATATCGATTGTTGCTCCTCCGATGGTCATCACATTCATTTTAGACACCTAATAATGCTGCTCCAAGTAAACCTGATGCATCACCCAGAGAGTTCTCTATGATTCCTGGGCTAATATCGTTCCCAGTTAAACTTCCAGAGACAGAATCCAAACCTGCCAAATCTAATCCGGGGGATTACCGTACTAATTGATAAAAGTTACCAACAATACTGAAAAACCATGAACCCTTATCATTACGATAAAGGCCCAGGTTTTTATTGCCTATTCGGACTGTCGCTCAGACAGCCGGGCATTCATCCCCTCGGGATACCAACCACTTTATTTCCGCCGTTTGGTGATGCGGCAGTGAGCGATGCTGATTGGCGGATTTTCCGACAAAGGCGGTGCGCAGAATCTGCAACATGTCACCGTGAGAGACCAGTAATATCACCTGATTCTGAAACTGCTGTTCCAGTTTTTCAAGGACCTTGAGACCACGTTGTCGAACCAGTTGCACGTTTTCAACTTCATCAGCGGATCGCTTCTCCACAAATTGGTCCTGTTGCCAGATTCCTTGATAGTTATCATCAGACGTCCCTTCCCAGTAGCCAAAGAAGCGTTCACGCAGGCCCGACTCCAGCTGTAGTGATGACAGGCCCAGCGCCTCAGCGACCAGTTTGGCGGTTTGTCGAGTTCTCAGAAAGTCAGAACAGATTATCCTGCTAAGGGGCTCTCCAGTGTACTCAGTCGCCGAGGCGACGACCTGCTGTCGACCCTGTTCCGTCAGTCCGAAGCGCTCACAACCGATGGCGGGATCACTGATGATCAATCCCGCTACATTGGCTTCGCTCTGGCCGTGTCGCATTATTAAGTAGCTATTTCTGAAAACTGCCATGCCCTTCGGGTTCCTCCACGTTATGAGCCGCAGATTTAGATCAAACGCTTGCGAATATTGACGACCACAATCTCGGCGACGATAACCACCACGAAGATTGCCAGCAACGCCACCGCCACCCGCTGCCATTCAAACAGGTTCATGGAATCGTTTAAGACTACGCCGATACCGCCGGCACCTACCAGACCCAATACTGCCGATTCGCGCACGTTGATATCCCAGCGAAACAGCACGATACTGAAAAACGCTGGCAGTATTTGCGGCCAATAACCTTTCAGCAATACCGACATCCAGGATGCGCCTGTGGCTTGCAGGGCCTCAACGGGCCCCATATTGATCTCTTCAATTGCTTCGCCCAGCAGTTTGCCGACAAAACCCACTGAACGAAAGGCGATGGCCAGAACGCCAGCAATGACGCCGGGACCAAAGATAGCAACAAATAGCAGCGCCCAGACCAGCGAATTAATGGACCGGGAGGAGACCAGGAAAAAACGTGCAATCCAGTGGCTCCAGGGTGAGGCAACCACATTGCTGGCATTCATCAGCGCCAAAGGCAGGGCGAAGATTAGTGTGAGCAGCGTGCCCAGGGTGGCGATATTGAGTGTTTCGATCATCGCGTCATGCACCGAGACCGGATAGTATGCAAAATCGATCGGCCACATGCGGGTAAACATATCAGCCATCTGTTCCGGCGCATCGAAGAAAAACTCCGGGATCACTTCGACGGAGCGAACCGACTGCACCAGTGCCATGGTCAACAGCAGATATACGGCATAGCGCGATAGCTTCTGACTCAGGGTGAAGCGTTGCCAATGGTAATTTATGGTGTTCATTTGAAAAATCTCCGCCCTGTTATTGAAAGATCCTGCGGACCACATTGGAGAGAAGCTCACCCAACATGATCAACGCAATAATGGTGATCAGAATCGCGGCGACAAAGTCGTAGTCGAAGCGCTGGAAGGCTGAGAACAGTGTGCCACCCAGACCGCCGGCACCGACGATACCCACCATGGTGGAGTTGCGCAGGTTGGAGTCCAGCTGATAGGTGGAGAAACCAAGAAAGCGGGAAAACACTTGAGGCATCACCGAAAACAGGATGACGCTGACAAAACCGGCGCCGGTGGCACGGATCGCTTCTACCTGCTTCAGGGAGATCTCCTCAATTGCTTCGGCAAACAATTTGGCAATAAACCCGATTGAGGCGACAATCAATGTCAGGATCCCCGCCAGGGCACCAAAGCCAAAGCTCTTTACAAACAGAATGGCGATGATCACCGGGTGAAAGGTCCGACAAATGGCAATAAAGCCCCGCATCGGTACACTCACCCAATTGGGCATCAGGTTGCGGGCGGCGAACAGGCCAAAAAACAGTGATAGGAAAATACCCACGACGCTGGCAATAATAGCGATCTCCAAGCTTTCGGCGAGATCGCTCAGCAGCAATTCCCAACGACTGAAGTTGGGTGGGAACATCCTGTCCATCAGTTTATCGGCGAACACCAGACCTTGACTGACCCGCTCCCAGCTCAGCCCCATGGCACTGAAAGAATAGAGCACATAAGCCGCCAACAGTAGCCAAATGCCGCTAACCAGCCAGTTGCGCTTGAACGGATTTCCCCGTGTTTGAGTGGTCGATAAATCTATACCAGCCATGATTCCCCTCCGTAGATCTGCTTCAGGTGATCATCGGTAATACCTTCCGGACCACCGTCGTATACAACGTTGCCGTTGCTCATTCCGATCATGCGCTTGGCAAAGCGTCGCGCCAGGGTAACATCATGAATATTCACCAAAGCGGGAATGTTTTTCTCTAGCGCGAAGCGCTCCAGCAGCTCCATGATCTCCACCGCTGTTTTGGGGTCCAGGGAGGAAGTGGGCTCATCGGCCAGCAGAATATGGGGATCCTGCATCACCGCACGGGCAATGCCTACTCGCTGACGCTGACCGCCGGAAAGGCTGTCGGCGCGCTTGCTGGCATGTTCAGTCAGGCCCACGGCATCGAGTAATTCGAAAGCGGTGTTGATATCCTGCTGGCTGAACTTACGTCGCCAGGCCTGCCAGGCCGACATATAGCCAAGACGACCGGTCAGCACATTCTCGATAACACTGAGGCGCTCCACCAGGTTGTACTCCTGAAACACCATGCCGACATGGCGCCGAAGCCGGCGTAGCTGCGGGCCCTTGGCTTTGCACAGATCCGACTGATCGAAGATGATCTGTCCGGCAGTGGGTTCGATTAACCGGTTGATGCAACGTAACAGCGTGCTCTTGCCCGTTCCTGAGGGGCCGATGATAGCGATGATTCCGGGTTCGTTGATGGTGACATCAATCCCTTTCAGGATTGGATTTCCGGGTACGTATTCTTTTTTGAGCCCCTTGATTTCAAGAAAGGCGGGGGTCTCAAGAAGGGCTTGAGCTGAAGACATATTCATTTCCTGCAAACAATAGATGACCTGGCGGCAGCCACCCTGGCTACCGCTGAAGGGTATTATTCAGTGATAAGGTAATCGTCTGACTCCGGGATAGTAGCCATCCCGGAGCCAGATAGGTCAGCTAGTGCAGCCTGCGTAGTAGGTGACCGTTGCTGGCCAGTCTGAGAACACGCCGATAACACCAACGTCCTTGACCAGTACATCCAACAACTCGAAGGTATCACCATCGTTATCGATGATTTCAGTGGTGGTTTGGTAGTACCAGCCACCGCCATTTTCCAATGGCCCGGAGCGTTCGAGCGTCCAGGTAATGATATCGAGGCCTGCTTTCTGGGCTTCTTTGGCATAAACAGAGGGCGAGATCTTACCGTTTTCGACAGTAACCAGCATCCACATCGGTGGGGCAATAATTTTGACGCCCTGGGATTTCAGTTCTGCCATGGTAGGCGACCAGGTGGTAGGATTTCTGTGATCAAATTGCTTATCGTCGTAGCGACCATCTAGATAGACCGCCTGATCACCGAAGCGGGGTTCATTGGCTATCCAATACTGCAAGTCTTTTAAGTTAAAGGATTGTGGATAGACGTCGCGAGCATCTACCCCCATCTCTTTATATTCATCGACTAGCTGCTGGGCGTAATCCTGCTGGCTGTAGTTGCCCTGATAAGGCATTTCTACCGCCGGACTCTTAAGTTCTGGGGTCATTTTGACCCCGAGCTCCTTAAACAAGGCGATGCTTTGCTTGTGGCTAAGCAGTGTACCGTCAGTCGAATATAGATCGGTGCGGTAATCAGGCGTCGCGCTCATGTACTCTTCCAAGGTCTTGGCATCAGGGTTGCCCGCATCCATTTTTCCTTTTAGAGAAAGAAACTCCTCCAGTGTGATGTCGCTGGTACGACACTCGACATTTTTAAAAGGCGTTTCGCTGCTGTAGTCCGGCGAAGCGGTACATTTTTCAGCCAGTTCCGGGATTGCCAGAATATTAGTAGTGGTGTGCAGGTCTTTTTGAGAGTGGCGGCACACCAGCTCTTTATCCTTGGTGAACGTTACGTCGCACTCCACTACCCCCGCGCCCATTTGAGCGGCGGCGATATAGGACTCTTTAGTATGTTCAGGAAATTGCAGCGGGGCACCGCGATGGCCTATAGATAGGTCGCTACGATAGAAGCTGTTGCCTTTACATTGCGACAATTTTTCTTTCAGTGGGCTGGCTTCCATTGAATCAATGAGGAAGAAAGGCCGAGGGCCCAATTGTGCAGCTATCTTCTCATCCATAGATGAGATGCCCGCGAGGGCGCTCTGGCTTAGACCAGCCACTAGAGTAAGGGTCGCCAGGTTTCGTACTGTATGGGTAAATCTGGTCATAGGATTAACCTGTTCTCAATACGTGATCAATATTGAGGGCTCTGAACTGCACGGCCACTAACCATGTGGTCAAAGTGCAACGGCAGAGACAATACTGATAAGTTGTGAAGATGCTGTTGTTCCAGGGAACCTCTAATCGCCTTTTAGAAACGGCCGAAAGGTGTCAGAGGCCCCTTTATTGACAGAATGGAACTAGCCGTTTGTCTTGGCGGCTTCAGCTGCAAGTAGTTTGGCGCGCTTTTTAGCGGCTTTGGCGGCGTCCTTTTCGGCCAGTTTCTTCAAGCCTTTTTTGGTGTAGGCGGTACCGGTAGCATGGGCAATATCACGAATAACCTGCCAATCCGCTTTGTAGGTAATCGGGTAGAAACGGTCAGCACCGTTGAAGGTTTCGGTCATCTTCTCTGAGAAGCGGAAGGAAGAGAATGCCTGCTTGATTTTCTTTACCAGGTCTGGATGCAAGTCGTGAGCATATCCGAAGGCCGAGGTAGGGAAACGAGGGCTTGTGTAGAGGATACGGAAATCATCCCGCTTGATGCTGCCCGCGGTCACCATTCGATCGAATACGTCGGACGCTACCGGTGCGGCATCGTAGTCACCTGCTAATACGCCCATGATGGATTGGTCGTGCTTGCCGGAGTATTTAACGGTGTAGTCTTTGTCGGGGATGATGCCCAGTTCCGGGAACAGTGCCCGTGGAGCCAGGTTGCCTGAGTTGGAAGAGGCGGACGTGTGGGCAATAACTTTGCCCTTCAGGTCTTCCATGGACTTAATGGCACTGTCCTGACGGGTGATGGTAATCAGGTTGTAGCCCTGAAAAGAGTCTGCCATGCCTTTGACCGCGATAGGAACATAACCGCCGAGGTTAACCGCATAACCGGTAGGACCGGTCGAGAAGCCGGCAATGTGTAGACGGCCGGAACGGATCGCCTCTACTTCCGCTGCGTTTGAATGTACGGTGTAGTAGACCACTTTTTTACCGGTAACGTCGCTCAGATGTTCTTGGAATTCTTGAAAGGCGTCTTTATAAACGGCAGGGTCTTCTACGGGAGTGTAAGTGAATACCAGAGTGCTGGGATCTCTCCATTTAGAAGAATCCTTGGGTGAGTCGGCTACCAGATCTTTGTTTTCGTCACAGAATTTGTCATCCAAAACACCTCGATGATTACAGTTGTCTGCCTGAGCAACATTGGCGCCCAGCAGTAGGGAACCGGACAGCAACAGGCTGGTAAGGAATTTGTTTGGCATTATTTTTATCCTTGTAACTCGTCTTATTATTTTAGTCAGTCACAGTCTGGCTGTGACTCCTGTGGGTCCAGAAGGCATAAATCGGACTCCACTAGTTATTAGCAAAAGTAATACCAGCTATAAAATAACAATATTATTCAATTAGTTACAACAACCCCACAATCTAAGCCATTTCAAATGGGACAGTTGAGTCCCATGCATAAAAGCCGAATGGGGCAACCTTGTCCTTTTTATTCCGGAGCTTTGAACTGCTGTTTGTCCAGCTGGTGTTTCTTCAGCTTCCGGTACAGGGTTTTACGAGAAAGGTTCAGCAGTTCAGCGGCTTCATTTAGTTGCCCTTGAGCTGCTCTCAGCCCCTCTTCGAGAACGTGGCGTTCAAACAGCTCCATGCGTTCCTCATAGCTACCATAGCTGTCCTCCTCCGTATCCGTCGAAGCGAGGCTGGTTTCGCTGATGCCGAGGACGAATCGGTCAGCCGCATTCTTCAGTTCACGTACGTTGCCTGGCCAGTCATGTTGCAGCAGGTAGGTAATCTCTGCAGGGCTGAGCTCCGGTAGCGGGCGCGAGAACTGTACACTGGCTTTCTGCGCATAGTGATGAAATAGCGGCAGGACATCCTCGTGACGCTCCTTTAGCGGCGGGATGGTCAGGCTGGCGACGTTCAAACGGTAAAACAGATCCTTACGAAAACGGCCCTCTTCTCCCAGCTGAGCCAGGTCGTCTTTACTGGCAGCGATCACCGTCAATTTCACCGGGATTGGGGTGGTACTGCCAACCCGTTCTACGCTGCGGTCCTGGAGGACTCGTAACAACTTGATCTGCACTGGCAAAGGCATGGTTTCTATTTCGTCGAGAAACAGGGTGCCACCGTTGGCCGCTTCAATCTTGCCAATATGACGCTTATTCGCGCCAGTGAAAGAGCCCGCTTCATGACCGAACAATTCACTCTCGATCAGACTCTCGCTGATGCCTCCGCAGTTGATGGCGATAAAACGTTTTTCATGGCGTTGGCTAAATTGATGAAGTGCTCGGGCAACAACATCTTTACCACTGCCGGTGTCACCGTAGATGATGGTGTCGACGTTGGCTTGTGCCAGAGCTAATACATGCTGACGAATGCTCTTAATGGCCGCCGATTCACCCATGATAAAGCCATCGAGACCGGTCTGCTGTTGCAGGTTTTGTTTCAGACAGCGATTTTCCAGCACCAGCCGACGTTTATCAGCAGCGCGCTGCAATTGGCTTAGAAGCTGTTCAGGTTGCAGGGGTTTCTCCAAAAAATCATAGGCGCCCTCCTTCATCGCTTCGATCGCCATGGGAATATCACCGTGGCCGCTCATCAGTAGTACTGGAATATCGTCGTCTAGCTGCTGTAACTTCGCCAGCACACTGAGGCCATCCATCCTCGGCATCTTAACGTCACTGAGGACCACAACCGGGCTGTCTTTATCCAATGTGACCAGCGCTTTTTCCGGCTGCAAAAATCCCTCGACATTGAATTCTTCCAGTTCCAGCATCTCGGTCAGGGCCTCGATGATCTCCTGGTCGTCGTCAATAATGATGATCTGAATATCGTTGAGCATTCAGTGTTCCGCCTTTTGTAATATCAGTGTGAAACGGCTGCCGTGGCCTTCTGTTGACTGCACCCGAATATGACCGCCAAAGTCTTGAACGATGTTGTAGCTGATGGACAGTCCCAGCCCCAGGCCCTTTCCCACCTCCTTTTGGGTGAAGAAGGGATCAAAAATTAACGTCAGTTGATCATCAGGGATGCCGATACCGCTGTCACTTACATCGATCCGGACTTCGTGATCGCTGTTACTGACCTGGACATCCAGGGTGCGGGTTTGACAGTTGTCCAGTGCGTCGACGGCATTGCTGATCAGATTGACTAGCACTTGTTCCAGGCGGATGGGTTCTGCGTTTACTGCCAATCCTGCAGGGCCGGGAAGGTAAGTCAGCTGGCATTGTTGTTCCCTGAGGCGACTGGACATCAGATCCAACGCATCAGTGATCACCGTATCCAGATCCACCGGACTGAGTTCAGCGCCCGCTTCCCGAGCGAAAGCCTTGAGGTGGCGAGTAATACCGGCGATCTTATCCAGTAGTCTACTTATTTTGGCAAGGCTCAGGCGTGCCTGTTGGGGCTGCTGCTTCTCCAGCCGCCGACCAGCGGTGTGCAGGTGGCTGGCAATGGCGGTCAATGGTTGGTTGATCTCATGGGTAATGCCGACGCTCAGCTGGCCCAAGGCCGCCAACTTGCCGGCTTGTACCAGTTCGTTCTGAGCGGATTTCAACTGAGCTTCGGCGGCAATTCGTTCGTCTACTTCTGCGGAAAGCTGCTGGTTGGTGCGCTCCACTTCAATGGCGGTGTTCTGAAAGTGTTTCAAGTCCCGGGCCATGCTGGAGACTTCGTCATTACCCCGTATGCTGATCTGGGTATCCAGCTGCGCGGAGGCAATCGCGCGCATGTTTTGCTGTAGCTCGGCGATTCGTTGCAGTACATTGCGACGTACATAGAACCAGGAGATTGCGCCGGCCACCGCCAAACTGGCCAAAGAAAGCAGCAGAATGCTGCGGATACTGACGTTGATGGATTTGATGGCGCTTTCCAGCGAATTACTGATGCTGTTGTTGGTCTGGTTGGTGTGATGGTTGATCTGGGCAGCCAGCTGCTGAATATGGTCCTGACTGTTTTCCAGAAAATAGCTCTGTTGATAAAGCAGATCCAACTCCTCATTCTTCAGCTGGAACAGTCCGCCACGACGAGAACCTATCTCCAGCAACAGCTGGATCTCGTCGACCTGGGTCGGCGCCAGGTAGTCCCTGGGTAACTTCGCAAGCAGTTGCTCAACCTGCTCGCCCAATCCCTCTAAACGTAGAAAGGTGTAATCCAGGTCATTAAAGGAAGCGTCATTGCGCACTTTTTCAACCATACCGGAAAAATAATAGAGGCGGCTGATTATGCCTGCCAGCGCCTCAGAACTGGCGTTGTCAGGATGAGATTCCAGCGCCGAAATCAACTGTTGAAAAAGCGGAAATGCCAATTGCGACTGCTGGGCCAGCTCGCGCCGAATCTGCTCCCGACGCTCAACGCTTTGGTTCAGCAAGGTCAGACTATTGTGGATCTGCGCAATCAGCTCACGGAAATAGCGATTGTAATCGGGCAGATTGCGCATCAGCTCATCCATCTCATTGATGGCTTCACTCAGGGCATCCATCGCTTTGAGCCGCGAGAAATTGGAGTCGCTGGTGACCAGCAGCGGTGCTGTGGCAACGATCAGACGGCTCTTGTCGTTCAGTCTGGCAGCGGCATCCAGTCCAGGAATATACTGATGTTTAAGGAGCAGTAAACGCTCACTCAGCTGTAAATAGGTATTGGTCGCAAGACCGCTGGCGACAATGGTAATGGAAGATATCAATACGAAGGCCAGGAACAATCTGCCGCCAATACCAATATGCTTTAACCAGGAAATGCCGCCAATGCTCATTCACCGAGTACCCTATTGTTGTGATTATTCAGTCAGTGATTCCCTAAAGAAAAAACAGTGCCAACTCGGCAGGGCCATAACTATCCTGCCACGGGGAGCTATCCACTTTTTACAACATGCTGAGGACAAAAATGTCCCATTGTAATAAGAAACGAGAATATTACTCAAGCAAACACTTTTAAGACGTGCCTAATCGATCATTTACCCTGCTATATAAGTCATATCTGATTGCAATTGATAAAATTCAAAAAATATTCATATATATGAGTGATACTAAAAAAAAGGCTATGTCTGAGTTAATTGTTGCAGTCATGTAACCCATTGATTCAGAGAAACCGAGTTGGTATCCGTTATAATAAAATCATGCTGTTACAGTGATGGCAAACGGTCTCAATCGTTAGCACAGATATTGCTATAACAAAGGTTCTTCGTCGACTTTTTTGTAGGCGTAGGGTGCCGGTGAAGCATGAACCGCACCGGCTACAGGCATGTGGTGCGGTTCGCAGGCTCACCGGCACCCTACACATTGAATGGATATCGCAACAGTTAGTTCAGACATAGCCCAAAAAAACCTCCCTTGCCGTTAAGACAAGGGAGGCAAAACCTGCTTAGGTGTGAACGAACCAGCAAGAACCATTGCCAGAATCGCTTCTGGACTTTCAGGTAAACAACGGTAATTACAGCAAAAAAACTATTTCAATAAGTCCCAAAGCGGAAAACTCCATGACGCTACTTTCCCCCTTGTCTAAAATCTTGCTCAGTAGCCAACCAATTCTTAACGGCTAAAGCTCCCAGACTAGCCCAAGACCCGCCTACCACTAGGCACCTTCACCCCTTTAGCAGACTTACTAAAGTCGCGGATAGTTAGAAATACAGACTGTTAACTACCTTATCTGTGACACTAGGTAAGCAAAGGTATCAGGAATAAAAAAGTGCTCGCCCACCAGGATTAGTTGCCGGCGAGCACCTCAGCCAGTTTTACTTAGTAGCGCCAACCTTCCAGCTTTGAAGAAGGTCTTTATATGCCACGGTCTGACCCCGCGGTTTCTCGTTAGCAAGTTTCGCTTTTGGCGCACCTGGCTGACTCAACCACTGCTGAGGATCAACTTTAGGATTAAGCTTCGGACCACACTCACCCTGGACACCGGCACGCTCCAGACGCATCATGACTTTATCTTGCGCTGCAGCCAAACCATCCAACGCTTCCTGAGGTGACTTCTCACCATTTGCAGCTTCAGCAATATACTGCCACCATAATTGCGCAAGTTTCGGATAGTCAGGAACGTTGGTACCCGTAGGCGTCCACTGTGTACGTGCAGGACTGCGATAGAATTCGACCAGACCACCCAGCATCGGTGCCGCTTCAGTCATCGCATCAGAGGAAATATCAGACTCGCGAATAGGTGTTAAACCCACCAGCGTTTTCTGCAGAGACACTGTCTTTGATACTGTGAACTGAGCATACAACCAAGCTGCGAGACGACGCTCCTTTGGAGTAGACTTCATGAAGGTCCAGGAACCGGTATCCTGGTAACCCAGCTTCATACCTTCTTCCCAATACGGTCCTTTTGGAGATGGCGCCATACGCCATTTCGGAGTGCCATCTTCATTCACCACTGGCAGGCCTAGCTTGCTCATACCCGCTGTAAATGCGGTATACCAGAAAATCTGCTGAGCTATCGCACCCTGAGCAGGCACTGGACCGGCTTCAGAGAACGTCATACCCTGCGCCTGCGGCGGAGCATACTTCCGCAACCAATCTACGTATTTCGTTGTAGCATAAACAGCGGCAGGACCATTAGTAGCACCACCACGCGAAACACTGGAGCCTACAGGCTTACAGCCTTCAACACGAATACCCCATTCATCCACTGGCAGACCATTAGGCAGGCCACGATCGCCCGCACCAGCCATTGAGAACCAGGCATCAGTGAAACGCCAGCCTAGTGACGGATCTTTCTTACCGTAATCCATATGACCATAGACACGCTTGCCATCAATCTCTTTAACATGAACAGAGAAGAATTCAGCGATGTCTTCATAGGCAGACCAGTTTGTAGGCACGCCTAGTGAGTAGCCATAGATGTCATTAAATTGCTTTTTCAAGTCTGCGCGTTCAAACCAATCGGCACGGAACCAATACAGGTTTGCAAACTGCTGATCCGGAAGCTGATAGAGTTTTCCATCCGGCCCTGTCGTAAAATCCAGGCCGATGAAATCGTCCAGATCAAGCGTTGGAAGCGTGTAGTCTTTACCGTCGCCTGCCATCATATCGGAAACAGGAACGACTTTACCGTAACGGAAGTGAGTACCAATCAGATCAGAGTCATTGATGTAAGCATCATAGATATTTCTGCCAGACTGCATCTGAGTCTGCAGCTTTTCTACAACATCACCTTCCTGAATTAGATCATGAATAACCTTAATACCGGTCAACTCTTCAAAAGCCTTGGCCAACACCTTTGACTCGTACTCATGGGTAGTGATGGTTTCAGATGCGACATTGATTGTCATACCACGAAAAGGCTTTGCTGCTTCAGCAAACCATTTAAGCTCTTCAAGCTGCTCTGCTTCGGTAAGAGTAGACTGCTTGAATTCCTTATTAACCCATTGCTTTGCCGCATCACTGTATTGATCAGCTTGAACATGCCAGCTCATACTTGCTACAGAAACAGCAGCACTCAGAACAAGAAGTTTCGGCCAGTTATTATATTTTTTCATATCAACATCATAGATGAAGATTGCAACTAATGGTGCAATGGCGTCCTTAAAAGTAAGCCATGTGCTTGTTTCACCCTGAAAGGCGAAAAGGATGAGGCATTAAAACAAGAAAAGTTCTCACACCTGTATTCAGCCTCAATCAAATACACACACTCTCTATTTAAAAAGCATGCTTACCCCCAACGCATGACTACAACAAGCCAAACACAGGAAATTCCTAATGCTATCCACAGCGTCATTTCAGTGAGACCAACGAAGATCAAGTGAATATAACCACTTGCCAGCAAGCCTATGAATAAGCGATCACCGCGTGTCGTTTCGATCGGTAAGAAACCTTTTCGCTCGAGTCAGTCACCATGGTCAGTTCTCGCACACCCTTTGCAATTGCCGGCGGCGATAGTGCGGAGGCTGCAGCAGCCGCCCCTACTACCTTAAGCAATGCTCGTCGGTCCATCATATCCCTCTTATTTTATGGGTTTATGTAAATATGGAACTCTCTGTCTGCCCTTCGCCACAATGTAAGTTTTAGATTAGGACAGTTCTGATGGAAGCTCTTCTCAGCGGGCCTCTTCTGCTAATATGCTAAAATGTGGAACGTGTTAAATACGAAACAGGTTTGGATATAAGGACCATATTCGTGAGGAATCAGATGGGGGTTCGTGGCCGACTACTTCTGGCATTTTTTTGCATTAGCGCCTTTGCGGTGGGTGCCGCGGTGGCTGCAATGGTTTCATTTTTCCAGGTCCGCGATAGCCTCTCTCTGATTACGCAGTATAGAGTTCCATCCGCCCTGGCTTCTCTGGAACTATCACGCCAGACTGAAAGGGTCGTTGCCGCCGCACCAGCGCTGCTCACAGTCACCACGCTTGAACGGTACGAGGAGGAGTCTAGCAGGATCGAGAACGAAGTCGAAAGGCTGAACGATCTACTCGGCGACGTTGAGCATGCACTGGCCGGTACTGCCGATCACACTTCTATTACACAGACGATTAAACGGTTGACGAGCAATCTCGACTCCATCGACGAACTGATCGTACGGCGAATTCGCATATCCGACCGGAAGGAACAGTCGCTTCGCAACGCATCCAAGACTCATGAGGCGATTCAACGGCTGCTGGCGCCGTGGATGACGGTTATGGAGCAAGATATCAAACAGTGGCGCGCGAAGGCCAGTTCTACCGATCCGTCTGCTCGAGATGACTCCGTCGTCATTGGTCAAATAGAGCAATTGCTGCCGTTATTCCAAGCGCTGCACACCACTCAATTAGAAGCCTCGATCGTCAGTGATGCATTGCAGCAAGTGGCTACAACCAACAGCCACCAGCGGCTGATGATCATGACCTTTCGTATGAGAAATTCGTTGCGCAAGATCAATCGACTGGAAGCGACTTTCAGTCCGAAGCTTAAGGAGCATCTGCTGCCTTTACTGCAGGAGTTTGGCAGCTTCGTGCCGGGAGAGGATAGCATTCCTGCTTTACGTGCACGTGAACTCGATATTCTCGTCGAAGCAGAGGCATTGTCGACTGAAAACGACGAACTGTCGCTGATGGTGACCGAAGCTGTGGACCGCCTAGTCGAAAGCGCGAAGCTGGACATTGCTAATGCGAACCAAGAAGCGGTTTCCGTTCAGAATGTAAGCACCGGCATCTTGATCGCGATAGTCGTGCTGAGCCTAGTCAGCTCGATCCTCATTGTGTGGCTCTATGTCGGGCGTAACCTGATCGCCCGTTTAACGGCACTAAGTGACAGAATGTTGCAGATTGTTGACGGTGACCTGGGGTCACCGCTTCCGGCGGGCGGGCCTGACGAGATTGGTCGCATGGCGAACGCGCTAATCGTATTCCGTGATTCCGTAAAGGCTCGCGAAGCTCTTCAACGAGCGGAGGCGGCCAATCAAGCCAAGAGCGAATTCCTGGCCAACATGAGCCATGAGATCCGCACCCCCATGAACGGCATCATCGGGATGTCCGAACTGCTCGGCAACACCGAGCTTACCGCACAGCAGCAGGAGGACCTGAACCTGATCAAGCAGTCGGCAGACACCCTGTTGCGGCTGCTGAACGATATCCTGGACTTCTCCAAGATCGAAGCCGGCAAGCTGGAGCTGGAAGCGATCGATTTCAATCTGCGGGACACCCTGGACGACACCCTGCAGACCCTTGCCATGCGGACGTCTGAGAAGGGCCTGGAACTCGTCGGCCGTATTCCTGCGGAGATACCCGATGAGCTGATCGGCGATCCCGGACGGCTGCGACAGATCATCGTCAACCTGGTAGGTAACGCAATCAAATTCACCGAACGGGGAGAGATCCTGGTGGATGTCAGGCAGCAAGCCCTGACGGAAGATGAAGTTGTGCTGGCTTTTTCTGTCCGCGACACGGGAATCGGTATCCCGCCGGAGCAGCGCCAACATATTTTTGAATCCTTCAGCCAGGTCGATAGCTCCATCTCCCGCCGCTTCGGCGGCACCGGCCTGGGCCTGGCGATCTCATCCCAACTGGTCGGCATGATGGGCGGGGAGATGTCGGTGGAAAGCACCGTCGATGTCGGCACAACCTTCAATTTCTCACTGCTCCTGAAACGGCAACAGGGGCCCTCCACTTCCCTTCCAAAGGAGCTTTCCGCGATCCATGAACTGCCGGTTCTGATCGTCGACGACAATGCTACCAACCGGCGTATTCTTGAAGAGGTACTGGTCAATTGGGCCATGAAGCCCATGACTGCGGCCTCAGGGGCTGAGGCGCTGGCTAAACTGGAACAGGCCCAGGCTGCCGGGACGCCTTATCAGCTGATGCTGCTGGATGCGATGATGCCCGGCATAGACGGCTTTGAGCTGGCGCAACGGCTAAGGGCGGAGCCGCAGTATTCGGCGCTGGCGATCATCATGCTCTCCTCCGTGGGGCAGTCCGAGAAAACGACCCGCCTTCAGGATAGAGGGATTGCCCACTGCCTGACGAAACCGGTCAAGCAGTCCAACCTGCTGAACGCCATTCTCAGCCTCAAAGGCCTGGCCACCCAGCCGGTGGAAACCCAGGCCCCCATACTCGGCATTACACCGCTGCACATTCTTCTCGCCGAAGACGGGCTGATCAACCAGAGGGTCGCCACCAAGCTGCTGGAGCAGCGGGGGCATTCGGTGGTCATCGCCAATAACGGTAAAGAAGCGGTCGCCTGCTTCGAACGGGAGTCCTTCGATCTGGTGCTCATGGATGTGCAGATGCCGGAGATGGACGGCTTCCAGGCAACCGCCCGCATCCGGGAACTGGAGTCGGGCAGCTCAGCGCATCTGCCGATCATCGCCATGACCGCCAACGCCATGAAAGGAGACCGCGAGCAGTGCCTGGCCGCAGGGATGGATGACTACATCCCCAAACCGATACGCTCCCAGCAACTTTATGACACGATTGAACAGGTCGTACCGGCAGTGACGGTAGAAGCCGTCACGCCAGAGCCCTATAGCGTCCCGGCCCCTTCATCTCAGAGCTCTTCATCTCAGAGCTCTTCATCTCAGAGCTCTTCATCTCAAGAGGCGGCCTCAGCCCCCCCGCATCCAGACGCCTGTGAGGTATTCGATCCCGAGGACGCCCTGAAGCGGGTCGGCGGCGATGCCGACACCCTCAATGAGATGGTCGAACTGTTCTACGAAGAGTATCCCAAATTGATGGCGGAGATCCACGAATCCCTGGCAGCGGGCGACTCTGTCGCATTGCGGCGAGCCGCCCATACACTGAAAGGAACGGCAGATATCTTTGCCGCCAAGCGTACCGTTGCGGCCGCGCTGAAACTGGAGCT
The DNA here is from genome assembly GCA_036960915.1 of Amphritea sp. Taxonomy (GTDB): domain Bacteria; phylum Pseudomonadota; class Gammaproteobacteria; order Pseudomonadales; family Balneatricaceae; genus Amphritea. Next base: position 34,443 of record JBALVQ010000047.1, read on the forward strand.
GATGGCACGAAAGGGCACACTGGACGAGGCGCCTGAAGCTCTGTCAGCCTTGGAGTCTGAAGTCCAGAGCCTTAAGCAGGCTCTCAAGTCTCTGTAGAGACCATCTCTAACAACCAGCCTCAAGGGTACTGTAGCAAGCCCCTGGTTTTGTAAACATACTTGCACTCAACTTCAGAAACATACTTGCACTTGCAAGTATGGGAGCGTCTTGCATATCGCGGAAGTTAGCGGACGGACCCCGTGGGAGCGGCGCCTCGGCGCGAGGCGCACCTCCCACAAGATTCACCAGCACCCTGTCTCTCACAACTAGGGAGGGACTTTTTCGAAGGGCCCCCAGTGGCAGGATAGTTGTCGCCAAAAGGCTGTGCAGCATAGATGTGGCGCCCCAAGTGGAGCCCTACAATACTTAATATCGCCTTGGGGTTGGATCTGCCCGAGAAAAAGATACCAGTCAGAAGCTTTAAGAGGCGCTCCCCGGCAATCAACGATGAGCCATAAAAAAGCCTCCCTTGCCATTAAGGCAAGGGAGGCAAAACCTGCTTAGGTGTGAACGACCCAGCAAGAGCCTTTGCCAGAATTTCTTCTGGACTTTCAGGTAAGCAAAGGTACCAGGAATGAAAAAAGTGCTAGCCCACCAGGAATAGTTGCAGGCGAGCACTTCAGGCAGTTTTAATTAGTAGCGGCAACCTTCCAGCTTTGCAGAAGATCTTTATATGCCACAGTCTCACCTTGGGGTTTCTCGTTAGCAAGTTTCGCTTTTGGCGCACCTGGCTGGCTCAACCACTGCTGAGGATCAACTTTCGGATTAAGCTTCGGACCACACTCACCCTGGACACCAGCACGCTCCAGACGCATCATGACTTTATCTTGCGCTGCTGCCAAACCATCCAGTGCTTCCTGAGGTGACTTCTCACCATTTGCAGCTTCAGCAATATACTGCCACCACAATTGCGCAAGTTTCGGATAGTCAGGAACGTTGGTACCCGTAGGCGTCCACTGTGTACGTGCAGGACTGCGATAGAACTCGACCAGACCACCCAGTTTAGGTGCCGCTTCAGTCATCGCATCAGAGTAAATATCAGACTCACGAATAGGTGTTAAACCCACCAGTGTTTTCTGCAGAGACACTGTCTTTGATACTGTGAACTGGGCATACAACCAAGCCGCCAGACGACGCTCTTTTGGTGTAGATTTCATGAACGTCCAGGAACCAGTATCCTGGTAACCCAACTTCATACCTTCTTCCCAATACGGTCCTTTTGGAGATGGAGCCATACGCCATTTCGGCGTGCCATCTTCATTCACCACTGGCAGACCTTGCTTGGTCATACCCGCTGTAAACGCGGTATACCAGAAAATCTGCTGAGCAATCGCACCCTGAGCAGGTACTGGGCCGGCTTCAGAGAACGTCATACCTTGAGCTTGTGGTGGCGCATACTTACGCAACCAATCCACATACTTTGTTGTAGCATAAACAGCAGCAGGACCATTAGTAGCACCACCACGGGCAACGCTTGAGCCTACAGGCTTACAGCCTTCAACACGAATACCCCATTCATCAACCGGCAAGCCATTCGGCAAGCTACGATCGCCAGCACCAGCCATTGAGAACCAGGCATCAGTGAAACGCCAGCCTAGAGACGGATCTTTCTTACCGTAATCCATATGACCATAGACACGCTCGCCATCAATCTCTTTTACATGAACAGAGAAGAATTCTGCGATGTCTTCATAGGCAGACCAGTTTGTAGGCACGCCTAGTGAGTAGCCATAGATGTCATTAAATTGCTTTTTCAAGTCTGCGCGTTCAAACCAATCGGCACGGAACCAATACAGGTTTGCAAACTGCTGATCCGGAAGCTGATAGAGTTTTCCATCCGGCCCTGTCGTAAAATCCAGGCCGATGAAATCGTCCAGATCAAGCGTTGGAAGCGTGTAGTCTTTACCGTCGCCTGCCATCATATCGGAAACAGGAACGACTTTACCGTAACGGAAGTGAGTACCAATCAGATCAGAGTCATTGATGTAAGCATCATAGATATTTCTGCCAGACTGCATCTGAGTCTGCAGTTTTTCTACAACATCACCTTCCTGAATTAGATCATGCACAATCTTAATACCGGTCAACTCTTCAAAAGCCTTGGCCAGCACCTTTGATTCGTACTCATGAGTAGCGATGGTTTCAGATGCGACATTGATTGTCATACCACGGAAAGGCTTTGCTGCTTCAGCAAACCATTTCAGCTCTTCAAGCTGCTCTGCTTCAGTAAGAGTAGACTGCTTGAATTCCTCATTAACCCATTGCTTGGCCGCATCACTGTATTGATCAGCTTGCGCATACGAGCTTATGGTGGCTACTGAAACAGCAGCACTAAGAACAAGAAGTTTCGGCCAGTTATTATTTTTTTTCATATCAACCTCATAGATGAAGATTGCGATTTATTGGTGCAATGACTTTTCAAAAAGAGAAGCCATTGCTTGTTCCACCCCGAAAGGCAAAAAGAATAAGGCAGTCATACAACAAGAAAACTTTTCGGTAGTATTCAGCCTCAGCTCAAATCCACACACTCTACGTAAAATAGAATGCTTACCCCCAGCGCATGACTACAATGAGCCAAACACAGGAAATTCCTAACGCTATCCACAGCGTCATTTCAGTGAGGCCAACGAAGATCAAGTGAATATAAGCACTTGCCAGCAAGCCTATGAATAAGCGATCACCGCGTGTCGTTTCGATCGGTAAGAAACCCTTTCGCTCGACACAGGGCGACTTGATCTCATAAACAGTCATACAGATTAAAATTACGGCAATAGAGGAAAAGAAAACTGCCGTAGGTAATGTCCAAGCCATCCAGTTCATAACTAATACCTCTATTAAACGCGTCCGAGAGCAAAACCTTTTGCCACATGATTTCGTACAAACCAAATAACCAATAAGCCTGGAATGATGGTCAATACACCCGCAGCAGCAAGGACACCCCAATCAATGCCTGACGCACCTACGGTTCGTGTCATAATTGCCGCGATTGGTTTTGCTTCAACCGACGTAAGAGTTCTTGCCAGCAACAGCTCTACCCACGAGAACATGAAGCTGAAGAAGGCAGTAACACCGATGCCCGAACCAATCATGGGTAAAAAGATCTTTACGAAGAACTTGTGAAAGCTGTAGCCATCGATATAAGCCGTCTCATCGATTTCACGCGGCACACCCGACATGAAACCTTCGAGAATCCAAACAGCCAGTGGAACACTGAACAAACAGTGAGCCAAAGCAACGGCCAGGTGCGTATCAAACAAGCCAACAGATGAATAAAGCTGGAAGAAAGGCAGCAGGAAGACCGCTGGCGGTGCCATTCGGTTAGTCAACAGCCAGAAGAACAGATGCTTATCGCCGGTAAATTTATAGCGACTAAATGCATAGGCCGCAGGCAACGCTACAAGAAGCGTAATGATCATGTTCATCGATACATAGATCATGGAATTCACATAACCCATGTACCAGGTCGGATCCGTGAAGATCACTGCGTAGTTATCAAAGGTGAAGTTCGAAGGCCAGAAGGTTAAGCCTCCAAGAATCTCTTCATTACTTTTGAACGACATATTCAGCAGCCAATAAATTGGCAGCAAGACAAAGAAAATATACGCGCTAATGCCAATTTTCTTTTTAGTTTTCGTATCTATTTTACTTTTCTTACTTGTACTATAAGTGCCAAGTACAGACGGTTTTTTCATTCTTGCAGTCATATCAAACCCCTTACTTCGCTTTATCTAGGTGAGAAATTGTCGTAAAGAACAACCAGCTGACCAGCAATACAATCAAGAAGTAGATCAGAGAGAAGGCCGCTGCCGGACCAACATCAAATTGCCCGATCGCCATTTGAGTCAGCGTTTGACTAAGGAAGGTAGTCGAGTTACCCGGTCCGCCTCCGGTTAGAACAAACGGCTCGGTATAGATCATGAAACTGTCCATAAAGCGCAGCAGAACTCCGATAACCAGAACACTTTGTAGCTTAGGTAGCTGGATATAGCGGAAGATTGCCCACCCGGATGCACGGTCAATACTCGCCGCCTGATAGTAGGCATCAGGAATTGCTCGTAAACCTGAGTAGCACAGCAGAGCCACCAGAGAGGTCCAATGCCATACATCCATCAACAGCACGGTAAACCAGGCATCGATGGGGTTTGAAGCATAGTTGTAATCAACGCCGATACTCGTAAGAGCCCAGCCAAAGAGGCCGATATCCGTACGGCCAAACACCTGCCAGATAGTACCGACCACATTTAACGGAATCAGCAATGGGATCGCCAATAAGATCAGACACAAAGACGCACCACGCCCTTTCGTCGGCATCATCAGTGCCACGGCGATACCCAAAGGGATCTCAATCAGCAGTACGAAGAATGAAAAGATAAACTGGCGCATCAGAGAGTCTTGCAGACGTGGATCCTGCAAAATTTCCCGATACCACTCTGCACCTACAAAGTAGGCAGTATTTACATCAAATATATCCTGAACAGAATAGTTAACCACTGTCATCAGAGGGACGACGGCAGAAAAAGCAACCAGCAGAACAACCGGCAGCACTAACCACCAGGCTTTGTTATTCTCGACTTTATTCATTTTGAGTCCCCCTCTACCAGGTATTCATCTACATAGAGTTTGAGCCACTGTTTAGGGAAACTTACATAAGCCTTGTTATTAGGTACTTGTTGATCTTCGTCCAGGCGAGCCTTCAACACATTACCCGCAAGTTCAAGCGTAAGTATTTTGTAAGTTCCCAGATCTTCGATATGCGTTACATCACACTCATATGATCCTGTTATGGACTCGACAGAGACATGAACAAACTCAGGTCGAATACCTATTTTGAGATTATTGCTTGGGATCTGAGCTAAGAAATCCAGCAGATCGGCATCCAGAGGGGCAGTCAAACCATCAAACTCAACACCGCCATCACTGCGACTGACTTCAATGAAATTCATCCCGGGACTACCAATAAAGTAACCAACAAAGGTGTGATTGGGTTTTTCGAAAAGCTCCCGTGGCGTACCAAACTGAACAATCTGACCGCCATACATCAGCGCGATCTTGTCAGCAAAAGTCGCTGCTTCTAGCTGATCGTGCGTTACATACACCATCGTGATATTGAACTGCTCATGTATTTGCTTAAGCTTACGGCGCAGTTTCCATTTCAAATGGGGATCAATTACGGTCAGTGGCTCATCGAACAGAATGGCTGATACGTCATCGCGAACGAGCCCGCGTCCCATCGATACCTTTTGCTTTTCATCTGCCGTGAGGTTCTTAGCCTTGTTTTGCAATAAATCCTGTAACTCAAGAATTTCTGCAATCTCGAGCACTTTCTTTTGAACCTTGGATTCCTGCATTTTCATATTGCGTAAAGGAAATGCAAGGTTATCGAATACCGTCATCGAATCGTAGATAACCGGGAACTGGAACACCTGGGCGATGTTTCTTTCCGCTGGAGTTAAGTCATTAACTCTCTGGCCATCAAATAGAACGTCACCTTCCGAAGGCGATAGAAGACCCGATATAATATTAAGCAGGGTACTTTTACCACAGCCCGATGGCCCTAGCAGCGCATATGCCCCCCCCTGATCCCACACGTGATCCATTTCACGAATAGCATAATCAGCTGGTGAATTAGGCTGCGCACTATAACTGTGAGCCAGAGTTTTTAGATGTATTTCAGCCATCTTATATCCCCCTATGCAGGCGACCAGGTGCCTGAAGCATCTTGCCATCTAAGCCAAACATGAACAGTTTGTGAGTCGGCAAATAAACTTTGATAGGTGTATCAGTGTGGTATTCGTGTACACCCGACAGTTGAAGAACCAAATTGAAATGATCATTTTTAACATGCATAAAAGTTTCTGAACCGCTGATTTCGGCCACCTCAACCCGCACGGCTATTTCAAGATCATCATCAGCCTGAGGTACAAGCCCTATGTGACTAGGGCGAACGCCGCAAACATAATCTCCGGGTTTAAAGCCACGCAGATCATGATTGAGCGGAAAATGCACAGAGTCATCAAATGTCACTTCTGACTCAGAAACAAAACCACGGATTAAATTGATTGGGGGCTCGCTGAACAAACCTGCTGCATCAACGTTCACAGGGTAGCGATATACGTCGGCTGATGGACCGCTCTGAATAACCTTGCCCTCATGCAGTAGCGTTGTAATGCCGCCCAGAGCCAGTGCTTCATTCGGCTCTGTTGTCGCATATACCGCTATCGAATTACGCGCTTTGAGAAGCTCACGGATTTCCTGACGAAGCTCTTCACGCAATTTGTAATCAAGGTTAACGAGCGGCTCGTCAAACAAAATAAGACTGGCATCTTTCACCAAGGCACGCGCCATTGCAGTTCGCTGCTGCTGACCGCCTGATAATTCCAGGGGGCGCCGCTGAAGAAATTGCTCGATATGGAGCATCTCCGCAGTTTCATTTACTCGCCTTTTAATCTCCAACTCAGAAACTTTTTCCAAGCGCAAGGGAGAAGCAATATTTTCAAACACAGTCCAGTTTGGGTAATTAATGAACTGCTGGTAAACCATGGAGATATTACGTTTCTGAACGGGGACGCCGGTAACATCCACACCGTTCATCAACACTCGACCCTCAGTAGGCTTATCCAAGCCAGCCATGAGCCGCATTAAAGACGTCTTCCCTGCTAGCGTCCGACCCAAAAGGACATTAAACGACCCGGGTTCCAATATGATATTCGCATCATCAATAAAGTATTCGCCATCAACGATGCGCGATACGTTTTGAAGAGAAAGAGACATGGTATTGTCCTTTATTATTCTTATTCATTACTCCTCACTCATAACAGCACTTGCTTAATATCGTGAGGTAAAATCGAAAACAACATGTTCGTAATCGAACATACATAATGACACAACAATGAATAAAAGAAAGAAAAAACACATAAAAATAGTAAGTCTTTGTTTTTGCAGTATTTATATAAAAACAAAGAGTTCGTATGCGCAAAACAACTTTCTTTTTCGAAAATAACTGTTCATGATAAACTCTAGCTTGAACACTATTGAACACTTATACTGAACACTTATACTGAAAAGAAGACGCTATGAATGGAGATCCTGGCCAACTAAACTTGCCCTTATAAGAGCAGACTATATTCATATGAAAGACAAAACTAAGACAACAATAGATCATGATCTCCTGATCACCTCTTCATGGCAGCGCTGTGATCGCTTTGGCTTAGATCACGAATCAGAAGCGCTCTATTCGCAAATCTCCATGGGTGAAATTAAGGATCTAAAAAACGAACACCGCTATTTACTGGGCACCACCGGCCAGGAAGTACTTCCGTATTACGAAAATATCCTCGCCAATTCCAGTTGCCTGGTTATGCTTGCCGATCAACAAGGGCAAGTTTTGAATTGCTGGGGCGATAAACGCTTCATGAATAAAAGCAGACAGCACAGCCTGGAGGACGGTACAAACTGGTCTGAACAGATCAACGGGACAAATGCTATTGGAACGGCTATTGCAACCGGCCAGGCCGTTCAAATTCAACGCGACGAACACTACCTAAAATCCAATAGATTTATGATCGGCTCGGCCGCCCCCATCTATGATACAAACAACGAATTATTAGCCGTTCTAGACGTATCCAGCGATGCATATTTACCCCAGGCTCATACCTTTGGCATGGTAAAAATGATGTCGCAATCAGTAGAGAATCGCCTGATTTATAGCAAGTTTGGTGACGATGAATTTCTGATGACCTTCAATACCAACACGGATAATTTGGATAGCCAATGGGTTGGCCTTATTGCCTTTACCGAAAGCGGCATCATCGTTTCAGCCAATAGGCGGGCAGAGATGTTACTCAGAGTTGATCTTGCCTTAAAAAATATTGAAGAAATTTTTGCCTGTCGTCTATTCGAACTTAAGAATCAACCAGAAGGGCAACCAATTTCAGTTGTAGCTCTGGGTAAATATAAGATGTACGCAACGATTCAACGCCCCGCTAAAGGCTACACCGTTGCACCTGATTATCGCCAAAAACAACCCGAAGTTGTTGCGAAAATTGAGCAACCATCCATAGCAATCAGCCACGGAGATCCAAAGGTAGACCGCTGTCTGCGCATGGCTAAAGCAATAATTGAAAAAGATATCCCTATCTTACTTCAAGGCGAGACAGGCGCTGGGAAAGCGGAGTTCTCAAAAGCACTGCATGCAACCAGCAGTCGAAAACCATACCCTTTTATAACCATAAACTGTGCTGCAATTTCGGAACGCACCATTGAATCTGAATTATTTGGCTATGACAGCGAAGATAGTGACGTGATAGGCTTAATCAGAAAAGCTCACAAGGGTATTCTGTTTCTTGACGAAGTCGGCGAAATTCCATTGCCCTTACAAAGCAAGTTTCTTCGCGTGCTTGAAGAAAGGACAGTCTATCCATTAGGTTCTAATAAATCCTATCCTGTTGATATTAAGATAGTTTCATCAACCAAAGAAAACTTGAAGAAGATGACGGTAAGCGGCCGCTTCAGGGATGACCTGTATTTTCGAATAAGTGGATTAAATCTGGAACTGCCTTCATTCAGGGACCGTACGGATAAAAAAGAGCTCATAAAAAGCATTCATAGTATGCAGCGTGAAGAAGACCAACCAGATAAGCTCACAGATGAAGTTATAGCGTTGCTTGAAAACCATCCATGGCCAGGAAACATTAGACAATTAAAAAATGTAATAGACATCGCACTTGCGATGGCAGGCCCGGAAACTGTCCAGCCCTGGCATTTACCCGACGATTTTTTCTCGGACATTGAAGAGCACGCAACATCGCTCAAATCGACCGAGTCTCACGAAGCAGCCGAAGCCAACCAGGATAAAGCTGACAAGCACAGTGCAAGCTTACAATCTAAAGACTCAGTAAATGATGACACTCTACGAGAATACAACCTCAATAAAGGCAATATTTCACGCACCGCTAAAGCACTGGGAATTAGCAGAAACACGCTATATAAACGTTTGAAAAGCATCGGTATAAAACAGTAACAGGCATTAAAAATCACACTCTTCGTTGATTGCCGTGGAGCGCCTCTTAAATCTTCTGACTGGTATCTTTTCTCTCAGGCAGGTCTACCCAAGGCGATATTACGCATCTAGGGCGTCATCTGGGGCGCCACATCTATGGTGCACAGCCCTTTGGCGGGGCTCCCCCCTCAAAAAAGTCCCGCCCTTGTGAGAGACAGATTGGGTGCTGGTTTGCATGCCCTCAACAAAAGATCCACGCTATCTGACAAAGAACCCGAAATAAGACAGCAGCTTAGACTTGAAGCTGCCCTTTTATCGAGTTCAGCTAACTCAGTCATCGAGGCATATGACTGACGACTCTTCCGGACAGACACAGCCCGCCAGAAGGTAAACAGAAGAACAAAAGCCTCCGACTACGCCAGAAAAACCTTAATATATTTCAGTAAAATGCATCTTATTTTGCGACATTATTTAGCGACATTAGTTGGAAGCATTGCCTGGCAAAGTTACTAAGGAACCTACGAACAAGTCCCTTGGGCCTTAGCATGCCCCGCTCCATCGGGTACTGGCTTTCAGAGCGAGCTGAGATCACGACAACGTACCCAGAGGGCATGCTAATTACAGGCATACTGGTTGTATCAGGAACGCCTGCCGG
>JBALVQ010000048.1:0-43066 GCA_036960915.1 Amphritea sp.
CACGTAGAACCAGAGATCTCACCAGGCCATGGAACGGCAGCTTTTGGCACAAAGCGACCAGACCGATGATCTTCAGGTTCGGTCGCTAATGACACAATATAGCGGCCCAAAGCAGTCGCCCAAGCACCGCCTGCGGGAGGTCGCAAACATGGATTTCTATACAGTATATTTGGCCACCAATGAAAAAATGGCTCGAATTGTCTAGTTACTAGTCTCGTTTTTCACTGGAAACCTAACCGCTATTCCAGCATTATCAGACTCTTAGGGATGAACGGCACCGAGATACTGTGCCAACCCATCAAGATATATGAGCCAGCTCGTTTTCATCGGAGGAGAATGACAGGTGTTTCCAGAAAAACATTTCTTTTCAGCCTCTTGCCGCTCTATTCGCGTTTACCCTTCTCGGGAAAAACGAGCCGGCTCAGTATTAAGCTGTTAGGCTTTAGAATGATTTGAATCGGCCTGAAATTCACACGATTGAAAATATTGCTCTGTAACAGATTGGATAAGGATAAGGAAGCCCATTAGGACTGTTGATAATTCTTTCATGAAGTCACAAGCTATAATTTTCTCAAGAGAAAGGAAATGATATGAGTAAATTGACATTGGGAGTCATAGGGACTTCAAAAAAAGAGGATGAGCGACGTGTTCCAATCCATCCAGAGCATTTGTCACGCCTTCCTGAACAAATTCGTCGCCAGCTGATATTTGAGGAGGGCTATGGAGAACCATTCGGTATCGCAGACTCTGAAATTGCTGCTCAGACGGGTGGCATTGCCACACGCCACGAATTATTGGCCGACCTTGGTAACGTTATCATTGCCAAGCCAGTATTAGCTGACTTACAGGAACTTCGCGAAGGAGGAACACTTTGGGGCTATGTACATTGTGTACAGCAACGAGATATCACCCAAGCTGCACTCGATCGTAAGCTGACGCTCATTGCCTTTGAGGAAATGTTTGTTTGGACTCCTCACGGTCAGATTGGCCGGCACACGTTCTATAAGAACAACGAAATGGCTGGCTATTGCGCGGTATTACATGCCTTACAACTTAAAGGTATCGATGGACACTACGGCAACCAACGCAAAACGATCCTTTTCAGTTTTGGTGCAGTCAGCCGTGGGGCGATTTACGCACTCAAAGCGCATGGGTTTAGAGATATCACAATCTGCATTCAGCGCCCCGACCACGAGGTACGTGAAGAGGTACTTGATTGTCACTATGTCCGGATTCGGGCAGGCAATGAGGGTGAGGCACGCATGTTGGTGGTGGAGCACGATGGAACTGAGCGGTCTTTGACTGATCTCATTAGTGAAACTGATATCATTATAAACGGAACCTTTCAAGAAACCGAAAATCCCACCCACTTTGTGACCGAAGCGGAAAGATCATGCCTCAAGCCCAACAGCCTGATTATTGATGTCAGTTGCGACGAGGGTATGGGATTCTTTTTTGCCAAACCAACCACATTCAAGAATCCAATGTTTAAATATGAAACGGTAGATTACTACGCCGTGGATCATACTCCAAGCTATCTCTGGGAAAGTGCCTCGCGCTCACTCTCTGCCGCTCTCATTGTCTATTTACCGATTGTGATGGCAGGCCGTGATAGTTGGCAGGAAAATGAGACCATTCGACGTGCGGTAAATATTGATGGTGGCGTGATTCAGGATCCCGATATTCTGTCGTTTCAAAAACGTGAGCCGCACTACCCCCACGCCCACATCAATCCGGTGGGAAATGCTGTCTCGAATAAGGTTGATGCCTAATCGGGTAGCCTAGGGTCTCTAACCCTCAGCCGCCACAACACATTGTATGCGAGTCGACACAGGGGGGGGCTCTTATGAAAGCCTCCCCTAAAATAGCGGCATCCACATTTAGCTTCCCTAGGATGGATTGCCTTCCCTGCTGATTTGACCCGAGAGCGACTAGTGGTGTTTTAGGTTTTACTTTCAGTGCCAGTTAATAATGGGAGGATTACAGTTGACCTCATTTTTAGAAACAATCTGGATCGTAGTCAGCAGTAAAAAAGCCTGCTAAATCACACCGAATGACAAAATCATTCGAATGATTGCAAGCCAAATGGAGTTACCCGGACAAAACTATTTTCCTCAGTCGAGCTTTACTTCTGTACACCTGATTGGCGGGAAATATCCAAGTGGATATTTATTCAGATTGTAAAACCAATAAGGGAGAGGCTACACTCTTGGCTGCAGGTCTCGGCATCCTTGCCGGGATGTGTCTTACTCGAACACGATGCCTTGTGCCAGGGGCAGTTCACCACCATAGTTGATGGTGTTGGTGGTGCGGCGCATGTAAGCTTTCCAAGAGTCGGAGCCCGATTCTCGACCACCTCCGGTCTCCTTCTGACCACCGAAGGCGCCACCGATTTCTGCACCGGAGGTGCCGATATTGACGTTGGCGATACCACAGTCGGAACCCGCGGCGGAGAGGAACTGTTCGGCCTCACGCATGCTTTCGGTGAATATCGCCGAAGACAGCCCCTGTGGAACGTTGTTCTGAATCTCGATCGCGTCGTGGATATCCCTGAAGGTCATCACATACAGGATAGGGGCGAAGGTCTCTTCCTGGACCAGCTTGGCATCGTGTTTGATGCTGACGATTGCGGGGCGTACGTAATAACCACTATCGGGCACTCCTGCGGTAACGCGCTCACCACCGAACAGAATCTCTCCACCTTCGGCCTCGGCTGCCTTCAAGGCGGCCTGCATGGCATCGAAGCTACGCTGGTCGATCAAAGGTCCGACCAGAGAGCCTTCTTTGCTGGGATCTCCGATAGGCAATGAGGCGTATGATTTCTTGATTCGCCCGACCAGGTCGTCTTTGACTGATTCGTGGGTGATCAGGCGACGCAGGGTTGTGCAACGCTGGCCGGCGGTGCCGGCTGCAGAGAACACGATGGCGCGTAGGGCTAAGTCCAGATCAGCTGTTTCGGAGACGATCATAGCGTTGTTGCCACCCAGCTCTAGCAGTGAGCGACCCAGGCGGGCGCCGACGGTTTCGCCGACGCTGCGGCCCATGGCTGTGGAGCCGGTTGCGGAAACCAGCGGGAAGCGCTTGTCCCGGGAAATTATCTGACCGATATTGCGGTCTCCGATAACCACGCTGGAGATACCTCGGGGAAGTTCGGGCATGGTGTCCAGGGCTTTCTCTAGAACCACTTGGCAGGCCAGGGCACAGAGCGGCGCTTTTTCGGAAGGTTTGAGCACCATGGTGTCACCGCAGACCAGACCGATCATGCTGTTCCAGGCCCAAACCGCCATGGGGAAGTTGAACGCGGTAATAACGGCAACAGGACCCAGGGGTTGCCACTGCTCCATCATGCGGTGGCCGGGGCGTTCGCTGACAATAGTCTTGCCGTGCAACTGGCGGGAGAGGCCTACGGCGAAATCGCAAACGTCGATCCATTCCTGTACTTCACCTAAGGCTTCGGCCATGATTTTGCCGGATTCCAGGGTGATAATCTTGGCCAGGTCTTCTTTATGCTCCCGGGCGATATTACCGATGCGGCGAACCAGTTCGCCGCGCAACGGTGCCGGTACCTTGCGAAATTCCTTGAATGCCTTCTCGGCAGAAACTGTCACGGCCTCAAGCTGTGCGGGGGTGGCGTTCTTGAAGCGGGCAACTTCCATCCCATTGATAGGAGAGTTGACTGTAAACTCGCTGCCTTCGCCTGTTTCCCGTGTGTCTTTACCCAATATGCTGCAATACACACCGCCTGATTGGAGTTTGTCGATACCCAGGTTTTTTAGAAACGTCATATTCATGGCTAACCCTTTTGAATTGATTGTTTGGCTACTTGTGATCCATAGTATCGATAGAACAATCAGTGAAAAAATACAGAATATCTGAGGGGGCTATCGGTTTTACCTATAGGCCTTTTATCTCGGTATAGGTTCATTATAGAATCAAAGGGTTAGAAAATAAGAAAGCAATAGGGACTACGACCTATGAATTTTAGCTCCTTAAGGTATTTTGTCGCGGTGTATGAAGAGCTGAGCTTGAGTGCTGCATCAAAGCGCTGTTTCGTAGCCCAGCCTTCAATTTCGGCAGCGATACAGCAACTTGAGTCTGAACTGGATTGCCCATTGTTCGTTCGCCATTCCAAGGGCGTAACCCCACGCCCGAAGGAACCCGGCTTTATTCCAACGCCTGCCGAGTGTTGGAAGATATTCAGTCTATCAAACAGCAATTTCAGGATAAGCCCGAGCATCTACCGCTATGCCTGGGGCTGATGCCGTTTCTATCGGGTAAACGGGTCAGCCGTATTATCAAGGCGTTGATCCAGAAGGTTCCTGGGCTGGATTTAACCTTGGTCGATACTACTCAGGAAGCCGATGCGCGTATCATTTCCAGCACTATTCGCGAGCCGAATGAGGCCTTTCATAAGCTTTGGGTTGACCGATATGTTCTGGCGATGCCTCAGGGCCACCCACTTGGTTTGAAAGATATGGTGGAGCTGGAACAGTTAAACAACTTGCCATTTATTAGTCGCAGGCCCTGCGATATCACCGATGCATGGCAATTTGCGGTTCAGAAGAAAGGGATCAATCTGAATATCAAGGCTACCGTCAGAACTGAAGAGTATGCCCTCGATCTGGTAGCTGCAGGACTGGGGATTTCTGTTGTTCCAAGACATTCCACTGGCGTTGGTGCACGGATAAGAACAGGCCGTTTACTATGCCACTAAAGCCTATGTAACTTCTTTTACCCAGGCGATCGCTGAAGAGGTGAGCGGCTACAATGTGACGGCAACCGCTCTCTGCCCAGGAGCTGTGGCGACCGGTTTTGTTCAGGCAGGTGATCTTGAAGGGGGGGACATATGGAAAAAGGCTAAATCGTCAAAACGCACCTGCAGGTGATCATCAGAGAAAGAGAGCCCGCCTTCATAGGAAATCCCATAGTCTTTTCCGTAGATGTGAAAGCAGTGCAAGTAGTCATTGTCCCAACCCATGGCGATTTGGAGTATGTGATGAAGATCGGCGAGGGAGGTATCACCGGCGATACGAAGGCGGCGCCATATCATGGGACTTACGCCGCGAATGGCGACCTTAATGGAGTAAATATTCATGTTGAGGAGACCTCAAGCCGTAAAGAACTTGAGCATCTCTCATCCGTCAGGCCTAGGAAAGGCTAAATCAGGATGCCCAGACATTTTGGTGCTCTCCAGCACTTTCAGCTGCTGGTAAATAAGCGCTTCGTGGCGCACTAGTAATTCAGACTCGATCGTACAGACAGTGTCCGCTTTCACTCGAAATGCCCTTCATTTTGAGCTGGTTTTGTTGAGAGCCTGTTAGTCCGCAATTGGCACAAAGCTACCTAATGGTAATTCATTTATGCCGTGTACGTGTTTGGTCGCTAACGCCACATAGCTGACAATTCCAAGCCTTGAGTTGTATTGCTTGTTAATACCATGACACGAACATCATGATCTAGCATTTATCCGAATGATTTTTTGTACTCGATAAGGAATAGCTTAATTACACACAACAGACAAAGACGCCCTGGCAAAAAACTAATCTTTCTGGATATGAATCGCTTCTTCTCTGCGGTGGCGGTAGCTCTTTGGTGATTCATTATATTTGCGTTTAAACCAGCGTGTCAGGTGGGCGCTGTCTGCAAAGCCGCACTCCTGTGAGATCAACGTGATGGATCGCGAACTGTTTGTCAGCAGCCATTCTGCATGTCTGATGCGCATATCCCGATAGAAATCCGAAGGTGTGACGTTCAGCGAATCCATAAATCCCTTGTTTAATTGCCGCATAGTGACATTGAGCTGCTCTGCAATTTTTCTGATTTCCCTAGGTTCTGAAATAGTTTTCTCCATGATTGCTACTGCTCTGCGCACTCTGACATCATTAACTTGTAGAACAATATCGGCAAACTGGTTGCCTATATTGGTTTTACTTTGCTCATCATTGCCATAATCAAGAATAACTAGCTTTAGTGCCTTTCGGGCCAGCAATGGACCGCAATGTTTCTTGACCAGTTCCGCAGCCAGGTAGGCAGGTGCTGCTCCGCCGATAGAAGTATAGCGGTCACGGTCAATGGTATAAGTCAGATCAGAAATTGGCAGAGGGGCAGAATATCTATCAGTAAATTCTCTAAAGTGCTGAAAATGGATACTGCAACGATAGCCTTCAAGTAAACCAAGCTCGGCCATAATAAAGCTGCCGGTACAGATACCGACTATGGGAAGATCATGTTTCACAGCATCTAGAATAAACTTTTGAAGGGCTGACGAAAGCTTCAGATCCCCCCTTATCAAACCGCCAACAACAATAATGTAATCGAAGTCATCATAGCCGACCTCGGAAATCAGTTTTTTGGGTGCTATTTCGATACCTGAACTTGCAACGATTGTTTCATGACTGTCAGACACTACTGTCCAATGACATAGATTCATCTGACTTCGATCAGCGGTATCACCCGCTAGGCGCAGGACATCTACGAATGCGGAAAAGGAAAGCATGCTGAAACATGGGCTCAATACAAAGGCGACACGCAAATTCGGCTCCTGATCAGACTGTGTATCTTGGTTGGGAGAAGATAAAGAGAAGACAGTGCTCATACTAAAACCTACAAATAGAGGATTTATATAGGTTACAGCGTTACTATAGCACGGCCTCCTGAAGGCGACCTATTGGATTGATTAGTCTCTTTTTAGAACTCCACCGGCATTAAAACCGCCGTCAACGTACAGTGTTGTGCCTGTAATATAGCTTGCTTCATCACTGGCAAGAAATGCCGTTGCAGCGGCAACTTCCCCAGGTGTGCCATAGCGCTGTAAAGGAATGCGATCGGTATAGGCTCTTCTGGTTTCGATATCATGCATTTTGGCAACCATCTCAGTTTCAATAGCGCCGGGCGCCATGCTGTTTACCGTGATATTGTGTTCAGCCAGCTCTATCGCCATCACATTAGACATCGCTATTACTCCGGCTTTGGCTGTGCCGTATGCAGTTCTACCCGTACCAGCTCGCGTGGCTGCGGTAGACGAGAAGTTGACAATCCGACCGTATTTATTTGGTAGCATTGCTTTGGCTACAGCTTTACATGTTAAGAAGGAGCCAGTGAGATCCACATTAATGATTCGTTGCCAGTCTTGTTCTTCCGTTTCAAGGAACTTCTTTTCAATTCCAATGCCGGCGCAGTGAATTAAAATATCAATTTTTCCGAAATGGTTTATAGTTTTTGCAACCATGCCGTCTATGCTGGCTTCGTCAGTTATATCTACCCGAACACCAAATAGAGAAGGAGAGGCGTTAAACTCCGCTAACGTAGTACGAATACCCTCTTCATTTATATCGGCAATAGCGCAGTTTACATTGCAGGCTAAGAGGTATTTAACAACTTCTTTTCCTATACCGCTTGTGCCGCCAGTAACTATCGCAACTCGATTATCAAATTTCATTATATTATCTCTTTAATCTGTGTCAGAAACACCCTTGGTGGTGGGGTTTCTGTTGTTATGTGAAGTCGTTTTGAAAAATACAGATTAGATTTCAGGCCCCCAGGTATCAGACAGGGAGTAACCCAGCGGGAAAGGATCGGTTGGGTCAACACCATACTCCTCCATGGAATAGATCCAGGCCCGGCCTTCAATTCGTGGAATAATGGCATCCTTATCGCCGACTTTGGTTTCAGCAATGACTTCACATATAAAGCGACCGTCGATGGTGGACTGAATCTTTACCGGTTCGTTCATCTCTATCTGATTGCGGGCGTACATTACAGCTAAACGAGCTGAACTTCCGGACCCGCAAGGAGAACGGTCGACCCGTCCAGGATAGATAATATTAGTGCTACGCAGTTCTCCGTCATAATTACCGGTAAAGATGGCGTATTCAATACTGTTTAGTGAAGGATACAGCGGGTGTTGGACACTAATCTGTTTAGCCGCAGCCAGTTTAATCCGGGTACCCAGCTCAACCAGTTCGCGGGCTTCGGAAGGTACCAGTTTCAGGCCCAACTCATTCGCATTTACTACGGCAAAGTAGCAACCGCCATAGGCGATATCGACCTTGAGAGTGCCCAGACCTTCAACTTCTATTTCCTGATCCAGTGCTTCAACAAAGCTGGGTACCATCTCCAGAGAGACACTCTCACATTTCCCCTCTTTACACTGTGCGGTGGCGGTTATCAGTCCGGCTGGTGTGTCCAGAACCACTTTAGACACAGGCTCTTGCATTTCAACCATGCCGGTTTCCAGCAGAGCAGTGGTTACACACATACTGTTTGAACCTGACAAGGCGTGGGCACAATCCGGTTGCATAGGGATAAAGCCAGCATCGGCTTCAGGCTGGGTTGGTGGCAGAAGCAGATTGACAGTCATCTGAGAAAAGCCACGAGGCTCAAACACTGAAAAACGGCGAATAGAGTCATCTTCAGTGTTGATATAGTTCATCTTGTCCATCATGGTTTTTCCTGGAATATTCAGAACACCACCAGTAATAACCCGGCCAATCTCGCCCTCTGCATGAACTCCGAGAACGGAGATTTTTTTATTCCAACGCATAACTTGCTCCAAAATAAATATTGCCGGCCAGAATCTGGCCGGCCTACGTAAGGTTGCATAGCCTTACAGTTTTAGTTGTTAAATTCCTTTGCGGCGTCCAGCAGCCAGCCCCAGATGTATTCGCTGTAGCTTCGTTCGACATAGATATCGAAGCTATTTGTGCTGCGACGATGCAAGAACGCCTTAGTGATTGCCAGGCGGGTTTGCAGACACTGATCTGGTGCAAAGTGCGCTTCGCTGAAGTTCAGGCTGCAGCCTTTTTTTAACAGATCAACGGCATGGTTACCTTGCAGGTGAAAACAGCACTGACCATCGGTCACTGACATATGGACCTGTCCGCTTGCCGCGAGTGCCTCAGACAGCGCTGTCTCATTTTCCTGTTCACAAATCAGGTACCAGCGCTTAGGGTTAGCCCAGATAGCCCGGTAGGGGCCGGCATCGGTGACCTCGCCACTCTGGCGGGGAAGTTTTAACCCTGTGGCTGCATACACGGCATCAGAGAAGTCTTTATCTTCCGGGTTCCCCCAGAGGATAAATTTTCCGCGAAAACTCTTATCGGCCAGTTTGATACATTTCAAGCTGGAGCTTTGTTGCAGCAATTTAGCGGTAATAGCTCCAATACGTGGAGCGTGAATTACCTTTGTTACGTTATCAAGCATTGAGGAGCCCCCCATCTTCATCATAAAACAGTGGTTTTGTTACCTGAGCAGCAACGGTCTTGCCATCGATATGCAGCGTTACTTTTTCACCGTGGCGTTCCAGGCCGTTTTCCAGCATCGCCAGCGCCATTGAGCGGTTAAGAGTGGAACTCATGTAACTGGAGGTGACGTGACCCTGGGAACGTGGCTGGGTTGTTGACTCCAGACGGATCTGGGCACCTTCCGGTATAACGTATTCAGGTGTATCGGTAAGCAGACCGACCAGCTGACGGCGCCCTGTACGGCTCAGATCCGGTAGTGATAGGGAACGTTTACCCAGGAAGTCTGCCTTCTTCTTACCAACAGCCCAGCTCATACCCAAATCATAAGGAGTTACTGTGCCGTCAGTCTCAAGACCTACAGCAATATAACCTTTCTCTGCCCGCAGGCGGTGGATCGCTTCTAGACCGAATGGCGTAATACCCAGGTTTTCACCCGCCTTCATCAGTGCCTGCCATAAGGCCGGTGCGTAGCTAGAAGGTACATTAATCTCATAGCTGTGTTCACCGGTGAAACTGATCCGGAACACTCGGGCCGGAATGTCGGCTACAGTGCCTTCCCGGAATTGCATATGCGGGAATGCTTCGGTGGACAGGTCAATATCCGTCCCCACCTTATTAAGCAGATCACGTGCTTTAGGACCGGCAATGGAAATTGCAGCCCACTGGGTCGTAACAGGGGTTACGTATACATCCCAGTCCAGCCATTCACACTGCAACCATTCCTCTATCCAGCTGTAAACTGTTTCAGCGTTACCGGTGGTTGTTGTCATATGGTAGTGGTTCTCTCCAAGACAAGCGGTGACGCCGTCATCAAAGATAAAACCATCTTCCTTCAACATTACGCCGTAGCGACAAGCTCCGGATTTCAGAGTGTTCCAGCCGTTCGCGTAAAGCATATTCAGCAGTTTCAGTGCGTCTGGCCCCTGAATATCCAGTTTACCCAGTGAGGAAGCATCAAATATACCGACGCTTTCACGTACTCCACGGCATTCACGCAATACAGCCTGTTCTCGGGTTTCTCCGGCAGCAGGGTAGTAGTCAGGGCGCATCCAGAGTCCAGCTGGTTCAAAAACTGCACCGGCTTCCTCATGGGCCTCATACAGAGAGCTTTTACGCCGGACCTGGAACAACTCACCTACCCGGCGACCAGCAACAGCTCCGAAGGATATCGGCGTATATGGCGGGCGGAAGCGGGTCGTGCCGACAGATGGAATTGAGCGGTTCTGTTCCTCTGCCAGAATTGCCAGTGCATTAATGTTGGATGTACGTCCCTGGTCAGGTCCCATGCCGGTTGCGGTATAACGCTTGAGATGCTCAACTGAGCGGTAACCTTCGCGGTTGGCCAGCTCTATATCACTGCTTGAAACATCGTTATGCAGGTCTACAAAGCGTTTAATATTTTGTTTACGACCGGGTACTCTCCACAAGGCTTGCGGTGTGCAAGGCAGTGATTCAGAGGCTTTAGGCCAGCTTGATTCTGTGCTTTCAAAGCTACAATCAAGCAACGCCTGATGTGCTGCCTGAGCACCTTCACGCAATGCGTCGGTCAGGCTGAAATTGCCGTTACATGATCCGACTGATAGTAGCTGCTGGGATATAGTAGTCGGATCGGGACGTAGGCAGAGTTGTTCTTCATCAAACAGTAATTTGCCACCTGCCTGAGAGAACAGGTGAACGGTAGGAGTCCAGCCACTTGATTGCACGACCAGATCACAGTTAATCCGAAGATTGTCTGAGCCCAGCGTGTTTTGTGCGGTAAGGCTGGCAACTTCAACTCCTTTAACCTTCTTTTTCCCCAAAACGTTATGCACAGCACAACCAGTTAGGACTTTGATGTTATGGCTGCTTGCCAGTTTGCTCATGGCTTGTGGTGGATTCTGGCGGATATCGATCAGGGCTTCTACGGTGACACCTTTCTGTTGCAGCTCGGTTGCCACTTCATAGGCGGTGTCGTTGTTGGTAAAGATTACGGCTTTTTGGCCTGGCTGAACGCCATAGCGATTCAGATAGGTGCGGGCGCCGGATGCCAGCATGACACCAGGACGGTCATTATTGCCAAAGACCAGTGGGCGTTCAATAGAACCGGTGGCCAGAATGACTTTACCGGCACGGATTTTCCACAGGCGTTCCCGCGCAATACCACTGCGACGTACATTAACCGGAAGGTGATCAGTGACTCGTTCCAAAGCCGTAAGGAAATTACCATCGTAATAGCCGGTCAGCGTTGTGCGTGGCAGCAAGGTAACGTTCTTGAAGCCTTTCAGTTCATCTAAAGTATGCTTTGCCCAATCAGCAGCAGGTTGGTTATTGATCATTGCCGTGTCAGCCAGCAGGCTGCCACCAAACCTGAAGTCTTGCTCAACCAATAGGATGTTGGCACCACTGGGTGCGGCCTGACGAGCGGCCATCAGGCCTGCCGGACCGGAACCGACAATAACCAGATCAAAATGATCATAGCGGTATTCGTAGGTGTCGATATCTTCGGTTTCTGGTGCTTTACCCAGGCCTGCTGAACTGCGAATTGCATGTTCATACAGGTGCCAGAACTTGGCTGGCCACATAAAGGTTTTGTAGTAGAAGCCGCTGGGCAGCAGTCGAGAGAATGCGCCAACCAGCGCGCCAATATCATGCTCGACGCTCGGCCAGCAATGAACGCTTTTCGCAGTCAGACCTTCATATATTTCAATCTGGGTCGCATTGACGTTGGTTGTGTGACGATCGCCTGAACCAACCTGGAGGTATGCATTGCATTCTTCAACGCCCGCGGCCATGATGCCCCTTGGACGGTGTAGTTTGAAACTACGACCTATCAGGTCGACACCATTAGCCAGCAAAGCGGAGGCCAGGGTATCACCAGGCACTCCGAAATAGGCTTTATTGTTAAAGGTGAAGCTGATCTGTTGGCTACGGTCGATCAGGCCTCCGTTATTGAGGCGGCTATTCATATTGCTCACTTCAGACCCTCCGGAGGGGCTTCGCCCATCTTGTATATGGCTTTAAATTGATGGGTTTGGCTGCAGCGCAAAGCGTTGAACCATTGGCCGCAACCAAAACTGTGTTGCCAGCGTTCGGCTTGCAGGCCCATAGTGTTTTTTCGGTAGTACTTATATTCAGCCCAGGTCTTGTTATCTACCTGTTCCGGATCTTCCGGCCGGATGACATGAGCCTGACCACCGTAGTGGAATTCGTGTTCTTCGCGAGCCCCGCAGAAGGGGCAATCAATCAGTAGCATGGAATTTCCCTCTGTTAGTGCACGCCGGACGCAGCGCCTTCATCAACAAGGCGGCCGGAAGTGAATCGATCCAGCCCAAACGGCCTGACCAATGGATTAGCTTTATCATTGGCTACGGTATCAGCCATAAGATGCCCTGCTCCCGGCGTTGCTTTAAAGCCACCGGTACCCCAGCCGCCGTCAAGGTAGAGACCTTTGACGTCGGTTAGCCCCATCAGCGGGCTGCGGTCTGGGGTCATATCCACAATGCCGGCCCAGTGACGCATCATCTTGACGCGGCTGAACACTGGATAGAGTTCCAGAATGGCCTGCAATGTTTCCTCGTTTACTTCCCAGCTGCCGCGCTGGGCGTAGGAGAGGTAAGGGTCATTGGAGGCTCCGATCACCAGCTCGCCCTTATCGGACTGGCTGATATAGGCGTGTACTGTGGAGTCGTTGATGATTGTATTCATGCAAGGTTTCATCGGTTCCGACACCAAGGCCTGCAGCGGTACGCTGACCATGGGCAGATCAAGACCGGCCATTTTGGTCAGGTGGCCGGAATGGCCGGCAGCGCAGAGCAGCACTTTGTCGGCTCTGATGGTGCCTTTGCTGGTTTCGACCCCTTTGATCTGATTATTGGTAACGATTAGATCCTGTACTTCGCACTGCTGGATAATATCCACACCCAAGGCATCGGCAGCACGGGCATAGCCCCAGGCAACCGCGTCATGGCGCGCAGTACCACCGCGACGCTGTACAATACCGCCGATAACAGGATAACGGGCTGATCCGGTCAGGTTGGCGTTAGGCAGCCACTTCTGCAGCTGTTTCATATTCAGAGTTTCAGACGCAATGCCGTTTTCTAGCATGGCGTAATGTCGTTGCAGCAGGGCTGACATCTCATGATGAGAGTGGGCCAAGTTGATCAGGCCGCGCTGACTGAACATTACGTTATAGTTCAGCTCCTGGGACAGGCCTTCCCACAGCTGCATCGAGTGTTCATACAGCCGTGCGCTGTCTTCACGTAGGTAGTTGGAACGAATAACCGTGGTGTTACGGCCGGTGTTACCTCCACCAAGCCAGCCTTTTTCAATCACAGCGATACGTTTTACGCCATGTTCTTTTGCCATATAATAGGCTGAGGCCAGTCCATGTCCGCCACCACCGACGATAACTACATCGTATTCACAAGCAGGAGCAGGATTGCGCCAGGCGGCCTGCCAGTTCTTATGATGGCTGAGGCTATGTTGCAGGAGTTTGAAAAACGAGTACTTCTGCATAATTAACTCCTATGAGAGCGTTTATATTTATTGATGCCTTCGTTTGGATGGCCATTACAATTTAAGAAATTATGCTTGATTTAAATTGAACGATAAGTACATTTTGTTGAACGGATATGCAGACGAAGGTTTAAAAAAAGTGCAGAAGCATAAGCTTCTGCACCAAAAGACCACCGATTAGGGTGGTGGAAGTTCACCTCTGGTAACAACAGGTGCAGGGTGAGCTGTGATGGTTATGTAGCCGGTCAGTCCCACTCCAGAATGACTTTCCCCGATAAGCCTGACTGCATTACATCAAAGCCCTGTTGGAAGTCATCGATGCTGAAACGATGGGTAATTATCGGTGACAGATCCAGACCGCTCTGGAGCATTGCACTCATTTTGTACCAGGTTTCGTACATCTCGCGGCCATAAATACCTTTGATGCTTAATCCTTTGAAAATGACCTGGCTCCAGTCGATAGCCATGCTATCGCCAGGGATACCTAACATGGCGATCTTGCCACCATGGTTGATACAGTCGAGCATGCTGTGGAAGGCTGACTCAACACCGGACATCTCCAGACCGACATCGAATCCTTCACTCATGCCAAGCTCTTCCATAACGGTTTTCAGGTCTTCTCTGGCGACATTCACAGCACGGGTAACACCCATCTGTTGAGCCAGTTCCAGCCGGTAATCGTTGACGTCAGTGATCACCATATGGCGCGCCCCGACGTGACGGCAGATCGCCGTAGCCATGATGCCGATCGGGCCTGCTCCAGTGATCAGTACATCCTCACCCACCAGATCAAAAGAGAGCGCTGTATGCGCGGCCATTACCCAGAGGATCGAGAATTGAGGCCATCTCGTCACTGATCGCTTCCGGTAGCTTGAATGCGTTGGAAGCCGTAATTACCAGATATTCGGCGAAGGCCCCAGGCCGGTTGACGCCTACCCCAAAGGTTTCACGGCACAGGTGCTGCTTGCCGGCACGACAATTACGGCAATGGCCACAGACAATATGACCTTCACCGGAGACCCGGTCTCCGGGCTCCGGGCTCAAAGCCAGAGACGCTTTACCTACTTCAACGACTTCGCCCACATACTCGTGACCAAAAGTCATTGGTACGGGAATCGTCGCCTGTGACCAGCTGTCCCAGTTATAGATATGGATATCTGTACCGCAGATTGCTGTTTTACGGATTTTGATCAGCAGGTCATTATGGCTCGGAACAGGCGCTGCTTCATCACGCAGTCAGAGGCCGGTTTCCGGCTTCAGTTTGGCAAGTGATTTCATTGGATAACTCCCAGTTCACGTCCTACCTTGGTAAAGGCTGCGATCGCTTTATCGATGTGCTGTTTATCCAGTGCTGCGGACATCTGGGTTCTTATACGGGCTTTGCCTTGTGGTACAACCGGATAGAAAAAACCGATAGCGTAAACCCCTTCTTCCAGCAGACGTGCTGACATCGTCTGAGCGAGTTTGGCATCGCCCAGCATGACCGGAATAATCGGATGCTCGCCGGGAACCAGGTTGAAACCAAGTTCAGTCATAGCGTTGCGGAAATAGGCGGCATTACTGTGCAGCTTTCCCCGAGATTCTGCTGACTCCTCCAGCATATCCAGAACCTTAACGGAGGTTGCGGCAATCACCGGCGCCAGAGTGTTAGAGAACAGATATGGGCGGGACCGCTGGCGTAGCATTTCTACTACCGAAGCTTTCGCTGATACATAACCACCCGAAGCGCCTCCCAATGCTTTGCCAAGTGTACCGGTAATAATATCGACCCGACCCATAACGTCGCAGTATTCATGGGTCCCGCGACCGTTTTCACCCATAAATCCAACAGAATGGGAGTCATCCACCATTACTTGTGCACCATACTTATCTGCCAAGTCGCAGACTCCCTGCAAATTGGCGATAGTTCCGTCCATGGAGAAAACACCGTCGGTTGCGATCAGTTTAAAGCGGACACCGGCTTCATCTGCAGCTTGCAGCTGAGCTTCAAGATCGTTCATGTCGTTGTTGGCATATCGATAGCGTTTTGCCTTGCATAGACGTACACCATCAATGATCGATGCATGGTTCAGTGCATCAGAGATTATGGCGTCCTCAGGCCCCAGCAGCGTTTCGAACAAGCCAGTATTGGCATCGAAACAGGAAGAGTAGAGGATAGTATCTTCCATCTTCAGAAACTGGCTGATGCGATTTTCCAGCTGTTTATGGATGGTTTGGGTACCACAGATAAAGCGTACGGAAGCCATGCCGTAGCCATACTGAGTGATCGCTTCCTGTGCTGTCTCCATTAATTGAGAGTTATCAGAAAGGCCCAGATAGTTATTGGCACACAGGTTTATTACCTGCTCACCGGAAGTAATGCTGACCTCAGCTTTCTGATGCGAATCCAGAACACGTTCCCGTTTAAACAGGCCTTGTTGTGTTATGTTTTCGAGTTCGTGTTCAAGGTGATCAAAAAATGACTGTTTCATAGAGGGCTCTCCTCAGTAATTATTCGGGGTGACTAAAAAAGGCACCATGGAGGGATGGAATTGCCTTGGCGATCTGACAGTCATCTATCAACAACATCAGATTGATACTCTGGTATCCAAGGCTGAGCATCTCGGCGTCAATCTCTCTGGCTTGCAATACGGCAAGCACATCGACTTCATGCCGAAGAAAATGGTTATGATCCGGGGCGACAATAGCGACAATGGTTTTATCGGTTACCGCGTCACAATTACCCAGGTCTGAAAGTGCCTGCAGTGCCTGATCCAGCTGGGGAGTCTTTTCGGTGGAAAAGGACAGCGATACTTCAGACGTGGAGATCATATCCACAATGACCTCATGACGAGCCAGTACAGCGAACACTTCAGCCAGAAAACCGGAGCGCTGAAACATCGCTGATGAGGTGATCGTTATGATCGTCTGGCGTTCTTTGTAGGCGATACTGGTAACACTCTCTCTGCGAAGTTTCACATCATGGGTAATTAGTGTGCCAGGATGTTCCGGGGCATTGGTATTCATTACCCGCAGAGGGATAGCGGCCCGGGTCACAGGCTCAAGTGATGCCGGATGCAGAATACGACTGCCAAAGCGCGCAAGCTCAGAGGCTTCACGGAAGCTCATCTGCGGGATATTACGGGCATCAGGGATTAGGCCTGGGTCAGCACTCATCACGCCGTTGGTGTCACTCCAGATTTCACAGCTTTCGGCCAGTAATGCCTCGGCAAACAGAGTGGCGCTCAGGTCGCTGCCATTACGGCCCAGAGTCGTGATATTGCCGTTTATATCTTTACCGACAAAACCGGTAACAGTCGGGATTACATCTTCCATCTGCTGCATACGCTTGGGTATTTCACGCAGATAGCCTTCTACCGGACGGGCACAGCCGAAGCTGGAATCGGTGATCAGCCCCAGTTCCCAGGCATCAAATGGCAGGGCTTCGAGGCCCTGTTGACGCAAATACCAGGCGATGGCTCTGACCGACATTCTTTCGCCGAAACTGGCGACATAGTCGAGCGTGCGCTCACTCAGCTCACGCACAAGAGAGATCCCCCGCAGCAGGGCTGCAAGTTCTTCATAAAGGGGTCTGAGGCAGGCTTCGGGGCAGCCCAATTCTTCACAAACCTGCTTCTGCCGGGCCAGGGCCTGGGCAATATCAAGATTGCCAGCAGCCGCCTGAGTAGCGGATTCAAACAGTTGGGAAGTGACGCCTTTGTGGGCGGAACATACCACCAGTTGCGGCTGGTCAGATCGGCTTTGGATTATCCGGGCAACTTTATCAATCTGTTCCCGGTCGGCGACGGAACTGCCACCAAACTTTATTACTATCATTATTGTTACTCTGGTTTGGGGGCCTGTGAGAAGGCAGGGGACATGGGTATAAAATAAGCGCCAACCGCTTTTAGGAATTGAATGTAAACGGCCTTTTTCAGAACAAAAAAAACAGCCGTAGCAAAAGGTGCATACGGCCGCAGCTAAATCGCATAATCTCCTGGGGTGGCTGTGGCAGGAGGGTCTGCGAGGGCAAACAGGTTTGATTGAGTTTGGTCTAGGTTCAGTCTGCGAAGGCAGGATCAGGAACCGGCAAAGATAATAGTTTTGCCCTGATCAACGAAAATACGCTTTTCTATATGGTATTTCAGAGCGCGTGCCAGTGTCTGGCATTCGATATGGCGGCCCTTTTCGGTCAGGTCAGCGGTAGTGTAGCTGTGATCGACTGTCTCGACGCCCTGGGTAATGATGGGACCTTCATCCAGATCTGAAGTGATATAATGGGCGGTGGCACCTACCAGTTTTACACCCTTGTTAAATGCCTGTTCGTAGGGCCTGGCTCCCTTGAAGCCCGGCAGAAGAGAGTGGTGGATATTGATTGCCCACCCTTCCAGATTACGGCACATATCCTGAGACAACACTTGCATGTATCGGGCTAGGACGACCAGGTCGGCGTTAGTCTGCTGAATAATATCCATGATCTGACGTTCCTGTTCAGGCTTGGTTTCAGCGGTTATTGGCAGGTGGTGATAAGGGATGCCGTGCCATTCGGACAGATCTGCCAGATCCGGATGGTTTGATATGATCGCCGGAATCTCAATATTGAGCTGTTGGGTACGGTATCTGTACAGCAGATCGTTAAGGCAGTGATCGTGTTTTGATACCAGGATCACCACCCGTGGTTTTTTTTCAATCGCCGCTAGCTGCCAGTTCATATTGTAGTGACGGCTTTTCTCTTCCAGGCAACGGTTAAATTCAGCGCTGTCAAAGTGCTGGCCTTCATCAAACCCAAAGGCTGCCCGGAAAAAAAACTGATCGGTCTCAACGTCATCAAATGAGTGAACTTCGTTCATGTAGGCGCCAAACTGAGACAGGCTGGAGGTGAGTTGATCAAGCGCTCCGACCCTGCGTGGGGAGGATGCTGTCAGTACATAGGTTGTATTTTTATTCTCATTCATATCGGTATACCGGATTAATTCTGTTTTTCGTTATTGAGCGGTCGGATGTGTTTGCAAAGAGGCGTCGATGCAAGATGGCACTAACATTCGATTACATTGACAGCCAGCCCACCGAGGGAGGTTTCTTTATATTTGCTCTGCATGTCGATGCCGGTTTCTTTCATGGTTCTGATCACTTTATCCAGACTGACAAAATGCTCACCATCACCATTTAGGGCTATGCGACAGGCGTTGATGGCTTTTACAGCGGCCATAGCGTTGCGCTCGATACAGGGCACCTGAACCAGGCCGGCAATCGGATCACAGGTTAGGCCGAGATTGTGTTCCATCGCTATCTCAGCGGCATTCTCGATCTGTTGGGGGGTGCCGCCTGAAACCGCGGCTAATCCGGCGGCGGCCATAGAACATGCAACGCCAACTTCACCCTGGCAACCCACTTCAGCGCCGGAGATCGAGGCGTTTCTTTTACAGAGCATTCCTATCGCTGCAGCAGTTAACAGAAAGCGAACCACGCCGACATCGCTGCCGGAGTAGTAAAAGCGCATGTAATAATGCAGCACAGCCGGGACAATACCTGCTGCACCATTGGTTGGTGCCGTCACGACCCGTCCTCCGGCGGCATTCTCTTCATTAACGGCAAGTGCATATAACGACACCCAATCCAAGGCTGAGAGGGGGTCGCGTAATGCCGCTTCAGGACGTGACTTTAGTTTATTGTGCAGTTCGGCTGCGCGGCGTTTTACTTCCAGCCCACCTGGCAGGATGCCTTCCTGCTCACAGCCGCGGTTGACGCAGTCTTGCATGGCTTGCCATATTGCCAGTAACCCCTCGGTTATTTCGTCCTTGCTACGCCATTGTTGTTCGTTGGCCAGCATAATCTCGCTGATAGAAAGACTTTCGCGCTGACAATGGTCCAGTAATTGTTCCATATTCTCGAACGGGAAGTGGACCTGCGTGTCAGCGGAGTTATTGGCATTAGATCCGGCAGAACCGATCTCATCTTCATCAACAACAAAACCACCACCAATCGAGAAGTATTCACGATTGAAAAGAGTTACTCCCGCCGCGTCCCGGGCACTGAAGCGCATACCGTTAGGGTGTTGCGGGAGTGGTACAATAATATATTTGAGGTCTTCTGCTTCATCGAATTGAATGCTGCGGCCACCAGGTAGCTGCAAAGCTGCTTGTTCCCGGATCTCAGTCAGACGCTGTTGCATGGCGTCAGGTTGTGCGGTTTCAGGTGTCTGTCCTTCCAGCCCCAGAATCACAGCAGTACCTGAGCCATGACCAACACCGGTTGCCCCAAGG
The DNA here is from genome assembly GCA_036960915.1 of Amphritea sp. Lineage (GTDB taxonomy): Bacteria > Pseudomonadota > Gammaproteobacteria > Pseudomonadales > Balneatricaceae > Amphritea. The sequence goes on from JBALVQ010000048.1 coordinate 19,979, forward strand.
GAGCCAAATAACTCAATCCGGATGCGGGCAACCTGTTGCATCTGCCCGCCATCGCAAAGTTGGCGGGAAAAGTCTGCGGCAGCACGCATAGGACCTACGGTATGTGAGCTGGAAGGCCCTATACCTATTTTAAAAAGATCGAAAACACTGATGGCCATTTTGTACCCCTTAACTCTGGAATCGGTTATGCATAGACCGGGAAATTGGCGCAGAGAGCTTTTACGTTCTCCTTTACCTGATCTATAACCTGATCGTCATCGAGGGCATCCATAACATCGCACATCCAGCCCGTTATCTGGCGTACTTCTTTCTCCATAAAGCCACGACTGGTAATTGCCGGAGTGCCTACACGGATACCGCTGGTGACGAAAGGGGATTGTGGATCGTTAGGTACGGCGTTTTTGTTAACAGTGATGTTCGCGCGGCCCAGTGCAGCATCTGCTGCCTTACCCGTGATCCCCTTCTCAATAAGATCAACCAGCATCAGGTGATTATCGGTACCACCAGATACAATACGGTAGCCACGGTTTTCAAATACCTCAGCCATCGCTTTTGCATTCGCGATAACCTGTGCCTGGTAGTTATTGAACTCATCGCTCATCGCTTCTTTAAATGCTACCGCTTTACCGGCAATTGCATGCATCAACGGCCCGCCTTGCTGGCCAGGGAATACTGCCGAGTTGAGTTTTTTCTCGAGCTTCTCATTTGCTTTAGCCAGAATCAGGCCGCCACGGGGACCGCGCAGGGTCTTGTGGGTTGTTGTGGTGACAACATCGGCATAGGGCATCGGGGTCGGATAGTGGCCTGTGGCAACCAGTCCTGCAACGTGAGCCATATCTACCATCAGGTAGGCACCTACACTATCTGCTACATCCCGAAATTTCTGCCAGTCGACAATACGGGAATAGGCGGAGAAGCCTGCCAGAATCATTTTAGGTTTATGTTCTTTTGCCAGCTGTTCCATCTCGGCGTAATCAATTTCGCCGGTTGATTCATCCAACCCATATTGTATAGCGTTGTACATCTTGCCGGAGAAGTTGACATGGGAACCGTGGGTCAGGTGGCCGCCGTGGGCCAGACTCATACCCAATACAGTATCGCCGGGTTGCAGCAGGGCCATATAAACGGCAGCGTTAGCCTGCGAACCAGAGTGCGGCTGTACATTGGCATAGTCGGCACCGAAGAGCTCTTTAGCCCGTTCAATTGCCAGTGATTCGACAACATCGACATATTCACAACCGCCGTAGTAGCGCTTAGCCGGATAGCCTTCGGCATATTTATTGGTCAGTGAAGTGCCCTGTGCCTCCATAACCTGGGGGCTGGTATAGTTTTCAGAGGCGATAAGCTCAATGTGCTCTTCCTGACGAATACCTTCATTCGTGATTGCTTCCCACAGTGCAGGATCACTTACCTGAATAGAATCATTTTTATTAAACATAGAACCGTTGCTCGTAATTAAATCGTATCGGAAGCTAACGGTAATTCAGAACTCGGGATCTAAAATAGAATGCTACGTACTTAAAATTGAATGGAGGGGTGGGTGGGGTGACTGTTTTTGCGTGGCGGGGATGTTTTAACGACTAAACTTACGAGTAGCCATTATTGCAGGGTGTAGCGACACATTTTGTTGGAAAGTAGGCTGTTGCAAGCACGGTTAAACGTTTATCCGTTCTAAAATATGTCCCCCCCGTTCAATACCGCTTTGAGGATAACTTGCAGGATAGTAGAGCGTCAGGCAGGCAATGTCTGTCAGATACGGCTTATAACTATAAGAATGAACTCTGAGGAATATTTTGATGAATACGCTTAAATCTATTTCTAAACGTGTCCTTTCCAGTGTTGCAGTAACTGCAGCGCTTCTGGGTGCGGTAGATGCCAGTGCAGCGACAAGGCTAACCATGGCGGGTCAGTTTAATGAGGATCATATAGCTACTAAAGCCCAGCGAACTTTTGCTGAGCGGGTTGAAGCTGAAACTGACGGTCGGGTACAGATCCGGGTGTTTCCGGCAAACCAACTGGGTGATTACACCCAGGTGTACGATGAGCTGAAAATCGGCACTATCGATATCGGGCTAATCAGTGTGCCAAGCCAGTTTGATAAACGCCTGGAACTGGGTTTTTTGCACTATATTGCAAAAGATTACGAGGACATTCGTAACAACTATTCTCCCGGTTCATTTATATATAAGAAAATGAACGAGCTGCATAACGAGCAAGGTGTTAAGTTCATGGGCTTCCACGTTGATGGCTTTGGTGGTCTTGGCTTAACTAAGCTGCCGGCCAACATTGAAGATGTTAAGTCGCCGAAGAACGATGTGCTGGTGCGCGTACCGCCGATGGATATTTTCAAACTGACCGCTGATGATCAGGGTTTTCGTACTGTTTCTATCCCCTGGGCTGACCTGTATACCGCGATGCAAACGGGTGTTGCAGATGGCTGGGCCGGTGGTACTTCCAGTCTTAACTACCAACAGTTCCGTGACGTCATTAAATACTACGTCGTGAACAATAACTTTATTGAGCATTTCGGTTGGTTGATGAGTCAGAAGTCTCTGGAGAAAATTTCTGCAGAAGATGCAGCTACTATCGAGCGACTGGCAAATGAATTGGCGGCAATAAGTATCACTGAAAGCCAGGCAAATGATGAGAAGGGCCTGAAGTTGCTTGAAGAGGCGGGTATTAAAGTGATCCGCTTGAGCGATACTGAACTGCAGGCCTGGTCCGACAATGCCCGTCTAAAGACTTGGCCTAAACTGAAATCTGTTCTGGGAGACGAGTTGATCGGTCAACTGGAACAGGAGTTTGTAAAATAACTTCTGAATTATTCAGCGGAGAGCTCTGCTCTCCGTTGTCTGTAATCAGTTTCGGATGAGGTATCATCGAATGTCATTATTACGTGGGCTAAACAGGCTCCAGCTTAACCTTCAGGCAGTGCTGATGGTTCTGGCTTCTGTCTTTATTGTGATTGGTGTCAGTGCGATGGCAATCATGCGTTATGTCTTTGAAAGTAACTTGTATGGTGCTGAAGAGATAATTTTGATCTGTGCATTCTGGATGTACTTTCTGGGGGCAGGTTACGCCAGCTATCAGAGCAAACATATTTGTGCCGAAGTGTTTTCAGTTTATTGCAAGTCTGAAACGATAAAGCTGGTAGTAAGAGCATTGGCGGAATCAATCACAGTGGGACTGTCTGCACTTTACACTTACTGGGCAATCGAGCTTGTACTGCGCAGTTACGCATCCGGCGGTATGACCCCAGTTTGGCGTATCCCTCTGGTTACAGTTCACTTTGCGATTCTGTTTGGTTTTATCCTGATTACTGTTTATTCCGCCAGGGGTTTAAAACTAACAATAAGAAGTCTGTTTTCATCGAAGAGAAGTCGGTCTTCATCGTATTAATCTTTTTTATCCTACAGCAGGCGTTCCCATGGTTATTGCTCTTGCGCTCATTATTCTGATTTTCACCTTGATCATTGGGGTATCCGTACCGTTCGCTTTTCTGGCGTCGGCTACCTCTATTATCTTTTTATACGATTATGATCCGGCTTTTTTGCTGCCTTACGGTTACAGTCGGATGAATAACATAATATTGCTGGCTATCCCGCTCTTTATCATTGCCGGCAGCGCTATCAACAAATCCCATCTTGGTAATAAGCTGGTTGATCTGGTAGAGCTGTTTGTCGGCCACATCAAAGGTGGTCTTGGTGCCGTGACAGTTGTATCCAGTGCAGTCTTTGGTGCTCTGACAGGTAGTGCTTCTGCCACCTTATCAGCCATTGGCACTATTATGTTCCCGCGCCTGGCGAAGTCAGGGTACCCGGTAGGTCACTCCGCCGCGTTAATTGCTAATGCGTCGGTGCTGGGCTTGTTAATACCGCCCAGTGCTCTGATGATTCTCTATGCTTGGGTTGGTAATCAATCAGTATTGGCATCTTTTCTCGCCTGTTTCATACCGGGCATTATCGTAACCTTGCTGCTATGCCTGGTGAATTTTTTCCTGCTTCGTAATAACGATGACCTGGAACTGATTCCTGCTCCGAAGGGCCGCGAGTTTGTACGTGAGTTTCGCAGTCGTGGTTTAAACGCGATGCCAGCACTAGCTATGCCGATCTTGATACTGGGTGGAATTTACGGTGGTTTTGTTACACCGACTGAAGCAGCTGCTCTGTCAGTGCTTTACGTAATCCCGGTAGGTATTTTTATCTATAAAGAGCTGAACCGGAAAACCCTTTGGGAAGTGTTCCTCGAGTCTGCAGTTACGACAGGCGTGATTATGATCATGCTTTACTGTGTAATGATTCTCAGCCGGATGTATGTGATGGAAGACCTCCCCGGTACCATCCTTAATCTGTTTGAATCACTATCAGTCAGCCCGATTGTAGTACTGCTGCTGATCAACCTGATGATGGTAATTATCGGAATGCTGATGGATGACGTTAGTGGGGTACTGTTGGCAACACCACTGTTGCTCCCACTTGCTCTTGAGCTGGGAGTTACCGGAACACAGTTTGCTGCGATTGTCGGTGTGAATTTGGGGATGGGTAATATTACACCACCTACTGCACCGCTATTGTATCTTTCCGGACAGTTGAGTGGTGCATCTATCAAAGACACCATGAAGCCGACACTGTATATGATCTGTTTTGCCTGGATGCCAACATTGATGCTGGTGACTTTTGTGCCGGAAGTTTCTCTTTGGTTACCTAAACTGGCAGGCCTGAATTAAATACTTCGCTAGAGGTAACTGGCAGATACCGGATTGACTACCAGTATCTGTCAGTCATTAGGTTATTGTCTGTTATTTTAATTGAATATTACCATTTGCGTTGACTTATGTGTTCACAATTAACTGCCGATCCGGGCAAGCGCCACTTCAGTGATCAGCTGTTGAGGGCCAATCGGGCATTTCTGGTGCAGGCCGATAATATTGAGAAGACTTATAAGATTGGATTTGTGTTACCTGAATACTTTTCCATGGTGGCATTTACTACTGCTGTTGATGCCATAAAAACTGCAAACCTGATTTATTCACAGAATCTGTTTAGTTTATCAATCTTTGGTTTAAACACGTCTCAGATACAAAGTGATCTGGGTATTCAGATTACTGCGGAACAACCTCTCACTGAAGTTGGCCTTGAGTGTGATGTGATTCTTGTCTGCGGCGGCTTTCGCTGTGACGTTTCTGAAAATAAACTACTCAGTGAAAAGCTGCGCTTCGCCGCTAACCGGGGAGCGATAATCTGTGGCATATCGAACGGAGCGATTGCGTTAGCGCATGCTGATCTGTTGGATGATTCAGAGTGTGCTGTACACCCTGAAAATCATGCTTTTATGAGAGAGAACTTTGCCGGAATTCGGCTATCGGAAGATGCATTGGTTACCGATGCTTCGGTTTATTCAAGTGCTGGTACCGCCAGTACACTGGATATGATGCTTCGCCTAATTGGCGTCTTACAAGGGAAAGATATCATGCAGGCTGTAAGGAGGATTATCATTTATGAGAAAGCTGAAGGTGGCATTAACAGTCGAACTGACGCTATGGAAAGTCCTCTGCTACCTGAAAAACTTCTTAATATCCTCCAGCTTATGGTTAATAACCTGGAGGATCCTCTTAGTATTGATGAGCTGGTTGAATTCAGCTGTGTTTGTCGTCGGCAGATCGAAAGGCTATTTCAGCACTATTTGAACACTTCCCCATCACGTTACTATCTTGAGCTTCGGGTTACGCATGCAAGAAGGTTACTGCTGCAGAGTAATGCGTCAATGATTGATATTTCACTGGCAAGTGGATTTTCTACTTCAAGCCACTTCAGTACCTGTTTTAAGAGCTTTTTCGGTGAGGCTCCCAGCAAGGTTCGAAAAAAGTATTTTAAGGGGGCTTAAAAATTTTTAACAGGAGACGCCTGGGAATCTGCGATTAAGTAAATTGCTCGTTTGATATTCGAAAACTATAAAAAGTGGACAGAAACTGATGGTGCGCTATCAACTTGGCTTTAAAAACAAACTTCATTTCGTTACAACGCTGGCTTTGATCGGTTTTACTGTTCTCTCGGCAATCTGCTTCAATGCGCTACAGGTATTGGGCGAAGCATCCAAACGAGTCGACAGCATCAATCAAAATGTAAACCTATTGAAAGACCTACAGCTAAATGTGCTAGTCGTCAGTGCGCAACCTGATATCGACACATTGCAACAGTTATTGCCGCGGTATGGAGGTAAACTGAACCAGCTTGCTCTACGGCTGCCTGCAGAACAAGCGGCAACGATCAACGGGATTCATTCTTCGCTGCAGGACTGGGTCAGTAATCACCTGCTGTGGATCAATGAGCGTCATCGCATCGGCTTGGATATCGACCAGGGCCATCGCAGCGAGCTGGACGCAAAAATGACCGCCATGGAAGTAAAGCTATTCTCAAATATTCGCAAGCCCTTCAATGAATTAAAGCAAAACGTCGATGCCTTTATCGAGCATCGGGGGCAAGATCAATATCAGCAGGCAAATGCCGCTTTAAAAGCCCTTAAGCAGCTAGCTATTGATTTGGATTACATCGACTTTATTGGTCCAAAGATTAATGATGTAGAGGCGGCCTTCAATGTACTAGCTGACTCAATATTTACAATGAATACTCAAGGGAAAAATGCAGCCCAAGCCTATCAGTTACTTGCTATCGGAGTTGACAGCTCAAATGTGTATCTACAACAGCAATTAGTGGTAGCCAAGAGCGAGGCAGAAGTTGCCAGCGAGCAGGCACAAATCCTCATATTAGGGGTTTGTATCGCCGTAGCCCTGTTGGTTGTCGGGCTATTGATCCGAATCAGCCATGATGTAGTTTCTAAACTGGAAAACATGTCCCGGGTGCTGCATAAAATTGCCGGTGGCGATTTAACCCAGCGGTTATATGTCAATGAAACCCGAGGCGATGAACTTGATCAAGTAGGTATGGCTGTTAACGAAATGACCGCGTCCTTGAGCCAGGTTCTGACCCGGGTTACTCTCAGCAGTCAAACGCTTGATAAAGGTGCGGCAGATCTTTCGTTTAACTTATCAGCAATGGTCACGAATAACTCGGAAACGGATGAACAGGCAGTGTCCGTAGCAGCGGCGGCTGAGCAAATAAGCTCGACCATCCAAGACATGGCAAGTGCTACTGATGCTGCGCATCACCAGGCACAACAAGCACAACTATCTGCAGATCAGGGTGGAGAAGTAATTACCAGCGCAATTCACAGTTTAGGGAAACTAGCCACCGTATTTGATGACCTTGATCGTCAGCTTTGTGAACTGAAAACAGCATCAGGCAAGGTTGATGGTGTTACAGAAATGATCAATGGATTAGCAGAACAAACTAACTTACTTGCATTAAATGCGGCTATCGAAGCGGCTCGGGCAGGTGATGCAGGACGCGGTTTTTCTGTGGTGGCCGACGAAGTGAGAAGCCTGGCAGGAAAAACTGTACAAGCGACCCAGGATATTACGGACATCATCGGGGCGATGCATTGCGGTATTGAATCATTGCTGAAGGCGATGATGGAAGGCAGTCACCACGTAAATAGTGGCCGGGAGTTGGGCGATAAAGCCGCAACGGCGGTGGAACAAATAAAACTCCTGGTGCTGGATGTGACAGGACGTAATCAGGAGCTGGTCGTCAACATAGAATACGTCTCCAAATCAACCCAGATGATTGCCGAAAGTATGGATCAGGTAGCTGGTAACGTCTCTCAAAATAAAAACCAGAGTCAGGAAATTCAGCAATATGTTTACGAAGTCAGCGGCAGGACAACGGAGTTGTTAGCTATGACAGAACGGTTTCGCTGTCGTTCAGAAGACAGTGGCAACCCCCTGGTTTCTTAGGCACTAATATTATTCATGAATTAACCGCTTTAGCACATAGCTACCCAACTCTGATGCTGAGGCTTATGTCCGTATATGGACTCCTCCCCGTTCGCAAGTACTCTGTTTGATGACTTTAGGCGATTGTGTCGCAAACTTTGTATGACTGAAGGGTAATCCAGGCTTTTCCCTAGCGGAGTGCTTAAGTGGTTAACTTCAAAGGCGCGCACTATCCAAAGGACATTATTCTCTACGCGGTGTTTTTCTATGTCAGATATGAGGTGTCGTACCGCGATCTTGAGGCAATCATGGCGGAACGAGGAGTGTCAGTTGACCATTCTTCTCTCAATCGCGGGGTCGTTCGTTACTCGCCACAGTTGGCGTGGGAAGCCAAGAAACGAAAGCTGCCTGTGGCAGGCTCGTGGAAAATGGATGCGACTTATCTCCGGGTTAAAGGCGAGTGGGTTTATTTGTATCGTGCCATTGATAAGTTTGGCGATACCGTCGACTTTATGCTCTCTGAAAAGCGAGATGAGGCCGCGGCGACTGCGTTCTTCAGGCAAACCATTGACGGTAATGGCCTGCCTGAAAAAGTAGTGATCGATAAAAGTGGATCAAATAATATGGGACTGGAAAATATCAATATGTTGCTGATGCTGGCCGGCATTTTTTGTTGGATTGAGATCCTTCAGGTTAAATATTTGAACAACCGTATCGAGCATGTCCACGGTATATAAAGAAGATCACCAAGCCAATGATGGGAATCAAAGCGCTTCATTCTGCAGCTGCAACCCTAGCAGTTTGTCGGACTTAATCGAACAAAGCCCCTGTGAGATAATCACGCGACCCTGACCACGACTGGATAACGATGATGAGCCGCTTTGTAACCGTTGATAGAGAGACTGACTATCTTTTCCCTCCTTCAGTATCGGACTGGCTGCCAGAGGATCATCTGGCACGTTTTGTCGTTGAGGTTGTTGATCAACTCGACCTGTCGGAACTTAGCCGCCAATACGCGGGACGAGGATCGAAGGCACACCATCCGGCGGTGCTGCTAAGCCTGTTAATCTACGGTTACGCTACCGGTGTGTTCTCCAGCAGAAAAATTGAACGCGCCACCCATGACTCGGTTGCTTTTCGCTATGTGGCGGCCAACACCCACCCCGATCACGACACGATTGCCGCCTTCCGGCGCCGGTTTCTACCCCAGTTTGAAGCCTTGTTTGTTCAGGTTTTGTTGTTGGCCCGTGAGATGAAACTTGTGAAGCTAGGCCGAATCGCCTTGGATGGCACCAAGATCAAAGCCAACGCCAGCAAACACAAAGCGCTTTCCTATGCCCATGCAAAAAAGATCGAAGAGCAACTCAAAGCAGAGGTGAAAGCCCTAACAGCACTGGCCGAAGAAGCAGATCAAACGCCGGTGGCTGATAGCATGGACATTCCTGCTGAGATCGCCCGCCGTGAAACGCGACTGGAAGCCCTGGCAGCAGCTAAAGCAGCAATTGAAGGGCGAGCTCAGGAGCGCTTTGAACATGAGCAAGCCGAATACCACAGTAAACAACAAAAACGGCAGGCCCAAAGAGACGCAGGAAAAAAGCCTAAGGGCCGGGAGCCTGAACCACCGCAACCCGGCCCTAAAGATAAAGACCAGGTCAATCTGACCGATGAAGAATCGCGCATTATGCCGGTGTCCGGAGGCGGTTTCGAGCAGTGCTACAATGCACAGGCCAGCGTCGATACGGATACGATGCTCGTAATAAGTACGCATGTGACTCAGGCAACGAATGACAAACAGCAAATTAAACCGGCCCTGAAAAAATTAGATATCTTGCCTGATGAGCTGGGCACGGTGACTGACCTATTGGCTGATACGGGATATTTTAGTGCTAAAAATGTAGGGCTCTGCACGAAGGGTGATGTTCAACCCTTGCTTGCCGTAGCGCGTGATCACCACCATTTGTCCGTTTTTGAGCGGTTCGCACCAGACGCCCCTGCGCCAGAAACGGATGATCCACTGCCTCTGATGGAACACCGGTTGACTACGCAGGCGGGCCGCGAATTGTACGGGTTGAGAAAACAGACGGTGGAACCGGTTTTCGGCATCATTAAACACGTGATGGGCTTCAGGCAATTCTCGATGCGAGGATTGGACAAAGTGACGGGCGAATGGACGCTGGCTACTCTGGCCTGGAATGTGAAGCGCATGAATGTGCTGCGGATGGCCTGATTAAGAGGCTGTTTGCCGGTTTTAGAAGCGTAAAAAGAATGGTGGGCCGAAATATAAGTCTGACGGAGAGCGCTTTGGCTGAAAGTATGATGCGGAGATCAGTCACTGATATGCTTTCTGATAGCCATATGACTTACTTAATCCACAAATTATGACTGTCGAACGTCAGTCCGACAGACTGCTAGCAGGAATCGAGATGGCGCACATGATCTGAAAGGGTCAGTTGCATGACGATAGGCTACCTGCCTATAAGCAATTTATGGCCTTAGCAGCCTAAGAATGTCTGCAAAACGGGTGCATTCTTGACACTGAAAAACTTTGCGACAGAGCCCTTTCTGCTTGCCCTTCGCCACAATGTAAGTTTTAGATTAGGACCGTTTTTGATTGAAATTCTTCTCAGTGAGTCTCTTCTGCTAATATGCAATAAAGTGAACGTGTTAAATACGCGAAGCTGGTTTAGATACAAGGACTATATTCGTGAGGAATCAGATGGGGGTTCGTGGTCGGCTACTTCTAGCATTTTTTTGCATTAGTGCCTTTGCAGTAGGGGCCGCGGTGGCTGCAATGGTTTCGTTTTACCAGGTCCACGATAGCCTCTCTCTGATTACGCAGCTTAGAGTTCCATCCGCACTGGCTTCTCAGGATTTGTCACGCCAGACTGAAAGGGTCGTTGCCGCCGCACCAGCGCTGCTCACAGTCACAACGCTTGAACGGTACGAGGAGATATCTAGCAGGATCGAGAGCGAAGTCGAAAGGCTAAACGATCTACTCGGTGAAGTTGAGCATGCGCTGGCCGGTACTGCCGATCACACTTCTATTACACAGACGATTAAACGGCTGACGAGCAATCTCGACTCCGTCGACGAACTGATCGTACGGCGAATTCGCATATCCGACCGGAAGGAACAGTCGCTTCGCAACGCATCCAAGACTCATGAGGCGATTCAACGGCTGCTGGCGCCGTGGATGACGGTTATGGAGCAAGATATCAAACAGTGGCGCGCGAAGGCCAGTTCTACCGATCCGTCTGCTCGAGATGACTCCGTCGTCATTGGTCAAATAGAGCAATTGCTGCCGTTATTCCAAGCGCTGCACACCACTCAATTAGAAGCCTCGATCGTCAGTGATGCATTGCAGCAAGTGGCTACAACCAACAGCCACCAGCGGCTGATGATCATGACCTTTCGTATGAGAAATTCGTTGCGCAAGATCAATCGACTGGAAGCGACTTTCAGTCCGAAGCTTAAGGAGCATCTGCTGCCTTTACTGCAGGAGTTTGGCAGCTTCGTGCCGGGAGAGGATAGCATTCCTGCTTTACGTGCACGTGAACTCGATATTCTCGTCGAAGCAGAGGCATTGTCGACTGAAAACGACGAACTGTCGCTGATGGTGACCGAAGCTGTGGACCGCCTAGTCGAAAGCGCGAAGCTGGACATTGCTAATGCGAACCAAGAAGCGGTTTCCGTTCAGAATGTAAGCACCGGCATCTTGATCGCGATAGTCGTGCTGAGCCTAGTCAGCTCGATCCTCATTGTGTGGCTCTATGTCGGGCGTAACCTGATCGCCCGTTTAACGGCACTAAGTGACAGAATGTTGCAGATTGTTGACGGTGACCTGGGGTCACCGCTTCCGGCGGGCGGGCCTGACGAGATTGGTCGCATGGCGAACGCGCTAATCGTATTCCGTGATTCCGTAAAGGCTCGCGAAGCTCTTCAACGAGCGGAGGCGGCCAATCAAGCCAAGAGCGAATTCCTGGCCAACATGAGCCATGAGATCCGTACCCCGATGAACGGCATCATCGGGATGTCCGAACTGCTCGGCAACACCGAGCTTTCCGCACAGCAGCAGGAGGACCTGAGCCTGATCAAGCAGTCAGCAGACACCCTGTTGCGGCTGCTAAACGATATCCTGGACTTCTCCAAGATCGAAGCCGGCAAGCTGGAGCTGGAAGCGATCGATTTCAATCTGCGGGACACCCTGGACGACACCCTGCAGACCCTTGCCATGCGGACGTCTGAGAAGGGCCTGGAACTCGTCGGCCGTATTCCTGCGGAGATACCCGATGAGCTGATCGGCGATCCCGGACGGCTGCGACAGATCATCGTCAACCTGGTAGGTAACGCAATCAAATTCACCGAACGGGGAGAGATCCTGGTGGATGTCAGGCAGCAAGCCCTGACGGAAGATGAAGTTGTGCTGGCTTTTTCTGTCCGCGACACGGGAATCGGTATCCCGCCGGAGCAGCGCCAACATATTTTTGAATCCTTCAGCCAGGTCGATAGCTCCATCTCCCGCCGCTTCGGCGGCACCGGCCTGGGCCTGGCGATCTCATCCCAACTGGTCGGCATGATGGGCGGGGAGATGTCGGTGGAAAGCACCGTCGATGTCGGCACAACCTTCAATTTCTCACTGCTCCTGAAACGGCAACAGGGGCCCAACACTGCCCTTCCGAGGGAGCTTTCCGCGATCCATGAACTGCCGGTTCTGATCGTCGACGATAATGCTACCAACCGGCGTATTCTTGAAGAGGTGCTGGTCAATTGGGCCATGAAGCCCATGACTGCGGCCTCGGGGGCTGAGGCGCTGGCCAAACTGGAACAGGCCCAGGCTGCCGGGACGCCTTATCAGCTGATGCTGCTGGATGCGATGATGCCCGGCATGGACGGCTTTGAGCTGGCGCAGCGGCTAAGGGCGGACCCGCAGTATTCGGCAATGGCGATCATCATGCTCTCCTCCGTGGGACAGTCCGAGAAAACGGCCCGCCTTGAGGATAGGGGGATTGCCCGCTGCCTGACGAAACCGGTCAAGCAGTCCAGCCTGCTGAACGCCATTCTCAGCCTCAAAGGCCTGGTCACTCAGCCGGTGGAAACCCAGGGGCCGATACTCGGCACTACACCGCTGCACATTCTTCTCGCCGAAGACGGGCTGATCAACCAGAAGGTCGCCACCAAGCTGCTGGAGCAGCGGGGGCATTCCGTGGTCATCGCCAATAACGGTAAAGAAGCGGTCGACTGCTTCGAACGTGAGTCCTTCGATCTGGTGCTCATGGATGTGCAGATGCCGGAGATGGACGGTTTCCAGGCAACCGCCCGCATCCGGGAACTGGAGTCAGGCAGCCCAGCGCATCAGCCGATCATCGCCATGACCGCCAACGCCATGAAAGGGGACCGCGAGCAGTGCCTGGCCGCAGGGATGGATGACTACATCCCCAAACCGATACGCTCCCAGCAACTTTATGACACGATTGAACAGGTCGTACCGGCAGTGGCGGTAGAAGCCGTCACGCCAGAGCCCCATAGCGTCCCGGCCCCTTCATCTCAGAGCTCCTCATCTCAAGATGCTTCAACTCAAGAGGCGGCCTCGGACACACCGCATCCAGACGCCTGTGATGTATTCGATCCCGAGGATGCCCTGAAGCGGGTCGGCGACGATGCCGACACCCTCAAAGAGATGATCGAACTGTTCTACGAAGAGTGTCCTAAATTGATGGCGGAGATCCACGAATCTCTGGCAGCGGGCGACTCTGTCGCATTGCGGCGAGCCGCCCATACACTGAAAGGAACGGCAGATATCTTTGCCGCCAAGCGTACCGTTGCGGCCGCGCTGAAACTGGAGCTGATGGCACGAAAGGGCACACTGGACGAGGCGCCTGAAGCTCTGTCAGCCTTGGAGTCTGAAGTCCAGAGCCTTAAGCAGGCTCTCAAGTCTCTGTAGAGACCATCTCTAACAACCAGCCTCAAGGGTACTGTAGCAAGCCCCTGGTTTTGTAAACATACTTGCACTCAACTTCAGAAACATACTTGCACTTGCAAGAATGGGAGCGTCTTGCATATCGCTGAAGTTAGCGAACGCACAGGCTTCTTGGAAGCCGCATCTTTTTGTTGTGCATTAAAAAAGTTGTCATTCAAGGACCTGCCCAAACCACTGCTACTACATTCACATGAGACACCGGTTTCGGCCAACTGGAGCCGTAAGCTGAAGCTCGCATAGGTATACATTCAGCGTCCGCTATCGGAACTGAGGGTGGCAGGTGCAATGCTATATTAGCGACCCCTAAAAGTCCGGACTTGGCACAAAGTTACCTAATGGTAATTCATTTCTGCGGTGTACGTGTTTGGTCGCTAACGCCACGAAGCGGTCTTTCTTGTTTGTACTATTGAACATCAAAAATCGGCCAAGACTGGTCATCGGTAGCTACGGATTTATTAGATTCCTAACGACCTATTGCGACATACAACTCTACCCAGGCAGGCCTCACTTGCGTTGCTTCGGATTCTCTACCGTGAAATCGATTTTGGGAAAGGGTTGGTGCTTGACATATATATGCATATGCATGTAATATTCTGCTATGAATGATGATATGACAGATATAAGGGCGGAGGGGCAGTTACCCTGTCTGAACTTGAACCAGAGAAGAGCGACGCGAGTGTTGAACCGTATTTACGACGAACACTTGTCACAGGCTGGACTAAAAGTTGGTCAGTTCAGTATTCTGCGCGCGATCTCAAAGTCGGGTGAAACCACCAACAAAGAGTTACAGTCAATGCTGGCGATGGATCAGACTACGCTAACCCGCAATCTAAAGCCGCTAACACGTGATGGATTCATCGTGGCAAACCCTGGAGAGGATCGCCGCCAGCGTATACTCACATTGAGTGTGCAGGGGCAGGCTGTTTATCGAGATGCCAAAGTTTATTGGCAACAAGCTCAACATCAGGTCTATCAACATCTGGGGCCCGAGTATTGTCAACTGCTACTGGAGTTGAGCCAGGCAATCGTCAATCTGAATAAAAAACACAGCCCATAATATATATCCAATAGAGCCTAAGTTCTTTACAGGTAGTAACTAGGGCACGCTAGGGAAGCTATTAGCAAGAAGCTATCTGATCAATTTCATTAACGGATAAATTTTGAAGCCTAGCGTTTTTTTTAACCAAATACATGCATATACATGTTGGTACTGAAGAATAAGTGAGACATATCATGAAACAAAGTGACGAAATTAAAAGCAACTCCTGGGCTTTAGTGACAGGCGCATCGGGAGGCATAGGCTTGGCTTATGCTGAGGAACTGGCAAAAAAGAAGCAGTCGGTCATTTTGGTTGCGCGTAATGAAAAAAAACTCATTGAACTCAGTGAACAATTAAGCCAGCAGTACGGCGTGGCGACCAAAACGATTGCTGCCGACCTTTCCTCTCTGGAAGGTGTAAACCAGCTTATCAGTGAGACCGAAAAGCTGAAGGTGGACGTGTTAATTAACAATGCCGGTAAGGAAGAGTCTGGAGATTTTTTGACCTTGCCCCCTGATGAAATGCTCAGCTCGATTGCGTTGAACTGCTCAGCGCCATTGCTGCTCACTCATCACTTTGCCAACAAAATGGCGAGACAGGGCGGTGGGAATATTCTTTTCATTTCTTCCATTGTTGCCTTTCAAGGCGTTCCTTTGATTGCGAATTACGCCGCAACAAAATCTTATCTATTAACCTTCGCAGAAGGGATTGCGTTGGAGTTGGAATCGCAAGGTGTCAATATTTCCATTGCGGCTCCAGGCTTCACCAAAACTAACCTGGCGCCGCATCAAAATTTTGAAAATACCCCATTTAAGCCTTTGGACGCGGAATTTGTCGCCCGTTACACCTTAAATAAGCTGGGTAAGCAGCGTCTGATCATTCCTGGTTTTATCAATAAGGTCCTGTTCTACCTCGGAAAATATCTGCAAACCCGTCGAAAAAACTCGCAAGCTTTCGGCAAGGTATTCAGGCTGGTTTTAAGGGATAAACTGACGATCACAGATACTGCAAAGGTGGAGTCATGAAGGCCGATTTCACCCTGTTTGTGAGCTCGATAACCGTCAATAGCATAAAAATGCAGCTGCTCTGTAACGCAATTGATATCAAGCCCGATTACAAGCACATCAAATTACATCGAGGGGAGCAAAAGTCAGAAAAGTTTCTTCAGATCAATCCCGACGGCAAGGTACCTGTGTTGGTCGATGGTGATTTTGTCCTCAATGAATCTAACGCGATCTTACAGTATCTCGCGAACAACTATCAGTCACCACTTTGGCCGAGTGACACGGCTGCTCAAGGCGAAGTGCTTAAATGGCTTTTCTGGCAGGGAAGTCATTGGAATACGGCTGTTGGAGTATTTGGTCATCGTCGCGTGGCTTTACCCCATTGGGGGTTCGAAGGGCGGTGGAAGTTGACGCAGGAAGAGGTCGATAAATTTCATCGGGCCATGGCCGGAGTTGAACGGGCATTAATCGGTAAACGTGCGCTTGTTGGCAATGACTTTACCATCGCTGACATCAGTCTTGGGAGTTATCTCATGTTTGCCAATGAAGCCGAGATTCCCCTTGAAGAATACTCTAATGTCTGTCGCTGGCTGAATCAGTTGCGCGAGATGTCCTGGTGGCAGAACACCCAGCAGACGCTAGTGAAAATTTTAAACAAACAAACGTATGAGGAGTGAAGTGGCAACTATGGTAAAGCTGTCGCTTGTACCAGTTGTTAACAATCATTTGGCTATCGAATAGTAAAGCGAGACAAAGAAACATCTTCTTAATGCCTCGGTATGGTCATAAGTAAAGTAAGAGGTTTATGTTATGAAACGTGTTGTCGTGACTGGTTTAGGTATCGTTTCCAGCATTGGAAATAATCAAGAGGAAGTTTTCCAGTCGTTAAAGGCCGGTAAATCAGGCATTAAGTTTAAACCGGAATACAAAGAGATGGGGTTGCGCAGCCACCTAGCTGGGAGCATTGATATTGACGTAGAGGAGTATATAGACCGCAAGACTCTACGCTTTATGGGAGATGCTGCGGCCTACGCCTATATTGCGCTGGCTGAAGCGGTTAGAGACTCTGGTTTGGTTGCGGAGCAGGTATCCAATGTTCGAACCGGCCTGATTATGGGATCGGGTGGCGCATCATCTTCCAACCTGGTCGAAGCTGCGGATATTTTACGCAGTAAAGGCGTGAAACGCGTTGGACCTTACCGCGTAACACAGACCATGGGCAGTACTATTTCTGCCTGTCTGGCTACACCTTTTAAGATCAAGGGGGTTAATTACTCTATCTCGTCAGCCTGTGCCACCAGTGCTCACTGCATTGGCGCTGCGATGGAGCAGATTCAGCTGGGTAAACAGGATGTGGTTTTTGCCGGGGGAGGTGAAGAAGAGCATTGGACGCTATCTTGTCTATTTGATGCGATGGGCGCTTTATCTACGCGTAATGATTCACCGGATACAGCCTCCAGGGCCTACGACGCCAATCGAGATGGTTTTGTCATTGCCGGTGGCGCTGGCGCACTGGTTTTAGAGGAGCTGGAACATGCTCAATCTCGCGGTGCCACCATTTATGCAGAACTTGTTGGCTATGGCGCCACCTCTGATGGTTACAACATGGTCGCCCCCAGCGGCGAGGGCGCAGTGCGTTGTATGCAGCAGGCTTTAGCAATGATTGACGGCGACGTTGATTACATCAATGCCCACGGTACCAGTACGCCAGCCGGTGATTTACCCGAGCTGCGGGCCATGAGAGAAGTGTTTTCTGACAAGGTCCCAAAAATCAGTTCAACCAAATCATTAACCGGGCACAGCCAGGGGGCTGCAGGCGTACAGGAAGCTATTTATTCATTAATCATGATGAAGAATAACTTTATCTGCGCATCCGCCAACATCGAAGAGTTAGACGCCGAAGCGGCCAATCTACCTATCGTCCAGAAAATGATTGACCACGTCGAGCTGAACAAAGTTATGTCCAATAGCTTTGGGTTTGGTGGTACCAACGCCTCGCTGATATTCCAACGCTTCGATCCATCATCATAGGCCATTCATAGGCCATTCATAGGCCATTCATAGGCCATTCATAGGGAATAGCTCCCCATGGCCATTTAACTTGCGAGCACAGGGCTTGTGTTGGGTGGCAAATTGGATGTGGAAGGTTAGCGATGGTCCTGACACCCAATGCTCAGTAAAGAATGGCAACTAGACTGCGTATGGCGGGCCCCAGAACGAGCTCTTGTTGTCGAGACTGAGGCGATAAACTAAATTTAATACGCCCGCAAGTTAAAGTTTTAAATGAGGAAAAACGATGAAACTTAATCCAGTACCTCTGTGTATAGCTTTGTTTTTAATGGGCTGCGATAGCGCGAGCGATATAGAAAGATCCATGCCGACAAGGCCGGTGACCGTGTTGGAGCTAAGTGAGCGGGATTTTGCGCGAGAGCAAGAGCTGACAGGTGCGGTTAGTTTATACCGGGAAGAGCAGATAGGTTTTGAGATTGATGGCCGAGTCACTATGGTGCTGGATGAAGGTCTGGAGGTGCGTGGACCTGCATTTAACGAGAAGAGTGAGGTTGTACGTCGTGGTGATCCGATCGCGGCGATGGAAGGAACTCGATATGACAGTCAGGTCGGTGCGTTACAGGCTCAAGTAGATGCGGCAAATCGAAGTCTTCAGGCGACCAAAGCACAGGCGAAGCTCACCCGACAAACGCTAGAGCGGAAGAAAAACATACTCGCCAAAGGTGTGCTTTCACAGCAATCTGTTGATGATGCACAAAGTGCATTTGATCAAGCAAATGCAATGGTTGAGGCCCGGAGGGCTGCTGTGAGAGCTGCCAATCAACAGCTTACCCGGGCAACAGAAGACCTGGGTGACGCGGTGATCTATGCCCCGTTCTCAGGCCGGATAACTAAAGCGCATATATCTGAAGGTGCTGTTGTTGCTGCGGGCACTCCCATCGTGACGTTAACGTTAATGGACCCCGTGCAGGTTGAGGTCGAGGTGAGCGCAGATGTTGAGCGCGAGATAGAAACTGGCGACCGGGTGGTTGTCTACCCCAAAGATCCGTTTAAACCGGATAGCCGAGTAGCAGTTAACGCCATCGTGTACGAAAAGAGTGCAGTGGCGGATCCTCTTTTGAGAACCTTTCGTATAGTGCTGATGCTGCGAAATGAGCGCATTCACGTGTATCAGCGCAGCCCGGAATTACAAGGCTTGCCAGTGGCCAACGAGTACCTCCCGGTGGTGCGTGAGTTCCAGGGGGAAGAGGGACCGCTGTTTGTACCGGTGGATGCGCTACTTGAAGACGATGGTCAGATGTACGTGTTGCGTCTTCCAGGCGTGAGCTTTAATGATAGCGCTGCTCGCAGTGCGGTCGGTAAACATGTCCCTGAGCGCATTAATGTCACACTAGGTGATGATTATACAACGGTTGTGAAATGGAATTTTCGTAGTATGAGTAGCGACGTCGATCTTGCGGAGGGAGATTTTCTTATTATGAACCCTCTGGTCGAATATGAGACCGGTGTTGTTATTGGCCGGCCTAAATGGTTATTACGCCCACGTGATCTGGTGCCGGTACGTTTCAACCTGACACAGTCTGAACGGGGCTTTTATGTGCCGAATCATGCCATTGTTATGCTTGCTGGTTCGGCGCATGTATACCGTGTGAATGATGAAGGTGTCGCCCATGCGACTCCGGTGACATTACTCGATAGTGTGGGTTCGAATCGTCAGGTGGAAAGTGAGCTGCTGGTTGCCGGTACGCAGATAGTTGTTGATGGGGTTCATTATATTTCAGACGGTCAGCAGGTCACAGTTACGGATATAGTCAAATGAATTTGCCACATTTTGCACTCAACCATAGGTCGATCATTCTTGCCTTCGTTACGATTATGCTGCTAGTCGGATCGTTTAACTTTGGCACGATGTCACGACGAGAGGATCCGGAGATTACTATCCGAGAGGCGCTTATTATAACCTCTTGGCCAGGCGCACCCGCGGTACGCGTGGAAGAACTTATTACGGATCCTATTGAGGATGTGATCCTCGAGATTCCGGAGATCGCGTCAGTTGAATCAAAGTCGATGGTCGGACTTTCCATTGTGCAGGTGGCTGCGGCAGACCAGGTGCCTGATACCGATCAAGTTTGGGACGATGTTCGGGCAAAGGTCGACTCGATCCGTAATCAGCTACCTGCTGGATCGGTCCCCCCCGTTGTCGACTCCGATTTTGGTGATGTCTACGAAATTGCGATCGCGCTGTATGAACAGCCGATAGATGGAAATAAGCACCATCAGCCCTATTCGCCTCGCGAACTGGAAAAAATTGCTGAGCGTATTGAAGAAGAAGTCGAGCGCATCGATGATGTCGCCCGGGTGGAGTTTTGGGGAAATCAGCCGGAGAGAATTTACGTCGAATTTGACAGTGCCGATTGGGCCAAGCTAGGAATTACCGCAGCAAATCTTAGAGAGTTGTTTATGGCGCGCAATATTACGCTGCCTGGCGGTGAGTTAGATACTGAGCATGCGCGTTATGGGATTAACCCTACGGGTGAATTCACATCACTAGAGCAAATCAATGATTTGGTGGTCGGACGAGTGGATGAGCGACCGGTGTTGCTTCGTGACCTGCCTGTGACGGTTAGTCGCCGCTACGAAGAGCCGTTTCGATCACAAACTAGAGTCACCACACCAACGACCCAGCATCAGCCAAGTTTAGTTATCGGCATATCGATGAAAAGTGGTCGTAACATCATTGATATGAGTGCTGACGTTGAGAAAGTGCTAGCGCATTTGCGTACATCGGTCATACCTCCGGATATCGCTTTAGAGCGTATCAATGATCTGCCTAGACAGGTGGATACGCGTATTACCGACTTCGAAATCAACCTGATAGAAGGCGTCTTGATCGTACTGGGGGTTGCATTATTGACGATGGGCTGGCGGCCTGCGCTCATTATGGCGACGGCGGTTCCATTGTCTATGGTCGCAGCGTTTTCGGTAGTTAATCACTTTGGTATTGAGCTCGAACAGTTTTCTATTGCCTCGTTGATTATTGCGCTGGGAATGGTTGTTGATAATGCTATCGTGGTTTCCGACAACACTGTGCGGCTTCTTCAGCAAGGAAAGTCCAAAGTGGACGCCGCTAAGGCGGGCGCGCAAGATCTCGCGATCCCCTTATTAACTTCGACATTAACCACCATGGCTGCATTTCTGCCGATGCTGACAATCGAAGGTAATGTCGGTGAGTATGTCTCTAGCTTGCCGGTAGTGGTGGCCACAACACTCGGTATGAGTTACTTCGTGGCGATGCTGGTGACGCCTTTGATGTGTGTGTGGTTATTAAAGGTTGACGAGAATGATGGTGGCTCTAACAGCCCAGGATTTGACGCCTTATTAAGAAAATATAATGCGGCGATACACTCGTGTTTAGCGCGTCCGGGAAAAGTCGTTGCATTGTCCGTTAGCGCTTTGCTGCTGAGTTTACTGCTTATTCCTGTGGTGGGGTCTCAATTCTTCCCCACCGGATCGCGCGATCAGTTTTTTATCAAAGTTTGGTTGCCAGAGGGGGCTCCAATCAAGGCGACTGCTGCGGTGGTTGAGGATATCGAAGGTATCCTTTATGAAGAAAGTGCGGCCGCTGGCGGTACAGAAGGGCATAGCCTCGTTTCTGCTGTCAGTTTTGTTGGTACCGGTGGGCCGCGCTTGATGCTTACTCAGGAGCCGGAATATCCCTACCCTTACTTCGCACTTATTCTGGTTAACACCAAAAGTGTCGATCATACCGATGTGCTTGCTGCCCGTATGCGAGAACGTCTGATTGACTACACAGGTGCACGGATCACTGTGGATCAGTTTATGCTGGGTCCTCCTATTAAGGATCCGGTCGCCTTTCGACTGACCGGAGCAGATCGCCAGCTTGTGGGGGAGCAGGCAGAGGCAATGCTGACCGCGTTTAAGGAAACACCCGGGGTCGTACGTCCTTACAGTAACTGGGGATCTGGGGCTAATCAGGTTGAGATAGCCGTCGATGCCTATGCTGCAAATCTTGCGGGTGTCACCAATGCGGATATAGCTCTGACAACATCGACTTTATTATCGGGAGCTCAGTTAACAAATTATCGTGAAGGGGATCATTTAGTCCCGGTGTTGTTACGCACTACGCGCGAAAAACGCCAAGAACTGAACGACTTAAGTGATATTTTTGTTAATGGTCGTTTTGGTAAGGTGCCTTTGGGCTCTGTGGCGCAAGTGATACCTAAGCTTGAGCCTGCGGTGATTGCACGGCGAGATGGTTTGCCGACCATTACCGTTGGTTCGAGAATTGAACAAGGGGTCTTAGCAAACACCGTTTCGGCTCGTATTCAGCCTAAACTGGACGTTTTGCTGAAGGGGCTGCCTGCTGGTTATACGGTTGAAATAGATGGAGAAATGGAAGAGACGGAAAAAGCACAGAAACAGGTGGTTTTCGCAGTTGGCCTGTCTGTCGTCCTGATGTTCCTTATTCTGACGATTCAATATAACTCTTTGCTGAAGCCCGCTGTTGTCATGGCTGCGGTTCCCCTGGGAATGATCGGGGTGCTGATTGGTTTGTATGTTACTGGCTGGCCTCTAGGTTTTATGGCGCTACTGGGTGTCTTATCCCTTGGGGGCATCGTGATTAATAATGCCATCGTTATGGTTGATTTTATCGACAGCAATGTCGCTGCAGGACATGATCTCAGACAAGCGGTAGCAGATGCCGGCGGTGCCAGAATGAGACCTATTCTATTGACGACTTTGACCACAATTGGTGGCCTGCTACCTCTGTCGCTTTTTGGTGGTGCACTCTGGGCACCGATGACCAACGGCATGATTTTTGGCCTGGTTGTCTCTACGGTACTGACCCTTTTTGTTATTCCGTCGATTTATTTACTTATGGCCGAAAAAGCAGGCATGAAGGTGGTTACAACTACCGAATAGCTTTAAACCGTTGTGGCGTAATCATTGTGCTATCAATGGCTGATCTTAAAGCAAGACTGATTTCAAAAAATGCAACTTGGCATATATATGACGGTAGGTGAGGAGGAGTCCATCCCATTGCTTTTGGGAGAACAGTTCGGTTCTGGAAAAACTTATAGATCGAACCTTGATGTCGCCTTTTGGCGCTTAGCGACCTCATGATAGCCTACCAAACTTTGGGGCCAATAAGTCGCTCCTGACACAAAGGAGACCTACCCCGAGTACCAGCTTCACGGACTGCGTC
>JBALVQ010000049.1:0-42617 GCA_036960915.1 Amphritea sp.
GAGCGACCCGATATCTGTGTTAACGATTTTCGACAGACAACCAGTATGCCTGTAACCGTTGTCGTGATCTCAGATCGCTCTGAAAGCCAGAGGCCCAAGGGACTTGTTCGTAGGTTCCTTAGTCAAACGAACGGTTTCCCTCGACTTTATCGGCACGGGTAAGGCACTGACGTGGATCGGGCCGGAATCGCATACACAGCGGAAATGAATTACTGTTAGGCCGGTTTGTGTCAGAAACGGAAATGTTCAGATTCACAAGTTCACCTCTTACACCTGTATAAACGCTACGAACCACCTCTCCTCTTTCAGTTTTACCACTGTTAACCACAAAATGGGATGTTCAATTCCACGCTCAAGTGTGAATAGGATTTTTTCCTATATACATCTATCGGCAGGCTATGGAGTATGCGTTTCAAGGGAAAAGTTTTTCAAGGAGTTGAATTGGATATGGCCTGGCAAAACAGGGCATACAGTACCTTGACTGAACGATCGGAGAGAAACAATGCACATAGGGCAAGTAAAGTGGTTTAATAATGCGAAGGGGTTTGGGTTCATTGTTTCCTCAGAGTATGACGAAGACCTATTTGCACACTATTCCGCAATTTTGATAGATGGATTTAAGGGCCTGAAAGCAGGCCAGGTAGTAGAGTTCGATACGTTACCAGCTGATCGTGGTATTCATGCCGTTAATATCAGACCTATGGATACGATAGAGAGATAAAGTCCACTGTTGTCATAAGCGATACTTTGCAAGCTGGATCGGTCTTACGGGGTCGCGATTACAGCTGTTAAATAACTAAGGATAGATGCATGTCAAATAGCATTTCAGTAGTGATACCTTCTGAATTAGAAGCATATGAAGAAGCCATAAAAATCAGTGGATTAGCGGCTTCTGACTTCAAATTAACTCAACATCCCGGCCCAAGAGAACAAACACAGCCCTCCATATCTGGAATAGTGAAAATAAAGTATAAGCCCACAGAAATTGAACGTTCATATAACATTTGCATGGGGTCTTCATGGCCTGTCGGGTTTCAGAACGATTTAAACGAAGGCCATTTTGGGTGAGTTGTATTTAAACAAGGCTCTCAAAAAGGAAGCAGTTTGCTGCGCCGTTTAACTTGGCATTATTACCGAGCCTCCAGTGGCAGCAGCGGCTCAAGAAGTGGTTATGCCTGTCGATAACAATCCTGTTGCTTATCAACGTGTATTGAAGTCCAGTCTACTTATTAAGGTTGCCGGCCATGTCTCGCTTGAACTATGTCGTTTTTCTCGTTGCTTTCGCCCTGCTTGCGGCCTGTTCGCCGATCCCCGATCTTCCCGGCCCTATCGGTATTCCTGGTCTATAACCTGGCTAGTGTTCGTCCTAAAACGGGATCGTAGCGAGGGCGATCCAATAGTGCGATATGGGCTCTACAGGATATGGGCGTTTAGTTATTCTAAATAACTATATCTTGTGGTGCTCAGATTGTGCCAGTGGGACGTCCGCAGTAGATATCTGTTTCTGGATGGGCACTAGCAAGTATATCTATCAGAGTGTCGTCTTTGTGTCAGGTAAGCGACTATTCGGCTACCGAAGGGGTAAGCCATCATGATGTCGCCGTGTGCCAAGTCCGGACTTTTAGGGCGCTAATATAGCATTGCAGCTGCCAACCCTCAGTTCCAATAGCGGACGCTGTATGTTTACCTATCTGAGCTTCAGCTTACAGCTCCAGTTGACACAGTGTATGGACTCCTCCCAGCCAGCGAGACCCTAGGCTTAGTGTCGACTAAAACGCTAAAAAGGGGAATGCACACATGGCTAAGATTAATACTTCTGTACATCTAAGTATCCATGACGGCGGTTATGTTCAATAGCCCCGATCACCATGGAAATTTCTGTACAGAGTTAGCGTTTTTCGGCACGTTCAACATCAGTCTTGGTCTGGGTAATTCCTGATACATTGATTTCTATGTGCGTTTTCAGAAATGAGAGTTAAAGCTTGCTATATTGATTACACATCCAGGCAAAAAGAAGCTCCCTGAGGTGCTCGACAGGGTTCGCCATATTCGCAGATCTGCTAAGCGAAACTCCCAGAGTAGCGTCGAGGGTCGGCAGGTGCCCTGTAGCAACTATCAATTTTTTTGTTAACCTTTATTCGGTTGGCAATTGGAGGAAGCCAATATGAAAAATCTACTTATTTTGTTGTTTGCGGCTTTATTCTCGAGTGCCTGCCTGGCGCAGATGCCAACTCAAATTGCTGGCATTAAGCTCAATTCAGACATCAGTGAATATGATGACTACATAAAATCTCAGACGACGCTGCCCATTCGATTCATGGAATATCTGGATGAGGTTGAAGTCAGGAGATTTTCTGATTTTAAATCAGGATACATCGCGTACGGTAACTGCGCGCAGCCGGGAAAGATTGTCCGTATCAAGCTTAAATACAACAATAGTAGTAAAAAATATTTCGAGAATTTACTGGAGGAGTATAAGGATCAGCTGGGTAAGCCGGATGAATGGCAGGGCGATCCCTTTCATGTGGTTACGGCATGGAAGTGGTCGTTTTCAGAGGGCAATAATCAGGTTGACCTGTTTCTGCAACACAACGTATCTGATGCCGATTTTAAAATTGGTACTTCCATGAAGTTGACCATGACCAACCTGATTGAAGCAGAAAAAAATTGTTTTAATGAAAAGTACCCGGATTTCAGGAAAGCCGCTAAAATGGTGACCGACACTAAAGCCTCCGACTGGGAAGGACTGATTCCAAGGTAAGCGGCTGACTGGTGATTTGTAGCACTCATCTGAAAAGGACCCGGGTGCTAGTTACATCCTGCATTCTTAAGTGTTTCCCGGATAATCTCAAGACATCATATGGCTTGTGCTACCGGATCACCTACACCAATGGTTATTCACGTAGTACGACGACAAGACAGATCTGATGCCAGATTACTACCTGCACAAATCGAAAAGTGTGGATGGTATTTTCGCATCAGCTGAACGGAATTACGCGCGAAGGGCTTGTCACTATCAAGCCAGGTTTAAAGGAGATCTTTGAAGGTTACGGCATATAGCCGTCTGACATTTTTTCAACCCGATAAAGCCTTGTTTGCTGTGCAACGTATCGACCAACCGGGTGTCATCGGACACAAGGGACAGATTGAATCCTGCTTCAACGGTACGCCTAACGCCTGCTCAAACTGCGCTCAGACCCTCTCAATATCCGACGCTTCGTCGGCAAAATAGAATAGCTGTAGCACTTTCACAAAGGGACGTCTGTTTATTCCTATGCAATAGTTATTACAGGTAAGTTTTTCTTAATCATAGCGAAAAATTACTCGTTTGTCCGCCGCAGATAATTAGATAAAGATAGTGACTGCAGTAACCACAACAGCCGATAGCGTATAGACCATATGAGTTACGACGATCAGGCTGCAAGGATAAGACGATGAATAACACCACTCTATGCTTAAGAAATTGTCAGTCTAATAATTTCAGTGTTCGAGCCCAAAAAAAGCAATTACGGCAACACCTGCAGCGATGGAAACAACGCCTGGGTCGCTGGTATACCAACTGGCTGACCCGCCGCCAGCTGGTTCAGCTGGATGGCTATCAGTTGCAAGATATCGGTGTCAGTTTGGGGGAGGCGATGGAAGAGGCTGATAAGCCATTTTGGACGGATTAGATTGACCGATCGGGAAGCCAAAGGCGGGACTTAACGATACTTCCCCCGGTTGCCAATGTTTTTAACCTAACAGGTAAATCCTATGAAAGTGAAAATTAATGTAGTGAATGCGTTCATTGATGGGGCCAGCGGGGGTAATCCTGCAGGCGTGGTTTTAGACGCTGATGATTTAAGTGAAACTCAAAAACAGGCAATCGCAAAACAAGCAGGGCTGTCAGAAACAGCTTTTGTGTCAGCGTCGTCGGTTGCTGATTTTAAACTGGATTTTTATACCCCTACCCGTCAAATAGCGCATTGCGGTCATGCAACCGTTGCGGTATTTAGTTATCTTGCACAAACGGGGCGTATCGGCCAGGGGTGGTTGTCGAAACAAACGATTGACGGTAATCGAAAAATTCTGATAAAGGATAGCATGGCCTTTATGGAGCAATTGGCACCCAAATACAGTGAAATTGAAAAATATCACGCTACTGTACTCGACTCTATTGGCGTGACCGAACAGCAACTGATTCTTCCTCCTAAATTGGTCAATACGGGAAATTCATTTATTATCCTAGGCGTTAAAAACGAACAGGTTTTGTCTCAAGTCAAGCCAGATCTTGAGGCAATTGAGTCGATATCTGAAAGCCTGGACTTGATTGGATATTATCTCTTTACAGAAGAAACAAGCAAACCGGGCAGGGATGTCTCTACTAGAATGCTAGCACCACGTTACGGCATTAATGAAGAAGCTGCGACAGGTATGGCTGCGGGTCCACTGGCTTGTTATTTATACAGCGAAATGGCCATTAAAAAGACTCATTTTAATATTGAACAAGGGTACTTGATGCAACCACCTTCCCCTAGTCTCATCAATGTAAATCTTGAAATTAAGGGAGACGATATTGCCTCGTTAATGGCGGGTGGGATTGCAAAATTATCGCAACAAATCGTAATTGAAATTTAACCAAGCATTGCCGCAGACAAATTGCTGAATGCGATGCTAGCCCGGATATTTCGTGAAGGGATTGGGATTTCTGGGAAATCTGGCTAAGCAGTTGGCTTGATCTTTCGCCAAGCCCTGGTTACTCCAAGGCTCAAGGAAGATCGAGCCAAATGCAACGTCAGATTTTTCAGAAAACCAATCTGCGACTTGTCGGTTACATAGTGTAACTTTCTAATATAAGCTGAATTTTCAGCAACCATCAGGCTTACGACTCTATTTCTAGCGTCTTTATGAAGTATTCGGGCTAGGCATACATTAATTCAATACTGCTAATTTATAATAGGGGAGCATGATTTATGGAAAAGGTGAGTATACGCAAGGAACTTGCAACGATAAAAGAGCATTGGTCTCAAAAGATAATTGGAGAGGCAAATCATCAGCTATTCAAGCTAGCCAAAGGAATTGGTGAAACGAATTGGCACAAGCATGATGACCAGGATGAGTTGTTCATTCTCTATAAGGGGCATTTGACGATCCAGCTTAGAGATCAGAACATCGAATTATATGAAGATGAAATGTTTATTATTCCAAAGGGTGTTGAGCATTGCCCAAAGGCTGAGGAGGAAGTAGAGTTTTTAATCGTTGGGTTAAACATCACTTCCAATAAAGAAGGTGGAAAACCAAATTTGTAAATGCCACAGCGAAATGTACAACAGTCTTTAAATATAGGCCGAAGATGGGGCATAACTATCTTTAAAAACGCCGCTATCGAGGCACTGTCCGCGCGAGGAATCATATATCATGGACTTCCAAATTGATTATTGTGGCCATCTCCTCCAGGCTGACCGAATGGGTCTGTCCAACACCCGTGCTCTCTTATTGCTTCACGGCGCCGGCAACGCAACTCGAGAGCGATTCCTTCCGCTGCGGGAGCGTCTGGCTGAATTTGCCATAACTTCAACCGCGCTCGATTTCCTTGGGCATGGTGAAACAGGTGGTCAGATTAGTCACTCGAGTTTGGCGAGTCGAACTGATCAGGCCCTGGCCCTGGTAGACTCACAGGATCACAAATCCCCGCTATCGATTCTTGGAAGCAGTATGGGGGCGTATAATGCTATTAAAATCACCCAACAGATCTCGGTGAATTTACTGGTTTTATTCGTGCCCGGGGTGTACACGCCTGAAGCATACAGGGTCCCCTTTGGAAAAGAATTTTCCCGAATCATTCGGCGAGATTGCAGCTGGTCCGATTCGGACGCCTGGGAAATTCTTTCCAGGTATAGGGGCTCGCTGTTGGTTATCGAATCTGAAAACGATACTGTGATCCCAAAGGCGATTCCAGAAAGGCTTCTTTCCTCAGCAACTCGAGCTCAGCGACGCGAACATTTAATTGTCCCGGGAGCGCCTCATCAGTTGACGAAATACTTATCGGAGAGTTCCGAATATTTCGACATTGTCGTGCGAAAAATTTTGGATATGTACGGCGCGGATAATAACGTGCAACCCGGATTGAAATAACCTTGGCTGAAAAGCCAATGGTATTTCTTCCGGTTAAGGTTGCTCTCGCTAAGTCCCGTTTTCTTTCATAAAAAACTAATACTTCGCGGTAGAGACTATCTTCTCCTAACACAAATTTTAAGAGAACAGCCGCTACGAATGATTCCTCACGGCTGTTTGATTATGGTTGAATGAAGGGTTGTACTTACAGATGGGCGTAGCTATCCACAAAGCGCCTGTACTTGTGCTGACCGCAGATATAAGGCTGATACTTGGCGGGCTGGTCTTCACTCACGCAGGTTGGCACTACGCTTACTTTGGCATCGAAGTCCAGGTCGATAAAGAAGGGGATGGAGTAACGTTCGTTACCGCTGGTGTTGATGACCCGGTGCATAGTTGAGATATAGCGATCATTGGTAAAGGTTTGCACCAGATCGCCAATATTAACGATAAAGGTATCTTCAACCGGTGGCGCGCTTACCCAGTCGCCGTCTTTGTTCTGTACCTGTAATCCACCATTATTATCCTGTGAGAGGATGGTCAGAAAACCGTAATCGGTATGGGCGCCGATACCGATCTCTTCCTGTGTAACCTCACCGCTCTGCGGCGGATAATGTAACAACCGCTGAATGGTGATAGGCTTTTTCTGGAGCTGTTCGAAGTAGTCGGCAGGAAGATTCAGGCTTAAGGCTATAGCGTTGATCAGCTTACGCGACAGCTGCATCATCGCCCTATGGTAACGCTCCATTGTCTCTTTAAATTGCGCTGGCGTAACAGGCATCAGGTTAGGGCCAAAAAAGGGTGACACCTGTTGCTCATCCAGACCGAGATCGAAACATTCTTTGAAATCCCGGGTGTTTTCAGGATCGACATTCTCGCCGTACATGGGGATATAGCCACGCAGTGTCTGGCCTGATTGTTCAATGTTGAGCTGCTGCTTTTCTTGCGTAGATAAAGCAAAGAAGGCTTCTGTCTGGGCATAGGTTTGCTGGATAAGTTGTTTGCTTACACCGTGGTTTTTAATATACAGAAAGCCAATGTTCTCACAGATATCACCGATCTCGCGGGCAACTTTTTGCGGGTCGCTACCATCGATCAATGCGCCGATATCGACGATCGGAATCTCGTGAAATGATGTTGCTTTACTGTCCAGACGGGTATCGATTGCAATAGACACTGTATTACCTTGAGGGCTTTATTATTGTTGCGAACAGTGTCGTTGAAAGGCCTGTTTTACAGCTACCACAAAAGCGAAAAGCTCTACTATCAAAACGAAATTCGATGCAAATAGTGCTTAGACTGTCTGGTAATTCGAGTTAGCTGTCTGAGCTGCGTAACTGGCTGGGTTGAATGTTGTAAGTTTCCTTGAAACACTTGCCGAAGTGACTCTGTGAACTAAAACCGGTGGCGTTCGCAATGGTTGCCAGGGGGAGGTGACTTTCTTCGATCATTTTCCTGGCGCACTCTAGCCGCAACTTGAGATAGTAACGTCCCGGCGTCGTTTTTTCGTGCCGCTGAAAAACGGTTTCCAGATTACGCTGCGTGGTACCAATGCTCTGTGCAAGCTTGCCAATGGAATAGGGCGCTTCTATATGGGATTCCATCAGTTCGATAGCGGCCCCCAGAGCGGGTGATTTTATCCTGAGTAACAGATAGCGCTGCGATGTTTGAATCTCTTCGCTGCTGCGGATTCTATCCTGAAGAAACTGTTCGGATACCTGAAGCGCAAATCTCTTGCCTTGATCAAGACCTACGATATACAGCAGCATATCCAGTGCAGTCATTCCGCCTGCGCAGCTGAGAATATTACCGGTTATGGTGTAGAGGTTTTTCTGTATAGGAATATCCGGGTAAAGCTCGCAGAATGTTGCGCGGTATTCGGGTACCAGCGTGCAGCTTTTGCCGTTTAACAAACCAGCCATGGCAAGAATGAAGCTGCCGCAGCTGAGGGCGGCGATGCGAGCGTTGCGACGATGGATCCTGCGCAGATTGGCAAACAGTTGCGGATCGTCAAAGTTGACGATATCTTCATAGCCGCAGATGAATACCAGATCACTTTCTATGCATTCTTCACTAGTCCCTGAAACCTGGATGGGCACATTGTTGGAACTCTCGATGCTGCCGCTAGCAGGAGAGGATACTGCAGCGAGGATGCGGTAGTCGTAGAGCTGTTTTCCACTGAGCTTATTGGCAACACTCAGTGCTTCAACGGCCAGAGAAAACGAGCTCAAGGCAAACCCAGGGAAAAGAATAAAACTGACCTTAATCGGTGCTTTAGTTGATGTAGAGAGAAGCATTTAAGTCTTAACCCGTATTACAGGGACTACCCCTGAAAAATAATGGCCCGCGGAAAGTAAACTACGGGGAATAGTAAAGTCCATCATGAGCTTTCTTGGGTAACAATTATTCATGCAACCTTTGCCTGGCTGTACTGGGTGATACGCCAAAATAACCCTTAAAACAGTGACTGAAGTGACTCGTACTGAGAAAACCACAGGCCAGGGAAATATTGGTAATCGAATCATTGCTTTGTTGAAGTAGCCGCCGTGCGTAGGTAATACGTAGTTCAAGATAGTAGCGTGAAGGGGAAGTTTCCAGATATGTCTGAAACATGCGCTCTATCTGGCGACGGGACAAGCTGACAAATTCCGCCAGATCTTCAAGGTGAAGCGGTTCTTCAATATTGGAGTGCATCAACTCCAGCAGGTTACGCAGCACATCCGGAAACGTGGGATCATCACCCACCTGCAGCAGTCTTGCATCGCCAGTTTCGGCAGTTTGGTCACAACTGAGGATTTCACGTATCGCCCGTACAAGATCACTGCCTTGGGACTGTTCGATAAGTTTTAACATTATTTGCAAAGTACTGGCTGGACCCGCGCAGCTGAGACGCTTATCCTCTATTACCAGGGCATTTGCAGAGAGTTTTACCTGGCTAAAGCGTTCTCTTATAAAGGCATGATTATCCGGATGGGCGGCACAGCTATGGCCATCGAGCAGGCCTGCATGGGCGAGCGCAATTGCACCATTCCATAAGCCGACCAGGGTAAGCCCCAGATTTGCTGCCGTTTTAAGCACCGCTGACAATTTCGGATTTTCATCTAGTGCACACCTGAATCCACCGCAGACGATTAAAACATCGATGGCGTCGTCCCCCTCCAGCGGTAGTTCTGCAAGGGAAATGTTGGTTGATATTTCGATGCCCAGGTCACTGATAACTGTTTGGGAGTCAATACCCACAGTGATGTGCGAGAACAGCTTGGAAGTACTAACAAGGTTTGCAGTGACCAGCGTATCAACGGCAGCTGTGAAAGCCATCATTGAAAAATGCTCTGCTAGAGCGAAGCCAACTCGTAGTGACTTGTTCACCGGATCGTTAGCTGGCAGTAAGACCCTGTTTGTACCACGCATTACGGAGCTAAAATCGCGTTTTTTCTGGGAATCAGTCATCTTATTACCTATCGTACTGCGGCCCGCTTGTAACCTTGTGTATTAATTACTGTCTTGTTGTAAGCTCTGGATCCGAACCTCTGTCCAAGCATTGGAAAGTGTTTAATCCAGTGCATCCATGGCTAATACAGCATCTACCCTGGTACGCCTGCGTAGATGCCGGGACCAGTAGCTTTATCTCACAATCAGGCGGACATCACCTGGTTAAATAACTGCGTACAATCCTTTGCCTGCTCAAGCTCATCAACTGCGCAGCTGATAGCGTTGATTCTTTCGGCATCGAAGTTTACCGATGCCAGCAAACTGAATTTTCCCCTGAACTCGCCATCAGTCATCGCTGTTTCAGGATCGCCTTTAGCTGGAGTAACAGGGCTAGATAGCTGACTACCATCCTTAAGTAATATGCTGACACGGGATAGAATTTCCTCGGGGAAACGGGCCGACAGATCATCTGCTTCGGTAATCTCAATAAGCCGGCTAATGTTGAGAATATCTTCAGCCTGGATAGCATTACCGGTTACCTCATTAGGGCCCACCTGACCACGGCTGATCAAGGCGGCCAGCGGGAATGCGAGGCCGTACTGCGCTTCATCGGCATTGGCGGGGAAGTGTCCTTGCAGGCGCATCGATTCGTGGAAGGTTTCCACCCGGATCTGCTCGATATTATCCGCCTGAATTTGTGGGTGTTTTGTCATCATTGCGGTAACGGCGCTCAGCGATGGCTGTGCCCAACGGCATACCGGCCATGGCTTGAAATATTGGGCATCAATTTCCCAGCGGCTGCCAAGATCAGTCCAGCAATGCTGAATTTTGTTGTCTTCAACCGTCTCTGCCGGTGCTCCGGTAATACCAGCCTGAGCCATAAACAGTGCATTCAATCCGGCATAAGCACCGGCACCGTGGGCATCGCGCAGCATCGACGGGAAATCGACCAGGCGCATCATTGGACAGCGGGGACCAAAGTACTCTGCAATACCCAATGCATGCAGGAACTGTGCTTCGCTAAGCCCCAGCAAACGAGCACCGCCACAGACAACGCCAAGGCCGGAAAAGGCACCGGAAGCATGATACTCCGCGGCAGTATCCATCAGGGCTACACCTGCGCGAAGGCCTGTTTCGTAGGCGATTGCCACTGCGCTGAGAAACTCTTCACCGCGGATGGTGCGACCTTGCTCACGGCAGGCATCGGCGAGTGCCAGAAGGGCGGGCACAACAGTGGCGCCGGCATGGCCTTTAGAGGTGAAGTGACCTTCGTGGGCATCCAGGCTGTCGGCACTGAAACCACCGGCCCAGGCTGCGCCCAGTGGATGTACCGCACGGCCATCAAACAGTAGGCGGCAACTCAGCGCACCTGGTGCATAATGGGCTGCAGCATAATCCCTGATGTTTTCCGTTGTCTGATTCTTCTGCGCACCGGCAAGCACGCCCAGAATATCCAGCAGTGAGGTTCTAACCAGATAACGGGTGTGCTCAGGAAGATCGACAAATTTAAGATTCTGAACAAACTGATAAACAGACATACTGAAGTTACCAATACGAAAACGTTGTGTAGGGGGTAATAAGGCACCTGGATCGGTACCTTTGAAGGTAGTCTCTGATTGGATGGGACTGGCCCCTCCAATCAGAGATTACTGGCCGCTTTAGTCAGAGATTACTGGCGCGACTATTTAGAGACAGCGCGTGCCTGGGCCAGCCAGCCATCGTACTTGTCCTGGTTAGCGGCTATCCACTCCTGCGCATGGCGCTTTATATCTTTCATGGATTTCTCACCATTCTGCATCTTCAGGTTCTGTGCGCTTTCATCACTGGCGCTGATCTGCACCAGAGACAGGAACTTGGTCGCTGCCGGATTTTCTTCGGCGAACTCCTTATTCAGAACAGATTGAATCTGATCGACTGCAAAGCCCAGGTTCTTGCCGTTGAAGCTGGTGTTAACGTCATTATTACCGCCAGGCAGGTCAGTACGAGGTACTTCCAGCCAAACCACGTCTTCGTTTTCGACCAGTACACCAGCGATCCACTGTGGCACCCAGGTGTAGTAAAGGATTGATTGGCCTTCGTTGTAGCGGGTGATGGTGTCAGCCATCAGCGCGAAATAGGAACCCCGGTTATGGGTCACAGTATCGCCAAGACCATAGGCTTCGATATGGTGGTCGATAACCAGCTCACAACCCCAGCCTGGGTTACAACCGGTCAGATCTGCTTTGCCGTCGCCATCAGCGTCGAACAGCTTGGCGATCTCTGGTTTTTTCAGGTCATCCAGTGAGGTAATACTGTGTTTATCAGCGGTTTTTTTATCGATCAGGTAACCCTGCAGGACGCCCGGAATAACATCACCGGCTTTCACCAGGGTGTCGTCACCGCCAGCCTTTTTATAAAAGGTTTCGTGCAGGAATTCCCACGCATGCACACTGAAGTCGGCATCGCCGTAAGACAGTGCCAGCATCATGGTGGCATATTCGGTTTCTTTTGGTTCATCTACTTCGTAACCCAGGTCTTGCAGGCCTGCGATTGCGATTTCACCGCGGAAGCGTTCTTCCGCAATAGTCGGGAAGATCGGAGTCACTTCAACACCTTCACCGGGCGTTGCAGCGGCAGACACCGCGCTGCTCATTGCCAGGGCAGAGAAAGATGCCGCAGCGGTTAGTTTAACAATACTCTTGGAAATCTCTTTTAAGCGTGATTGCATCATCGCTAAATCCTCGTTGTGCTTATTATTAGTGAGTGAGTTTTTGGAGACTGTCGGAATTGACAGCCTCCAGGTTTTTACTTTCGGTTTTACTTTCGTTATTACCTGGTTTGCATGCCACGATAGCCGCGCACCAGGAATCCAACCGGACCGGTTTCGTACCAGTGCAGGGTATTGCTGGCACCGGAGCGTTCGCCAATTGCCTGGGTAAGGCGATCAAGGAAGATAGCCAGCAGGACCAGACCGACACCGCCGACGGTGGCAAGGCCCATATCCAGGCGACCGATACCGCGCAGTACCATCTGGCCCAAACCGCCAACGGCGATCATGGAGGCGATTACCACCATTGACAGCGATAGCATCAGCGTTTGGTTGATACCGGCCATAATGGTTGGCATTGCCAGTGGCAACTGAACCTTAAGTAGCATCTGGCGTGGGGTGCAGCCGAAAGCCCTGGCTGCTTCGATCTTGTCTTCCGGAACCTGACGAATCCCCAGGTTGGTGAGACGTACCAGTGGCGGTAGGGCGAATATGATGGTGACTAAAACACCGGGCACGTTACCGATACCAAACAGCATCACCACCGGTACCAGGTAGACGAAGGCCGGCAGGGTCTGCATCGCATCGAGAATCGGGCGAACAATGCGTTCGACGCGATCGTTACGGGCCGACATAATCCCCAGTGGAATTCCCACGACAACACAGAAGAACAGTGCCGTCAGCACCAGCGACAGGGTCGTCATTGATTCAGACCAGACACCGATTAATCCGAGGAAAAACAGTGTGATGAAGCAGAAGATCCCCATCTTTTTACCGGCCAGTTGCCAGCCAATTAATGATGACAGAATGATGCCAAGCAGCGGCGGGATTGACTGCAGAGTATACTCAGATGCGTCCAGCACCTGATCGATCGGCCAGCGAATAGCACGGAAAAATCCACGAAAATTTTGTACCAGATAGTTGAGTACGCTTTCTACCCATTCACCCAGAGGGATACTGAGAAACTGGAAGGGATCCAGAAGGCTAAATTCAGACATCGTCATTTACCTTAATATTATTCTTATGGTTGCGTGTAGTAGTTGCGTGTGTCTGGCAGAGCCTTAGTTATGACTCAATGTCTGCAGCAGACGATCTTTTGAAATGGTGCCGCAGAAGGCGCCGCTACGATCAATCACCGGTACTGGATATGCCACGTCTGCCACCTGTTTAATCACATCGCGCAGCGGGGCATCACTGTACACAGTGGCGTGCTGTTCTACCTGCAGTGCCAGCAGAGACTCAACACTGGTAGACGCCGAGTCGACACGAGCCAGGGGCACGATGCCTTGCAGCTTATCTGCATCGTCGATCAGATAACCGAACTGGTGGTTGTCGCTGCTCTCAAACGGCTGAACAGTGCCGTTAATTCTGATAGTGCAACCGTTTTCAGGGCATGCCACATCGCCGGCTTTGAGAATCTTGGATACATCCACGCCTTTGAAGAAGGTTTCAACGTATTCGTCGGCGGGGTTACGCATGATCTCTTCGGGGGTACCGATCTGGACTACCCGTCCACCTTCCATGATGGCGATACGATCGCCGATGCGGATCGCTTCATCCAGATCATGGGAGATGAAGATAACGGTACGTTCCTGCTCTTTTTGCAGGCGGATCAGCTCGCCCTGCATTTCATAGCGGATCAGTGGATCCAGTGCCGAGAAGGCTTCATCCATCAGCAGGATGGTGGGATCGTTGGTGAGGGCTCGGGCCAGGCCGACACGTTGTTGCATACCCCCGGACAGCTGGTGGGGATAGCTGGAGCCGTGCTCCCCCAGGCCAACTTGCTCAAGTGCTTCCTGTGCCCGGCGGTGGCGCTCTTTGCTGTCGATGCCGGAGATTTCCAGACCAAAGGCGGCATTTTCAAGCACGCTCATATGCGGCATCAGTGCAAAGGACTGGAACACCATGCTCATCTCTTTACGACGCACATCGAGAAGATCTGCATCCCCGAGGCTGGTAATGTCACGGCCATTCAGCGTGATTGTGCCTGCGGTTGGCTCAATCAGGCGGTTAAGCAGGCGAACCATAGTGGATTTACCGGAACCGGAGAGCCCCATGATGACGAAAATCTCGCCTTTTTTAACTGAGAAACTGGCATCGAACACACCAACGGTCTGACCGGTTTTATCAAAAATTTCGTCTTTATCTGCGCCATTATTCAACATCTGCATCGCCGTATCCGGATCTTTACCGAACACTTTGTAGACGTTTTTAATAGACAGAATATCTGTGGTGTCTGTCATGCTGCCCTCGTTTCTTATGATTATTGTCGAACACTCAGCATCCGAATGTTGTTGACCTTGCGGATACCCGAATCAGTAATCTCGACGTCTCTACCTGTGAGTGCCAGGGAGGCTGTCTTGAGTTGCTTACTAATAGGCTTAATAAGTTAGTGATTTTGCAAAAAACCGTCCAACGACATTTGTTGCGTAAAAACCATAACTTTTAGTTATTGTTAATTTCACAGTAAGTCGGATTTACAGATATATGTGCTGCAGTTAATCGACATGAAAATGACTTATGGCGGAAAGTTATGAATCACAGGGTAAATCTGGAAATTTGCTGCGCTAGATCAGGAGCATCGGAGTGTTCATAGGAGGTTGGCAGGGCGGACTATTGGGGATACGGGTACAGCTTGCGATGATTACCAGCAGGGCTATTTTTTTGTAATTAGCCAGCCTTAATCTGATTGACTGATCTTAAGCAAGCATTGTGGTGGTTTTTAGCCTCATTTGTGGTTACCTTATTAACCCCAAAAAAGAACAAAATGATTTCATTACAAAGGATTAGCATTGGTTTACATAACAAGAAGAACAATAATTTGTATACTTGTATTCCTGCTTGTTTCCGGTTTAGGGGCATATTGGACCCATCTTGGACAGGCGCTTTACCAAAACGAACAGCGTTTTTACATGAGTGAATTGGCAAATTCGCAAGCCTCTGCGATCGAGCGACGCTTATCCAGATCCCTTTCCGCCACGCGCATATTGGCGCAGGGGATACGCCAAAATCGTGGCCTGTTTGATGGCTTCGAAAGCTACGCTGATGAAGTGTTGCAAGCTGTTGAGGGAGTCTCAAACCTGCAACTGGCACCTGACGGAATCATTCGCTATATCCACCCTTTGAAAGGTAACGAGAAGGCGATAGGCCACAATATTCTTCGAGATGATCGCCGCCGCAAGGAGGCCATGCAGGCTATAAAGGAGCATCGTCTGACACTGGCTGGCCCCTTTGAGTTGGTTCAGGGCGGAGTCGCTATTATTGGCAGAAATCCGGTGTACCTGCCCAGTGAAAACGGTGAGCAATTTTGGGGTTTTGCTTCAGCCCTCATCTTTCTCCAGGACCTGCTCAAGTTTACTGAGTTGGATCCGTTAGGGAGTAAAGGCTATAGCTACCAGCTGAGTCGTATAAACCCAAATACGGGGATGGACGAAGTCTTTTCCAGCTCAGCTACGGCCCTGACCAAAGATAGCTATGCGGTTTCGGTCAACGTCCCCAACTCCAGCTGGCAGCTCATTATGAGCCGTTCCCTGCCTACGCCAAAATGGCGTTCGACGACCGGATATATCGCTAGTCTTCTAGCCGGCTTCCTGCTTGCCTGGATTGCATACTATGTGCTTCAGCAACCGGAAAAGCTGAGACGAATCGTTAATGAAAAAACTCATGAGCTTGAGCGGCTCGCCTACCATGATCACCTCACCGAGTTGGCAAATCGACGCTACTTAAGCGAACAGCTCGCCAGAGTCATTCGAGAGTATGCCCGGTATGGAAAACCGGCTGTTTTGATGTACCTGGATCTGGATGATTTCAAGCGAGTTAACGATTCTATGGGACATGATGCGGGGGATTCTCTATTGCGGCAAATTGCCGATCGGTTGAATGGCTGTGTCAGATCCAGCGATCTGGTTGCACGGCTGGGAGGTGATGAATTCGGTATTTTGTTGCTGGACTCCGAATCGGTTAGAGACGTGAGCCGGATTGCTGAAAAGCTCATCGAGACAATTGAACAGCCTGTCATGCTAAGGAATAAGTCGTTTGTCGTATCAACCTCTGTCGGTATTACCATGATCCCCGCAGATGGAGAGGATGTCGCCTCGATCCTCAGAAATGCGGATATGGCGATGTATTCGGCGAAAAAGGCCGGCAAGAGAAACTTCAGCTTTTACGATAAATCTCTCCAGAGCGAAGCTGTTGCAAAGCTACAGTTGGAAGATGACCTTGGTGTCGCTGTTAATCAGCAGCAGTTCGTATTGCACTACCAGCCTATTATCGAGCTGTCGAGTGGCGAGTTGAATGGTTATGAAGCCCTGATTCGCTGGCAGCACCCTGAGCGAGGACTGTTATATCCCGATAAGTTTATTGGAGTGGCTGAAGAATCCGGGATGATTGTTGATATTGGTTATTGGGTAATCCAGGCGGTATGTAACCAGATTAAACTCAGTGAGTCCGATTCTAGTCCACATTCCCGGTTTTCTATCAATTTGTCGCCAAAGCAGTTTAAGGATCCTTTGCTGCTGGAAAACATCCGTAATATTGTGCGCAAAGCTGATGTAGATGCGAGTTTACTGGAACTTGAAGTCACCGAGTCATCTGTAATGGAAGATGTGGATGATGCGATCGCGACGCTCGCACAGCTCAAGGAGATGGGTATATCAGTCGCCATTGATGACTTCGGTACAGGCTACTCATCCCTCGCATTGCTCAAGCACCTACCGGTCGATAGGTTAAAGATTGATAGGAGTTTTATTCGTGATCTGGAGACGGATCGTAACGATAAGAAAATAGTGCAGGGGGTAATTTCGATGGCCCATAAACTCCAGTTGAATGTTGTAGCTGAAGGTATCGAGAACGAGACACAGCTACAGCTGCTCAAGCATTATCAATGTGATCTTGGCCAGGGGTACTTGTTCAGCAAGCCGCTACCAATGGACCAGCTTCCACACTTGAGTTGAAGCTATTCAATCCTCTTTTGTGATTTTTGAATCGCTCTGTTTCTGTATGCACATCGTTATTGGTCAGGCGCCTGGTTCGTGTTGTGTAGTGCCACTAGATGACGCCTGAATCGGCGAATCCTAAGTGTCCGATATTCAACCCGAGAGTTTACGGATACAGCAACCCATTTTCGATCCATAAAGTTCTGCATAAGGCCGACTGCTGCTTTTATGTGAATGCAGGAGCAGTGTTTGGCCGGCTCCTCGATGGGCAACTAATGACACTAAGCAGACATTCTATGATTAGAGATAACTCCCCAATCAGAAGCGCGTCAGCGTAAGGATTCTGTAGACCGATTCTGCTTTGGCTGGTCAGGAGTTTTTAACATCCACAACCACCAATAATAGAATATTTTGTGGATATGTCTTTGATTGTAACCTCAGCACTACCTTTAAAGCCTATGTGCTCACAAAACTCTTCCGCGTCATCGCAGTTTTGTGTGGTGTTAAGCTTTCCTTTAATTGTGTCTTTACCGTCTATTAAAAGAAATTCGCTATAGGAATCTAGTACTTGACTGAATCTTTCATATCGCATCACAAAATTCATATGTTTTTTGCTATTTATTCTAACTAGTGGTTGTTGTTCAGTATCTTTCCATTCACCAACAAGCCAGCCAACAAAAATTTTCTGTTTAGTGCTGGCGCTATCGTAGAAACTGCATTCACAGTACATACTAAGATCGGCAATACTTTGTGCATCCTCTGCACTGCTTTCTTTAGGATAAGCCGCTGTTGAGACTGATAAATACAAAACCAGATAGAATAGCCGAGAATATAAAGGCTTCATATCGGACTCCTAACGCTTAAGCTCAACCACCGCGGTTAGAACTAATTTCAATTTAGGTGCGCGGATGGCAGTGAATCGATTCTTGACGGAACTGTGAGTAACATCCTGAGGGCAGCATAGACCTAATGGTAGGCAATTTCTAAAAATACATCTTTGGCATCTGTGACCGTTCTTTGCACGGTAGCGACCAGATCGTTGATCTACAGCTGCCTCTGAAGCTACTTGGTCGCTTACCGGCACTAAGCTGACTGAGTTAAGTGAGGCCTCGTCGCGAAGCGGCCTATATGCCACATGCAAAACATGCTGTACGAAACCTCAGTCTGCACCTGTGAGTTTAAGCCAGCTCCCTTTATGCCAGAAATAGGTTACCGATGCCTTCTCGCAACAATAGAGATCCAGCCCCTGATGATTCAGTGGCGGTGGCTCAGGCCCTCCATACTGCTGATAGTGCCTTAGGATCGTATGCGGATTTACGGCATGTATTTTTAAGTTGTAACCAAAACCCCATCTGCCGTTAGGATATTTCTCAATGTGAACATAATCAGTCCAAGGGCTTCCCACCATCTCCGAGGAACGTGATCCAGACGGAAAGACGAGTAAGAAGAATTCTTTATCTCGCAAGCAGATCACTGCCCAGTCAAGCTGATCTGGTTTCATTAATTGGCCTAACACCGCGTTATGCACGTTGTCATTTAAATAAGATTGAGGAATCATGCAAGAGCGCTTTTCAAGTTCAGACCTCACATTGTGGGGCAGGCCGGGATAATCCTTTGGATGCACTTGGGAAAGGGCTTCTGCTTGAACAGGTGTCGGTTCAAAATCAGATTGGCCAGCCATACCCTCCTGAACGTCTAAACAGGCAAAAAATCCGAAAAGGCTGTAAATTGCTTGGGATATCAACTTTTTGCGTAACATTTATGAATGCTGGCCTTTGTAAAGTTGGTACAGGTTTTAAGGCTTAACCATTGTGATCTAATAAAATGTTTTTTTTCTCTCATTCAGGTTAGTCGTACGATAGGGCACTAGCTCTAAGAGTTTTTCCTATTTTCGGATCAGACAGATGTCTGCTCAAGGTCGTTAGGAGTCTAATCACACCGTGGCTAACTATGACCGATCCTGGCACACTGCGGACTTAACTCAGGCGTAACTGGCAGCCGATCCAACTCATCTCATTGTGCATTGGTCTTATCAAAAAAGTATTTCACCAACTGATAAAAACGTGTGACATGAATTGGCTTCTCGCCATGAAATCGGTGTACCAGATGAAAAGGCCAATGCCTTCCATAATATTGCGGTAACAGTCGAACCAAACGCCCATCTTTAAACGTATTTTGCAGAACAAATTCAGGCAATAATGCGATGCCCATTTCACGTAGAACCATCTCAAGTGTGCTGGTGAATGTGTTGGTTTCCAGAAAACTGTGCAGCTCGAGGAGTTGCTCTTCTGTGGTGTTGCTCTCGTTGTAGAGTGTGATCGGTGTCTTCTGCCAGGGAGCAGAGATCCAACGTTGTTTTCTTACATCCTCTAGCGTGTGAATCGGGCCATGCTTTTGCAGATAGATCGGACTGGCACAGAATACCTCGTCAGAAGCGCCAATGGGCAGAGCGCGGTAGTTACTATCTTTTAACTCACCAGCATAGATTGCGACATCAAGCTTATCCTGGATCAAATCCTGAGTTTTGTCTGTAACGACCATTCTCGGCTCCAATTGCGGAAACTCGATACAGAGCTGGTTTAATGCAGGAATAACAATGTTTGATTCACAGGAATGAGGGAGAGTGATTGCAAACGGGCCTGAAGGTTGCTCCTTACTGCTTGCTATCTCTTCGAAAGCCAAAGTTACTTGTTCTTGCAGCAATTCACAGCGTGCTAACAACCGTTCACCAGCAGCGGTTAATGACATTCCCCGCGTATG
This sequence comes from Amphritea sp., assembly GCA_036960915.1. Lineage (GTDB taxonomy): Bacteria > Pseudomonadota > Gammaproteobacteria > Pseudomonadales > Balneatricaceae > Amphritea. The sequence continues at coordinate 19,966 of JBALVQ010000049.1, forward strand.
TCGGGATAGTAATTGCTGCCCTGTATGCTGTTCCAGACGCTTTACTTGCTGACTAACCGCCGACTTACTCATCCCTAAGTTTTGTGCGGCCAGTGTGAAAGACTGTTTGTTGGCGACTTCAGCAAAAGTCAGTAAAGGTGCAAGTAGCTTTATATTGTTCATATTTTTAAACAATGAGTTAATTTTGTGTCTATTGATCAATTTATCGTCTTCTTCTAATCTGTGTCAATAGCAAATACATAAGACACCTTCGCTTGCGGAGGAACGATTTGCCTAGTACAGAGTTGAGCTAGTCAGGGTATATAAATCAGGAGGGTATGATGATGCCTACAGTAGAAAGTATTTTGGTTAATAACGGGGTTTATTCTTTAGAGTTGGAACTGGAGTTACTGAGGTTCTTTGAGAATATACGTCTGGACTTTAATGCCAGCCGTTCCGAGCATGTTATTAAGAGGTCAAAGCGTTTGCTGGAGGGGAATCATCAGGAGGGTGTGCTGATGCCGACAGTAGAAAGTATATTGGTTAACAACGGGGTTGATTCTAAACCGTTGAAGCATGAGCTACTGCGTTTTTTTGAGAGTAAACGGTCGGTCTATAACACGCTCGGCTTCGATCAGGCTATATACAAGTCGATAATTGCAAGACTTGAATATAAGAAGACTCAGGGATACTGCAAAGCCTACGCTGATAATCCTGAATCAAAAGCAGCTTTTATTGGGCCGTTGTCAAAAGCAATCTTTATTGAGCCGTTGAAGGAAAGTGCTTAATCATTTGGGCGTATTCATGCAACAAAATGGGTCGCTGATGCGGCCCATTATAAATTGGGGTAACCTGTAGCTACCTCCGCTTTTGGCTGCACAAAGCGACCAGATCGTTGATTCACAGCTGCTTGGTCGCTAGCTGACACTAAGCTGGCGCTGTGTGAATAATCAGATATCAGAAATGGGATTCATCATAGGCCATATTGTGCTTAGATTTTCTATCAATTGGCGGTGCTTCACAGGGCAGAGCAGACCGACAATCTTATCGTCACTATGTTCAGAGCGGATCCTTTTTGAAGGGCTGAAAGGAGCGCCTGATTTATCGGTAAGTAGGGTTAGTTTAGGTTCGCTAAGGTTGCGGGTCTGCCCCGTCACAATAGCCTTTACGCCATTTTCCAATTTCACCAGGCTACCGGGTGAATAGATGCCCAGGGCATTGATAAACAATCTCGCTAATTCGTCACCTATAGTCTTGCCACGTTCCTGAAAGATTTCCCTTATTGCTTCTTTAGGCAGTACTCTACTACGATATGCACGTGGCCGGGTCATGGCCGAATAGCAGTCTGCGATCGACAACAGCCTGGCATTATGGGTTAGCTGATCACCCTTGATGCCATCCGGATAACCACTGCCATCAAGCCGTTCATGATGATGCAAGACTGGATCCAGCCAGCGAACCTCAGTGATACCTTTTCGTCTCAGCTGATCATAGCCCCGTTGGGGGTGTGCCTTGATCATATGTTGCTGAGTAGGTGTGATCGGCGTGCTTTGTTCGAACAGCTCCTGCTGTATTTCAAACATACCGATGTCGTGGGTCAAGGCTGCTGCAACGATTGGAGATCTATCCTGCGGTTTTTTACCCATTTTGCGGCAGACTACTTCACACAAAATTGCGGCATGAAGGGGATGCACCAATCCGTGAGGGGCATCGTACATCAACTGAATGGTGCCTATGATACCTTCCGAGTTTTTGTCACATACGGCCTGAATATCAATCACCAGCTGCTGAATTCTGCGAGCGAAGGAGGTGTCCTTGTCATCATGGATTAAGTGGAATGCCTCTTTCATCCGGTCGAGCAGGCTCTGCACTATCATGAAAGTTGTGACTGGTCTGTTTCTCTTCCTTGCCTTCTTATTTTCAAAGCTCTGAGGCCGTGAAATATAGCAGCGGCCATAGTTGGATAATATCCGCTCAATCTGATGAGCACTGGCTAGCACCGTTTCTTTAGACAGGAGCAACGAACCGTTAAGGCTATATATAGGATAAGGCAGCGTTTCACCAACCCGCAAGTCCTTGTAAGAAAGGACCTTTTCTATTCCACGCATTCTGATACTGGTCATACAATCCTTTAAATGACGGCGTTAATCTGAGCTAAAATACAACAGCTGAATACGCTGAATTTGATACCATCAGAGTCTGCTCCGAGCGGCTCAATAGCTCAACCCGTTGCACCTGATACAGAGCAACGAATGACCGGTTAAATACCCAAACTGGGTAATGTGTAAGATTTTCTAGCCAGAGTTGTATTAAACATTACTTCTTCTCTGGATCATGATCAGACAGTGACTAGATGAGCCAGGACGGCTTACTTCACCTTTTATCATTGACCTATTCAGATTCTCATCGCTAGTAGAGACCAGTTGGTTGTTATCTGAGGCTGTACTAAATCAAGCAAATTTTCGAAGCACAAAAAACAAAACCTGCGGGATACGCAGGTTTTTATTGATCGTTTTTGCTTGAAGCTAAAGACTCAGTCGCTGAGTTTCTTCTTCATCGTATCGCAGTACCAGTCAACAAACTGGCAGACGCCGTTCTCGGCAACTTCCGAGAAGGGACCGGGAATATAGGATGGCGAACTTACGCCACGGAAGGTTTCCTCAACCAGCTGACGGTCCTGATCATTGGTTGCCAGCCAGACCTTGGTTAAGTTATCGATATCATAGTCGACACCTTCCTGGGCATCCTTGGGCACGATCCACTTGGTGGTAACCAGTGTCTCTCCCGACGCTAGCGGTAATACTCTGAAGCTCAAGGCGTGGTCACCGAGGAAGTGATTCCAGGTGGACGGATAGTTGAAGTACAGCAGGGCGCCGATATCTTCCAGGTCGGAGTTGTCCAGGCGGTCTTTTACGGCCGGTTTGCCGTCCATTGTATAGCTGGTGGCTCCGGCCGTCAGAGGGATTCGGGTCATACGGTACTGACCATTCTTATCCATCACCAGACGGCTTGGGAAACCGGCGGCTTCACAGCTATCCCAGTGGGCAACCAGCTCCGGATCATCATCACCACCGACACCGGCAACCGAGAGGTTTTCAGCAAAGGATTTGATCAACTCCGGGTGGTTCCAGTCACAGTGGTAACACTCCCGGTTATTCTCAAATACCAGTTTCCAGTTACCCTTTTCGACCAGGTTGGACTCATAGGCAACTTTACAGTTTTCCAGGTTGTGGGGGGCGATAAAGGGGGCCAGGTCAAGACGGAACTGATCGAAGTCCGGAGCTTCATCGGCAACACAGATATAGATATAGCTGTTTACAATTTCGCAATGAACCGGCATCAGGCCGTGATCGTCGTTATTGAACTTCTCTCCCATATTGCCGGCGAACAGCAGCTTTCCGTCCAGGGCATAAGTCCATTTGTGATACGGGCAGACAAGCTTGGCATTCTTTCCCTTTGATTCAGAGCAAACGCGCGAACCACGGTGACGGCAGGCGTTATGAAATGCTCTTACATTGCCGGCGTCATCACGCACGATGACCACCGGGTAATCGCCAACCTGAATGGTCATGTACTCGCCGGCTTTCTCTATCTCAAAAGTATGACCGGCAAAAATCCACTCTTTGTGCCAGATCTGTTCAAGATCCTGCTGGAAAACTCCCTCATCACGGTATATCTCCCGGGTGAGAGCGTGGCGAGGTTTACGCTGATTGATCAGCTCAAGAGTTTTTGTTTTGCTTGTCATTGTGTTGCTCCCATGACACTACACTGCGGTAGATTATTATTAGTATGGCTTTATGGGCCTTGCCAAGCACACATAGTTTTAGCGTATAGTGATACCGCTTCATTGAGGCATGCTAGCCTTTTGTTGGTGTCACGACATACATTCTGTGTTTTTATTTGTCGCACAGAATGCGTGCCTGTTTTTATTTAAGTCGATATAGGTTGGTGTAGATCGATGTAGGGCCAGTCTATTGGTGGTCCATAATTGGGTAAAGCGACATTTTATTAAGAGAATTGAATACTTATAGTTATGGTTAAACACGTAGAGCCAGACCAGATATTGGTAAAAATGCCCTCCCTGCGGGCGGTAAAATCCTTTGTGGCGGCGGCTAAGTATCAGAACTTTACCCGCGCTGCAGAGGCGTTATGTGTCACCCAGGCAGCGATCAGCCGGCAGATTCGTGAGCTGGAAGCGTCACTTGGCGTTGAATTGTTTAAACGCGCGGGGCGTGCCGTGGAGCTTACCGAGGCGGGAACTATCTTTTACGACGCCGCCTATCTCTCATTTGTAAATATTGCCCAGGCGGCACAGCGCATCGTGAACAGTGATAAGCGCAAGCAGGAGCTGACTATCTGCTGCTCGCCTGCATTTTCGGCATTCTGGCTATCATCCCGCTTGCCGGGATTCTTTGCGGCTAATCCGGATATCGATGTCAGCGTGGTTACCACCAACAACTTTTTGCAGATGGAGCCCGGCGTACATCCGGATGTCTTCATCAATAAAGTAAGCGATCCACGCGAGGGTTATCATTCTATCCCACTGTTTTACGATCTGATCTATCCGGTATGTTCGCCCCTGTATCTGAAACAGCACCCGCATGCTGAAACCCTGGAAGGATTACAGGAATCAGTATTGTTGAATCTCAGCCCCTACGGCCGCTCCCAGATTGCCGAACACGTGGATTGGGGCGTCTGGTTTGCCTGTCACGATATTATTATTGATATCGGCCCTGGTAGTGAGCGCCATGTGTTTAATGCTAACGACTACAATATGCTGATCCAGATGGTGCTCAACCATCAGGGGGTTTGCCTGGGCTGGCATCAACTTGTTTCGCCGATGATCGAGCAGGGCTTGCTGGTGCGCCTGGGGACTGATGAAGCGGTGTTTAAGGAGAAACTGCATTATCTTGCCTATGCCGAGAATAAGCAGAACAATGAAGCGTTTCGCACTTTCAAGGACTGGTTCCTCGGCTGTATCGAGGAAGAGCAGACCTTTGTCGGCAAGGCCGCAAGTGAAGACGGCTAACTAAAAATACCTATTTGTTTTGCTAAAGGCCCACCCTGTGTGGGTTTTTTTATATGTATTAATCAAGACTTGATCTGAAACGACTGTCAGATCAGGCACGGATTGTTCGTTTAGCCATGGGGGGAAATTTTAGCTGGTGATATGAATCAAAATTGCCTAGTGCGGTTCACGGGCACTGTGGACTGGTGCCCGTTTTTGATACTCACGGCCCATAGTTAACGTCTTATGTGACTGCATGCTGGGTGTTGTGGGGGCTGAGGGGGAGAGCCCCTCGGCTACTTGATTAAATTTTCATTTCAACTCTATTTCTACGAATGAAAATGGATAATCATTGGCATTAACGACATTATGCTCTACGCCAACAGACCGATAGTATGATTTTCCAGCTTCAAGCTCTGCAATATTTTCACCTTCCGTTGTTTCAAGGAGAAGATTACCTTTCATGTTTGGTACAACAAAAGATTTCTAGGACAGGCATATACTTTCAAACCTCGTCTATACTTCCGATAAGCCTCAAACAAGGATGTGGAGGAAAGAACGATGACCCGCGCCAGAAACCAGATCATATCGACTGCTGACACCCCGTACTATCACTGCATTGCCCGTTGTGTACGACAGGCATTCTTATGTGGTGAAGATCCGTTAACCCAACGCAGTTACGAACACCGCCGCCAGTGGGTGGTGGAGCGTTTGGTGAAGCTGGAGCAGGTGTTCTGTATTGACCTTTGCGCCTATGCGGTGATGTCCAATCATTACCACCTGGTGCTGGGTATTGATGAAGACCATGCGGCTGAGTTGACCATCGATGAAGTAATTAACCGCTGGTGTCAGCTATACAAAGGCCCACTACTGGTTCAGCGATATCTGCAGGGTGAAGTACTGGATAAAGCTGAATACATGGCTGTTACAGAAATCGCTGAACAGTGGCGCTCGCGACTAGCCGATATCAGCTGGTTTATGCGCAGCCTGAATGAGCACATAGCGCGGCAGGCCAACCGGGAAGATAGCTGCACGGGGCACTTTTGGGAATCCCGCTTTAAGAGTCAGGCACTGTTGGATGAAAAGGCTCTGTTAACCTGCATGGCCTATGTCGATCTCAACCCGATTCGGGCGGAGATTGCGGAGACACCCGAAACATCCGATTACACCTCAGTACAGAGCCGTATCGCACAGAAAACGGTCAAGATAGATACAGCGGCGGCATCATTACCGGATACACCCACTCAACCCATACTCAAACCCTTTGATCCAACGACTCAGACTTTAGCGAGTATTGGTTATGACCTGCATGATTATCTTGAATTGGTCGACGATATCGGCCGCGCGATACGGGATGATAAACGGGGCTTTATTGTGCAATCCACACCACTCATTTTAAAGCGTTTAGGCATCAATCCCGATGCCTGGCTGGAAGCGATGGGACCGAAAGGAATTCACATGGCAACAGTGCTGGGGGATACCGCCTGTATTGAGGATTACACTAAAGCGCATCACCTGCGATTTATCGCTGGAGCAAGTCGTTTAAAAAGCCTGCTGCAGTAAGTTTACCTTTTACCCGCTATAAACCACTTTGAGGTCTTTCTCCTCAGGGCTTAATGTGTCTGAAAACGGCCTTTGCAGGCCAATTGTCTAATCATTGCTTGCTCATTCACATGAGGGATTATGAAGAGGTCAGTAGGCTGAGCCTGTAGTCGAGCGCGGTTATTATTTGCCTGTCCTATACACTCTATTATCTTGCCTATGCCGAGAATAAGCAGAACAATGAAGCGTTTCGCACTTTCAAGGACTGGTTCCTCGGCTGTATCGAGGAAGAGCAGACCTTTGTCGGCAAAATCCAAAATGAAGCAAGCTGACCAGGCTTTCGCAGCTTCCCTAACGAAATAACCTATTGTCCGGATTCGTTTTTTAAAAGACCCACTCTGTGTGGGTTTTCTTATATGTATTGATGTGATTACCAAGGGAAACTGGCGGATTAATCGCTGAAGGCTATGCTGAATGCGCGAGAAATGAATCTATGTACACTGTAAATTGGATCAAAAGGCCCAAGAAATTGGCACTTTTGTCCCTCCTCATAACTTTATCATCATGTCTATCATTTACTTAGGGAACCTACGAACAAGTCCCTTGGGCCTTAGCATGCCCTTTGGGTATTGGCCGTTCTATAGCCCGCAGAGAACATAATGGACTTATTCGCAGGTTCCTTAGAGGCACCTTCTATTTTGAGGCAGCTTCGCAATTGAATAAAGTTATCGTGAGGATGATTAAAATGACCGAACTATCTCTGCTAATAGGAAACGATTACTCAGCTTTTGAAGTGGATGGAACGACATTCCTGGTCGCTGAAATCCAACACCCGAACCAATGTTGGAATTCAAGATTAGAGTTTGCTCCTGATTTACTTCCTGATCCTATAACAGGAGGGAGGGGACCAGCAGCTATTGTTAATGTTTACTCAATATCTCCACCCCCGGAAACCATATGCATACAAGCAATCGAGAGCGTTGCCTTGTCTATTCGATTTGAATCACAAGGCAAGCAGCATGTGTATGTCCAGGACGGATACGGTTACCATCAGGTCCCTATTTTTATAGTGGAATAACTGAGCTGGTTAAATAGCACCGAAAATCACTGCTTCAAGCTATTTTTGGCCGGCGGGTCTGTGTCAGTAAACGACCATTAGGCTAGCGAGTGGGGTATCAAGCCATCATTCGGTGGCTTTCGTGCTGTGGATTAAGTGGATCGTCGCAACACATTCATTGAATCTATCAGCAGGTGTTTCATAGTCCAGGCTTTTCCAGAACAGGGGGCAGCCTATAAACGGTTACGGCAATTAGCGCTACAATGACGTAGCAGCTATCAATCTGATAGCTAGGCTCGGCAGTAGATGCCAGGACGGTAGAGTATAAAAATGCAGCCAAGGTAAACGTAATGAATAACGCTTTACTCATAGGCGTGTTGATCTTAGGGGGGCTAAGTCTAGGATGGGCACTACACCGCCGATCTGTGCGTCAAATGAAACCTATACTGAGAAGGTTGGCAGCGGAAAAGAACGGCATTATTGAACCACCAAGCCCATTTCTAATGCCAAAACTACGATTTTTACGAGCCGGAACGGAAGTCGAGGTATCTAGCGCCTCGACAGGAATAGACGGTGAATCCAGCCGTTATACTTATGCTCTTTTTACCGGACTGGACTTGAAAAGCTTTGAATTTCGAATCCTCCCTCAATCCCTTCAGTCGATCGGGGATAAATGGATTGGGCTAAAGAAGCCTATGTCCACCAGGGCAAACGAGTTTGACAAACTATTAGTCATCTATACGAATAATGAGCAGTTAATGGAAGCGGTGCTCTCGGATCGTATACAAGCGGACCTCTTATCATGGGCGAAGCAAAAACCAATGAATCGGATCAGCGATATTCGAAACTATGACGGTAATCTTTTATTTGCAGTGACGGGGGATTTGAAAAGCTACGAAGAGTATAAGTTACTCCTTGATACCGCCTGCAGGTTCTATGATGCTGTTACTGGTACGGTGTCCATGAGTAAAAAATCCTGATCGATATCTACACACACAATCAAAGAGGCCAGAGTCATTTTTCAGAGCGGTTGCTCCTGAAATCTCGCTAGCAGTGAGTGACGGCTAGATGTTGTGATCCAATTGATCAAAGCCACATCGTATTTGCCCGCTCTGAAACACCTATTGTCGACAGGCATCCCCCGATGCCTGTAAACGTTGTCTTGGTCGCAGTCCTCTCTGACAAGTCGCCAATTAAGCTAAGACGCTAGGAGTTGATCAAAGATTCCTTAATAACCTGAGGTTATGTTTTCTTCGGATAAAAGGTTGATTGTGGACAGTGGCGTGCCCTCGTTACCATTTTATGAAGCTTGGATGAGCAGACCGAGGTCTATGTTTCATCTCTAACTGATCATAAATAACAACGATAACGAAGGTGAGTTAAATGCACTTCGAAGGGATTTACACTCCGGTAATTACCCCGTTCCGGGACGATTACAGTATTGATTATGACGCCTTTGCAGCGCATGTGCAGTACCTGCTTGATTCAGGCGTTCATGGTCTGATGATTGGCGGTACAACGGGTGAGTACTATGTTGAAAGCCACGAAGAGCGGGTTAAGCTGCTGCAGATCGCAAAGGAAATTTGTGGTGACAAACTACAGATAATCTTTGGTACGGGTTCGGTTATTCCTGATGCATCACTTCGTCTGGCGGAAGATGCCGCCAAGTACAATGCCGATGTAATTCTGGTTGCTACCCCTCCTTATTCTCTGCCGACTCAGCGTGAACTGGCACTGCATGCGCTGGCTGTTGACCGCGCTGCGAATCTGCCGGCAATGCTTTACAACTATCCGGATCGCATGGGCGTCAATATGGAAGAGGAATTCCTCGATCGTGTTGGCCGCTCCAGCAATTTCTGCGGTATAAAGGAAAGCTCCGGAGACATCAATCGACTGCACATGCTGGCCCGTGATTACCCGCATATTCAAGTGTCCTGCGGTATGGATGACCAGGCACTGGAATTCTTTGCCTGGGGCGCCAAAAGCTGGGTATGTGCCGGTTCAAACTTCCTGCCCAAAGAGCATGTCGCGCTGTATAACGCCTGTGTCGTTGAAGGCAATTTCGACAAGGGCCGTCGCATCATGTCCGCCATGATGCCGCTGATGCGGGTACTGGAGCAGGGTGGTAAGTTTATCCAGAGCGTTAAGTATGGCGTAACCCTGGATGGCCGCTTTAGCGGTGAAGTGAGAAAGCCACTGCGTGGGCTGAATAAAGATGAGAAGCGGGCGATGGCGCAGGTAGTTAAAACTCTGAAAACCACCATCGCCAGTATCGAAGCAGAAAGTTCAACCCGCTTTGTAGAAACACTAAAGGCCAGCATAAGTGGTATCGAAGCAACCAGCACCGAGAAGGAGGAGTAAGGCATGTCAGATCTGTTAACGTGTGAAGAGTATAAAGCGGTTGCTGCAGAGCTGAATCCCGCAACGATGAGTTTTGTTGACGGTGCTTTCCGCCCGTCCGTGTCCGGAAACACCTTTGAAACCATTAACCCGGCTACCGGCGAGTTGCTGGCTAACGTTGCCGCCTGTAATGCAGAAGATGTTGATTTTGCTGTGGGCAAAGCCCGCGAAGCGTTTGAGGACGGTCGCTGGAGCAAGTTGCATCCGAGTGAGCGTAAGGAAGTACTGATCAAGCTGTGCAAGCTGGTGAAGCGTAACAGCCGCGAGTTGGCCGTGCTGGAGAGCCTGGATTCGGGAAAGCCGATTGCCGATTGCGAAACCATCGATATCCCCGAGTTCATCCATACGCTGACCTGGCATGCGGAAGCGGTCGATAAGATCTACGATCAGACTGCACCTGTTGGATCTGATGCGATTGCAATGGTGGTACGCGAGCCGATCGGTGTGGTGGGCGCGGTACTGCCGTGGAACTTCCCGCTGTTGATGTTGGCCTGGAAAATTGCCCCGGCACTGGCAGCCGGCTGTACTATGGTGGTTAAGCCTGCTGAGCAGACTTCACTGACGGCACTACGTATTGCCGAGCTGGCTGCCGATGCAGGTTTGCCACGCGGCGTGCTGAATATTGTTACCGGTGGCGGCGCTGAAGTGGGCGAGCCTCTGGGTCTGCACAATGATGTGGATATGGTGACCTTTACCGGCTCCACCGTAACCGGGCGTCGATTCCTGCGCTATGCCGCTGATTCCAACCTGAAGAAGGTGGTACTAGAGCTGGGCGGAAAGAACCCCTGCATCGTGCTGGATGATGCGGAAGATCTGGACAAAGTTGCGGAGCAGGTTGTTGCGGCAGCGTTCTGGAATATGGGCGAAAACTGCTCTGCGGGTTCCCGCCTGATCGTTCAGGAAGGTATCAAAGAGCAGCTGCTGGAGCGCATGAAGGCGCATGCCCGCGAATGGAATACCGGCGATCCGCTGGATCCGAATAATCAACTAGGCGCGATGATCGACAAGGGGCACTTCGGCAAAGTTGCCGGTTACCTGCAGCAGGGTAAAGAGAGCGGCTACGACGTGGTGCTGGGCGGTGAAACCCTCGATGGTATTTACGTGCAGCCAACCATTTTTGATGGTGTAAACAATAGCGATCCGCTGGCCCGGGAAGAGATCTTCGGACCGGTTCTCTCGGTAATCACCGTCGGCAGCTACGACGAGGCGATTGCGGTTGCCAATGATACCGAGTATGGCCTGGCGGCTTCCGTATTTACCGCCAATGCCAAGAAAGCACTGCGTGCCGCCCAGTCTGTTCGGGCGGGAACTGTCACCGTTAATTGCTTTGGTGAAGGTGATATCACAACGCCATTCGGTGGATACAAGCAGTCCGGCTTCGGCGGTCGTGACAACTCTGTTCACGCCCATGATCAGTATACCGAGCTGAAGACTATCTGGGTTGATCTGAGTGATGATGCGGTTGATGGTTGCGTCGACTGATAGTCAGCGGATTTGATTACCAGCCCTGTTCCCCTTTCTTTAAGCCCTTTACTTTACGGATAGGGGGGTAGGGTTTGGCCATCGGTCTGTACTATCGCTTTTTTGACAGGAACTTGGCTATGACCAGAAGTATCAAAGTCAAACGTTTGCCAAAGGATACCGGGCCGGCAGCCTGGAACAGTATCCTGCCAGCGGCAAAACAGTATCCCCAACTCAGTGATGAAATACGTGCTGATTGGGTCGTCGTGGGGGCCGGATTTACCGGTATCGCTGCGGCGCGCAGATTGAGCCAACTGGTGGGCGATGAAAGTATTGTGTTGCTTGATGCCAGTCAGTTAGCTGAAGGTCCGGCGGGACGTAACAGTGGTTTTATGATCGATCTGCCCCATGACCTGAGCTCCGAAACCTACGCCGGGGCGCACGAACACGATCTGCAGCAGATTAAGCTGAATCGGGCAGCGATCGATTTTGCCCGCGATATGGCCAATGAATATGGCATGAGCAAGCAGGTGTTTGATCCTTGCGGCAAGGTGACGGCAGCGGGTTCAGTCCGCGGTGAAGCCCATATCAACAGTTATCGCCAGCATCTGGAATCGCTCGATGAAGAGTACCGCCTGATGGATGCGGTTGAAATGAAGTCCTGGACCGGTATCGATTTTTATAGCAAAGGATTATTTACACCAGGCGCGGTGATGATTCAGCCAGCTGTTTTTATTCACGCAGCGGCAGAAGGCTTGAGCAAGCGAGTCGATATTTACGAGAACAGCCCGGTAACTGCGATGGACCTGGGAGCCGAACATAAGCTGACCACGCCCCGAGGTTCGGTACGGGCGAAACGGGTGATTCTGGCAGTGAACGGCCATATTCAGTCGTTTGGTTTTTTCCCGCGAAAACTGCTGCATGTGTTTACCTATGCATCGATGACGCGAGCCCTGACAGCCGCTGAAGTGAAGCGTCTGGGCGGCGTTAAGGACTGGGGGATTCTGCCGGCTGATCCGATGGGAACAACTGTACGCAGAAGCTCTAATCTTAGCGGCAGTGGCGACCGTGTGGTGATAAGAAACCACGCCACCCTGAATCAATCGATGGAGATCTCCGACAAGCATATACAGCAGGCCGCAAAGCTGCAGGACCGATCTTTTGCGGCCCGCTTCCCTATGCTGGAAGGGGTCGATATGGAGCACCGCTGGGGTGGTCGGCTGTGTCTCTCCTGGAACTCGATGCCTGCATTTGGCGAGGTTGAAGAGCGGGTCTTTTCTGCCGCCTGCCAGAATGGTCTGGGTACGGTGAAAGGCACGTTGTCCGGCATGATGGCTGCAGAGCTGGCGGTGCTGGGCAGCTCCACCATGCTGGATGAGTATCTTGCCCATGAACAGCCCAAGGGCTTGCCGCCTGAGCCATTTCTGTCATTAGGTGCCAATATGACTATGAAGTGGAAAGAGTGGCAGGCCGGGATAGAGCTTTAAGCATTCTTATTACCAATATTCATCAGTAAATTTTTAAATTATGGTCAACAGGGATGTTGCCAGGAGAGGCAAATGAGTGATTTTAATACTGCCGATTTCTTGAATCCGATGCTGACCCAGACCTGGACCAATGGTCGCCATCTGGTGCGTTGCGTTAAGGTCATCGAAGAAACGCCAGATGTAACTACCTTTACCTTTGGTATGGGGCAACCGATGCTGTTTTTCTTCAAGCCGGGGCAGTTTGTTACCCTGGAATTGGAGATCGACGGTGAACGTGTCATGCGTTCATATACTATTTCCAGCTCGCCATCTATTCCGTACAGTTTTTCGATTACAGTGAAACGGGTGCCTGGCGGTAAGGCTTCCAACTGGCTGCATGACAATCTTAAGTCAGGCGACCAGGTCGCAGTGCATGGTCCCGTGGGACAATTTAACTGCATGGACTTCCCGTCAAACAAAGTGTTGCTGCTCTCTGGTGGCGTCGGTATCACGCCGGTAATGTCGATGGCGCGCTGGTGGTTCGATACCGATTCCACTGTGGATATGGTCTTCGCCCACAGTGCCCGGACTCCGAAAGATATTATCTATGCCCGCGAACTGGAGTATATGTCGACCCGCATCGATAACTTTCAGATGCACCTGATCTGTGAGCACAATGAGATTGGCCAGGCCTGGGCTGGTTATCGCGGCTATCTGAATCTGCCGATGCTGGATCTGATCGCGCCGGATTATATGCAACGCGAAGTGTTCTGTTGTGGCCCCGAGCCCTACATGGCTGCGGTTAAAGCGATGCTGCAGGATGCCGGTTTCGATATGGAGCGCTACCATGAGGAATCATTTGGCGCGACACCACCCAAGGATGTCGAGCGTGCCAAGAAGCACGCCGATGAAGCCTTTACTGACAGTCAGCTGCCCAAAGAGATGGTGCAGATCAGCTTTACCGATGCAGGTAAGGAGGTTGCGGTTGCGCTGGGTTCTAACCTGAACGAAGCGGCAAAAGAAGCCGGGGTCGACATATCCAAGGCCTGCGGTGTTGGCATCTGCGGTGCCTGTCGGGTGAAAGTAGTCTCCGGGGAGCACACTATGGCACAGAACGGCGGTATCTCTGAGGAAGAGATCGCGCAGGGCTATGTGCTTTCATGCTGCACCACCGTCGAGGGCAATATGGAGATTGATTACTGATTTGTTAAGTTTCAGTCTGTTTTTTGGTTCATAGACTGTTTTCATGCAGGGCTTCGGCCCTGCATTTTTTAAATGCATGGTTTCTTCTCAGAAACCTACGATTATCTCTAAAGCCGATCGGCTTATTGTAAACTTACTTGCCTGCATCTCAGGAGCCCTGCAGCTATATCCAATTTAAAGTAAAGGGTACCTAGTTTCCTCATCATCGGATAAGACTGCCGATCGTTAACCATTATCTGGCTGGTGATAATGCCGCTACGGCTCGTAGGTGTAGAGATGTTTTTTTGCTACCAGAATTTCCTATAGCCACTACCTGAATTATTGGTTTTACTGGAGGTTTTGCGAGTTCTAAGATTGGAAAAAGCCATAAACTATCTAAGGGATTATTTGGCTATTCTCATTTTAATATGAACAGGTCATCGTCTTAGGATAAGTAAGTATGGCCCGCAATCGACAGCAAAGGGAATACCATGAACCTGACGCAGCAGCCTACATACAGATCCCCTGATACTCTCAATATCGATATGCCACCTGAACGGTGCTTTCAGAGCAGTGCTCATACAGTGTCGCTGCAATTCGGGAGGGTTTCTGAGAAGACTATACGTACCCAGGAAGTTGCTTTTTTACTCCTGCCAGGTGCTGACATGACTTGTCTCAGTACAGCAATAAATGTACTAAGACATGCCAATCGAATAGCTGGATACAGCCTCTATAAGTGGCGCTTGTTCAGTCACGACGGTCATCCCTTGCTTGCCGAAGATGGCTTCGTAATCAGTGTGCATCAAGCGATCAATGATGTAGATCCCGTGAGGTTGGATAAGTTGATCGTGTGTGGCGGCCAGCGATTTCAGGAGAAAAGGGTTCTACGCTGGCTGAGAAGGGCAGCAGGTGCTGGTTTATGTATCGGTGCATTGGGGCAAGGTAGCTACCCTTTAGCCCGTGCAGGGCTGTTGGATTATTATTGCTGCACTACCCACTGGGAGTTTTTAGCTAGCTTACAGGAGGAATACCCCCGCCTGGTACTGAGCTCTCAGCTATATGTGATCGATAGGGATCGCTTTAGTTGCGCCGGTGGAAGTGGCGTGCAGGACATGATGCTGCACCTGGTTGGTCTTGAACAGGGGGCGGAGCTGGCTTTGGCTGTTTCTGAAGTACTGGTATGCGGAATGCGTCTACCCAGCGAGCCGCAGCGAGGATCCAGCCGCCGTCTTTTAATGGGATATACGCCTCCTCAATTGCTGGAGGCGATCTCTCTGATGGAGTCCAACATTGAAGAGCCATTGAAAATACAGGAACTATCTGAATTGCTAGGCATCTCCAGGCGTCAATTGGAACGTCTGTTTAGTAAGTATCTGAATACTCAACCGTCACGCTATTACATGGAGATCAGACTCAACCAGGCCCGGAGTATGCTGCAACAAACCAACAAAAGCATATTAGAAATCTCTATCGCCTGTGGCTTTTCCAGAGCTTCTCATTTTAGCAATATCATGAAAGAACAGTTTGGCTGCTCGCCTAGTTCGCTGTATAAGCGCACGGCGTTGTAATACAGCTATTTTGTATCAGCCTGACTGTAAGTATGGCCTTGCGTGAATTTAGATCTACATCACAGTTGGCAGCTCACGTCGAAGAATGCTGGCGAAGCTATCCAGGGACGCAGAGCTTTTTTCATTCTGAAAAATTCGGATATCTGTCTGGCCAAGTGCAGGTAGCCCCCACTCGTCGGGCACCACCATTAGCTCGCTGGGGATGTTACCTTGCGATGTAACTGACAGCCCCATACCGGCGATTACCGCCGCTTGTACGCTTACTGTTCCCTGTGCAGAAAATACAATACGGTAGGGGATTCCCAAAGCATTGAGCACCTTAAAAGTGTGCTCCCGATAGATACAGCCTTCCGGGTGCAGCGCCAGGGGTAAAGGTTGGTTGGGTTGAAAATTGAATGTTGGCGAACACACCCATTTCAGATCTCGCGATGTCAGGGTAAAGCCACCCTGAAAGTCGGGCATGGCATTTACAATGGCGATATCCAGCTTGTCATCGTCGATGAGTTGAATCAAGTCCCTGCACAGATGCATACTGAGTTCGATCTGATCAACAAATTGAGGTTGATTTACCAGGAAGTTGTGAAAAAAACGCGTGGTCAGATCTTCTGGTAAGCCAAGTCTGATCGCTTCCATTTCATCCTTATGGCGGGCGATAGCAAGCATCTTGTCATGTGAGTTCAGTATAGAGATTGCTTCGGGCAGTAATAACTTACCCTGCGCTGTTAATCGAAGGTTGTGGTAATTCCGATAGAACAAGTCGCTACCCAGCTGCTCCTCCAACTTTTTGATGCGTAATGAAAGTGCAGACTGCGAGCAGTGCAGAGCGAGTGCCGCGGCAGAAAAGGACCCCAGGTTGTCTGACAGTACAAAACTGCGCAGGGCGGCTATGTCCATGTTGTGCACAACGGTCACAAGTAATCCTCATAGCTGTTATCTGAATTAGTCAATTTACTGGTAGCAAGTCAACTTGTAAAGTTTACTCAATCCGATTTAAGCCTAAAGAGAGTATTGAGTCATGAGTACTTCAACAGCAGTTCGCCGCCGTGGCGGCCGTAGCTCCATGCGTAAGATGCGTTCAAACAATGTTGAAAAAATGCTCCCGGGACTGACCCAGGGACTGCCTCTGACCGAGCCTTTGGACGATGATCAGATAAAAAAAATCGATCATGAATCGATGCGGATTCTCGAAGAGGTGGGGGTGATGTTCCGCGATCCCATTGCATTACAGCAATGGCGTGAAGCCGGCGCTAGCGTCGAAGGGGAACTGGTCAAAATTGATCGGGGCATGATCCGCGAACTGATCTCCTCGATTCCATCCAAACTCACTTACCATGCCCGCAACCCTGAGAATAATGTCGATCTGGGCGGTCGTTCATCCATTTTCGTACCGATGACCGGAGCGCCGTTTATGCGCGACCTTGAAGACAAACGACGCTGGCCAACGCTGAATGACCTGGGAGATTTTCATAAGCTGGCGCATATGCTGCCGGCACTGCACTCCACCGCTCATCATATTGTCGAACCGATGGATCATCCGGTTTCTCACCGGCACCTGCGTATTACCTACTCCTCGATGAAACATTCGGACAAGACATTCATGGGCATGACGTCTTCGGGTAAAAACGCAGAAGATGTGATGAAAATGTGCGCCATCCTGTTTGGTGAAGAGTTTATGCAGACGCATCCTGTCACCACCGGTAATATCAATGGCAACTCACCACTGGTGTGGGATGAAACCATGCTCGGTGCAATGCGTGCTTTCGCCAAGTATAACCAGCCGGTGCTCTGTTCCCCCTTCGTGCTTGGCGGTGCCAATACCCCGGCATCTGTTGTCCCGGCAGTCGTACAGCTAAACGCTGAAGCGCTTTCCGGACTGGCTTACACCCAGCTGGTGCGCAAGGGTACCCCGGCAATTTACGGTCACTACCTGTCAACCGTATCGATGGCATCCGGCGCACCTATGGCCGGTACCCCCGAAATCAGTTTGATGAACTTCATGATCGGGCAGTTGGCGCGTTTCTATGATGTGCCCTGGCGTACATCCAATACCCTGGGGGGAGCCAAAACCTTTGATGCCCAGGCTGGCTATGAAAGTGCCATGACGATGAATGCAACGCTGATGTCCGGGGCCAATTATATTTGGCACTCTGCTGGCTGGAATGAAGCGGGTATGCATTGTTCTATGGCCAAGTTTGTAGTCGATGCCGACGTGTGCGGCATGGGTTATCGGATGGCCGAAGGTCTGCGCTGGGATGATTTTGATGAAGCGCTGGCCGCGGTGCGTGACGTTGGCCCTGCAGGGCACTACCTTGGCCACGCCCATACACTGGCAAACTTCCAGCGGGCGTTTTATATGCCCAAGCTGTTCGATAACAATGCGATT
Organism: Amphritea sp.; assembly: GCA_036960915.1. GTDB lineage: Bacteria > Pseudomonadota > Gammaproteobacteria > Pseudomonadales > Balneatricaceae > Amphritea. The sequence goes on from JBALVQ010000049.1 coordinate 38,012, forward strand.
GAGCAGTGGGAAGCTGAAGGCTCCAAAGATATCACCGAACGTGCGCTGATCTATGCAAGAAAACTGCTCAGCGAATACCAGGAACCGAAGTTGGATGAAGCTAAAAATGATGAGCTGTTAGACTTTATCGCTCGGCGTGAACGGGAGATTCCCGCCGTTGATGCGTTGAATGAAAGCCACTGATCCAATCCGGTAACATACTAAAGAGGCGCGAGGCTAGCGGACCCCGCTGCTGTTTTATATCACTTTCTAACCGGAATTAAACTGCATGAAGCTATGGACGGCGGCGCAGTGTTCTGTTGCCAAGGGATGTCGATGCACTTCAATGATTATCGCCAGCATTTCTGGCAGGGCGCCAAAGATCTTCTACCCCTGGCCTCAGGGGTGATTCCTTTTGGCCTGATTGCCGGCGCTAACGGGGTTGCCCTGGGAATGAGCCCGGACATGATTCTCGGTATGACGGTACTGTTTTATGCCGGCTCCGCGCAATTGGCTGCCTATCAGCTGATTCAGGAAAATGCCGCGTTCGTGATTATAGTGCTGACCGCGGTGGTGGTTAATCTACGTTTTGCCATTTACAGTGCAACCTTTGCTTCACTGCTTGCTCCACTGAAAAAGCGTTACCGACTGCCGCTTGCCTATTTGCTGTCGGACCAGGCGTACGGCCTGTGCGCTATCCCTGCACAACAGCAGTTAACTGCCGGGGAGCGGCTCTGGTATTACACCGGTGTTGCTCTCACCATGTGGCTCTGCTGGATACTCTCGGTGGTTGCCGGGATTGCCGTGGGGGCCAGTATCCCGGCGCAATGGTCACTGGAGTTCACAATTCCACTGGCCTTTCTGGCGATGCTGGTATCCACCATCACCAACCGGTTGCTGCTTATCGTAGCGATCATTGCAGGCAGCAGTGCTGTCTTGTTCAAAGCGTTACCTTACAACAGCGGATTCATTGTCGCCGTTATTTGCGGCGTATCTGCTGGCTTGTTGCTGGCCAGTCTCTTCAAACGTCCAATGTTTAAGCGCCCAATGTCAAAAAGGCTGCGGAGATAACGATGGATACGCCGACTCTATGGGGCGTTTTTCTGGCGGTGGGGCTAGGCACTTTTCTGATTCGATTGTCGTTTGTGCAACTGCATGGCAGCATGCAGAGCGTATTGATGCGATGCCAATTGGGAATGATACTGGTGCGGCCTCCGGCGATACTCTTGCCGGCACCGGTGTCATCTTGTTCAAAGCGTTACTACTACAATAGTAGATTCATTGTCGCGGTTATTTGCGGCGTATCTGCTGGCTTGTTGCTGGCCAGTCTCTTCAAACGTCCAATGTTTAAGCGCCCAATGTCAAAAAGGCTGCGGAGATAACGATGGATACGCCGACTCTATGGGGCGTTTTTCTGGCGGTGGGGCTAGGCACTTTTCTGATTCGATTGTCGTTTGTGCAACTGCATGGCAGCATGCAGAGCGTTCTGGAGCGATGCCAATCGATATTGATACTGCTGCCACCTGCGATCCTGGCTGCTCTCTGTATCCCGTCAATCCTGTTTGAAAAGTCCGCTACAGATTATGTACCGGATTTGCCCCAGGTACTGGCAGCTGTTGTCACTATGCTACTGGCGAAATTCAGTCGCAGTGTTTTCTGGCCCATTGTCGGCGGCATGGGAGCGTTATGGTTTTCCCGCTGGTTGATGGGGTAGGCAGCTAGATCATTACCAGGCGATTAACTGATGGCAATGTAATCTGTTTGAGTTAACCTGAAGTTATCAATCAGCCTGTTAGTTATAGAGTTGCCGGTTATGGAATCAACACGCAGAAGTCTCCCGCCACTGAATGCCTTGCGAACTTTCGAAGCGGCGGCCCGGCTAGGCAGTTTTAAGGCTGCAGCCGATGAACTTTGTGTAACTCAGGCAGCAGTCAGTCGCCAGGTAAAAGTGCTGGAAGAATTTCTCGGCATGGAATTATTCCTGCGCGGTCACCGTAAAGTAGAACTTACAGAATCAGGAGCCAAGCTGTTTCGCACCACTAATAACGCCCTCAACGATATTGTCAAAACCTCACGAGACCTTCAGTTCAGTACTTCACAGGGCTACCTAACGCTTCATACAACCAGCTCTTTCTCCCGCTTATGGATGGTGCCCCGGCTGAATCGGTTGCGTACAGCGTATCCTGATTTACATTTGCACCTGATCAGTGTCGAAGAGAATCCGGTGATGGGGGATAATTTTGATGCGGCGGTCACTTTAGGGCTAGAGGAGCATCCGGATTATGTCGCTGATTTTCTGTTTTCAGAAGAAGTCTTTCCGGTTTGTACGCCTGAATTTATGGAGCTACATCCTGAGGTTGGTACTCTGGAGGGCTTGTTAAAGTTGCCGTTGTTGGATCTGGATCCGGAATTTTGGAAAGCCAAATGGTGGTCGCCGGTTGACTGGCCGTTTTGGCTACAACAGTGCGGCATTGAGCATGATGATACCCAGGTAGAGATGTATTTTAGCCACTTTCCATTGTTGTTGGATGCCGTGCTGCAAGGCATTGGCGTGGGGTTGGGCTGGCGTCATCTGGTGCAGGATATGCTGGATGAAGGGCGGCTGGTTGCGCCTTTATCACAAACACCTTTATCACAAACACCTTTATCACAAACACCTTTATCTCAAACTTATTTGGCGCCTAACCGGGGGCATTATTTTGTCTGTCGTCGGGATCTGGCCAACGGCGCAGGAATGGAGTTGCTGCGCCGTTGGCTACTGCAGGAAACGGAAGTCTTCAGAACAGAAAGTTCCGGTAATTGATCCAGCTAAGTTAATGTGTAGGAAAGTTAATGTGTAGGAATTTAGAGTCAATCTGACACCCAATGTCAGATCCAAGCTGCGGGCTGCCTGCTTTGTGCCAAATCCGGACTTTAAGGGTTCGCTAATATAGCATTACAACTGCCAACCCTCAGTTCCAATAGCTGACGCTGAATCTTTACCTATCCGAGCTTCAGCTTAAGGCTCCAGTTGGTACACAAAAGACATTAATACTTTGCCAGCCGTAGCTGCTCACTTCATCCGAATCTATTCCAAGCGGACATTGATCATGGCAACCAGCTAGTACAATTTTCAGCACATATCGGACGCTGGCTATTGAGCGATAACGCCCCCACGTCCGGCGACCGTAGGGTATGAATAACAACCCCCAGTCTTTCCTAATCATCGATACAGCCTTCTTCCACTTCGTTGACACAAATGTCCCCGATTTCAGAGAAGGTTGCATTATCATCGGCACCAATGGCACCCACTTCTATTTTTGCTGGCGTGTTGTCACCTAAAGACAGGAGGTAATCCATCGGCACCGTCACACTCATTGCGGTCGTTGGCACACGGATGCTGAATTTCAGGTTTGACCCATCTTCTGGCTCAAATACGACTTCCCATGCGACAACATCCACGTCCATTGGATGCATCGGCAACGTAGAATCAGACACTAAGTCATCTAGCTCTGACTTAGTTGCGCATTGCCCCAAGTCGTCTCCTTCTTCCCAGGAAATCATACTGCCATCAAAGGCTAGCATTTTTGGTGCGGCGGGCAGCTTGTAACTTAATGTTGTGGTGCCTTCTGCTTTTTCGCCACCATCAGATTTACCAGTAAACACGTATGTCCCTGCTGCCCAGCGCTCTAAAAACTCGATGAGGGTGACAAATTCCTCTGCTTCTTCTCCTGGTTCAGGTTCTTGCTCAAAGCAGGGTGGCTCGGCGCTCTCGGCAAAGGTTTCAGTGAGCTTTTGCTCGCGTAAGGGACCTTTGGCCTCATCCTCAAAAACTTTGGCACCATTAGGATTATGGAGCCGGGCTGAATTCAGATCATCACCATCCATTAGAAAGTGAAAACCTATATCGCCATCAGTGGAGTTTATTTCAATGAGCACTTTGCATTCGCCAAAGTCGCCACAGGGCTCTGTCGCCCGCACGGTAGTAGTCCCCGCGGATAACAATATTCCCACGATAACCAGTGATAAGGCCGATGTATTGCTTATTTTTCTGTTCATGATCGTTCCTTACAATTAACCCCAAAAGCCACAGTGGAGTTTGTTTGATTATAGTAAGGAATAAGCGCCCGGTTTGAGGTTAAGGAACTAAATGTACGAAGAAGTCGGAAATATCAGCAGCTAATCGAAAGGCTTGCGAGGGGCATTCAAAATGCCCTGCCACGACTCAGAAGTGACTTATAAATATGTTTGCTTTTCGATCTAAGGATATAGTCCCAAGCACATATTCCCAAGGTTACCAAGTCTGCATTTGGCACTATCCTGCCGAAAGCTGAAGCTCAGATAGCCCCTTCCCGAATGTCCGCTAAAGAGAAATATGGATTGAAGGTGAGGCTGATGCTAGCTGATCATCATTGTCTCCTGAGTGTCAGGAGCGACCAAACAGCATTAGATGTAGCAGCTCAACGATCGGTTCGCTTTGTGCCATAAAGCGGAAATTCCTTGATCAAGAGTCTCAGAAGTAAACATTGCTTGGGGAGGGTCAAACAGCTTGCTAGCTAGTTCCCATCCATAAACGTAACGTACTGATATATTGACAAAAAACAGGCTTGATTTAGAAGAGGCCTCCAGCGGAAACTGGTATCATTTG
>JBALVQ010000050.1:0-42474 GCA_036960915.1 Amphritea sp.
GCAAGAAACATACTATGAGCATAGCTCACCAACTGCTAACCCCAACAGAGCCCAAAGGTAGTTTTTACACTGACCCCAAAAGTTCATCTCTCAGTCTGCAACAGATCATCGATTCCAGTGAATCTGAGTTAATCTGTTATCCGCAGAGTTATAACTGTCGTGATAGAGGTATTTTTTTACTATCCCGTTATTGATCTGCCAGTGCGCAACAGCGCCTTTTTCTATAGTGACAAAATCACCCGCTTTAATGTCGATGATCTCACCGCTGTTAAAATTCAGAACAGCCTCACCGGCCTCAATATAAAACGAAACCGAACGGTCATACTCCTTACGGTATTCGCCAGCATCGCTTTCGTAGATCTCCCAGGCCGCTATTTTACGCTCGGTATCCCTGCTGGCCAGACGACGGTTTACAAGCTTCGAATCAAAGCTGCGAGTTAAACACTGATCCATAATTTTCCTCCTGTTTCTTTAAATCGGTAGGCCAGATATCTACAGATAACTGTCTTCAAATGGGCAATCTGACAGAGCCACAGCTCCCTCTTTTGTGATAACCACCGGTTGTTCCAGCTTCACACCTTCATCACCTCCAACGGCACCGATATAGCTTTCGACGCAGACCGCCATTCCCTCTTCAAATACCCCTGGGTACTGCCAGGCTTCATGATCTTCCGGGTAATAGATCACCGGATATTCAACGCCAAAACCGATACCGTGAATCATTTCGGCATAGCGGTTAGGGACGTAGATATCAGGCATTTTCCAGGATTTTTCGCTGAACTCCTGATAAGAAATGCCGGGTTTTAGCAGGGCCATATTATGTTGCAACTGTTCGTAAGCCTGGGCATAGAGACGCCGCTGATTGTCGGTCGGTTTTCGATCACCAACCACAAACGCCCGGGTTTGATCGGTAAAAACGCCATCCGGTCCGATCAGGTCACTGTCAAACACGAGCATTTCACCAGCTTCGATCACTTTATCGCTGGACTCAGAAAACCAGGGGTTGGTCCGGTGTCCTGAGGAGAGCAGCCGCGTTTCCTGATACTCACCGCCATGTTCAATGTTGTATTGATTCATGATTGATAGCAGATAGTTTTCAGTCACTCCTGGTTCAGCATGCTCTCTGACCTTGTCGATTGCCCCGGTACAAACAGTCATAGCATTGCGGATCATCCCGATTTCATCAGCCGATTTTATCGCCCGGGCAAGCTCCATTGGCGCTTTGGCATCCCGTACCTGAATACCTTTCTTCTGCAGGCATAACAGGGGTAACAAATCCGCCCGATCCAGTCCTAATACAGCATCCTTACCACAGGTTTTATGTAGGAGATCGACTATCTCATCGGTCCATTTCAGGGCATGTTCTTCAGCTCGGGTACCTGAGCCAAAATAATCCCAGGACTTTGCCGGTCTGGACTCATCAATGGTATCTAGATTATCGGACAGATGCAGGGCACCACCATAATCGAACAACACGACATCTCCCTTGACTGGAACGAAGACATAACGCGACAGATGATGGGAAGTCCACACCTGCATATTACGACAACCAGTTGCATATCTGAGATTCAGTGGATCAAACAGCACCGCTGCATCCATGCCGCTTTTGGCCAGCATTTCCCGGGTTCGGTTTAACCGATATGCCCGGGCACGTTTTTCATCAAAAGTTTCAGCGATGTCACTTAACATATTTCAGCTCCTGTAATTTCTATTGCTTACAGTAGCGAGTTGACTATAATTCAGTCAAACGAAACTATTTTCTTCAGTAGATCAATATTTCTTAATCATGAATCATCATCTCGATCTGGAACTGGTTCGCACCTTCCTCACAGTAGTGTCTTTGGGCGGACTCAAGAATGCCGCTCGCCAACTGAATAAAACACCTTCAGCGATCAGTATGCAGTTGAAGAAACTGGAGACTGAGCTGGGACATCGCCTACTGGACAGAAATAACAAAGGCATCGCCCTCACTGAAGCAGGGCGTACCCTAAAAAAGCACGGTGAAAAACTGATAAAAGCCAATAACACTCTATTGGCAGAATTAAGGAGTGATGAACTAAAAGGAATATTTACTTTTGGCGCACCTACCGACTATGGCCCGGCTGTGCTGCAGAGATTATTGCCAGTTTTGCGGGATGAGTTCCCGATGATTCAACCAAAAATTGTGCTTGAACCCAGCAGAGTGTTACGCCAGCGGGTAAAAGCCCGGGAGATCGATATCGCAATTGTGGCACGGGAGCCTGAAACAAATGAAGGTCAATTACTCTGGAAAGAGGATATTGCCTGGTTTGGTGCTGAACAAACTAAACATGCCCAGCTTCCTGTCGCCATACTCTCTACCGATTGCGTGCTGCGGGATCTAGCGCTTAACGCGCTCTCACAGCTAAAGCCTGATTATCAGATTGTCCTCGAAGCAGCTTCAGTGGCATCCCTTATAGATGCAGTTGATGCTGAATTCAGTCATGCCTTGTTACCCACCTCTCTGGCACAACAGTTGAGTAACAGGAAAAAATCCACTGCGTTGCATTTGACCGATGTATCAGCAATCGAGTTTGCGCTGATTACCTCCTCAGGACTTGATGAACGTAGTAGAGATAGGCTCCAGCAGCGGTTAGCTGAAGTGCTTTAACAGACAAGAGTTTAGTCTGCTCTGGGAATAGATAGGGTTAGCCATTACTCAATTAAGAAGACTTTGCGAACAACGAACGAGCAGCGCTGTTTGCTGCGGTCGAACTACGAACCACGATTAAAGGCATTTCTACTTGTCCAAAGCCTTCCTTCTTCGTATATTCCCAACCAATAAAATCCAGCAGTGAGAAAACGATGTCCAAGGTTACAGTGAAGTTTGAGTACGAAAAAGAGACTAAGAACAGCGTGCGTTACCAGGAAGTACCTGCAGAGGGGCAAGCACCGATTATGGGTTCTCTGTATGTGCAGAAGTGGTTTGCCGGTAGTAGCAAAAACCTTGAGATCACTATAGATAAGAAAGACTAAGGGCAGTGGCTAGTGCGTAGCAGCGCATGTTGGGCATCGCTGCGCTCAGCGCCAACCTACAAATCTTGCGAAGTGATGGAGTGAAATTCCACCAAGTGGATGTTAAGAAGGCTTTTCGAACCGCGGACAATGAAATGTAGGAGGCGCGCCTCGCGCCGAAAGTATCCCCGAATCCATCGCGGCGAGGGCGCCGCTCCCACATGTAGGAGGCGCGCCTCGCACCGAAAGTATCCCAGAATTCATCGCGGCGAGGGCGCCGCTCCCACATGTCGAAGGTGCAATTCGAGTCAGATCTATCGCGGCTATACCCAAATGGCATGATAAAGCCGCTCCCACATAACATAACTACGGACTACCGCTTTTCTAGCTAGCGGCGAAGCCGCGGTCTAGCCACTAGCTACTCGCCACTGGTCGTTTACCGACGCCTTCTTTCCAGCATCTTGATAATGTCCTTAAACACCGAGTTCTCGAGAACTTCCGGCAGGTCCAGCTCGAGGCTGTTGCGGTAGTAAGTACTCAGGTCCAGGCCGAAGCCCAGGGCGTAGAGTTCCATATCGCCGCGGGCTTCCAGTATGGTGGCTACCTGACGCAGGTGGTTGTCCATGAAGTCTGGTTCGTTATTCTGTGCGGTGGCTGATTCCATCGGCGAACCATCGGACAGTACGATCAGAATTTTGCGCTCTTCGGGACGGCTAGTCATTCGTTCAGCTGCCCACAGCAAAGCTTCTCCGTCGACACCTTCCTTGAAGATATCCGGTTTCATCATCGCCGCGATATTCTGCCGGGCACGCTTGAATGGCGTATCGGCATCTTTATAGATGATGTGCTCTGTTTCAGCCAGGCGTCCCGGATTAGGCTCTTTGTTGGCTGAACCACGCCAGCGCTTAAATGTTTTGCCACCCTGAATCGAACGGGTAGTAAAGCCGAGGATTTCGGTGCTGGCTCCGGCCTGCTCAAGCGCTTTGGTCATAATTTCGATCAGCATCGCGATGGAGCCGATATGCTGCTTCATGGAGCCGGAGTTATCCAGCAGGAAGGTGACCAGGCAGTTACTGTGAGGCTGGTAACGCTCCTTGCGAAATAGCTGCCGATAGTCAGGCGAGGTTACCAGGCGACTGAGGCGGCGGGCATCCAGGTAGCCTTCCTCTTCACCGAAGTTCCAGCCATCCAGTTCCGGGGCTGACAGAATCATCTGTAGCTGTCGGGCCAGGCGAGGGACGTTAACACCCTGGCCTTTAATGCGTTCATCCAGCGCGGCACGCAGTTTGGTACGCAGGAAGGGGGCGACCAGTTTTTCCGCTTCTATAATACGGTCATTATCGCGCGACCATACCTTATAGGTTGCCAGCTGAGCTAGCAGTTCGCGGTATTCGGATTGAGTTGTGCGCCCGGAGTTGACCGGCATTTCACCTTCGGCATCACTCTCGGATTCCAGTAGCAGGCCAAAGCTGCTGGCAACCTGTTCGACATCACTGTCGCTGTCTTTTTCGTTTTCATCGAGAAAGCCAACCAGCTCATCGACAACCTGGGCAACCCCCAGGGCGTTCTCGGCAAACACCCGCTGGTCACGAATGTTGCGTCTCATACCCACCAGAAAGCTACCGACATGGGGGGCAAGCATCATGCGGTGTGGTTCGATAAGGTCTTCGGTGACTTCAATAACCGGCTTGCCGGAGAGTCGGGTCCAGACCATCTGGGCAACCGTGTAGATCATCAGCCCGACATTGTTTTCGGTCATGTTGGCGGCATGCAGCTGCAGGCACCATGATTCGAAGCGATGCTCGATATTGCGCTTGGCGCCGGGATGGCTTGAGTCGACCAGTGCCTCTACCCGCAGTTGCTCCAGCAACTCGAAGATCATCTGCCCGACATCACTTTCCGGCATCAGGCTGCGATGCAGTTCGAGATCGCTATGCTTGAGGCGCAGGGCTATGCCGTCGGCTGCGCCGCGAAACGAAGTGAAGTCATCTTTTTCCAGATCGGGCAAAATAGTGGGGTCAGATGAAACTTAATAAAAGTTTCATCTGACCCCAGTTAAATTTAGCGCCATTCTACATTGATCCCAAATATTATTGTGCTTTCGATTGACTATTTGCCTAATGGGTGACCCTCTGATTTAGTTCCATACTACCGGAAAATAATACAGCCGCAGCTGTTTTAAGCAGCAATCGCTAAAGAGGTGTTGCACCATAGCGTCTAATCCCCTATAACTTTCGTTTCACACTAAAATTCAGCATAAATAGAAAGGTATAAGGATATGCCAAAAGCAGCGCGACTGGGCGATAGCGCCAGCGGACACGGATGTTTTCCTCCCACCCAGATCACCTCCGGCAGCGGTGATGTGTTGATCAACGGCCTGCCAGCTGCCCGGGTGGGCGATAGTGCCGCACCCCATGGCTGTAAAGACTGCCCACCCCATGGCCGCACGTTGGTCGCCGGTTCTGCTTCAGTTTTTATCAATGGTAAGCCCGCTGTGCGTGTTGGCGATGCCCTCAGCTGTGGCGGCGTGGTGATCTCCGGTTCCCCCAATGTGTTTATCGGTGATCAGGCGGTCTATTCAGTCGACCAACAAGACAATTACCAGCTTCTCGACAATATTGAAATCAGCACTCTCAGCGATGAGGAATGGGCACAGCTGCCTACCGATACTCAGGAGCATTTTGCTGACCTGCGCCAGGCTGATCCTCAGCAGACAGAACAACAGCATACTCCACCATCAACAGCACAACCGGATACTCGTCAGAGCAGTAGCGCCACAGCAACACCCGCCGCACAATCGACCTCTGCTACAGAACAAGAGTCGGAACCTGTCACCGAGCCTGAGCCCTTTGTCGCCGGTTTTCTCTGGAATAAACAGCTCAGTACAATGGATCAGCTGTACAAAGATCACTACGGAAGCTTTGACAGTAAAAAACTGTCCTACTTCAAACAGGTCAATAGCCATTTGCAGTCGCAACAGGTGCTACCCGGTGAGCTGGTGATCTTTGCCAATCCGCCTATTACCCAGGCTGATAGCGAAGCGTTAACCGCCCTGCAACAGCAGGCCCGGCTAGCCAGTCAGGGTATCCAGAGGCTCACCCCAGCAGAGGCCCATACGGTAATGCAGCACTTTAGCCTGCTGGATGCCGTTAATTCCGATCATCTGGCCAACGGTTCTGTAGCCGTTGGTGTCACCAGTGCAATGGCCTACAAGCGCCTGACAGATCTACAAAAAGTACTGGAGAAACTAAATCAGAATTATATGAATAATGTGCAAGTGGTAAATGGCAAGGCCCACTTTGGTCACGGTTTCTATATTCAACGGGCAACTCTCTTCCGAGAACTAGATAACAGCCTTAGCCGTCTGACGTTAATGTCGCTGGATCTGCCGGTATCCCAGAAGGTTAAACATACACTTGAGCTCTCTTCTAAGTCTTTGCTGCACAACTGGGACCAGATACTTGCTAAAGGCTCAGTGCCGCAGCTGGGACAGCGGATAAATATTGTAGCTCGTGCAGCAAAAGGCGCTGAGCGTGCTGGGTATATAGGAATCACCTTGGATGCTGGCGTAGCTGTAAATGAAATCGGTAAAGCCTGCTTTGGGCCTGAAACGGAGCAGTGTGAGAAGGTAACCTACTCGGAAGTGGGGCGCCTGGGGGGGAGTGTCGGCGGCGGTATAATGGGAGCACGAGTAGGATCTGCTGTCACTACTGTTGCAGCAGGATTTGTGATAGCAGCAGGAGTAACTATCTATACTCCAGTATTGGCTATTATCGCCCTTGGCGGGGCAGGCGTAGGGGCTTATTACGGTAGCTCAAGCGGCGGGGAGTTCGGAGAGTTTTTTGGTGAAAAAACTTACGAGTATATGAAATAAGAGTTTTGAGTATGGATTACACAATAAAGTTTTTTGTTATTCTATTCGCATTTTCATTTCTTTTTTGCAATGTAAATACTGCGGTTGCTGCCTTCGGGGGCGTAAGATTGCTGGATAGATTTTTTAACTGGGATTTATCTGAGTGGGAAAAGCGTTTTCCTCCGGATTGTTGGTGGCGTTTTACCAAGTACTCGCATCGCTATGTTTGGGGTATAGAACAGCCGGAGATGCCATCAATATACAAGATATGGCTTTGGGTTTATTACATCAGTTTTATTGTGACTTCTGGTCTATTTATTTCATGGGTTCTTGATAAGTACTTTGGTATCCCGGTTTGGTAACTCTCAAGAAAATGTACGAATGGAGTAATTGATCGAAGAAACATTGAAGGGATAGTGGGGTCGAATAGTGCCGTCAGATGAAACTTAATAAAAGTTTCATCTGACGGCAGTTATGCAGTGACTTACACGAGCAAATATATAACTGAGGAGCCGGATATGATAATTTCACACGTCCAGACCTGCTTGGGGCGGTTTAGGTAACCGGCCGTTCTATCATTACTGAAAATTAGGAAATACCATGGATGACGTCCTAAAGAAATTGTTGAATAATGCTTTATCAGAGTTTTGCGTGTTTTTTTCTTATCTTCCACGAATTTATAGCTCTCCTAAAGAGTTTTTTGGTTCAATTTGTGGGTCCCATAAAACCTTTTACGAAGCCAGTAGGTTTGCTCTTGTTATTTCTTGTTTATTCGCGTTACTTAATGTTCCTTCATATAAAATAAATGGTATATCTGTATCCTCTGAAATTTTATTAATAGATATTATATTTAGTTGGGTGTTAATTTTTATTTATGGGGTTTTGGTTTGGGCTTCCTGTAAGTTGTTTTTGGGGAAATGTTCATTAATTAAAGTTTTATCAGCCTTTTTCTATTCATGTGCAATTCTAGTGGTCATTAAGTTCTTAGAGATCCCTGCTAGAATTGTTCGGGATAAGTACTTGTTAGGTGCTTCACTTGAATCTGATATATCAGACAATATGTCTAATGCAGTCTTATCAAACCCTTACTCACTAGTAAGTGAAACCATGGTTGGTTTCGGGTATGTATGGTTCTCTGTTGTACTATTTATTCTTGTGAGAGAAGTCAATAATTTTAACTGGCTTAGATCACTGTGTGCTTGTCTCGTTGGTATGTTCTTTGTGTCCCTAGCTGTTAGTTGGGTGCAGAGACCGATTACTCATGTGTTACTAAATGCTTTTGCAGTCTACAATTAAGGAGTTTTTGGGGGCAGTGAGGTAAATAGGGTTAGAGTAAAATTGATTTTTTCTGAGCCTTTCTATTACTCTTACAAAGAAGGTCATTTCGTGTACTAATAAAACATTTGGGGTCAGTAAAACATTTGGGGTCAGTGTAAAAACTCAAAATATTTGGGGTCAGAAATATTTGGGGTCAAACATTTGGGGTCAGTGTAAAATAAATAGGGTCAGAGTAAAAAATTATATCTGGCCCTTTCAACTCTCTTATAACGTCACGAAACTTCCGGTACCAATCACCCAATTAAGAAGGCTTTCCGAACAACGAACGAGCAGCGCTCTTTGCTGCGGTCGAACCACGATCAAAGGCATTTCCCACTTGCCCAACCGCTTCCTTCTTCGTATATTCCCAACCAATAAAAATTTCAGCAGTGAGAAAATGATGTCCAAGGTTACAGTGAAGTTTGAGTACGAAAAAGAGACTAAAAACAGCGTGCGTTACCAGGAAGTACCGGAAGAGGGAAAAGCACCGGTTATGGGCTCTCTGTATGTGCAGAAGTGGTTTGCAGGCAGTAGCAAAAACCTTGAGATCACTATAGAAAAGAAAGACTGAGGGCAGTGGCTAGAGCGTCGCTACGCGACTTGCGAGATCGCGGCTGAGCCGCTGCTAGTGGCTAGAAAAGGTAGAAGAGCCGAGCCTTACGGGTAATGTAGGAGGAGGCGCGCCTCGCGCCGAAAGTATCCCAGAATTCATCGCGGCGAGGGCGCCGCTCCCACATGTAGAAGGTGCAGTTCGAGTCAGATCCATCGCGGCTATACCCAAAGGGCATGATAAAGCCGCTCCCACATAACATAACTACGGACTACAGCTTTTCTAGCTAGCGGCGAAGCCGCGGTCTAGCCACTAGCTACTCGCCACTAGTCGTTTACCGGCGCCGACGTTCCAGCATCTTGATAATGTCCTTAAACACTGAGTTCTCGAGTACTTCCGGCAGGTCCAGCTCGAGGCTGTTGCGGTAGTAAGTACTCAGGTCCAGGCCGAAGCCCAGGGCATAGAGTTCCATATCGCCGCGGGCTTCCAGCATGGTGGCTACCTGACGCAGGTGGTTGTCCATGAAGTCCGGCTCGTTATTCTGTGCGGTGGCTGATTCCATCGGCGAGCCATCGGACAGTACGATCAGAATTTTGCGCTCTTCGGGACGGCCAGTCATTCGATCGGCGGCCCATAGCAGGGCTTCACCGTCGACTCCTTCCTTGAAGATATCCGGCTTCATCATCGCGGCGATATTCTGCCGGGCACGTTTGAATGGCGTGTCAGCATCTTTATAGATGATCTGTTCTGTTTCAGCCAGGCGACCCGGGTTAGGCTCCTTGTTGGCTGAACCTCTCCAGCGCTTAAATGTTTTACCGCCCTGTATGCTGCGGGTAGTAAAGCCGAGTATTTCGGTGCTGGCACCGGCCATTTCCAGCGCCCGGGTCATAATTTCGATCAGCATCGCGATGGAGCCGATATGCTGCTTCATGGAGCCGGAGTTATCCAGCAGGAAGGTGACCAGGCAGTTACTGTGAGGCTGGTAACGCTCCTTGCGAAATAGCTGCCGATAGTCAGGCGAGGTTACCAGGCGACTGAGGCGGCGGGCATCCAGGTAGCCTTCCTCTTCACCGAAGTTCCAGCCATCCAGTTCCGGGGCTGACAGAATCATCTGTAGCTGTCGGGCCAGGCGAGGGACGTTAACACCCTGGCCTTTAATGCGTTCATCCAGCGCGGCACGCAGTTTGGTACGCAGGAAGGGGGCGACCAGTTTTTCCGCTTCTATAATACGGTCATTATCGCGCGACCATACCTTATAGGTTGCCAGCTGAGCTAGCAGTTCGCGGTATTCGGATTGAGTTGTGCGCCCGGAGTTGACCGGCATTTCACCTTCGGCATCACTCTCGGATTCCAGTAGCAGGCCAAAGCTGCTGGCAACCTGTTCGACATCACTGTCGCTGTCTTTTTCGTTTTCATCGAGAAAGCCAACCAGCTCATCGACAACCTGGGCAACCCCCAGGGCGTTCTCGGCAAACACCCGCTGGTCACGAATGTTGCGTCTCATACCCACCAGAAAGCTACCGACATGGGGGGCAAGCATCATGCGGTGTGGTTCGATAAGGTCTTCGGTGACTTCAATAACCGGCTTGCCGGAGAGTCGGGTCCAGACCATCTGGGCAACCGTGTAGATCATCAGCCCGACATTGTTTTCGGTCATGTTGGCGGCATGCAGCTGCAGGCACCATGATTCGAAGCGATGCTCGATATTGCGCTTGGCGCCGGGATGGCTTGAGTCGACCAGTGCCTCTACCCGCAGTTGCTCCAGCAACTCGAAGATCATCTGCCCGACATCACTTTCCGGCATCAGGCTGCGATGCAGTTCGAGATCGCTATGCTTGAGGCGCAGGGCTATGCCATCGGCCGCACCGCGAAACGAGGTGAAGTCATCTTTTTCCAGATCGGTGCGCAGATGCGGTGCTCGGATACCGGATGGTCCACCGTTCAGTTCAGGGCGATGACCACGAAACTTGAAGCCGCTAACGCCGGAGTAACCGCGAACACTGGCGCCGCAGAGCTCTTCAACCTGTTGCTGAAGTTTCTCATGACGCGGCTGCTGCGGTACGGGTTTTGCGTCGTATCCGGTATTAGCGTTGCTCACTGGTCATTACCCCAGACGCCTTATGGGCCCAGGATTCTGTCAGTTCCTGGTCGAAGCAGCGTTGGAAGAACTCTGCGATCATCGGCCGTTCGGCTTCGTCACACTTATTCAGGAACGACAGGCGGAAGGCGATAGCCGGATCACGGAATATCTCGATATTCTCGGCCCATGAGATGACGGTACGCGGTGACATCAGGGTTGAGATATCACCGGCAGCAAAGCTGTTACGGGTCATATCGGCGACCGCAATCATCGATTTAACCAGCTCCTGGCCTGCATCGTCATTGAAGCTGGGTACGCGTGCCTGGACGATTTTGACTTCGTCATCGGTCGGCAGGTAGTTCAGGGTGGTAACGATGTTCCAGCGGTCCATCTGGGCCTGGTTAATCATCTGGGTGCCGTGATACAGACCGGTGCTGTTACCCAGACCGATAGTGTTGGCGGTGGCAAACAGACGGAACTGTTTATGCGGCTGGATGACTTCGTTCTGGTCCAGCAGGGTGAACTTACCGTCACGCTCCAGAATTCGCTGGATAACAAACATCACGTCAGGACGGCCGGCATCGAACTCATCGAAGATCAGCGCGGTCGGGCGACGCAGGGCCCAGGGTACGATACCTTCCTGAAATTCGGTAATCTGCTTGCCATCCTTGAGTACGATGGTGTCTTTACCGACCAGGTCCAGACGGCTGATATGGCCATCCAGATTGATCCGTACGCAGGGCCAGTTGAGGCGAGCGGCTACTTGTTCGATATGGGTCGATTTACCGGTGCCATGGAGGCCCTGGACCATCACCCGGCGGTCGCGACTGAAGCCGGCTAGAATCGCCAGGGTCACTTCCGGGTTGAACTGGTAGGCGGTGTCGATCTCCGGTACATGATCATCGCGCTCACTGAAGGCGGCTACCTTAAGGTCAGTATCGATACCGAATACATCCCGCACGGAGATCATGGTATCCGGCTGATCAATCTTAATATCGGACATAGTTATGGGATCCTGGTAAACATTTTCTTCAGTCTAAAGTAGAAGGTGACTCTGCCGTTGAGCCAGTTTAGATCTTTCTTTGTGGCCAGTAATCACTTTGTGAGAGTAGCTAGAGCGCAGCAACAAGCGCTGCTTGCTAGAACGTCGCAAAGAGCGCGACTTGATAGTAGCTAGAGAACAGCCATTCTCAATGGGTCTCGCAGTAACATTCCTGATGTATTGAGCTCGCTGCTAAACTTAAATTGGGTTCCGATGTTACTTTCCAGTGCAGATATGAAAATAATCACTTATGAGACGTTGTTACAGGAGTTTGAGGCCGACTATTTCAGTCAGCTGTCCAGCTTAGGCGCACTGTCCTCTGAAACAGTTATCTGGCTTTTGCAGCAGGGGGGAATTCTTCAGCTGGCAGCTGAAGAAGAGGTTTTCCATGCCGGTAGTCGGGCTGAGAGCTTCTATATTATTCTCAGCGGGACTGTTTCCCTGTATCGACATGTTGAAGCCAGTCCGGTGCGGGTTCGCAGTTTTAGTCCGGGACAGCAGACGGGTTTTGCGAGCATGATTGCTCTGCATGGTTACAAGAATACCGCTGTTGTCGGACAACCTGGCTATATACTTAGAATCTCTGCCGATCTGTTTTTTGAGTTGCACATTGTTGCACCACAGGACTTCGGCATATTCCTGTTAAACCTGAGCCGGGAGATGGCCCGGACTATCGGCAAGATGGGTGATCAGATAGAAGATTTATCAGATCAGATGGAGCTAATCCGCGAAAAGCCGTAGTTCGTAGTTCGTTGTGCGAAGAGCTTAAAAGCCGTTGTTCGTTGTGCGAGATACCTTATTACATTGTTATGTGGTGGGTTTGGGTTGGTATCTTCGTCAGGTTGGATGGGTGATTGTTGGGCATCGCTGCGCTTAGCGCCAACCTACACTGTAGGAGGCGCGCCTCGCGCCGAAAGGGCCTCGGCGAACACATCGCGGCGAGGGCGCCGCTCCCACAATACATAACCCACCAGGGTCGAACTACGGCTTTTAAATATTCTTAATCACCAAACTGGCACCGATTACGATTAGCAGCAGAAATGCCAGGCGGCGCATATTCGTCGCGCTGATTGGTGGCGGGTAATTCTTGCCTATCCAGGTAAAGCCCATCACCATCGGGATGCAGGCGAGGGAGAAGGTCAGCATATCCAGTTCCAGTCCTCCCTGAAATCCGACCATCACGGTACGTGATACCGAACTGATCAGGAAGATGCTCAGTAGGCACAGGCGAATGGTCTTCAGCTCGAAGGGCTGGCGGTAAAACAGGTAGACGAGAGGTGGTCCGGCCATGCTGAACAGTCCGGCCAATAGCCCGGCCGCGACTCCTGAACCGGCGAATGTGGCGGGCTTTGATGGGGCTTTTAGGGGCTCGGGTTTAAGCATCATCATCAGGCCAGCGGCGATGATGGTGAGGCCCAGCAACAGCTGCAACAGGGTATTGTAAGAATCACTTAGATACTCGAGCATGATAAGGCCGACCACCAGGCCAGGAAATATGCCTGCGCAGGTTATCAATACCCGTTTAACGTCGAGGGCCCTGTAGTTGCCTTTCAGGGCAAACAGGCCATTGACCAGCATCACCGCACTGATAATAACCGAGGTAAAGGCAATAGGGACCAGCTCAAAGGTAGTGACGGTGCCCATTACGATCATGCCAAGCGCAAAGCCGGTAACCGTTTGTACGTAGGTTGCAAATGCGATAATAGCGATAAAGGGGATTAATGTTTCCAGGCCCATAGTGTCTCTTGCAGTGTTGATGATTTCAGGATTGTTGATTTCAGGACTGTTGCTTGAAGGCCGCGCAGCATAGCACAAGGCTATCGGGAATAGTCTGTTGTTAGCGTGATAAGTGATGAACTTATACGTTATTCCCGACGGGCGGGAATAACGTGCGTTAGCGCGGCGCGGTGATGGCGGGCAGGATTACTTTGTTTTGATCAGATTGGACGTCTCGACCACATTGGCTCCCTGGGGGGAACCGTCGCGGCACTCGTGGAAAATCCGGCTGCTGCAGGTGCGACAGATCTCAGGATCGAGGCGGCTGTAGATCTGCTCGATAGCTTCGCCTTTCGAAAGGAAGAAAGACTCTTTGCCGATCGCGTCCAGGTATTCATCACGCTCCAGGTATTCACTGACCTGGGTTTTCAGGTTGCTCAGGTACAGATGTTGTCCTTTATCCCGGCGGCGTTCTGCTTCATGCATCAGCATTTCAGCACCGGCGATATCGACATGGTTCATGCCGTTACCGACGATCAGCACATTGGGCTCGCGAATACCTTCCAGATAGTCTTTGACAGAGTTTACAGCGCCAAAGAACAGCGAGCCCTCGATGCGGATAATCTTCAGCTGTGGGCAGCGTGGTTGTTCAGCATTATGCGCCGGATTGAAGAACGGTGTAGGGCTGCTGGGGTCGGGTAATACTTCGACGATATTCGGCTGCGAGGTGCGCTTGAGGTAGAACACCAGCGACAGGATTACCCCGAGGTAGATGGCAAATTCCAGCGCCATGACCAGGGTGGCGCAGAAAGTCACTGCTAGTACCGCAAACTCGGACTTTCCGGCTTTGAAAATAACCTGTATATGGTGGAAGTCGATCAGATTGTAAGACACGATCAGCAGCAGGCCGGCCATGCTTGGAATGGGTATATAGCTGGTCAATTCTGAAAACACCAGAATGATCACCGCCAGAGACATCGCGGCAATTATTGCTGCCAGCGGTGTTTTAGCGCCAGAGCTGTAGTTTACGCCGGTACGGGTGAATGAACCGGATGAGGCGTAGGAGGAAAATACCGAGCCGACGATATTGGACAGCGCCTGACCGTAGAATTCCTGATTGCCATTGATGCTCTGGCGGGAACGGGTAGCGACAGAGCGGGCGATAGATACTGCTTCTACCAGGCCCAGCAGGCCGATTGCGATAGCACCGGGGGCCAGATCATAGAAGGTGTCTGCGCTCATCTGGGGAAACAGGAACGGAGGCAGACTGCCCGGTATCTCGCCAACCAGCGAGATGCCTTTTTCCGTAGCGCCCAGCCACCAGGCGTAGGCACTGCTGATAACCATTGCGATCAGCATATTGGGCCAGCGTGGCAGGAACTTCTTAATCAGCAGGCAGCAGACAACGGTGACAGCTGCAACCGAAACCGCATAGTAATTGGTGTTATGGGCTGCAGCGAACACCCCTTGCCAGGTAGACAGGAAAGAGCCGGAGCTTTCAATGCTGACCCCCAGGATGTTCTTTACCTGGCTGGAGGCGATGACAATGGCCGCGCCTGTGGTGAAGCCTACAACCACGGAGTGGGATACAAAGTTAACCAGGGTGCCGAAGCGAAAAAAAGCCAGGAGCAACTGGAACAAGCCTGCCATCAGCGTGAGTGCCAATACCAGATTGATAAATTCGGGTGAGCCGGGGGAAGCTAAAGGGCTGACTGTGGTAAAGACCACAATCGATAATGCCGCGGTCGGTCCGGAAATAAGATGCCAGGAAGAGCCGAACAGGGCAGCAATAATTGCAGGGACTATCGCAGCGTAGAGGCCGTATTCCGGCGGCATACCTGCGATCAGGGCGTATGCGACGCCCTGGGGGAGTACGATAACGGCATTAGTCAGACCGGCAAACAGGTCATCACGCGCCTTGGCAGGCGTGATAAGTCGAAACCAGACGAGGAACGGCAGCAGGCGTGTCCAGTTAAATTGAGATTTGCCTGTGGTGTTCTGCATAGAGGATCCTTGTAGACTGATTTCTTTGACTTTTATTATTATCCCACCAATCTAGCGACTCCGCGCTCGGGTGCATAGGTCCAGATAATATGCCGTTTTAAGACCACTGTAGCAGAGTCTCCTGCCCATAGAGCCAGCCTGGTTTTCGGCTGGCCCTATCGTTGCTTGTTGACTGGTCATTGTCGAATGGCTGTCTAGTTCCTAGCATGAATGGCAGAGTCGAGTCCGTATAACTGCCGTTCTCGGTTGTTTTATATCAGGCTCTCAAACTTATGGGCAAAGCGTTAACTACTAGTTAGCTGCTAGCAAGTTCGACGCATCGGTGGATAATAAATATGACAAGCCAAGCCAGTATGATACCGGTTAAATCCGGTCTTCCTGAATTCGAAGATCGAGATAAGCAAGAGACTAAATTCACGACCTGTTACATGTGCGCCTGCCGCTGTGGCATCAAGGTTACAGTCGAAGATAACAAGGTTCGTTTCATCCAGGGTAACCCTAACCACCCCGTCAACAAGGGTGTGCTTTGTGCCAAGGGTAATTCCGGCATTATGAAGCAATACTCACCGGCTAAACTAAGCTCCCCGCTATTGCGTAAGCCGGGTACTGAGCGCGGTGCTGGAGAGTTTGAAGAGATCTCCTGGGAGCGGGCGCTGGATATTCTGGAAAAGCGCCTGGCGCATATCCGTGCAACCGATCCAAAACAGTTGGCGTACTTCACTGGCCGTGACCAGATGCAGGCGCTGACCGGTATGTGGGCCAGCCAGTTCGGCACCATCAACTGGGCGGCACACGGTGGCTTCTGCTCGGTGAATATGGCGGCAGGTGGCCTGTACACAATGGGCCATGCCTTCTGGGAGTTTGGTGATCCGGATTGGGAAAATACCAAGTACTTCATGATGTGGGGGGTGGCGGAAGATCACGCCTCTAACCCGATTAAGCTCGGCCTGAAACGGCTGAAAGAGCGTGGTGCCAAGTTTGTCGCTATCAATCCGGTACGTACGGGTTACCAGGCGATTGCCGATGAATGGGTGGCTATCCGTCCGGGTACCGACGGTATCCTGGCGCTGTCCATGGCGCATGTGCTGCTGAAAAATCAGCTGATTGATGATGAATTCCTGATCCGCTACACCAACTCTGCACAGTTGGTTGTTAATACGCCGGGTGAAATGGGCGACGGCTTGTTCTACCGGGGCCCTGAAAAAGATGGAAAGCCTGGTCAGCCGCAGGTATGGGATCTGGTAAAGGAAGCGTTTGTTGATGCTAACCTGCCTGATATCACGCCGGCGCTGTTTGGCAGTGCGCTGGAAGGTGTCGATCTACGCACGCCGGATGGCAAGCCGCTACGTACCGCCATGGATATCATGGTCGAGAAGTACATGGATGATCAGTACTCGCCGGAAGTTGCCGCTAAAGAGTGTGGTGTTGCTGCTGAAGATATCGAGCGTCTGGCGTTGGAAATGGCGCATGTTGCCTTCAAGGAAAGCATCACCATTGATGTCGAGTGGACCGACTGGGCTGGCCGTAAGCAGGATAAGTTTATCGGGCGTCCGGTTTCCATGCATGCGATGCGCGGTATCTCTGCGCACTCCAACGGTTTCCAGACGTGTCGTGCAATTCACTTGCTGCAAGTGCTGTTAGGAACTGTGGATTGTCCGGGTGGTCACCTGGCGAAGCCGCCGTTCCCCAAGCATATTCCACCCGGCATCAAGCCTGCCAAAGAGATGGCGCCGAATACGCCTCTGAAATCCCCCCCACTGGGTTTCCCTACCTGTCCTGAAGATCTGGTCATCGATGCCGACGGCAAGCCGTTACGTATCGATAAGGCTTACAGTTGGGATGCGCCGATTTCCTGTCACGGTCTGATGCACATGGTGATCAGCAACGCCGTGAAAGGTGATCCGTACAAGATCGATACGTTGATGCTGTTCATGGCCAATATGGCCTGGAACTCCAGCATGAACACCGCTCAGACGCTGGAAATGTTGTGTTCCAAAGAAGATGACGGCGAGTACAAGATACCGTTTATCGTCTGCTCGGATGCGTTTAACTCCGAGATGGTGGCATATTCTGATCTGGTACTGCCGGATACCACCTATCTTGAGCGCTACGACACGATCTCTATGCTGGATCGTCCGATTTCCGAACCCCATGCGGCCTGTGATTCAGTGCGTATCCCGGTAATCAAGCCGGACCGTGACGTAGTGTCCTGGCAGGAAGTGATGGTTGAGATGGCGGGCCGCCTTGGCTTCCCGGCATTCACCGATGAGGAAGGTGGCCGTAAGTACGACGACTACAAAGACTTTATCATTAACTTCGAGAAGGAGCCGGGTATAGGCTTCCTGGCGGGTTACCGCGGTAAAGACGGTGACAAGTCCCTGCGCGGCGAGCCGAATCCACGTCAGTGGGAAGCGTACGAAGAAAACGAAGGTTTCTTTGAATTTGAGCTGGGCATGAACCAGCGCTATATGCGCCATGCTAACCGCGATTACCTGGAGCTGGCTAAAGAGGCGGGCTGGATCGGATCGACCGAGCAGATCGTTATCGAGCTTTACTCTGAAAAGCTGCAGACGTTCCGTTTGGCTGGCCAGGGTTTGTATGACGGCCCCATGCCAACCGAAGAGCACCACAAGGAGCGCCTGGTCGAGTACTTCGATCCGTTGCCAATCTACTACATGCCGTTGGAAGAGCAGCGTATAGATCGCGAAGAGTACCCTTATCATGCGGTCAACCAGCGTCCAATGTTCATGTACCACAGCTGGGATAGCCAGAACGCCTGGTTGCGCCAGATCATGTCACAGAACTATCTGTACATGAACCGCGTGGCGGCTGAGCGTGACGGCATTGAGGATATGTCCTGGGTGTGGGTTGAGTCGCATAACGGCAAAATTCGTGCGCAGGTTAAGCTCATGGAAGGCACCAACGAGCAGACCGTCTGGACCTGGAACGCCATCGGTAAGCGTGCTGGTGCCTGGGGCTTGTCGGAGGATGCCAATGAGGCGACCGATGGCTTCCTGATGAACCATTTGATCTCCGAACTGCTACCGCAAAAAGGTGACAAAATTGACCGTGTAACCAACTCTGATCCGATTACAGGGCAGGCGGCATGGTATGACCTGCGGGTAAAAATCACCCCTGCAGCTCCGGGTGAAACCGGCAGCTGGCCGCACTTCGGGCCACTGAAGCCGCAGCCGAACGCGAAGCCATCGCCGGATATGCTGAGCTATACCAGTCATAAAAATGTCAACCTATTGCGCACCCTGTCAGACATTCTGACACGCGGCGAGAAGTAACTGCAGACGGAGAATAATAAGATGAAATTAGGTCTGGTAGTTGATATAGATTCTTGTGTGGGTTGTCACGGCTGTGCCACTGCGTGTAAGCAGTGGAACACCTCGGGCACGATTGGTCCATTGTCGGATAAAGACCCTTACGGTCGTGATCCCAACGGTGCCTGGTTAAACCGTATCCGTACCTATGAAGTGGATGACTCGCCGAACAGTAAAACCGTGCATATGCCAATGTCGTGTATGCATTGTGAAGATGCGGCCTGTGTGACGGTTTGTCCCACAGGTGCATCTTACAAGCGTACTGAAGACGGCATCGTGCTGGTCGATCAGGATAAGTGCATGGGTTGTAACCTGTGTTCCTGGGCATGTCCATATGGTGCGCGTGAGCTCGATCCGCAAGCGGGCACGATGAAGAAGTGTACCCTGTGTATTGATCGTATTTATGACGAGAAATTACCAGAGGCTGAGCGTCAGCCAGCCTGTGTACTTACCTGCCCAACCAAGTCGCGTACCTTTGGTGACTTTGATGATCCGAATTCGGAAGTCAGCAAGCTGGTACGTGAGCGTGCCGGTAAGCAGTTGATGCCTGAATTGGGTTACAACCCGGTGAACACATACCTGCCACCGCGTAATAAGCCAGTGGTAGAGATGTATCAGCCAACTTCGCTGAAAGACACAGTGAAGGGGTGGGTTAATAAGGTTATCGCCAGATAAGTAAGCGTCATTCCCGCATTCGCGGGGATGACAGAATAACAATAATAAAAACTCTGCCCAATGCATGCGGCAGAGGTGTACCGGGGTTGAGCCTATCACTGGCCCCGCTATATGAATACGGAGACTTTACTATGCATCCGGCTTTTTCAGTTTTGGTGTTTACCGTGATGTCAGGTGCCGGTTACGGCCTGACTACATTGATGGTACTGGGTCATCTCAGCGGCCTGTCACAGCTGCAGGATAGTACGGTGCTGCTGAGCGGTGGTGTGCTGTCATTTTTGCTGATATCGGTGGGCTTATTGTCCTCGACGCTGCACCTGGCAAATCCCAAGAATGCCTGGCGCTCGTTCAGCCGCTTCAAAACTTCCTGGTTATCCCGTGAAGCGGTGTTTGCTGTTTTATACTACCCATTCCTGCTGATCTATCTGGCCGGTATCTGGATGAACGGAGCTGAGATTGGCGGTGTTTTCCTGCTGGCGGGTATCATCGCTGCTGTGCTGGCGATGGTGACTTTGTTCTGTACCAGTATGATCTATGCCAGCCTGAAAACGATCCGTCAGTGGAACTCTTCACTCACGCCGGTTAATTATATTGCCCTGGGTCTGATGTCCGGCTCTTTGTTGCTGGCGACAGTGCAGGCGGTGGTATCTGGTGATCTGTCCAGTGCTTTGCAACAACTAGCCCTGGGGCTGTTGGTGTTGGGCGCTGTGGTCAAGGTGATCTACCTGTTTTGGATCGGTAAGCCTGCGGGCAGCACGATCAATACCGCAACCGGCTTCACCCAGGCGAGTGTACGTCTGCTGGATCAGGGGCATTCATCTAATAGCTTCCTGAATAACGAGTTTGGTTACACTGTTGCAGCTAACAAGCTGGTGCGCCTGCGTCTGTTGATGCTGGTGATGGCTTTTGTCGTACCGTTTCTCCTGCTGCTGGTTTCAAACAGCGTGTTAACGGTTGTTGCCGCGTTGCTGGTTGTAGCGGGTTTGCTGGTTGAGCGTTGGTTGTTTTTTGCTGAAGCGCGCCATGTTGTACGCCTGTTTCACGGTGACCAAACTGTTTAATCGATAGTTCGACGATCGATTTGATGCCTGAGTAAGCCATCTAAGGGGAAGGGATAGTATGAGTTTTGAAACACGAAATCCGGCTACGGGTGAATTGTTAGAGCAGTTTGATTTTCTGACTGAGTCTCAGCTTGAGCAACGTTTAGTGGCAGCGGAACAAGCCGCTGATGCATGGCGTGCAGCTCCCTTCTCTGAGCGTTCCGCATTATTGAGGGCGGTGGCTGCGCAGCTGAATTTGCAGCGACAGGCTTTGGCTGAAACTATTTCGCTTGAGATGGGTAAGCTGTTACCTGAAGCCTATGGTGAAGTTGATAAATGCGCCCTGGCGTGTAGCTACTATGCCGACAATGCCGAGCAGATGCTGCAGGATGATTTGATCGAAACGCCGGCACGGCGCAGTCTGGTTGCTTATCAGCCATTAGGTGTAGTGCTGGCAATCATGCCGTGGAATTTCCCATTGTGGCAAGTGTTTCGCTGCCTGGTGCCCGCCCTGATGGCAGGTAACGCCATCTTGTTAAAACATGCGCCGAATGTGCCGCGTTGCGCACGTGCTGTTGAGCAGATACTGCGTGATGCTGGGGCACCTGAAGGCCTGGTTACTGATCTGACGATTTCGGTTGAACAGGCTGGTGCGGTGATAGCCGATCACCGTGTTCATGGTGTGGCCTTTACGGGTAGCGAAGGCGCAGGGCGGCAGATTGCCGCTCTGGCTGGACAGCATTTGAAGAAAGTCGTGTTGGAGCTGGGCGGTTCTGATCCGTTTATCGTGCTGGATGATGCGGACCTGAATAAGGCGATGGATGTTGCAATCCGTGCCCGCTTTGGTAATGCCGGACAGATCTGTATTGCTTCCAAGCGTTTCCTGGTTGTACCCAGTCGTATCGAAGAATTTACGGCATTGATGGTTGAGCGTGTTAGGGCGTTAAAACCGGGTAATCCGATGCTGGCTGAGACAACGATTGCGCCGATGGCGAGGGCTGACTTACGTGACAAAGTGCATCAGCAGGTACAGGCTTCTATTGCTGAGGGGGCTCGAGCGCTGATCGGTTGCGAGCCTTTGGCTGGCGATGGCTATTTTTATGCGCCTTCAGTACTGGATAACGTCAAGCTGGGCATGACTGCATTCAATGAGGAAATATTCGGCCCGGTTGCTGCTATCGTGGCGGTACGCAACGAAGCCGATGCCGTCGCCCAGGCAAATGCGACGCGCTTTGGTCTGGGTGCCAGTATCTGGACAGAAGACCTGGAAAAGGGTGAGGCGATGTTGCGCCAGCTCGACGTGGGTAATGGTTTTGTTAACGCCCAGGTGGCCAGTGATATCCGTATGCCTTTCGGGGGTGTCAAAGCTTCCGGCATGGGACGCGAACTCGGCATAAGCGGTATCCGTGAATTTTGTAACAGTAAATCCATCTGGGTGGCTTAGAGCTGAGGCTATGAGCAATATGGCTACTGAGCGGCGGCTGCCTGAAAAGAATGAGCCTGTTGCGAGTATGCCTGCTGAAAGTACGCTGACCTGGGATATATTCCAGCATCAGGAGCGCAAGCTGGCTGAAAGCTCATCGGAACGCAGTTTCGATGAGCTTCATAAAGACGCACCGGATTACGTGGTCTGGAAACGCGGGAAAGCGTAGTTCGTCGTTCGACCTGCCGGCTAGATTTTGTAGGAGCGGCGCCTTGCCGCGATAGATTAGCTGAAAAATAATCGGCGCGAGGCGCACCTCCTACAGTTCGTGGATAGCATCTCTCATCTGACGAACTGCGGGCATAAAAAAAGGCTGGATAATCCAGCCTTTTTTTATGTCAGGGCGTTTGTCGGCCTAATAATTTGGCAGATAATTAATCAGGCAAATCTGGCAAGGTCTTCGCGTAATTCACGTATCTTGCCGGCCATAATCTGTTCGAGCTTGTCTAGCTCATTCAATAACACTTCACGGCGGTCGCTGTTGTTTTGCTGCTTGGAAAGGCTGTTCAGCTCTTGGATAGCGCCTATCAGAACAGGGTCGCTGCCGCCATTGGCTTGGCTTTTTGATGCGGCTTGTGCATCTGCAGCGACAACCTTGTTGCGCTCAAAGCAGAAGGTGCTGCTATTGGGAAGTGTGCTTGCTTCAGGGCGTGAGAAGTAAACCTTAAGTACTTCCTGCTGATCTTTGTTGCTGAGCTTGTAGTGACTGATTGAGTCGATATCAGTCAGTCCCATGGTGTGGAGGGTGTTGTAATCAGACATTGCACGTCCTGTTTTTATTATCATGGATGGAAGCTTTTTTGGGCAGTATCCAGCATAAATTACGCAGCAAGAATCAGTAGGGCCAGATTGAGTTGATTAATATGACCAGTCTGGCTCCAGAATAAATAATTTTCTGGCCCTAAGCGCATCAGGCAAGGCTCTTTATAGTGGTTGTCTATAGTGTGAATCACTCTTTCGTCGTAGTTATAGATAGTTGTTTGGCTGGTTGCTGCATATTTTTGAGTCGCTTTCAGTTGTATTAAGGCTGGAGCTGACGGGCAGCGATCCTTGATAGCTATGAATAATAAAAGAATAAATATAGGAGAAGGTATGACTTCTTATTCCCATGTTCAGATCGAATTGCAAGCCGAAACAGTTAAGCTGTTTGATCGTTACCACAAATATACGGGTACCACTCCAGAGGCTTATATTACCCAGCTGGTTGAGAAAACCCTGCCAACGGTTCAGGCGATGGTCGATGCGATGGATGAGGCCAGTGAGAACCCGGATGCAAATATTGATGTAATGGAGTTGTTTGGCCGTAAGATGGCTGCAGCTGCTCTGGAGCAAAAGAACGCAGCCAAGGCTGAGCCTTTAAGCGTTTAGGCCTATAGCTGTTTTGACTTATACCTTTAAGTAAGCGTCGCTTTTTTCATTGTTTTGTTTTTTCTGTGCAATGCACTTTTGAGCCACATTTTATGTGGCTTTTTTTCGTCTGAAACTTGGCTTGTGCTGGTTCATTTTCCTCTCAGTTAGATCCTACCCAAGGCGATATTAAGCATCGTAGGGCGCCATCTGGGGCGCCACATCTATGTTGCGCAGCCTTTTGGCGGTCCGGGTGGTGAGAGATGGTATCTACACATGTGAGGGTCAAGTTGGGTGCTAGTGAACCTTGTGGGAGGCGCGCCTCGCGCCGATTAGGAGATCATTCGCGGCGAGGCGCCGCTCCCACAGGCTCCGCTATAGCCAATACCCAATACCCAAGGCACTTCTTGGGCCTCCGGGTGGTGAGAGATGGTATCTACACATGTGAGGGTCAAGTTGGGTGCTGGTGAACCTTGTGGGAGGTGCGCCTCGCGCCGATTAGGAGATCATTCGCGGCGAGGCGCCGCTCCCACAGGCTCCGCTATAGCCAATACCCAATACCCAAGGCACTTCTTGGGCCTCCGGGTGGTGAGAGATGGTATCTACACATGTGAGGGTCAAGTTGGGTGCTAGTGAACCTTGTGGGAGGCGCGCCTCGCGCCGATTAGGAGATCATTCGCGGCGAGGCGCCGCTCCCACAGGCTCCGCTATAGCCAATACCCAATACCCAAGGCACTTCTTGGGCCTCCGGGTGGTGAGAGATGGTATCTACACATGTGAGGGTCAAGTTGGGTGCTAGTGAACCTTGTGGGAGGCGCGCCTCGCGCCGATTAGGAGATCATTCGCGGCGAGGTGCCGCTCCCACAGGCTCCGCTATACCCAATAGCCAATAGCCAATAGCCAATACCCAAAGCACTTCTTGGGCCACGCTGAACAATTCGCTGGGCATGCAATACCCAATGGCCAAAACACTTCGTGGGCCACGCTGAGCGTTTCACGGGGCATACTAACCAGCCCTTACAAAAGATCCACGCTATCTGATGAAGAACTTAAAAAAATACTATCACGGACGATTTTTCTATCAAGGAGATTGTTGATAGGGTGCACCGTGATAGTGCTGCCAGGATGGCAAAGGACGGAAACGTCGTTAAGTGCGTACAAGCCTGGGATAGCTGCGCTAAAACAGTGACAAAAAGACAGCCTTCATACGCCGCCGTAGAGCGGGGCAGCTCAATGAATCCAGCGGTGAATAAAGGTTATTTATTCAATGTCTGTTTAGCTCTGCAGGACGTTCATGAGTCGTTATCTCAGGCCCTACATTGTAAGCAGTCCCTTAAGGACCGCGTTAAACCGGGTGAGGTTGGTTTAACGCGGTCTTTTTGTTTCCGCCTGGTGGGTGGGGTTACAGCTTGTGGTAGATCTCGGCACCAGTCTGTTTGAACTCCTGAGATTTTTCCTGCATGCCCTTATCGGCTGCGGCTTCGATCTCCGCAATCTGGCTTGCATTCAGATTCCGCACTTCCTGAGAGATTTTCATTGAGCAGAACTTGGGACCGCACATCGAGCAGAAGTGCGCCACTTTAGCGGACTCTTTCGGTAGGGTCTCATCATGGTAGGCACGGGCAGTGTCCGGATCCAGACCGATATTGAACTGATCTTCCCAGCGGAACTCGAAGCGAGCCTTGGACATGGCGTTATCACGGATCTGTGCGCCCGGATGGCCTTTCGCCAGGTCGGCTGCGTGGGCTGCGATCTTATAGGTAATAATACCGGTCTTAACATCGTCCTTGTTCGGGAGTCCCAGGTGCTCTTTGGGTGTCACGTAGCAGAGCATCGCACAGCCGTACCAACCGATCATCGCCGCTCCGATACCAGAGGTGATGTGGTCATAACCCGGTGCAATATCGGTGGTCAATGGCCCCAGTGTGTAGAACGGTGCTTCGTGGCACTCGGTCAGCTGCTTGTCCATGTTTTCCTTGATCATGTGCATCGGCACATGGCCGGGACCTTCGATCATCACCTGCACGTCGTGCTTCCAGGCAATCTTGGTCAGCTCGCCCAGGGTTTCCAGTTCGGCAAACTGAGCTTCATCGTTGGCATCGTAGATCGAGCCAGGACGCAGGCCATCACCCAGCGAGAATGACACATCGTAGGCTTTACAGATCTCACAGATCTCTTCGAAGTGGGTGTAGAGGAAGTTCTCTTCATGGTGCGCCAGGCACCACTTGGCCATGATGGAGCCACCACGGGAAACAATGCCGGTCATCCGCTTGGCCGTCATTGGTACATAACGCAACAAAACGCCGGCGTGAATGGTGAAGTAATCCACCCCTTGCTCGGCTTGCTCGATCAGGGTGTCACGGAACACTTCCCAGTTCAGGTCTTCAGCCACGCCGCTGACTTTTTCCAGTGCCTGGTAAATTGGCACGGTACCAATCGGTACTGGCGAGTTACGCAGGATCCATTCACGGGTTTCGTGGATATTTTTACCGGTGGACAGATCCATGATGGTATCGGAGCCCCAGCGGGTGCCCCAGGTCATCTTCTCGACTTCTTCTTCAATCGAGGAAGACAGTGCGGAGTTACCGATGTTGCCGTTGATCTTCACCAGGAAGTTGCGACCGATAATCATCGGCTCTATTTCAGGGTGGTTGATGTTCGCCGGGATGATAGCGCGACCTTCGGCAACTTCCTGACGCACGAATTCCGGCGTGATCTCTTCGGGCAGTTGCGCCCCAAAGCTGTGCCCCGGGTGCTGCTGGTCAACCATCTGGCCTTCGGCCTGGGCTTTAGCCAGCTTCATGTTCTCGCGGATGGCGATGTATTCC
This sequence comes from Amphritea sp., assembly GCA_036960915.1. Taxonomy (GTDB): domain Bacteria; phylum Pseudomonadota; class Gammaproteobacteria; order Pseudomonadales; family Balneatricaceae; genus Amphritea. The sequence continues at coordinate 26,238 of JBALVQ010000050.1, forward strand.
ATCTCCGGGGTGATAATTCCCTGACGGGCATAGTGCAGCTGGGAAACGTTTTTACCTGGCTGTGCCCGCAGCGGCTTGCGGGTCAACTCAAAACGCAGGTGATCGAGGCGCAGATCCTGCTCACGTACGCGACCATATTCCGAGCTCAAGCCTTCCAATTGTTCGGTATCGTTACGCTCTGCGATCCAGTTGGCGCGCAGTGGCGGTAAGCCTTTATGCAGGTCAATTTTTACGTCTGGATCGGTATAGGGGCCGGATGTATCGTAAACATAGAGGGGCTCGTTTACTTCGCCACCCATATCGGTAGGGGTAGTGTCCAGCGAAATCTCCCGCATAGGCACTTGGATATCTTCGCGACTACCGGTGATATAGACTTTGCGTGATTTCGGGAAAGGTTGTACCGATTCTTTTTCAACCTTCGCATCCTGATCAAAGACGTGTGTGTTATCTGACATAGAACTACCACCTTGTATTGCCGTGTTGTTATTTTTTATGTTTTTCGGGCGCTAATCTGATTCCAATGACCCTAAGTAACAGGAGCTTTCAGTATCTGGGGCTCTCAAAAACAGGGACGATCAGATTTAGATACTCTCAGGATTAGCCAAGCGACTCATTGGCCAGCCATTTCCTGAAGCAGGTACCCTTCACTTTGACGATCACTATAGCGATAGGCAATCAGGCCTGGTTAGGGCCAGAATATCCTGCTGTTCTGTGCCAGAGCCTCGCCGCAACGAAAAAATCACGGCTGAATTGGTTATTTAATTTACTGCTTACGAAATTACAACCAAGCGAGCTGGGCGAGAGGCTCCCAGATAACTCTTTTGGATGAATCATTATCATGTATTAGTAGGGGATTAGTGGCTACGATATAGAGCAGCAATAAGACGTATTTCAAAAAGGAATATCACGATGCTAGAGAAGCGCGAATTCTATATCAATGGTCAATGGGTATCTCCGTCTAAAGCCAATGATCTCGACGTGATCAATCCATCGAATGAAGGCCCCTGTGCCGTAATATCACTCGGCTCCCAGGACGACACAGACGCGGCGGTATCTGCTGCCCGCAAGGCTTTTGACAGCTGGAGTCAGACATCAAAGGAGGAGCGGCTGGCCCTGCTGGAAAAGCTGCTTGCTATCTACCAGGATCGTGCCGAAGAGATGGCTGAAGCGATCTCTGTTGAAATGGGCGCGCCCATCGCGTTGGCGAGGACGTCGCAATGTGGTGCCGGTGCCGGACATATCAAAAATATCATCCGGGCATTGAAAAGCTTTGAGTTTGACCATTCCCTGGGCGAGCATGCGCCGGATAACCGGGTCTTCTACGAGCCTGTCGGCGTTTGTGGGCTGATTACCCCGTGGAACTGGCCCATGAATCAGGTCGCGCTGAAGGTGATTGCCGCCTTGGCTGCGGGCTGTACCATGATCCTGAAACCCTCGGAAATAGCCCCGTTGTCCTCGATGTTGTTTGCTGAGATGGTCGACGCAGCTGGATTCCCGGCCGGTGTTTTCAATCTGGTTAATGGCGATGGAGCGGGGGTGGGTAGCCAGCTGTCCGGTCATCCGGATGTCGATATGATTTCCTTTACCGGCTCTACGCGAGCGGGCGTTGCTATCTCCAAGAATGCGGCGGATACGGTCAAGCGTGTGAGCCTGGAACTGGGCGGCAAAGGTGCCAATCTGATCTTTGCGGATGCTGACGAAAAGGCTGTGACGCGGGGCGTTCGCCACTGCTTTAACAACACTGGCCAATCCTGCAACGCACCTACCCGCATGTTAGTGGAGCGTTCAGTTTATGAGCGGGCGGTGAAAACAGCGGCCGATGTTGCTGAAAAAACGGCAGTGGATATCGCTGCCAAAGAGGGGCGGCACATCGGTCCGGTTGTTTCTCAACTTCAGTATGACAAGATCCAGAATCTGATTGCAAAAGGGATTGCTGAGGACGCCAGACTTGTCGCCGGCGGTTTAGGCAGACCCGAGGGGCTGGAGAGTGGCTATTTTGTTCGCCCAACCGTGTTTGCGGATGTTCACAACGATATGACAATCGCCCGTGAAGAGGTTTTCGGGCCGGTGTTATCAATCATCCCTTTCGATACGGAAGAAGAAGCGATCCAGATCGCAAATGATACCCCGTATGGTCTGACTAACTATGTCCAGACACAGGACGGCGAAAAAGCCAGTCGCATTGCTCGCCGGTTGCGTTCCGGCATGGTTCAGATCAATGGACAGGGGATGGGTTCCGGATCGCCTTTTGGTGGTTACAAACATTCCGGCAACGGGCGGGAAGGCGGTACCTGGGGCCTTGAGGAGTTCCTTGAGGTGAAGGCGGTAACCGGCTGGACGTCTTAAAGGACTGGTGTGAAGGTTGACAGGCTCCCTGGCAGCCTGTCGGATTTAACACTAATCTACTGTGAAAAAGCCACTCTTGTAGGAGAGAAGGGCTATATTTTCCGTTCTTTCTCGTTAAATAGCTGGCTATACCCAATGGCCAAAACACTTCGTGGGCCACGCTGAGCGCTATGCGGGGCAGGCCCTTCGCCTCAAAAGAACGGAAAATCTATCTCATATAGTCTTTCCCTCGCTACGATCGGCCAAGCCCGACAGGCTGCCAGACGAACCCGGCAATACCGGGTTTTGTCTATTACAGCTTTTGGCCCATATTTAGTGCTCCTCATCAGTCTGAAGAATTTTGGGAAGTTCCGAGCGGTGAAAACCGTTATAGGCATCGTTATTTTGTGCCGGCTGAAGCTGCCAGAGTGGCGAGCCGGTTTTGAGACTGGTGCCGCCGTCTACGGCAATTACCTGGCCGGTGAGATAGCGGGCACCATCACTTAGCAGGAAGCAGATTGCGCTGCTGATCTCCGCTTCGGTACCCATACGGTTAAGGGGGACAGAATCTTTCATCCTGGGAATCTGGGCTTTCATCTCAGGCGATTCATAACTGTCCATACCGCTTGAGATGATATATCCCGGTGCTACGGCATTGACCCGCACGCCATGAGGCGACCACTCTACTGCAGCCGTTTGGGTGAAGTTTTCCACCCCCGCACGCGCGGCACCGGAATGTGCCATCATCGGCATGCCGCCCCTGTTGTCGGCGGTGATATTCACCACGGCGCCGCCCCGAGCCTTCATCGACTGTTTGAAGACCTCGCGGGAGACCAGAAAGCTGCCTATCAGGTTAGCGCGCACCACCGCCTCGAAACCGTTTTTGCTGATAGACTCCAGAGGTGACGGGAACTGGCCTCCGGCATTGTTTACCAAGCCGTCGATAGCGTCGTATCGCTGCAACATGGTTGTCACTGTCTGCTGCACGGCGTCTTCGTCGCGGATATCGCAACTGAAGCTGTCCGCCAATCCACCGTCGGCTTCGATCTCGGCCTGCACCCGCTGGAGTTTTTCCAGGGTGCGGCCTAACAGGAGTACCCGGCCGCCCAGCGCACTGATCTCATGGGCGATACAGCGACCGATGCCGCTGCCCCCACCCGTAACCAGAAGGGTCTGGCCGGCAAACAGATCGTGTCGAAAAATGCTGTTGTAACTCATAGTAGCTACCTCTTTACAGGCTGATGTGAAGGCTGATTATTGGCTGCTGAAAAGCGACCGGGAGATAACCTCTTTCATGATCTCCGAGGTGCCGGCATAGATGGTCTGGATTCGTGCATCGACATAGAAGCGGGAGATCGGATACTCCATGGTGTAACCGTAACCGCCAAACAGTTGCAGGCACTCATCCACCACTTTGCATTGCATTTCAGTGGTACTGAGTTTCAACAGCGCAGCTTCAGTTACACTCATTGTTCCGGATTTGTATTTGGCCATGCATTGATTGAGATAAGCGCGACAGACCTCAATCCGGGTTTTTGCCTCGGCGAGCTTAAAGCGGGTGTTCTGAAAATCGCAGATCGATTTGCCAAAGGCTTTACGCTCCTGCACATAATCGATAGTCAGGGCCAGGGCACCATCAGCTGCGCCAATAGCTTGAGTCGCGCAACCCAGGCGTTCTCTGGGAAGCTCCTGCATCAGGTAGATGAAGCCCTTGTTCTCTTCACCCAGCAGGGCATCAGCCGGCACCCGCAAGTTGTCGAAGAACAGCTCCGCCGTGTCGCTGGCATGCTGGCCGATCTTTTCAATACCCTTACCGCGGGAGAAGCCCGGCAGTGAGGCATCCACCAGAAACAGGGAGATCCCCCTGGCACCGGCTTTAGGATCGGTTTTGGCGCAGACGATCACCAGATCGGCGTGCAGTCCATTGGTGATAAAGATTTTGGAGCCGTTGATCACCCACTCGTCGCCATCGCGCACCGCTGATGTACGCAGTGCCGCCAGGTCGCTGCCTGCGCCCGGCTCGGTCATCGCAATTGCACCAACCACTTCGCCGCTGACCATGGGGGGTAACCAGCGCTGTTGTTGATCTTCGTTGCCTATATGCAGGATGTAGGGGGCAACGATATTGGAGTGTATGTTGTAGCCACCGCAGAGCCCGCCAAAGCCCATCCGGGATATCTCCTCAATGACTAGCTGGCTCACCTCGAAAGAGGCTCCGGCTGCACCATACTCCTGGGGGGAATCGACACAGAGCATGCCCGCCTGGCCCAGGACATGCCAAATTTCCCGGGGCATGATTCCGGCTTTTTCCCAGGCTTCGTAGTAGGGCGCGACCTCTTGCTCCAATGCCCGAATGGTCATTTCTCTGAATAAACCCATTTCCGCATTTTCGTTTGCATCTGTTGCTGTCATAACTGCCTTCCTGTCTCTATATTCGTCGGTTGGTTCGCAGAGAGTGGTTGCGCTACCTGGGCTGCATGCGGATGGCTGCATCCAGCCGTATTACTTCACCGTTAAGGTATGCGTTTTCAACGATGTGGCAGCATAGAGAGGCGAATTCATCCGGCTGGCCAAAACGTTTGGGGCTTTGAATCATCTCAATCAGCGGATCACGCACTTCGTCCGCTAGCGTCATCATCATGGGGGTCTCGAACAGTCCAGGCGCGACCGTCATGATACGAATGCTGTGGTTGGCAAGATCGCGCGCTATGGGCAGGGTCATACCGACAATGGCGGCTTTACTGGCGCTGTACGCGGCCTGACCGATCTGGCCCTCAAAGGCGGCGACCGAGGCGGTATTGATGATGACTCCACGCTCGCCGGTTTCTGGATCGGGGGTGTTGGTAGCCATTTTTTCAGCGGCCAGGCGCAGCACATTAAAGGTACCGTTCAGGTTGATGTTGATTACCGAGGTGAACTTGTCGAAATCCAGTGCGCCGTCGCGTCCCAGCACTTTACCTGCGGTGCCAACCCCTGCACAGTTAATGCACAGGTCAATGGCACCAAAAGCATCAACGGTTTGCTCTATGGCTGCTTTTACCGACTCCTCGTCTGTTACGTTCACCTTGGCAAAAGTAGCGCAGCCTTGTGACCGGTCGACCAGCAGAGATCCTGCTTCCTGGTTGAGATCAAACACGGCGACTTTGGCGCCCAGCTTTATCAAGCGCTCCGTTACCGCCAGACCGAGTCCGGAGGCACCACCAGTGACGATGGCCACTTTGTTTTGAATATTCATCCAGATAATCTCCCATAGAAAATCCATCCGGTGACAACAGGGGGCGCGTCGGCCAGATGGGTTAATTGATAGAGTTAGTATCCATAACGAACCTGTGTTTCTACAATGATCGATGGAGACGAAAAATTTAACCAAACACGCCAATAGAATCTTTTGTGTCGGGTTTGTAGGGAGTAATGTTGATGTTTTACGCCATAAATGGAAGGGTGGTATTCTGATAATCCAGCTGTGCCGACACCGACCGGAATAAGTCGGATTACGGATTATTCAGCCAGGCTGACAATCGACGGTGACTATTTCGACGTGAAAAGAAACCTTATATCCAACCATTATCTGCAGGCCTTCATTTGCGGCGCTGCACGTATGGGGCATTCGCAGCATGAACTGTTACGGCGTGCGGGTATTCCTTATGAACTGCTGGGCATGCCGAATGCACGTGTTACTGAAGAGCAGGTGATCAGGCTGGTAAAAACGGTGTGGCGGGTTACCGGTGATGAGTTTATGGGGTTAACAGGGCAACGCTGCAACAACGGTGTGTTTGCCCTCATGGCCGAGTCGGTATTGCACACTCAGACCCTTGGCGGTATGTTGCAACAGAGCACCCGTTTTTATAAAACAGTCCGTGATGATCTGGAAGTAGGGTTAAGGCATTACGATGAGTTTTTGGACGTTACGCTGAGCCTGAAAGATCAGACACTGGATTCTGATCATATGTTGCAGGAGTTCATTCTACTGATGTGGCAGCGTTTCAGTTGCTGGTTGGTAGACCAGCAGGTTCCCATCGTGTCGACCTGGTTTAACTATCCGGCGCCCGCGCATCTTGATGAATATCGCCTTATGTTCAGTGGCCAATTGCAATTTGATCAACCTTTCAGCGGCTTTACACTGAGCAAGAAGCTATTGCGTCTGCCGCTTGTCAGAGAGCGCCAAGAGTTACAGCAGTTTCTGGCTGACTCTCCAGCCGGAATTTTGCGACGGCCTCGCCAGGATGATACCTATCAAATCCAGGTGCGCCGCCTGTTGCTGCAGCATGGGCTTGGGAGTTTGCCAACCCTGGATGCCATGGCAAAAGAGCTGTACATGACCACCCGTACCCTGAGCCGGAAGCTGAAGGAGGAGGGGAGCAACTACCAACTGATCAAAGACCAGCTGCGCTGTGACACGGCGATTCAGCTGTTGGCCAGAGAGAATATGTCGATCGCTGAAGTCAGCCGTTTAACCGGCTTTACCGAACAGGCTGCATTTTGCCGGGCCTTCAAAAGCTGGACCGGTACTGTGCCAAGTGCTTATGAGAAAATCGTCTGAAGTTCATTCGTGTAGTCCTGTTTTAGGTTATGGCTGGGGAATACCTACGTTGGCCATATGTGAAAGGGCCATCCGGTTGACGCAACCGGTCTTTTATTTGTTGCCATTACGATCGGTATAAAGCAGCGGAATCCAATACAGGAAACCAAACAGCAATACATTCAATAAGTGATGGCTACCCGTTTTTGAAATCTGCTGAAGCTTGTTTTTTATAATTAAGAATTCAGCTACATGGACGAGCAGTAATACAGTGACAACCGATAATAGGATCAACTGGTAGTCCATCAGTGGTTCAACCACCAATGAGGCCAGGGCGACCAGATAGAAAATCACGGCACCGGCTTTTAACAGATTAAAAATAGTAGACAACATTATCACTCCAGTTTTTATTTTTTCTAATTTCAACTTAACGGGTTTAACTTAATAGTTCCAAACGTTTAACTGATTTATAAGACATAGGCCCGATAGTATTTATATAGGACGTAAAAAAGCCCCCACCAAAAAAAGTGGGGGAAAGAGGTTGGGGCGGGTTGATTGTATTAGCAACGAGGGCATGCCAGTACAGGCACGCCTGCGTTGCTTCAACACAGGATTAAGCTTTAGCTTCAACCTTAGCTTCAATTTCAGCTGCAGGTTTTTTGGGCTTGTGCAGGAAGCATGCAAGCGCCGGTAACAGGATCAAAGCACCCAGCATGTTCCACACGAACATAAAGGTCAGCAAGATGCCCATATCCGCCTGGAATTTGATCGGAGACAACGCCCATGTTGCCACACCAATCGCCAGCGTAGCGCCGGTGAAGGCGACCGCTTTACCGGTGCTCTGCAGTGTCTTGAAGTAGGCGTCGTGCAGGTTATCACCTGCTTTCAGGTAACCATCGAGCTTGCTGAAGATGTAGATGCCGTAGTCAACACCTATACCGACCCCCAACGCGATAACCGGCAGAGTTGCTACCTTGATACCGATACCCAGATAGGTCATCAGTGCCTGACACAGCACCGAGGTCAGCGTCAGCGGCAGGATGATACAGATAGTCGCTGTCACCGAACGGAAGCTCAGCAGACAGAGGAATGAAACGGCGGCGTAAACCCAGATCAGGATCTCATACTGAGCCGAACCGATCACTTCGTTGGTCGCGGCTTCGATACCGGCATTACCAGCCGCCAGCAGGAACTGATAGGCATCATTACTGTTGTCAGCGGCAAACTGCTTGACCACGCCTACCACCCTTTGCAGGGTTTCTGCTTTGTGATCATCCAGGAACACCAGCATCGGAGCCAGGTCACAGTCACCGTTGATCAGGCCACCCATCTCCTGAACACGAATCGAAGCTGCATCCATCATCCCCTGGTTGCGACTCAGCGCCATCCACTTCAGGCTACCTTCGTTCATGCCTGAAAGCAGACTTTTGCTTATTGATGCAAGCGATTGAGTTGACTGTACGCCGGCCACGTTTTGTAGTCGCCATTGCAGCCGATCCATCTGCTCAACCGTCTCATAGCTGGCGCACGTCTGAAGCTCGGTACTCTTAACCATCACCACAAACACATCGGAGCTGGCCGAATAGTTGGCACCCATGAAGGCGTTATCGAGGTTGTAGCGTGAATCAGCCCGCAGTTCCGGTGCACCCGGATCCAGGTCGCCGACTTTCAGGTCCTGACTGTTATAGAAACCCAAGCCATAACCGACCACCGCGGTAAGCAGCGCGATAGCGGCCATTTTCGGGCGGCTGAAGCTGGCAAGGAAATGCCAGATAGGGTGTTCCTCGTCATTCTCTTCGTGCTGCAAGCTCTGGGTCGCTTTTTTACTCACACCAACATAGGAGATCAGAACCGGCAGCAGAATCAGGTTGGTGAAGATCACTACCGCAACACCGACACTGGCGGCAACCGCCAGATCCTGAATGACCTTGATATCGATAACCATCAGGGTCGAGAAACCTACTCCGTCACTGATCAAGGCGATGATGCCGGGGATGTACAGCATCCGGAAGGTGCGCTTAGCCGCCTCAAGCTTATTATGGCCGGCCATCGACATATGCGAGATACCGTTGATGATCTGCACCCCGTGACTAACGCCGATCGCAAACACCAGAAACGGCACCAGCATCGAGTAAGGATCCAGGCCAAAGCCCATCGTGTGTAGCAATCCAAGCTGCCAGATTACCGCAACAATCGAACAGAACAGCGCGATCAGGGTGCTGGTGATACAACGCGAATAGAGATACAGCAATATCAACGTGATCAGGCAGGCACCGGCGAAGAACAGAATGATCTGCGACGCGCCGTTAATCAGATCACCCACCACCTTGGCAAAGCCGGTGATGTGGATTTTGATGTTTTCGGTTTGATACTTTTCACGAACCAGCGTCTCCAGATCTTCGGAGAATTTCTGGTAGTCCAGCGATTCACCGGTTTGTGGGTCTTTGTCGTATAACGGTGCATAGATCAGCGCCGAGTTAAAGTTGTTCGCCACCAGCGAGCCGACCTTACCGGACTTGAGCAGATTCTGGCGCAGACTCTCCAGGCTAGCTGGGCTGCCATCATAGCTGTCGGGAACGATTGGCCCCCCTGAGAAGCCCTCTTCGGTTACTTCACTCCAACGGGCACCTGCCGCCCACAGTGACATCAGGGCACTACGGTCAACGCCGTTAAGGAAGAACACCTCGTCATGCACTTTACGCAGGTGATCCATAAACTCGGCGGTAAAGATGTCAGCGTCGGTGGTCTCGACTGAAATCCGCACCGCATTACCCAATCCTTTGAGGTCATCGCGATAGGTGAAGAAGTTTTGCACATACTCATGGGAGGCCGGAATCATCTTCTCGAAACTGGCATCAGGACGCAGTTGCAGCGCCTGAAATGCCAGAAACGCTGTCATGACGAAAGCGAACAACACGACCAGCAGGCGGTTGTTAAACAGAATATTCTCCACCACCGCTTCGCTGCTATCGATCGCTTCCAGCGTGGCTTTTACGGTTTTATTATCAGACATATTGCTCATCAGTGGCTCTCCTGATCTGAAATCAATTCAATACCGCGGAGTCCCGCTAACAAAACCTTACCTGAAGGCGATACCGTAACGGCGCTGTATGGCGTGCGTCGCGGGCTGAAATCAGGTTTGGCTGCCAAGGTTGCACTATCAAGCGTCATCTGAAGTCCGGCGCTACCGACCAACAGCATTGAGCCATCAGCTAGCACGTCGCCATCGAAGATGGATGCCGTGGTGTTACTGTCGAGCGTCTGCCAGGTCGTGCCCAGATCCGAAGATCGGTACAGGTTGCCGCGCAGGCCATACACCAGCAGATCATTGCTGGCAGGATTGTAAAGCCCGCCAAAGAAGGAGCCTTCATACGGAGACTCCAGCGCCTCCCAGGTGAGACCACTGTCGAGCGAGCGGTGCAGCAGACCTGCTTCGCCAATCAGAATCAGCGCATCAGGATGTTGCTGAGTTGGTGCCGGAACGATGCCGTAATAGTGGAAATTATCGATGTTATAGAGCTTGTCGAAGCCTGGAGTCCAGCTGTTACCGCCATCGATAGTACGAAGAATAAGGCCGTAAGCACCCACGATCAGGCCTTCATTTTTGTTCTTGAACCACACGTCCATCAGTGGCCGAGACGCACCTTCGGCATAAAAATCTGCCGCGTCCATCTCCAGCATCTCAAAATCTTCGGCGCTCAGATCAGGGTGGATACCTGCAGGCACCTCACCGTCATGCTCGGCAGGATAGGTCAGTAACGTCTGAGCAAGGTCCAGCCCCAGCTTATTGATCTCGAGACCGTTTAACTGCTGCTGCCAGCTGTGACCGCCGTCAGTGGTGGCTAATACCACCCCTTCATGTCCGACTGCCCAGCCGTACTGTTCATCAACGAAGTAGAGCGCGGTTAAGGTACTGCTGACAGGCACCTGCGCCTGAGTCCAGCTGGCACCCTCATCGTCGGAGTAGAGGATATGGCCGAACTGCCCCACAGCGACCAGTCGCGAGCCGGCATTTGCAGCATCCAGCAACAGGCTGTGTTGCGCTAGAGGAGACATCTCTGCAGGAACACTCAGAGCTTGCGATGAGGATTTTGCGGCATAAACTGCAGGCGCGCAGGCCAGGGTAACGATGCAGAGCGCTTTCGCCAGGGGGCGGAGCAGACCACTGAACTGTATCCCTTGTTTATTTGAACAAGGCTTGTTGTAACCCCTTCGGCCGGCTGAATTCATGTCAGAAGCCTGCACCGACAGCGGTTTAGCGATAATTGAATACATAAAAATTCCACTCTAATTATTATTATGCAGGGGGAGTTAAAGGGAGAAATCTAACAAGAGATCACTGTTCAGGTGCCAATCATCTTCTGCTTAGGTTTCTCTGTTCAGAAAGCTTTAGTACGCATACATCCAGCGTTTGTAACCATTCAGTATTACGACCAAAACCACATTATTGTCATCCCCGAGGTGTTTTGATCGGGGATCCAGTCTTTTAAAGCTATGGATTCCGGCTAAAACACTGCCGGAATGACGATTTTCGGGTTGCGCTGAATAGTTACCAGCGCTTTAGTTAACACATAGACCGGGCACTTCAGGTCCCGGTCTATCTCATTAACCCAGGTTAACGACGGCTGAGTTTACGAACAGACTGAGGCGTATAGAAGTTATTAGCCTCTCCTTCATTCAGTACCAGCGGCTTGTTATCAACTTCGTTCAGTGCATAGGCACCATTGAGCATGTCTGCCAGCCAGTAGCCACGCAGCACTGTAGTTTCCTGATCATAGAAGTGAGAAACGTGGGCAAAACCGGCCCGCCATAGCTGACCACGACCATCAAAAGCATCGTTAGCGACCATCAACCAGCTGTCTTCATCGAAGTAGAAACGGCGCTTACCGTAGATATGGCGTTTACCATCTTTCAGCTCACCTTCCACAACCCACACACGGTGCAGTTCCCAACGCTCCAGATCCGGGTTGGGGAAGTTAGGAGTCGCGAACGCCTCAGGACCGGCAGCTGCTTCGTTGATGAACTTGTAGTTGTTGTAGGGGATATACATCTCCTGCTTACCCACCAGCTTCCAGTTATAACGCTCGGGCGAGCCGTTAAACATGTAAGCATCATCGTACGTCGCCTGACCGCTAAACTGTGCGTTCGGGGTATCGAAGGCTACGGTCGGTGCACGACGCACGCGACGCTGCCCCGGAATGTACTGCCACGCCTGACGCGGGTTCTCTGATTGATTCATCGGATCACGTAGTAGAATCACCTCACCCTTACGACGGGTAGGCTGAGCGTACTGAACCAGTAGCTGGAAGTAGATATCATCCGCCGCAGAAGGCTCGCTCTTTTTGTAGTAAGGGAAAGATTCCCAGGCTTTACCACCACCCAAGTTGATCTGACCGTTCTCAAATACCGTGTAAGAACTGAAGTCCTTATAGGTACCTTTACCGGCCCAGCGCAGGTTGTGGTTCCACACCGCTTCAGCACCTGATTGAGCGATCGGGAAGGGAATACCAGCGGCTGCGTTCTCGATACCGTTACCGTCTGCACTCAAGGTTGCACTGGTGGCATTCTTGGCCACGTTGTCATAGATCCACTGCGGCGCTGCAAAGCTGCGACGGGTCTGATAAACCGGCATTTTGAAAGTATCGGGATACTTTTTAAACAGCGCTTTAGCACCGGCGGTCAGCTTGTCGGCATAGTCTTTGTAGTTGGCACCGGTAATGGTCATCTGCACAGCATCGCTGGCGTAAGGGTTGGGGCGCAAACCACCGGCCTGGTAACCTGCAGGGGTCTCTTTCAGGCCTCCGGTCCACTCGGGAATGGATCCATCGGCATTTCCTGCCCGCTCCGCGCCGTAAGGAGTCAGCTCGGCACCCAGTTTGGCTGCTTCGGCTTCACTAACCTGGGCCTGGGTGAAGGATGATGTACCCAGGGCGATACTGGCAAGGCCAGTAAAAATAAGAGCTTTAGTTGTAGGGGATGTTGTTTTCATTATGGTTACTCCAAAAGCAATAATCGTTAGAAACTGTACTTGTAATAGATGGACGCATAATCGCGGTCAGCTGTCAGGTGACCCAACTCCAGCTTGCCGTCATCATCAATAATGTCCTCAGGGTCGGTCAGGAAAGCCACGTAGCTGGCACCGAAACCGTGCGTATTCAGGTAAGTGAAGTCAACGTTGAGGCCCAGTTCTTCGCGCCCCTCGGTATAGGTAAAGGGCACCGATGAAACACCATTGAAGTCGTTGCGATAAGTAGCGGTCACGGCGAGGTCCAGGCCGGGGGTAACGCTGAAGTATTCGGCCTTGAGGCGGGCAACCATACCGGCAGCGCCACGGTCATTATCAAGCGCCCCATCAATATCATCGACGTTTACGCCCGCAGCTGCCCCTGTCGCATCAGCGTCAATATCCAGTACGCGGTTGTAGCCAAGTTCACCAAAGAACGTCAGGTTATCTGCAATTGCGGAAGCGCCGAAAATATGAATAGCAGAGACTTGTGCCTGTACCGTTTCTGCTTCTGAGAAGTAGAACGCGCCAGGGATATCCAGCTGGACCGGCTGGCCATCGCGGTAACTGATTTCACCGCTGACATTGGTATCGCCAATCACGGTACCGAAGCTCAGGCCAATCAGGTCGATATCTTCAAAATATTCCTGAGTTAGCTGCGGTCCGAGCAAGGGTGGCAATAGTTGGATGGCCGGGGTGAAGTCGTTATAGCGTAGGTAATAAAGGCCAAATTCGGTGCTATTGAGTTCCTCTGCAACGTAGCGCAGCGCTACACCCCATTGACCTTCATCGGGCTGTTTTTCGGCGACAGGCAGACCCAATACATCAAGTGTATCGCCTACGGATCCCTCTCCTATAGCGTCAAACGGGCTGAAGTAGGTGGCGGGGGCATCGATACGGGTACGTTCCCAGTCATACTGATAGTAAGCACCCAGGGATGCGTTATCTGAAAGATCGACTTCACCGTAGACCTGGCCAATTGGAAGGAAGATATCCTTTAATTCTACGCCGGGAGCGTTAGCTTTGGTGGCATCCAGTGGCCCTTGTGCAGAGGAGATACCGCCTTGCATAAACAGGCTTTCACCCCAGTTTACCACCTGCTCACCAGCGCGCAGACTCAGGCTGCGCTCATCAAAATCGAAGGTGCCATATACAAAGGCATCAAGGAACTCAATCTCGGATTTATGATAATCGACGCCATCTTGCTGAAAGGGCTTGATGGTCAGATCGTCATTGCCATCATACACTTCGTCGTACCAACCTCGTGCCCGGATAAATGCACCGTAATTGTCCTTGTTGATATCTACGTCGGTAGTGAAGCTGACCCGGTTTTGAGTCATATCACCTTTGTCGAAGTTTCGGTTGCCATCGTCGGTCAGAAATCCGAGCCCATTGAAATCCAGAATGTCGCTATCCTGGTCTTCCTGACGCCATTGGGCGTTATAGGTGGCAGTGGTATCCCAGTCGATGGTGACGCCATTATCGAGTTCGAAATTGAGTGCATGTGCCGGTGAGGATGCGAGACTCAGGCAAGAGGCGACCATCCCTGCAGAAATGGCTATTCGATACCTTTGACGATTGGTCTTGCGAACCGCCAATGCTAGCTGATTCATAATGGCTCCTTATTATATTTATTAATTTATTGGTGTGATGAGACGATTTTGATAAATCGCCGATCACGCAGGACCTTAGTATTTAAGCTACCTCTGGAGAGCTGCAAACACTTCACCCGAAAGGGGGGATTTAAAAATCACCCTTTCGGGAATACCCTGAAGCGGAATTGATTCTATTGATGCTCACGCCCGTATTCGGGCTGTGGGCCTGTTTCAGAAGCCTATATGGCTCTGTAAGGTTATTTTCCGCTGATACCAGCGATTAGTGCGCCATCAATCACGTGTGAAGACCCCGTAATATAGGAGGCCTGGTCAGAGGCGGCCCAAACGACAAAGTTGGCTATTTCTTGTGGTTCAGCAGGGCGCTTGAGCGGTACCATTTGACGAAGACCTTCTTTCTCTTCCTTGCTAAACGCATCGCCTGTCATCGCGGTGGCGATAAAACCCGGACAAACTGCCAGGCAGCGGATATTCTGATCCGCATATTCCAGCGCCGTGTTTTTGGTCAGCCCCAGTACCGCATGCTTAGTTGCCACGTAGGGGCTTACTGACCCCATACCGATAAAACCATCGACTGAAGCGGTATTTATAATGACGCCGCCACCGTTGTTCTTCATTGCACTCAGCGCTGCCCGGGTACAGAAGAACACGCCATTGAGATTCACGCCGATGACTTTGTGCCATTCTTCAGTCGGAGTTTCCTCAAGCGGATAACGCTGACCGGAAATACCTGCATTGTTGAAGATCACATCCAGTTTTCCGTAGGCAGCAACGGTCTTTTCGACCAATTGTTGACAGGCCGCCTCGTCGGCGACATCGGTGACAACCACCAGGGCGTCGCCGCCCAGCTCGAGGATTTCCCCGGCTACGTCATGCAGGCCCGCTTCGTTGACGTCGGCAAGGGCGACTTTTGCGCCCTCTTTGGCGAAAGTGATCGCGGTTGCTTTACCAATACCCGCAGATGCACCGGTGACGATAACCACCTTGTTTGAATGTGTAGTCATGATCATTTTCCTTTTTTATTAAATAATCGCTGCCGCCTTTAGCAGACAAAATCGACATTAATAAAGAAGGTAAAGGAGGCTGAGGTAACTGGAATCACTTGAAAGGGTGGTTTTAGGTAAGGTGGTCAGCTGGGGGCCGCTGACCTGTGGGGAAACATAAATGGTTAGCGCCACCCGGGTCCTGCCCTACATATGTGGGGCAATAATATGTATCGTAGGGTGCAATAGCGTAGCGTATTGCACCGCTTGGCTAAATCAGTCAGTATTTGCCTATGCCAAATTACCGACGTGCATGGATGTCGGGCGGCACCTACTTTTTTACAGTCAATCTACTTCAGCGCCAGCAGAGTAATTTGCTGGTGCGTCATGTCGACACATTGCGAGCGGTTGTGCGCGATGTCCGTAAGCGCCATCCCTTCATTATCCATGGTTGGGTAGTGCTGCCCGACCATATTCATTGCATTTTCAGCTTACCCCCTGAGGATTCCGACTTTTCACTGCGCTGGCGGTTAATAAAAGGGGATTTTTCGAAAATGCTTCCTTGCTCAAAGCTGCAATCTCCGTCGCGTCAGAAACGCGGTGAGCGCGGTATCTGGCAGAGGCGATACTGGGAGCATTTGATACGGGATGAAAAGGATTTAAACCCGGATAATTTGTGAAGGGATTGGAATTTCTGGAAAATCTGGCTAAGCAGTTGGCTTTATCTTTCGCCAAGCTCTGGTTATTCCAAGGCTCAAGGAAGATGGAGCCAAATGCAACGCCAGATTTTTCA
>JBALVQ010000051.1:0-41627 GCA_036960915.1 Amphritea sp.
GTCGAAGAAGTCAGCCGCATTAAACGTCAGCCAGTCGACAAACGCTTCCATCCAGGAGCCCAGAGGAAGTTTGTGTTCAGTAATCCAGTTCATGAGATTGCCTTATAGAAAAGCGTTGCCGCCATGTTGCAAGTGGGCATTAATAGGATTCAGGAGAGCAGATCGAATCTACTACAGGCGCAATTTTCCCCGGTAAAACAGATACGCAAGTAGTAGAAACGCCGGTAGTAGATAGGGGAGGTATCAGATATTCAGGTAACCGCGCACGGCTGCCAGAGCATCGCCACCGTCTTTGGTGGTGACGCCATCCAGCCAGTTGTTCAGAGCGTCCGGGTTTTGTTCCAGGTACTTACGGGCTGCATCAGCGGGTTGTTGCCCACCCTCCATGATGTAAGCCATCATCTGGTTTTCCATCTGCAGGCTGAACTTGAGGTTATTTAATAATTTGCCGACGTTAGTACATTCTTGCTGGTAGCCTTTGCGGGTTAACGTCTGGATAGTTGCGCCGCCGAAGTTTGCCCCAAAATACTTATCGCCGCCGGTCAGGTAGGCCATCTCAAAGTTAGAGTTCATCGGATGGGGTTCCCAGCCCAGGAAAACGATAAACTGCTTGCGTTTGATATCACGTTTTACCTGGCTCATCACCCCTTGTTCGCCAGACTCAACCAGGCGCCACTTGGTGAGATCAAAGTCGCCACTATCGATCATTTTCTGGAGGAGCTGGTTGGCTGGTGCACCGGCTTCAATGCCATAGATGCGCTGGCGGAATTTATTATCAAATTTTGCCAGATCAGAAAAATCCTTTACGCCGGCATCATAAGCATAACGCGGTACGGCGAGGGTGAATTTAGCTCCCTCCAGGTTTTCGCCGATGATGTCGATATCACCGGGGGTGGCGTATTTATCGATGAATTTTTGCTGTGCCGGCATCCAGTTGCCCAGGAAAACATCAATCTCGTTGTTTTTCAGCCCTTCAAAGCCGATAGGTACCGCCAGGGTGCTAATTTCAGTTTGATAACCCAGGCCGTTGAGTACGGTACTTGCAAGTGCGTTAGTCGAGCTGATATCGCTCCAGCCCGGATCGGTAAAACGCACTGTCTGGCAACTGGCGGGCTCTGCTGCCAGGGCGTTGTGGGCGAACAGGCTCATTCCCAGGCCAAGACCAAGACTTATTGCACCGGCTAATTTGCGAAAAGGCGTTACAGTATGCATAGAATTAATTCTCTTATTTTTGTTGCTGGATAATCGGTATTAGCCCAGAAATTTCGATCCCTTCACGAGATATCCTGGCTAGTCATTTACCTGTGGATAACGTGAGCGTTTTTCCAAATCATCCAGGTCGATGTTGTTACGCATATACATCTGGCTGGCGTCGAAAATCGGTTGATGATCCCAGGCGGGTTGCTTACCTTTCTTGTGGGCCTGGGCAACTAAACGGCGGCGCTTTTGACTGATGATTACATCTCGGGTGATCGCATCTGAATCCCAGCGAGTTGCGGCTTCCTCGCGAAATGCCGCGACCATCTCGGCATGGGCTGGATCGTTCGTCAGGTTGATTCGTTCCTGCGAGTCGGTTGCCAGATTAAATAGCTGATCGGGATCGGGTTGGCTGCAGATGTATTTGTAATCGCCGCGGCGAATCATGAACATCGGTGCAATCACACCTTCACCCATGTACTCACCAATTACCTCGTCATGTCCCTGATCACCACACAGATGTGGCAGCAAACTGCGGCCATCGATCGGCATCGCATATTCTGGCGCCTGGCCGCCATTGGCCATCTCTGCAAAGGTTGGCAGCAGGTCCATCGTTGAGACAGACTCTTTAACCCGGTGCGGTTCGAAATGCTTGGGCGCGTAAACCATTAAAGGCACCCGGGCAGACCATTCGAAGTAGCTCATTTTGTACCACAGGCCGCGCTCGCCAAGCATATCGCCATGATCGCCGGAAAAAACGATGATGGTGTTATCGCTCAGGCCGGAATCCTCCAGTGCTTGTAGCAGCTTGCCAATCTGATCGTCTACATAACTAACAGCGCCGTAATAGGCGCGACGTGCATTGCGGATCTGCTGGTCGCTGATGTTATTGCGGTCCATCTGATAGACATGCAGCAGACGGCTGGAATGGGCGTCCTGCTCGGCCGCAGGGATTTCAAACGATGGCAGTTCGATATCTTCATCCTTATAGCGATCCCAGTATTCCTGAGGGATAGCGTAAGGATCGTGCGGATGGGTCATGGATACGGTAAGACAAAAAGGCCGGGAGTCGCTGCCGCGCACATGGTCATACATATAGCGCAGGGCGTGAAACACCACTTCATCATCGAAATCGAGCTGGTTAGTGCGAACCGCAGGCCCTGCCTGAGTGACAGAAGACATGTTGTGATACCAGGTGGGGCGCTCCTCAAAATTTTCCCAATCCGGGAACCAGCCATAGTCTGCCGGATAGATGTCAGTAGTGAGGCGCTCTTCGAAACCGTGCAGCTGATCAGGGCCACAAAAGTGCATCTTGCCTGACAACGCCGTACGGTAACCTGAATTTCGCAGATAATGGGCGAAGGTTGGGATGTCAGCTGGAAATTCTGCCGCGTTATCGTAAGCGCCTATCTTGCTGGGTAACTGTCCACTCATCAGTACATAACGGCTGGGCGCGCATAACGGACTGTTGCAGTAGGCTGATTCAAAGACAACGCCGCCTGCAGCTAATTTATCCAAGTGTGGTGTCTTAGCCGTTTTACCCCCGTAAGTGGATAGAACGGGGGCGGCTAATTGGTCCGCCATGATGAATAGAATATTCGGTTGTTGCTGTATCATCGCTGTATTACCCGCATCGTTCGGGCATTAAACTGTTGTCTTATCAGTTAATGCTTTTTTTGTTGGTTAATTTGTAATCATTTTTAACAGCAAAAGAATCCGTGTAAACTGGGTCGAAACTAATGAGTAGAGTAAGCTGAGCTAATGTTACTTTCAGAAAGACTGCCTTCAGTGCAAAGCTTGCTTATTTTTGAGGCAGCTGCACGTCATCTGAGCTTTACCGGTGCAGCACAGGAGCTTGGCTCAACTCAATCGGCGGTAAGCCAGCAAATTAGAGGCCTGGAAAGCCAACTCGAACTGCAACTGTTTCGTCGAATTTATCGTGGAGTGGCCCTTACAGATGAGGGAATGCATCTCTATGAAGCGGTACAGGGCGGCTTTCAGCAGATGGCTTCGTGTCTGGATCAGCTGCAAAAAACTCGTTTGCATCAGAGTATTAATGTCGCAACTGATTTCGCTTTTGCCGCTTATTGGCTATTACCGCGCCTGCCACGCTTCCGTGAGCTGAACCCGGAAGTCGATGTGCGCATCATTACATCCCAGGGACAATACGACTTCGGCGTGCAGGATGTGGATGTGGCGATAGTCTTCGACCGTCAGCATCCGGCTCAGTTGCCAGCGCAGAAATTATTCGATGAGGAGGTGTTTCCTGTCTGTAGCCCTGCGTTCCTGGCAAAGAATGGCCCTATCCAAAGTCATAAGAAACTGGCGGAATTGCCATTATTAAAGTTGGGGGCTGATGCCGGACAGGGGTGGCAGGATTGGCACAGCTATTTCAAAGGGCGGCGTAGTCAGGTCGAGCCCAGTGAGCCGGTGCTGACTTTTAATAATTATACGTTGTTGATCCAGGCGGCAATTGCCGGGCAAGGCTTAGGAATAGGCTGGGGAACGCTGGTGGATGACTTGTTGGAGAGTGATGTTCTGGTGGGGTTACGCCAGTTTAGCCAGCGTTCTGAAGGCGGCTACTATGTTGTGGAACCCAAGCCCCACGAGCTGCTTAACTCAAAGCAGCAATTCATCGACTGGCTGCTGGCTGAGCAGCAGAGATAGATCTGAGTAGTTTTTTCTTTCTGGTCATAAACTGAGCTGAAAAGCAGCAGCTAAGCGATAATGCTTTGCTGGCACTTCTTACCCACCTTGCCAACAGAGTTATCCACAGTATTTGGGGGTAATTATTCTGGTGCTCAATATCCGCAGCTTTTATGGACAGGTCTGATTAGTGGATGACTCAGCATTGATACGTGCCTGATAGCTATAGAACAGCAGTGCAAGTACGATGACGGCACTGCCCAATAGCGTCGTTGCACTGGGCTCCTCACCTAATCCTATCCACACCCAAACTGGCGCTATTATTGATTCTAATAATAGAAACAAGCTGACTTCTGTAGCGCTGATATAGCGTGGCGCCATTTGTAATAGAACAAAGCCTATTGGCATGGCAATCGCGACAGACGCAAACATTGCGCCGACTTCTTCAGGGCGAGCCAATACAACATCGGTATCCAACCAGCCGAGCACAAGAATAATTAGTCCACCGAAAATAAGTCCAGGGGTTATATCCCGTGGCGCATATCGACGCGCCCAATTGAAATTCAGCGCCATAAATGTGGCACAGCCAATTGCCATCAAGTTACCAGACAAGCTGTTTTCCCCACCCGCGTCGCTGACAATGATAGCCATACCCATCAAGGTCATAGTAATGGTCAGGCCCACGCTTAAGCTAACCCGTTCATTCAACCAAAACCACGCAATGACGGCGGCAAATACCGGCGCGGTGCTGATAATCATCATTGCCGCTGCCGCGCTCGTTTGCTGTAATGCCTGAGTATAGAAGTAGGTATTCATCGCGAACAAGAAGCCGCTGACCAGCCCCGGCCATCCTGCTTCCACGATCGCGCGTACTGCTTTGGTGCGGTGACGAATTAATACGATAAAAGCAAAACCCAGCGAAAAGAATACGCCCCGCCAAAGCAATACTTCGCTATGTTCGATGGCCACCCAGCGCAGAATCAGGGCATCGGGAGTCAGCAAAAGCGCACCGACCAAGCTATACAGCATGCCTGTCGTACGCATAGGCAGGCCTTGTCTAAGCCCCATAGTAAATAAGTTCCATAGCAAACCCGTATTACGTAAAAGAAAGTAAGTAAAAGTAAATCGAAAGTCGTCGACACGTGTAGCAGCAGGCCTGCAGCCAAGAACAAAAATGGCCCTGCCAAGCAGAGCCATTGCTACGCCTGAGTGCGCTATATGTCTATCGAGTAATTACCGGCAGTGTTGGCCAGGCGCGTTTATGCAACATCTCGCAGCCATTGTCGGTAATCAGGATATTTTCTTCGTGAACCATCATTTTTCCCGGAGCAAAGGTCATGCCTGGCTCAAGGGTTAAGATCATCCCTGCTTGAAGGATCACATCACCACCTTCGACATTGGATGGCCACTCCGTCAACTGTATGCCCAGGCCGTGGCCCATACGTCCGACAGTGTTGCCCAGCGCACCGGCGTCTTCCAGTACCGACCACATCGCTTGCCAGACATCACCGGTGGTGCGCCCCGGAGCGGCGATGCTCAGGCCAGCCTCGGTGGAGGCATAAACCGCTTCATAGGCATCATGGGTGGCTCTATCGACTTCGCCAAAGGCGAAATTGCGGTCATAATCGCTGAAATAACCGTCGAAGTTTGCACCGGTATCGATAATCAGTACATCGCCTTCTGCGAGCTGACGGTCAGATGGTCCCATGATGATATCGTCGTAACCACCCTGGCCTGATGCCGAAATTAAGTAGGGGCATGCGTCGGCACCCAAGTGGAGCATTTCAATATGCATCGCTTTACAGGCATCGCGCTCGGTCATACCGGCTTTCAGGTTACTCAGCAGGAAGTCGAAGCCTGCGGCAGTAACCTCACAGGCAAAACGAGTCTTGGCGACTTCGGCAGCGGACTTAACGCTGCGCACATCACGAACAATCTCGCTAACATCCACCATTTGATGTTGGCTCAAGTTATCCTGCAATTTTTGGTAGTTTGCCGCCGGCATACGCAAATGCGTTTCCGGGCCAAGCATTGCGCCGATGCGATGCGAAGCCTTAGACATCTCCGCAAGCGTATCCGCTAGCAGAGTTACTCCATCATCCTCCGGGCGTGGCGCAGGCCAACTGCGAACGTCTTCGATCCAGGTTTCATCAAAACCGGCAACGCCGATTTCCGGTACCACGGCGATAGGTTTTCCCTGTGCAGGTACCACCAGGAACCAGGGCCGCGTCGGGCTTTCCCAAAACTGTGACTTGAAACCACTGAAATAACGGAACTCAGGCTCGGTAGAAAAAAATACCGCATCGATTTTCTGCGCTGTCATGCGTTGCTGCAATTTCTCGGTACGATTTTCAAATTCGTCTCGCTCGAAGCCGCGTGGCGGAGCAATCAGTAGATCAGTCATAATATTTTCCAATTTTTTATTTTCTTTAGCCTGTAGCGTCACTATATATTTAGTCGACAAATGCCAGATCGCGTAACAATAGGGCAATATCCGGGAAGAAGATCAACAATGCCGACATAAAGAACAGGATCAAAATAAACGGTAAAGTGCCCCTGATAACTTCCATATAGGGCTTCTTGAAGATCGCGATCGCGGTAAAAATGTCGCAGCCAAACGGCGGTGTTGCCGAACCGATGGCCATTTGCAAGGTAATCATCACGCCGACTAGCACAGGATCGAGTCCTGCCGCGGCGACGATGGGTACGAAGATCGGCGTAAGGATAACCAGCACCACCAGGGAGTCGACAAACATGCAGCCCACGAAAAAGCTCAAGGCGATCACGAACAGGATGTATTCCTTGGATGCGTCTTCCAGGTTTAGCGGCGCTAAGAGTTCCTGCGGAATCTGTTCAAACGAGATATACCACGAGAATGCCTGACCCATGCCAACAAGGATGAATACTACGGCAGTAATCAGACCGGTACTTAAAGCTGCATCGACGATGTCTTTGTATTTTAGTTCACGATAGATCACGCACTCGACGATGATGGCGTAGAGCACCGAAAATGATGCCGCTTCAGTGGGCGTCACTGCTCCTGAATAGATGCCGCCGACGATCAGCGCCGGGAAACCCAGTGGCAACAGTGCTTTCTTGATAGCCTGAAGCTTCTCTTGATTTGAGGTTTTCTCCACCAGGGCAATGCTATCCCCCTGATAAACGCTATACACGTAGCAATAGACAGAGAAAAGGATGGCCAGCAAAATTCCCGGCCCGATACCCGCGATAAACAATTCCCCAACACTGGTGTTCGCCAGTGTGCCGTAGAGAATCAAGCCAATACTCGGGGGGATCAAGAAAGCAATGTCACTGGCGTTGATGATTAACGCCATCACAAAGCTATCCTTATAGCCTGCTTGTAGCAGCTTGGGCCGCATAATCTGGCCCACAGAAACCACCGTTGCCTGTGTAGAGCCCGATACCGAGCCAAATAAAGTACAACTGATACAGGCGGTGATCGGCAGGCCGCCACGAAGGTGGCCAACGAAAGCTTCGATCAAGCTCAACAGATTATGCGCAGTATGGCCGCGGGTCATAATGTCTGCTGCCAGGATAAACATCGGCACGGCGATCAGGGCATTTGGCGAGATGCCGGTGACCATCTGTTGCACGATCACTCCGGTATCTACCCCGGAGAAATGTACCAGACCGATCAGTGCACCAACTGCTAAAGGAACCACCATCGGGAAGCTGAGAAACAGCAGGATAATCATCGCTGTGACGAGGGTAAAGGTGACAACGTAGATATCCAGTTCACCGGCTACGATGTCAGAAAAAAACTCAACAAACGAACTCATAATAATTCACCCGCAATCCTATCCATTAGCTATCAATCACTTCGTGAGATAAGTAGATTTCTCTATGCGTAATGTTCATAAAGAAGGCGATCAAATATTGCAGCCCGGCGATACTCAGACCCACTGGGATAATGGAATAGATGATGTATACAGGGAATTGCAGCGCCGGACTTAAGCGATTGAGATCTTTCAATTCAATCACATAGAAGACAGCCTTGTAGGCCAGGTAGAACATTAACAGTCCTGTAGTGATCGCAATCAACGTCGAGATTGCTTTCTTGGCTGTGTAGCCTAAAGAGTCGTATACCGCCGTCATGCGGATGTTGCGGCCTTTGCGGACCGCATAGGCGAAACCGATGAAGGTGACTGCCACGATCAAAAACTGATTGAGTTCTTCGGAAAAGAACAAGCTCTTACCAAAAACATATCGCCCGATGGCATTGGCGGTGGAGTTGACCATCATCAGTAGAATTGAAAAGAACACGACAAACTTCTCTATCGATTCTGTGACGCTACTGATGTTGTGGAATATATTTTTCATAAGAACACACCTTAAAAGCCACGCAATTGATCGTGGCTTTTTGTCACGTTAAAGACTCAGAAAGCGTGGCAGTTGACCTGTCTGACCAGCGCCACGCTTTCTGATGATCAACAAATAATTAAGACGCGTCCTTAACTTCCTGAATCAGGCTTTCCAGGATCTTTTTGGCACCCTCACGCGCAGTAACTTTCTCTGCGTCGTCGTAGGCATTCTCGACCACATCGTAGTAAGTCTCGTGCAATGTAGTGCTCAGTTCCTTGAAACGGGCACGTTCTTCAGCATTCAGGGTTACCACCTGCATGTTTGGACGTTCAGCCATGATTTTGTCCATATTCTCCTGATTAATGCGTAGCTGATAGTCATGGGCTGCCTGTTCAGCGGCGGCGATTGCCTTGTGTACCATCGCCTGCTTCTCAGCAGACAAACCATTAAACCACTTGCTATTGGTTGAAACCGTACCGACGTAAGGTTGCTGACCAGGGAACATCAGATAGTCCTGAACTTCGTGCCACTTGGCGTTGTAGACAAAGTAGATCGGGTTAACCATGCCATCGACGGTTTTCAGCTGCAGTGCGCCGTATACTTCGCCCCAGGACAGCGGTGTTGGCGTAGCACCAAATGCTTTGTAGGTTTCAACCGGGATAGTTGACGTGAAGGTGCGGATCTTCTGACCGGCAAAGTCCTCAGGGCTGCGAATTGCCTTGTTTGCGCCCCAAACCATTTCACCTTCTGAAATCATGGTTAACAGTTTCAGGTTTACTTTTTCGAAACGATCAGCCAAATCGCTGTAGATGGTCTTACTGCCGGTCAGTACCTTGCGTACTACCTCGGTATCAGTTCCCATCACATAAGGTACGCTGAGCGCCTGTACTTCAGGGACATAAGAGCCCAGGTGGCCGGTACCTACGGATACGAACTGTACGGTTCCCTTAGCGGTAAGTTCAACGATGTCGTTCTCAGTGCCCAGCTGGCCGTAATAATAGACCTTGACGCGAATATCGCCGTCAGATTCTTTCTTGATCGTATCGGCAAAGGTTTGTGCGAAGATATCTTGCACGTCTTTCTTATCTTCTTCGGAGGCGAACTTCCAGGTTTCGGCGTTCACGCCGAAGCTGATACCCATGACAAGCAAGGCTGCTAATAGTTTTTTCATGCTACGTTCCTCAAATTTTATTTTTAGAGTTTTAGAGTTAAGGTTAGATTTAGAGAGTTATTTCAATTGATCACACACCAACTGCACCCAGTACTGCGCGCCATGTCCAAGGATGCGGTCGTTGAAATCGTATTCGGGGTTGTGCAATGCACAGCCGCCAATCGATTCCACACCGTTACCCAGGAGTGCATAGCAGCCCGGTTTTACACGTAGCATGCTGGAAAAATCTTCTGAAATAGTGAGGGGTAAACAGTTCGCTTCGACATTCTCGCTGCCCAGTACGGTTACGGCCGCCTGGATCGCGTGTTCTGTCTGTGCCGGACTGTTTACGGTGGGGTAAAAGGTATTCACAAAGGTAAACTGGTATTGCGCGCCCGCTGCCTGACAAATACCGGCCACGATGCGCTCCATGCTCTGTTCAATCTTCGCCAGGCTGTCCTCGGTGAAGCAGCGGCAATCGCCCTTGATGGTCACTTGGGACGGAATGACGTTCACGGTACCGTTGGTCAAAAATTCGGTAGCCGAAACAACCGCAGTTTCTTCAATGGCACTGAGGTTACGCGATACGATGGTTTGCAGCCCTAAAATAATCTGCGAGCCCACAACGATGGGATCAACCCCGCGGTGCGGCATAGCGGCGTGACCACCGATACCGTCAATAACGATCTCGAAGCTGCTCTCACTGGCCATCAACGAACCTGGACGGACGGTAAAGTTGCCTTCGGGCAGGCCCGGCATGTTATGCAGGCCGTATACGGCATTGATCTGGAAGCGCTCGAACAGGCCATCATCAATCATTGCCTGGGCGCCCTGGCCGTGCTCTTCATCGGGCTGGAAGATGAAATGTACCGTGCCATTGAAGCCCTTGTTCTGGGCCAGATAACTGGCGGCACCGAGTAGCATCGCGGAATGACCATCATGGCCGCAGGCATGCATTTTTCCGTCGTGCCGGGAGCGATGTTCGAAGCTATTTTCTTCATGGATAAACAGCGCATCCATGTCTGCGCGCAAACCAATGCTGGCAGTTCCATCGCCACAACGTAAAACACCAACGACACCTTGCTGACCAACATTACGAGTCACTTCGATGCCAAAGCTTTCGAGCTTATCGGCAATGAAATAGGCGGTCAGTGGCAAATCAAATCCACATTCAGGAAAGCGATGCATATGACGACGCCATTCGGTCATCCGCGCAATTAGTTGTGGATCTACAGCCATTATTTAAACTCCAGTACAAATTATTAAGCAGACAGATCGGATGCTGGCACAGCACCGACAGCTAATTGTTCGCGTAGTAAGCTTCCAAACCCGGTGACAGCGGTGGGGTAATTCACCAGCTGCAAGCTATGCCATGCCAGTGCCTGGATGCTGCTAACAACCGGAATATTCAGGCGCTGCTCGATATCATCAAGCACCAGGGATGCCCGTAATGCGGTACAGGAGATAAACATCAGGTCGGCATCAGGATCACAGCTGGCAACTGCCGCAGCGGCGATGTCTTGCGGTGTGATATAGGTCATCGCGGTATCGTCTTCGAAACCGAAGCCGGCGATGTTCAACACATCGTAACCTTGCGCGATGAAAAACTCGGCGACTTCACGGTTAACCGACTCGGTATAGGGGGTTAGGATCGAGATTCGTTTTGCGTTAAAGCGCTGAAAAGCCGACAGTGCGGCGGTTACCGGGTTGGTAACGGGTACGCCCGGGCGAGTCTGATGGACTAATTCGGTAATTTTCTCGACACCTATAGCGACTGTGCCGGAAGTGCAGGCATAAATGATGGCGTCTAACTTGGTGCCAGGCAGAATGGTATCGGCCGTCGCACTGATACCCGGAGCCATGGTACGCAGGTTGTCGATTGTCAGCGGATTTACATTTTTCACCCGGCTGGTGAAAAACTGCACATCACTTGGAAACATCCGCTGTAGGTCTGCCTCGATATTGAAGTCAGTTGCCAGGGATATCACACCAATACGTCCTGCCGGGGCAAGGAATTCTAAGGGGTGCTGATGTTTGACTGTAGTAAATTTCATCATCATGTTCTCGTGGCTCAGCTGTCATGTGTTGAGCTTTTTTGTTGTTTAGATGGTGAATAAATTATGTATCTATACTACGGCTTTGGAATGCGGGAATTCATGCAATAACGGTTGTTGGATGATGGCCAGCCGCAAAGTTACAAAAAAAATGCGTAATAACACTAGGTTTCTTGAACTGTACGGTACCTCCCTTAGAGAGAACCCTTTATGCTTAAAAGGAACATTGGCGGGCACAGGTAGAAACACCCTATGAGCAGCACACAGTCAGCAAACATCGACAGCTTCGATTGCAAGATCCTGGAGATTATTCAGCAATCTAACCGCACTACTTCAGATCAGATAGCAGAGCAGGTTGGTCTATCTCCAGCAGCCGTGCAGCGCCGCATGAAACGTATGCGTGAACAGAATGTGATTCAGGCGGATATCGCCGTCGTTAACCCTAAAGCTGTAGACCGGGGGGTCACCTTGATTGTGCAGGTAACGCTGGAACGTGAACGTTTGGACTTGCTAGATACTTTCAAAAAGGAAATGAAGATTCATCCCGCCGTGCAGCAATGTTATTACGTTACCGGCAGCGCCGATTTTATCTTGGTGGTCACGGCGAAGGATATGGAAGACTATGAGTTATTTACTCGCGAGGTCTTCTTCGACAACCTCAATATACGTAATTTCCAAACCAACGTGGTGATGGATTCCGTTAAGGTAGGACTCTCTGTGCCAGTTATTTTAGAAGGCACTTGAACAATTATTTAAGTGCCATAAATAAAAAAAAACCTCGCAAGAGCGAGGATTTTAATACGCAACAAATGAAACTAATTTATTTACTAAGCAAATATAGCTTTCAGTTAACGCCAGTAATAACCAATTCATAAACAACGTTATTTGATCAAGAGTATGCACGAGTTACAATAAATCGTGGACAACTCTTGAAACTACTATCGAAATTTAAATGGCTATAGCTCTAACTGTATCGAGTAATACATTTGCTCCTGCGACAAGCTCCTCAGGCTCAGTGTATTCTTTGGGGTTATGACTGATTCCATCTTTACTTGGAACAAAAATCATTGCCGATGGGCAAATACGAGCCATCATCTGGGCATCATGACCAGCTCCAGATGTCATCCGCTTAGATGTAAGACCTCGGCTGTTTGACGCCGCCTCTATCGTTTCGACCAGACCTTTATCAAAGGTAACAGGTTCAAATCTTGCGAGCCGTTCTACTGAAACAGTAACCCCCTCTATTTCTTGAATTTCTTTGAGGTAATGATTTAAGTTCATTTCTGCATCTTTCAGGTCATCTTCATTAGGTGATCTAAGATCAACAGTGAACTCCGATTTTGATGGGATTACATTGATAATATTAGGCTCAAAGTTGATGCTCCCTACCGTTGAAACCATACAGTCGCCTTTTTGTGTAACGAAATCTCTCAAATATATCATTACTTTGGCAGTAGCTATACCTGCATCAGAACGCATGGACATTGGGGTTGTGCCTGCATGGTTTGCTGTACCTGTTATCGTGATACGCTGCCACGAAATTCCTTGTAAGTTTTCAACAGCACCAATAGGTATATTCAGATTTTCAAGTACAGGTCCTTGTTCTATATGTAGCTCAACATACGCTTTAGGTTGCATGAATCCGGGTTCATTATGACCAGCATAACCTATACGTTCTAACTCACTGCCGAGGACAGAACCATCAAGCCCAACGGTTTCTAAGGCTTCATCGACACTAAGTCCCCCTGCATAAACTAAGGAACCCATCATATCTGGGGCATAACGCGCCCCTTCTTCATTCGAGAAGGCGCTAACAACAATAGGTCTCGACGGAGCAAAATTGCATTCTTGAAGTGTTAAAATGACTTCAAGGCCTGCTAGTACCCCATAATTTCCATCATAGATACCTGCATTCAATACTGTATCAATGTGAGATCCCATCATTATAGGTTCAGGATCGGTAACCGAATCGGGTTTCCATATCCCATGAATATTACCAATGCGGTCTACTGCAACCTTAAGGTCAGCGGCCTGCATCCAGGCAACAAGGTTATCTCTGCCTAGCTTATCAGCATCAGTAATAGCTATACGCGCGAGTCTCTCCTTACTATCACGTCCCACATTGCCGAACTCTTTAAGCCTGGAAAGTAATCGTTCTGAATTTACATTCATTATGGAACCTCTTTTTGACATTCCTTTAATATCAATAGAATAGGGTAGAAATAAAACCATCCATATTCAGCCTTAAGCTTTTGCGGTTTTATCGAGGTTTGAACAGCCTTGATCGATACGAAAAAATCTCAGTTATGAGGCTTTCAATATTCCATTCATGCAAGGTTTAGCCAACTAGTTGCTGGTAAAGCTCAGGATCGGTAGCCCCCTCGGTACCGATTACCAAGACCTTACTCTTAGCATCCAGGTTCAAGGCATTGGCGAAGGGTTCCTGCTGGCGGGCAATAACAGCCGCGGCCAATCCTGGCACTGCAGATTCACCTGCCTCGATAGCCGGATCGCTGGCATAGCCTTTGGCTAGCAGGCTCATGGTGTCAGCAACTGCTTCTTCGCTCAACGTCATGAAATCGTCGGCACCATTGGACAAAATCTGCCAACCCAGCGCAGACACTTCACCACACGCCAAGCCTGCCATTAACGTTTCCAGATCACCGCCGACTACTACCGGTTCACCGGCTTTAGCGCTGAGCTGCAAACAGTTCGCCTGCTCGGGTTCAACGATGATAAAGCGTGGACGACGCTCACCCCAAAGGTCCCAAAAATAGCCTGCAACCGCAGAGGCCAGACCGCCGACTCCACCCTGTACGAAAACGTGAGTCGGAATATTACCGTCCAGTTGCTCGACGATTTCGGCCAGCATTACGGTGTAACCCAGGGCAACGTCCTTAGGCACTTCCATATAGCCTTCGTAGCTGGTGTCTGAAACGATGATACGGCCATTCGCTTTAGCCTCTGAGTCCGCCAGGCGCACAGACTCATCGTAGTTACCAGCGATACGAATGACTTCGGCACCGAAGGCTTCCATCGCCTGTTTGCGGCCTTCAGATACGTCGCGGTGAATATAAATTACGCAACCGCAACCGAACATTTGCGCGCCCCAGGCGACCGAACGCCCGTGGTTACCATCGGTTGCACAGCTGACAACTATTTCAGCGACTTCGTCTTTCAAGCGACCATCTAGCAAATCAGTAATGCTTGGACGCTTACCCAAGCGCTCTTGCAGTACTTTTTGTAGCTGACAAGCAACGGCGTATGCACCACCCAGGGCTTTAAAGCTCTTTAGACCGAAGCGCTGTGACTCGTCTTTGTACCAAATAGCACCCAGACCAACTTCTTCAGCCATCGCTGCCAATGAATGCAACGGCGTTACGTCATATGCTGGCCAGGTTTTGATATCTGCAATCGCCTCTGCAGCCTTGGCAACGCTGATCACGTCTCGCTGCGTGTCTGAGTATACGTTTTCACTATTGGCGACAGGGTTAGCAAAGTGGGTCAGAGTACCGTTCAGTTTTAACATATTCGTCGATGCCTTTGGTTATTACAGGATTTGCTCCACGAGCACTGAATCTGGTTGACGAGATAACCAGATTTCGCAGTGCTCGAAAGAAGACAGAATCGCTATTTGTCTTATATTTTTTCTGTCTACATCAGATCAGAAGATCCATAGCCTCTACTGTTGGAATTTATTAATTCCACGTCGAGGTCTTGATTATTAAAATTGTACGAGAAGATGCTGCGGGTATTCCTTTTAATTGGTGATGGCGGTAAGGAATTTAATCGCAATATGGAAATTAATGATTTTTATCTTCAGTCTCTTTCGGTTCTTTAGCTTAAGTAATCAGAGCCCGCTCTGCATAGCGTTATATGGTTGTTTGGAAAAGAGCTAAGCCCCGTCCTTGAACCAGGTACGGCGAATATCAGACAGAGCATCAGTCACAATCAATGCTTGGGACTGCAGTAAGTAATAACAGTTTAGAGGTGCTATCAGAGATATATAGCGCTCTTGGAGTAACCGTTTTTTACTCCAGAGCTCGATATGACGTGGGACTGTTGTTGACAGGTATTCGGTAAAAACTATTCGCTATTTTTCAGGCTCAACTCCCTGAGCACTTGTTGGCAAAGCAACAGGTGCTTGTGACGAGTTGAACCTTTGTTGCATTCAGGTCTGGTTTTTAGCTAATTTTATGCGGAGCTATCCTGAGGGGCATTCACGGAATATTCTGGCGCTGCAGTTTTGACAACGCGTGGTATTTAATTTGGCGATGCCTGTGCAGAGTGCGAGTTGAGGAGACTCATAAAAACGCTCTCTGCCCAGTTTATCCAGATAACCAATCTTGTCCAGTTCATCCATGACAGTCCCTTTGAATGAACTGAGCAGCAAGCCCCCTCCCTGTTTCTCCAACCGATTTATTTCCTGAAGCAGCATCTCTGCCCCTGCCACATCGACAAAGTTAATGCCTTTACCGACTATCAGAATAAAGTTTGCTTCGTTGCTGTCATCGGTTAACTGACGAATCCTTTTCTGAATATGATCGATGGCACCAAAAAACAGTGACCCGTCGATACGAATGATTTTTAGCTGTGGACATTGTTCCAGGCTGTAGCGATTGATGTTTTTTATCGGCCTTTTAGTGTGATCTTGTATGGGCGCTACGTCCATTACGGTGGGCCGGGAGGTCCTTCTGAGGTAGAACGCCAATGACATAAAGATGCCGATATAGATAGCAAACTCCAATTCGATAAGCAGTGTGGATAACAGCGTTATCATGAGTACGGATGCCTCACTTCTGTTTGCTTTCAGGATCTGCTTGATATGGTGAAAGTCTATCAGGTTCCAGGCGATTAACAGGATGGCCCCGGCCATGGCTGGCAATGGCAGGTAGGTCGTCATGCCAGGAACAAGCACCAGAATTAACGCCAGAATGCTCGCGGCAAAAATGGCGGCCATTGGCGTTTTGGCCCCGGCATCATAGTTTGCGCCCGAGCGGGTGAATGAACCCGAGCCGGCATAACAGGATAGGAAACTGCCGATGATGTTGGAAAGGCCCTGACCGATAAATTCCTGATTGCCATTGATTTGTTGCTGTGAGCGTATGGCGATGGCCCGGGCGATGGAAACCGCTTCGATCAGTCCAAGCAGAGCCACAGCGAAAGCGCCTGAGGCGAGCGATTGAACTGTATCTGCCGACAGGTCAGGCAGTGAAAATGGCGGCAGTGTGCCAGGCAATGCACCGACCAGGGACACACCGTTGTTGGCACCGTCCAATACCAGGCAGCTGAGGCTACCCACTAACATCCCGATTAAAAGATGCGGCAGTTTTTTATTGATCTTGCGGACAATCAGGGCTGAAACCAGGGTCAGGATGCCGATAGACAGCGAGTAGAGGTTGGTGTCTCCAAGCTGACCGATTAACTGGCTAACCCCCTCAGTAAAAGACAGGCCATTAGGTACAGCAATACCGAATAAGTGTTTGAGTTGGCTGGCGGAAATCAGTATCGCGGCGCCAGCGGTAAAGCCGATCACCACCGTGTGGGAAATGAAATTAACCACCGCCCCCATTCTAAACAGCCCCAGGGCAAGTTGTATCAGGCCTGCTAGCAGGGTGATGGTGAGTACTGCGGCAATATACTGACTCAGATTCAGGTCACCAATACCGCTAGCGACGCTCATTAACACGATAGAGATAGCCGCAGTCGGCCCTGAGATTAAATGGAAGGAAGAGCCGAAGAGTGCAGCAATAACCGGGGTTACAATCGCGGTATACAGACCGTATTCTGGAGGAAGGCCCGCAATAAATGCATACGCGACCCCCTGAGGCAGGACGATAACAGCACCGGTCACTCCGGCCATCAGGTCATCAATAAGGTTCTGTTTTTTTAACTGTCGTCCCCACACAAGAAACGGCAGCAGATGCTGTATCCATCGATTCATTGCAATTCTCTTAAGGCCCTGTGCGCTTGAAAAACGGGCGTTTTCAATTATTTGATTTCAAGACTGGCAATTACAGGCGTGTCTTGAAACACCAAAATGGAAGAGGCGCAGTCTAATGAATGTTTAACGTGCTGAAAAACGAAAAATATAGGCTATAATGAACAGAAAAACCGAACGTTGATTATGGATACCCTGCTACTCAAAACCTTTCTTGAAGTTACACGCACCCGAAATTTTGGCAAGGCGTCAGATAATCTGTGTGTATCGCCTTCTACAGTTAGTGCCCGCATCAAACAGATGGAGGAGCATCTGGGACTGTCGCTGTTTATCCGCAGCCATCACCAAATCAGTCTGACGCCTGAAGGCGAGCGTATGGAACGCCATGCCCGCTTTATTATCGATGCCTGGGAGCGGGCATACGAAGATATTGCTTTGAATGCCAGCCTGAATAAGCGTCTGGTTATCGCTGGAGTATCAAGCTTGTGGGATATTTTTCTGCAACAGTGGCTGAATAATATTTACAGCCAGATGCCTAATCTGGGATTGCGGGCCGAAGAAAGTACGCCGTTACGGGTTGTTGAGAAGCTTGATCGTGGGCTGATTGATATTGGTTTCATGTATGAACAACCAAAGCTGCCTGACTTTACAGTGGAGGAAGTCAAAAGCATAAAGCTTCAGTTGGTATCCAGTTCTTGCAACCAGACGCCGGATGAAGCTGTTTCAAAAGGATACATAAGGGTGGAGTGGGGTACGACTTTCAACCTCCTCCATGAAGGGTTATTTCCGCAACGCCCACTAGCGCCGGTGCGGGTTAACAGCGGTCGAATTGCTTTGGAATTGATGCTCAGTTGTGGCGGTGCTGCTTACCTGCCGCAAACGGTGGTTGCATCACTGATTGAAGAGGGCCAGCTGTATCCTGTAGCTGATGCCCCGGTGATTAAAATGAAGGCTTATGTCGCTTACTCCTTACATGGTGAGCATTGTGATCTGATTAAACAATTACTGTTATTACTTTAATCCATCAGCGTTTGCCCGGCTTTTGTCCTGAGTTAATGTTGGTTAGCCTGATGCGGCCCGCACAGGTAAATAATCATCGACTTTTTTTGCGGTAGCCGAATCAGACAATACGATGCTTCAGAAATAAAAAAGCCCACCCCTGCTGCCAGGGGTGGGCTTTATTCTTTAGCTATCTATACGTCACTAAAGAATCTGGTGGGCAGAGCTGTTTATACCAGCTCGACCTCTTTGTCTTTTTCTTTCGACTTTTCAGTTGCAGTGACACCGCAACGCTGCTCCCAGAAAGTAGCGTTCTTGATGCCCAGCTTGAGTGGATTGAAGGTGTATACCTTCACACCAGCCTTGCGCTGTGCTTCATAGTCTTTCAGTGCTTTCAGGGCTGGCTTGGACATGAAGAAGATGATCAGCATACCGACAATGTTCAGCCACGCCATCAGGCCTACACCGACATCACCCATACCCCATGCCAGGTTGGCAGTCTTAACTGCGCCGTAGAATGTTGCCGCCATCAAGGTAAGTTTCAATGCACCAGTCAGGCCTGGAATTTTGAACGAACGCTGGATGTAAGCAATATTGGTTTCGGCGATGTAGTAGTACGCCAGGATTGTTGTGAAGGAGAAGAAGAACAACGCAAAAGCGATGAACGGATTACCGATGCCTGGCAACACACTTTCAATCGCAGTTTGGGTGAACAGCGGGCCGTTAGCGGCGACGTCAGTGGCCAGATTCTGTACCAGGAAAGCATCACCCGCGCCATGCACGTTATAGGCACCGGTGATCAGGATCATGAACGCGGTAGCGGAACATACGAGCAGAGTATCGATGTAAACAGAGAACGCCTGTACCAGACCCTGCTGGGCCGGATGTTCTACTTCAGCAGCGGCGGCAGCATGAGGACCTGTACCCTGGCCGGCTTCGTTGGAGTAGACACCACGCTTTACACCCCAGCCGATGGCTGCGCCCATGCCGGCCATTGGCGTAAAGGCATCCTGGAAGATCATACCGATAATTCCCGGCAGCATGTCGATATTCAGCAGCACGATCACCGAGGCGATGATGATGTAAGCCAGCGCCATGAAAGGTACTATTATCTGGGTGAAGTTGGCGATACGCTTAACGCCACCAAAGATAATGAAGCCCAGAATCAGGACTACAACGGTTCCCGTTAAAATTTTGGCAAGGCTCAGGGTGCCCATCGCCGTATCGATCATCTGGCCGGAACCAAATGCCGCTTCAACGGCGTTACCGATACTGTTGGACTGTACGCCTGGCAGGAAGACACCGCATGCCATAATTGTGGCGATGGCAAAGATCCATGCAAACCACTTCTGTCCCATGCATTTTTCAAAGTAGAACGCCGGGCCACCACGGTATTGTCCGTCCTGTTCCTCTTTATAGATCTGCGCCAGCGTTGATTCGGCATAGGCTGTCGCCGCGCCAAGGAAAGCAACAACCCACATCCAGAATACGGCGCCTGGGCCACCAAAGCCGATAGCAGCTGCAACACCGGCAATATTACCGGTACCAACCCGGCCTGACAGTGATACCGCCAGCGCCTGGAAAGAAGAGATGCCTTTTTCAGAGCTTTTGCCTGACAACAGCAGTCTCCACATTTCGCTGAACATACGTACCTGTACGAATCGCGTCATGATGGAATAGAAAAGACCGGCGCCAAGACACAGATAGATCAGTGCCGGGCTCCAGATAATGCCGTTCATAATATCGACAAATGCTTGCATTAGAATACCTCCAGAAAGCAACGTGCTGATGCACGAAAGTTAGAATTATTGTTTTGCTATTCATATCCGCCTCATTAGTCCCAGGGCAGGGCGAGGCGGATGTGTAACTACAGCAGCGAGTGCTGTTAGATTACCCGGTCAGCTCACCACACAGCGGTCGTCGCAATGCTTCGCGCACAGCGTCAACCGACAGTTGCTGGCTAACCAGAAAATGCATTTTGGTAAATGCGGCCTCCAGGGTCATATCTCCCCCGGGGATCACCCCAATTCGATTCAACGTGGCGCCGGTAGCGTAGGCGCCCTGGCTGACACTGCCTTGAGGGCACTGGGTTATATTCAGTACCGCAACCCCCCGATTGGATGCCTGTTCCAGTGCATCGATCAGCGCCTTGTTGGCATCCGGTGGGTTGCCGGTGCCGTAGGTTTGTAGAATAAGCCCCTTCACCGATGGGTTTTCCAGTAGCGCCTCGAGCCCTCTGACAGACATCCCCGGATAGGTTTGCATCATGACTACTGCCTCGGGATCAAACTCGGGTATGCGCAGTGCTGGCTGCTGAGTTTCCAATAGCAAATTACGCTGTAGCTCAATATGGATACCCACCTGACCCAAGTGGGGGAAATTAGGTGAATCAAAGGCGTCGAAGCCAGAGCTTTTTAACTTGCTGCTGCGGTTGCCGCGTAATAGGCGGCCGTTGAAATAGATGCAGACTTCGGGAATGTCGTAGTTACCGGCCAGAATCAGGGCGGTAATCAGGTTATCCAGGGCATCATTGCGCAGCTCCACCAGAGGGATCTGGGAGCCGGTCAGAATCACCGGCTTATCCATTTCCTGTAGCATGAAGGACAGTGCCGATGCGGTGTACGCCATGGTGTCGGTACCATGCAGGACTACGAAGCCATCGTAGTCCTGCCAGTAGTTGGCCAGCCGTTTTCCTAACCGGGTCCAGTCAGCCGGCACCAGATTTGCGCTATCAATCAACTGGTTGCATTCCACCATGTCAAAGCTCGGTAGCTGATCCACGGTGTCTGCTCCGAACTGCTGGACGACCAGATCATGAAATCCGGCCATTGGCACATAGCCCTGTTCAGAAGGCTGCATGCCGATGGTGCCACCGGTATAGATAATCAGGATGCGGCGTTTCATGCGGCTTTTCATACGACAGAGGCCCCGGGGGCTAGCATGGATTGTGGGCTGAGTAGCTGATCCAGCTGCGCGCTCTCCAGTAATCCCTCGGCAATCACCAGCTCCCTGACGGTCACATCACTGTTGAGGGCGGTCGATGCGATTCGCGAGGCATTGGCGTAGCCAATGTGAGGTACCAGGGCGGTAATGATGCCAATGCTATTTTCCAGGTGGCGGGCGCACTGCTCACGGTTAGCCGTGATGCCAGTGATGCAGCGGACTTCCAGCATTTCGCAGGCGGCACCGAGCATTTTCATGGAGTTAAGCAGGTTATAGACGATCAGAGGCTCCATGGCGTTGAGCTGGAGCTGGCCGGCTTCGGCTGCCAGGGTAACGGCAAGATCGCTGGCGATGACCTGGTAGGCGGTCTGGTTAACCGCCTCTGGAATTACCGGATTGACCTTGCCGGGCATAATTGAAGAACCGGGCTGCATCGGCGGCAGGTTAATCTCTCCCAGGCCGGTACGCGGTCCGCTGGACAGCAGACGCAGGTCATTACTCATCTTGCTGAGCTTCACCGCCAGCCGTTTCAGGATGCCGGAGAACAGCACGAAAGCCCCCATGTCGGAGGTGGCTTCTACCAGGTGAGTTGCAGGTACCATCGGCTTGCCGGATACTTTCGCCAGGTTTTGCACTGCCAGGGCTGCATAGCAGGCATGGGTATTTATCCCGGTGCCTATCGCGGTGCCACCCAGGTTCACTTCGCACAATAGCTGGCAGGCCTCGTTGATGCGCTCGATATCTTCACCCAGGGTTACCGCAAAGGCTTCAAATTCCTGGCCCAGGGTCATCGGCACCGCATCCTGTAGCTGGGTACGGCCCATTTTCACGACACCTTTGAATTCATCGCCCTTGGCCTGTAAGGCTTCGATGAGACTTTTAAGCGTGGCAATCAAGGGCTCGGCGGCAAACTGGATGCCAAGGCAAACCGCTGTAGGATAAGCATCATTGGTGGACTGGGAGCAATTTACGTCATCATTAGGGTGCAGGTAGTGATAGTTACCTTTCGCTTGCCCCAGCTTGTCCAGCGCCAGGTTTGCGATTACTTCATTGGCGTTCATGTTAGTGGAGGTGCCGGCGCCGCCCTGGATAAGGTCTACAACAAACTGCTCATGCAGTTTACCTTCGATGATATCGCCGCAGGCAGCGATAATGGCATCGGCTTTGTGCGACGCTAGCAGGTCCAGCTCAGAGTTAGTGCTGGCGGCCGCCCACTTGACCATTGCCAGGGCCTTTATCAGAGGCGGGAAGTGACTGATAGCAACACCGGTAATGGAAAAGTTATCCACAGCCCGCTGCGTCTGGATGCCATACCAGGCGTCGGCAGGGATCTCCATATCACCTAGCATGTCGTGTTCTGTACGTGTATTCATCAGCAGTCGCTCCACAAAAATGGACTTGAAATAAGCCTGAAACGCAACAAACAATTCAGTGCAACAGCCGCAGGCTAAAGTCTCCAGGCGCCATCACTGAAACTGTAAAATTCTGTTTTATCGCAAGGGGGCTATTTCAGCATGCAAAGTGGATCAGTGTAATTTGACGCTTTGGGTTTTTTTGGCGCACTTAGGTGTGCATGTAGCATCAGAATGCGAATAGCTAAGCTGTGGTGCTGTGCGGTTGCTCGCTACTGCAATGATAAACACCGGAGGGATTACGCAATTAGAGGTGGCCTTGCTCCAGAGGCGAAGCAAGGCACTGATTCAGATGCAGTAATATCTAAATGACTGGTGGCAATTGAACGGTTCCGGGTCGTTAATGCCGTGCCCGGAAGTGCCATTCATTGTCGCTGACTTCATTAACAACGGCTTTGCGGATTGATTCATCAATCTCGGGAGAATCCAGCTCATACAGGCCGCAAAGCGCTAAAGCCCGGCGTAAATCGACGGCGGTGCCCAGGTGTTCATATAAAACACGGGCGCAACAGGGCATCCGTTCACCACTGCCGGAAACGCCCAGTTTCAGCCCGGTGAGTCGGGATACCCGGTTCTTGAAGGAGGGGAACAGAATTGTCTGGGTGATCTCATGGCCTGTTAATGATTCATAATCCACCATGAATATCCTATCCGTCAGGAAGTGGGCGATACCCAGATAGATACCATGGCAGGGCTTATCATGCGGATTTTCAAGCAAACGCTCTGTTCGCTGATAGTAGATCTTGTCTGCGCGGCGCTCAATACAGATCAGTGTGCGTAACAGCTTTCCGGGACAAGCCATCGACATATAGTATTCGAAATAGTAGCCCAGATATTTATCCAGTCCGGGGCTTCCCAGTTGATTAAGATGCTCCAGATGGGCGATTTCCGGCAGCGATTCAACTTCACTGGTGGTGGCTCTGGGGCGAATCTGAATCAGGCGTTCGAATTGGCTATGGGGCAGCAGAATCTCATACTCTTCGACACCGAAAAAATCGCAGAATCGACGCATGGTGTTCGCCGACGGTTTATAGCGCCCGTTGAGATAGCGGTTGAACTGAGGGCGGTTAATCTTCAGGCGGCGACACACTTCTGCTATCGATTTGTAGTAGCTGCACAGTAGCCGCAGATTGCGTGAAAAATCGTCGTTCATCGAAATACGTCCCCATTAATCATCCCCGGGTAGTATTTCATAACAGCGATCAAATTGCAGAAAGTATCTGGTGCTGTTGGGTGCAAATAGTGCGTCAGATAGCGCTATTATGTACGGGTGTGTGAAATGCCGAATCTCAATTCCACTTGAAGCAACTTTGAGCGACCGAGCATAATTCAGTCATTAGCTGCGCAATTGTAGCGCCTCCCATTCAGGCCTTACTATCCAGGTCTAACATTTTTTCTGAATAGAATCCTTTTAGGTGCTTTATGCTGAGGGCTTTGGCAGAAGAAGAACGGATGGGTGAGAGGTATATATGACAGAAATATCGCAGTGTACTCGGAAAATTCGAGAGATCGAAAACCTATTTATCCCCTTAAACGATGGGTGTCGGTTGGCGGCCCGTATCTGGTTACCGGAGGATGCCGAGGAAAGCCCTGTCCCGGCGATTCTGGAGTACCTGCCCTATCGTAAACGTGACGGCACAGCTGATAGGGATGAGAAGAACCACCCTTACATAGCAGCACAAGGCTATGCCTGCATCCGTGTGGATATGCGGGGTAACGGTGAGTCCGACGGTCTGATGCTAGACGAGTACCTGAAGCAGGAACAGGACGATGCCCTGGAGGTGATTGAGTGGATTGCCAGGCAGCCATGGTGTACCGGCAAGCTGGGTATGATTGGCATTTCCTGGGGCGGTTTTAATGGCTTGCAGGTAGCAGCAAGGCAACCAGAGGCACTGAAAGCCATAGTGACTGCCTGTTCGACTGATGATCGCTACACTGACGATGTCCATTACAAGGGCGGTTGCATGTTAGTCGAGAATATCGGCTGGGCTGCAACGATGTTCAACTTTTCCTCGAAGGCACCGGATCCGCTGTTGGTTGGTGGGCAGTGGCGGGATATGTGGCTGGACCGCCTGCAAAATATGCCGTTATTAGCGAAGAACTGGATCGAACATACGTATAAAGATGACTATTGGAAACATGGCTCGATCAATGAAGATTACAGCCAGGTAAAGGCGGCCGTCTATGCTGTGGGCGGTTGGAATGATTCATACTCTAATACTATTCCCCGTATGATGGAGAAGCTCCAATGCCCACGCAAAGGGCTGATAGGTCCCTGGGCGCATCGTTATCCGAATATGGGGCAACCGGGCCCAGCTATCGGTTTCTTACAGGAGTGTCTGCGCTGGTGGGATTACTGGCTTAAGGATATAGACAATGGAATTATGGATGAGCCGCAGATTACGGTTTATATCCAGGACAGTGTAAAACCCCATTCCAGCTATCTAACAAGACCCGGTCGCTGGGTTCAGGAACAGGGTTGGCCGACTGAAAATACATCGATGCAGCACTGGTATTTTTCCGATGCCGAGCTCAGCCTTAAGCCGCAGAATAACAAACAGGCAGCGTTAAAATCCCCGTTAACTATGGGCTCTGCATGTGGTGAGTGGTGCATCATCTGGATGGGACCTGAGTTTCCAACCGACCAGCGTTATGATGATGCTGGCTCTCTATGCTTTGATACACCATTGCTCGATGAAGAAGTGACTATCCTAGGTGCTCCAGTAGTTAAGTTAGAGCTACAGGTTGATAAGCCGTTCGGCCAGCTAGTTGTACGTATCAACGACGTTGATCCGGACGGTAATTCAACTCGAGTGACGTATGGCATGTTGAACCTGAAGTTGCGTGATGGTAGCGACCGTCCGATGGACGTTCCCGTTGAGCAACCACTACAGATCACGCTGAAGCTTGATGATATGGGTTATTGCTTTCCCAGGGGACACCGTATTCGTGTCGCCGTTTCCAATGCTTACTTTCCACTTATCTGGCCAACACCTGAATCCACAACAATGCGTTTAAATCTGAGTAATTGCAGCCTGCAGCTACCGATTCATAACCAAGCATCAGTGGTTGATAACCCTTTCGAAGCACCGGTAATAATGCCCGCTGCTGCTAAAACAGTGTTGCGGCCAATATCTAATGAGCGTGCAGTCAGTACAGACTTAGTGTCCGGCCGGGTGACCACCACAATTGTGGATGACTTTGGAGAGACTCTGTTTGAGGATCATGGTTTACGCACCGGACAGCAACTTAAGGAGGTTTATTCGATCCTGCCTGACGATGCGCTTTCAGCCCGGGCTGAGTGCTACTGGAACCATACTGCCAGCCGGGGGGATTGGTCGACTTCAGTAGACAGCAGTATCATTGTCACCTGTGATGCCAGGCACTTCTTTATTGAGGCAGAACAGATCGCTTATGAAAATGGTCAGCAGGTACACCGCAAAGTCTGGCACGAAACTCTCGATCGAGGTGTTATTTAAGCTTTTTAATCAGAGAATTCTCACTGTACACAGGCCGCTCTTGCGGTCTTTTTTATATCCAAGGATGGATACTCTTTAAAAAGAACTGGGTGGCAAGGAGCCATGGATGGCGGTGCAGCGATGTACAGGATGTACGGTATGTCGCGGGCACCGGGATGTGCAGGAGCGACGATATCCAGGAATGGATGCTCTCTAAAAAGAAAGGGGGCGGTGCAGCGATGTATTGGCTGTACGCTCCGCTCACTAACGGGAATAGGGACGCGGGCACAAAGATATGCAGTAGCGACGAAAACTGCCAACGTCGCCCATGCCTAAAATATTGATTGTTACCTTCTAGATATAGTTATTACCGAAAAAGATATCGGGATCAGGTGACTCCTTAGCTTTCAGGCGTTTCTTGACCTCTTCACTGACTTTATCGCTATCCGATATATAGAGGGCACAGGACTTCAAAGCCTGGCGGATATTGATGCTCTTCCCTAAAAATTCATAGGTTATATAGCGGCAGGCAGGATCCCGGCCATGAGTACTGGCGACACCGGCATTAATACCGTTGAGAAACTGCAACTTAGGCTGATAGGTAGGGTAGAGAACGGTCAGGGAGAGGTTTTTTTTCATCAGGGACTCCATCTCCATCAAATAGAGTCGATCTGATATCAGCGAGATGGTACCAAAGTACTTATAGGTGAAGTGTGGCCCCTCTTCTTCATCAACCTTTGACATCCGTTCGATAGTTTTGCAGAACATCCGGTCGTCCTTGATATAAAACTGAGCCAGTGACTTGGCGATATAACCCGGAAAGCCCATTGAATGGCAATAGACATGATAGAAGCCCAGGTAGCGCATCAGTTCAGGGTCGGCTTTGGGATACGCTGTTTCCAGCAAATTCAGTAAATGTTGAGAATCAGAGGTTACTGACTGCTGAGGTGGCTGTTCGAGATATTGAATAAATTGTGCATGGGGCAAGGAAATAATGACTTCTTCGCATTTGAAGTAGCGACAAATCTTACTCAGGTTGGCACTGGATGGACGGGACACCCCACTGAGATATTTGTTGAACTGTTGACGGTTAATCTGCAAATCCCGGCAGACTTCTGATATTGACGGTTTCTGATTACACAGGTAACGCATATTTTCAGCAAGATCATTGGCTTCCTTAGGCTGTTTATCTGCTGAAGCGACTTTATGCTTTCTTATGCTATCGGCGTTTAACATCGGTCTATTTTCTACCTTGCTAGCGAAATTGATGCTCCCTCGAACCAGAGGGTAAGCTTATTTTACTTAAGCACGTCGGCCTTTAGATGACAATCCGTCATCCGCTAAAAACTTAGTTTCAAATCAG
This sequence comes from Amphritea sp., assembly GCA_036960915.1. GTDB lineage: Bacteria > Pseudomonadota > Gammaproteobacteria > Pseudomonadales > Balneatricaceae > Amphritea. The sequence continues at coordinate 27,487 of JBALVQ010000051.1, forward strand.
TCGGCTAAATATCATTAGTTCAGTTCTCTGTGAGGCGTCTATGAAGATTTTGATGGCAGGGTTTCAACATGAAACCAATACCTTCTCTCCCATCCCGGCAAAGTATGAGGATTTCGTAAGAGCAGATCTTTGGCCAAAGATGTTGGTTGGTGCCGAGATGTTTCAGGTCTTTGAGGGAATGAATCTGCCCAGTGCCGGTTTTATGCAATCCGCCAGAGAAGCCGGCCATGAACTGATCCCCTTGCTTTGGTGTTCGGCGGAACCCAGCGGCACGGTACAGGATGCCGCATTTGAACAGATCGTCGAAACGCTCTGCCAACAGATTGCCGGGACGCCCGACATTGATGCGCTATACCTGGATCTGCATGGTGCGATGGCCACCGAGAGCTATGACGATGCCGAAGGGGAGTTGCTGGCACGGGTAAGACAGGTGCTGAGCGTGGATATTCCAATTGTTGTCAGCCTGGACTTTCATGCCAATATTTCCGCTGCCATGGTGCAGCTATCGGATTTGATCAGTATCTATCGCACCTACCCTCATGTGGATATGTTTGAAACCGGTGAGCGGGCCTATCGTTACCTGCAATCCTGGTTTGACGGTGGTTTGCGTAATAAATGCTTTCGCCAGATTCCCTACCTGATTCCGTTATCCGCGCAGTGTACACAGGAGGCGCCAAACAGACAGTTGTTCAAATACCTTCAGCACTGGGACAACGAGCAATTGCTAGGGGTTGAGCTGGCGCTGGGCTTTCCGCCAGCGGATATACCTGATGCAGGCCCGGCGATAGTCGCTTATGGCAGCGATGAGAAGGCGCTGGAGGAGAGTGTACAGAAACTGTACTGCGCCGCTATGGAAGCGGAAATGATTTATAAGGATGAACTGCTTTCGCCCCACGAAGCGATTGATATTGCGTTAGCAACGCAGAAGGACGGCCCCATTATCCTGGCTGATGTTCAGGATAACTCCGGTGCCGGCGCTACCAGTGATACTACCGGTATATTGTCCGCCATGATTACAGCCGGAGTGCAGCAAGGGCTGGTGGGGGCGCTGTGTGATCCGCAACTGGTCGCCACCGCTCACAATTTAGGCGAAGGGGCAGAGTTCAGTGCTGCTGTCGGCAACTATTTTGGCTATGACGAGCAACCTCTAGAGGCTCGCTGGCGGGTAGAAAAACTATCCGATGGCCGTTTCACTTGTACCGGTGAGATGTATCGCGGGGCGCTAGCCGATGTGGGGTCGTTGGCGTTGTTACGACTGGTGGACACGCAAGCGGATATCGCAGTAGTCGTCAGTCATGAGCGTTTCCAGTGTGTGGATAGATCCGTGTTTGAGCACCTCGGGGTTCAGGTGGAAGCTTATCGGCTAGTGGTGTTGAAAAGTACGGTCCATTTTCGTGCCGATTTCGAGCCCATCGCAGCACGGATTCTGCAAGTCGAATCCCCGGGCGCCCACCCCTGCCGTCTGACCGGTTTAGCTTATGAAAAGTTACGTAAGGGTGTTCGTCTGGGTCCCTGTGGCCCGGCTTTTAAACCGATAGTTAAGCCAGCAGTTATGCCTGCTAGCGAAGGTGGAGCATAAAAATTTTCGACAGTTGCGAAATTGATAATAAATATGGGTTCTTTAAGTTAAATGGGACAACGTCAATCTTGATAACGGGCTTATATCCTTTGATACCGGTTCTCGAGAATACAGAGATGAAGTTATGCGATTTGTAATAGCCATGATGCAGCACGAAACCAATACATTTTCTCCCCAGCCGACTCCCTATGAGGCGTTTGCTGGTGGGACGGGTTATGCGCTTCCACCTCAACACGACGATGCGGTTGCTGCCTATAAAAAATCAGGGTTCGCCATCGATGCCTTTCTAGATCTGGCCAACGAAGTCGGTGCTGATACAGTTGTGCCTATCGCTGCCAATGCCGAGCCCAGCGGGCCGGTTGCCGATGCGGCATTTGAATTGATCGTCGAACAGATCTGCAGTGCTGTTAAGGCAGGCTGTGATGCGGTATTGCTGGACCTGCACGGTGCCATGGTGACAGAAAGCTTTGCTGATGGTGAGGGCGAGTTGCTGCGTCGGATACGTGCGGTTGATGCCAATGTGCCCATTGCCGTGGCTCTGGACATGCACACCAATCTCACCCAAGAGATGGTTGAACATGCCACGATCATCACCGGCTATTGCACTTATCCACACGTCGATATGTATGAAACTGGCATGCGGGCCGGTCGGACACTGCTCAGGACTCTGGCTGGCGAAGTGAGCCCGAAAATGGTCTGGGGATCCAGACCGATGATGACTCACTTACTTAAGCAAGCATCACAGCAGCAACCGATGAAAGACATCATGATGATGGCGATGGATGCGGAGGCTGAGGGTCAGGTGCTTAATGCGTCGGTGTTTAGTGGTTTTCCCCTGGCTGATATTCCCCATGTCAGCTTCAGCACCCTGATAGTGACAGACGGTGCTGATGAGCAAGCCCAGGGCCTGCTTGAAGAATTACTCGATATGGCCTGGCAGCGTCGTCAGGAGTTTGTTTTTACAGCCGAACCCATGGAGCAATCAATCGCGTACGCCAAGGGACTTGATCAATATCCGATTGTACTGGCCGATCATGGCGATAATTGCGGTGCGGGTGGCAACGCCGACAGTATGGCGGTAATAAGAGAAGCCATGCGCCAGGGGCTGACACAGGTGGCTGCCGGTCCTATCTGGGATGCGGATGCCGTTGCACAGATGATTGAAGCCGGCGTCGATGCCGAGGTTACGCTGCAAATTGGCGGTAACAGTGATGTGCCAGCGCTGGGATTGAAGGGAGAGCCGTTGCAGTTAAGCGGACGGGTACGTGCGATTACCGATGGGCGTTTTCAGCTAGCCGGGCCGATGATGCAGGGTTTTCAGGCTAATGTAGGGCTTACTGCCGTACTTGATACGGGAGACATGGAGTTAGTTGTGAGCAGCAAACGCTGTGAATCTTACGACCTGACTTACCTGACTCATGCAGGCGTCGACCTATTATCAAAGAAATACATCTTAATTAACTCGCGGCTGCATTTTCGTGCCGCGTTCGAGCCTATTGCCAAGCATGTGGTGCCGGTCGCCGGTCCCGGTGTGTGCAGTTCTGACTATAACCTTTTTCCGTTTAAAAACCTGAGAAGGCCGATTTATCCACTGGATGAATGCTGAGGCTTCTTGTCTTTAAAACAAGCCTGTAACACAAACCTAATTAACCTAAGACTCAAACCCTAACTACAATAAAAATAAGAGGAACTCCCTATGTTCAATATCAAGTCTATCAAACGTAGCTTTTCTAGTGGACGACGCAAGTTATTACTCAGCGCTGCTCTGCTAGGGACGCTGGGTGCCATTTCTGTACAGCCAACCTGGGCGGCGGATGATGATAAAAAGGTGCTGCATACCCGTAGCTACACCGATATTCAGACTCTCGATCCTGCCTTTTATAGCGCAGCGGTTGAAGAAGATGTGATGGGGGCTATTTATAACAAGCTGATTTACTATAAGCCAGGCAATACCTGGGAGTGGGAATTACAGGCAGCTAAGAGCATTGAGCAGGTTGATCCTACCCATATCGCTTTTGAGCTGCGACAGGGCATCATGTTTTCCAATGGCTTTGGTGAGATGACCGCAGAGGATGTTAAGTTCTCCTTCGAACGCTTTATTGATCCGGCAATCGAATCACCCGTAGCATCCGATTGGGGACCATTGGATCATGTAGAAGTCACCGGCAAGTATACCGGAACCATTGTCCTCAAGGAGCCTTTCCAGCCACTGTGGAATATAACGCTGCCGTATGCCGCGGGTAATATCCTTTCCAAGAAAGCCGTTGAGTCGGTTAATGGTAAATTTGGTACAAACCCGCCAGCAATATCTGGCCCGTACCGCATCAAAAAGTGGCAACCAAAGCAAGTGGTGGTGCTGGAGCGAAACCCTCAATGGCACGGAGATACACCTGAATTTGATGCAATTTACATTCATCAGATTGATGATGAAAAGACCGCCGAAATTGCCTTCGAGTCGGGTGACATCGACTTTACCCGGGTCAGTTTGAGTTCCCTTGAGAATTACCGTGCGGCGCCGCCTAAAAATAGCAGCCTGAGCGAGCATCCTTCGCTATTTTATGTGTGGGTCGGTATAAATCAGGAAAACGCTAAGCTGCAGGATCCACGGGTACGTAAAGCCGTACAGCTATCGATCGATGTGCCATCCATCCTGGCGGCCGCCTATTTCAATGCTGCTGATGCCGCAACCGGCATTATCGCCCCGGGGTTAACCGGTCACCGCGAGAAAAGCCTGCTTCCTCCGAAGGCTAATTATGCCGAGGCTAAAGCCTTGTTGGCCGAAGCAGGTTATGCCAGTGGCATTGATTTGACCCTGGATATCCTCAACAAAAGTAGCTTTATGACGGCCGCCCAGGTAATGCAGGCTACCATGGCACAAGCGGGTATTCGTTTGCAGATTAACTTGCATGAATCCGGCTCTTTCTGGTCTTTGGGTTCTGAAAGTTCTGGTGAACGCTGGAAAAATATCGAGTTGATCATGAACCGCTTCTCCATGACGCCGGATCCTTATTATGCGACTCAATGGTTTGTGGAAAAGCAGGTCGGCGTTTGGAACTGGGAGCGTTTTCGTAATACGCAATTCGATCAACTGCATGCCAAAGCGTTGGGTGAATCGTCTGAAGCCAAGCGCTCAGCCATGTACCAGAAAATGCAGGACATCATGGAGCAGTCTGGTTCCTATCGCTTCATTACCCATGAGTCTACGCCAGTGGTTTATCGCAACTCTATCTCACCGGCCTTGCGGCCTGACGGTACTCCACTGTATCGAAGCTTTAAACTGACGGCTGCTCAGTAGCTTATGTTTAAGGTGCGGCTTTGATTATTAATCATAGCCGCACCTTCATCATTGACTTTATGAAGTGAGAAAGTTATGTGGTTTTTCCTGCTTAAACGGTGCTGTCTGGCGGTTTTAATTGTTTTGCTGGCGGTTACTGCACTCTATTTAATGATTCATGCCATTCCGGGTGATCCGGCCAGTATCATTCTTGGTCCGCGGGCGACCGAAGAGATGAAGGCGGCCCTCGCTGTGAAAATGGGGCTGGATCAGCCGGTATATATTCAGCTGTTGACGTTTTTTGGCGACGTGATACAGGGCAACCTAGGGTTCGATGTGTTTAGTCAGCGACCGGTGACTGAGATTATCATGGAGCAACTGCCATATACCCTGATACTGATTTTAACCAGTATCAGCTGGGCTGCCGCCATCGGTATTCCGCTGGGCTGTTATTCGGCTATTTATCAAAATTCTCTATTCGATAAAGTCAGCGCTGTATTGTCAGTCGGTACTATCGCCATACCCTCATTTGTCGTGGCGATCTATGGACTGCTGATTTTCTCCGTATCGTTGCAGTGGTTACCTGCCATTGGTGCTGGCAACGACGGCGACTTCTGGGATCAAGCTGAACATCTGATACTGCCGTCACTGGCCGTCGGGTTGGGGTGGGTGGGGTATATCTCCCGCCTGGTGCGCTCTTCGATGCTGGAAACCTTAAGTGCAAACCATGTGCGCACCGCCCGTGCGTTTGGTTTACCCGAGCGGGTGATTATTTTCCGATACAGCCTGCGCATTGCGATTTTGCCGACGATTACGCTGTTGGGTGTTGGCATCGGTTATCTGCTCTCCGGGGCATTATTTGCCGAGATTGTGTTTGCCCGTCCGGGGATTGGTAAGCTGATTTTTGATGCGGTTTCGACCCGTAACTACCCCATAGTCATGGGCTCTGTTTTAGTGACCACGGTACTGTTTGTGATCGCGACAACACTGGCGGATTTTATCAACGCTGTTTTTGATCCGCGCATTCGCACCCATGCCTAGGGGGAGGATGATTTTATGACTGCAACTACAACAAAGCTGGTGGCGACTATGCCTGACTTTAGCTTTCTACGTGTAATAAGCAAATCGTTAATACGGTTATGCCACGAACCCTTAGGGTTGTTAGGGCTGGTACTGGTGACCTTGATTGTCAGCAGTGCCGTGTTTGCCTCCTGGCTGGTACCTTATGATCCTGTTGCGATGGATATCATGCATCGCCTGGCACCGCCGTCATTCGAGCATTGGCTGGGGACAGACCAACTGGGCCGTGATGTTTTCTCCCGTGTACTGATGGGTGGCCAAGTGGCACTAAAAGTTGCCTTGTCCGCGATAGCCCTGGCTCTGGGGTTTGGCTTGCTGCTGGGTTTGATTGCCGGGTATGGCCCACGCTGGCTGGATAACATTATTGTTACCCTGTTCGATACTGTGCGTTCCTTTCCCACCATTATTTTTGCCTTGGCCGTGGTGACTCTAACCGGTCCCAGCCTGACGACAATTATTCTGGTAGTGGTGATCACCTCGATTCCCATTTATGGCCGTGTGGTCCGGACCCAGACCCAGGCATTAAGAGCGCAGGAGTTTATTCTCGCCGAACGGGCAATGGGTGCAAGCGTGCCGCGCATTCTATTCATCCATATGTTGCCGAATGTGATCGGTCAGCTGCTGATTCTGGCCAGTATGGATGTACCTATCGTCATTACTATCGAAGCGGGACTGAGCTTTTTGGGCCTGGGTATTCAACCACCGACTCCGAGTTGGGGAACTATTTTGAATGATGGCTACTCGTTTATTCGCAATACACCCTGGTTGATTATTGCCGGCGGCTTGCCGCTGATTTTGAGCACGCTGGGCTTTACCTTCCTGGGTGAGTCACTGCGCGATATCTTCGATCCAAAATTACGCAAGGATATTTAGCGCTATGTCAGACATAATTCTTGATGTTCATAATTTATCCATCGACTATCGAACCTCGCGTGGCGCGTTGAAGGCCCTGCGCAAAGTCAACCTGCAGGTGCCTAAAGGAAAAATCGTTGGCATTGTCGGCGAAAGTGGTTGTGGTAAATCCACCCTGATCAGCGCCATTATCAATCTGCTGGCGCCCAACGCCACTGTTAGTGAAGGCGGAGTTAAATTTCAGGATGATGATCTGCTGGCGTTAACAAACAATCAAATGCAGCATATTCGTGGCAACCGCTTTTCGATGATCTTCCAGGATCCGATGACCAGCTTAAACCCGGTGATATCCATCGGCACTCAGATGGTCGATATCCAGTATCGAGATAAAGTAAGCAAGTCAGCCAAATTAGACAAAGCAGCGATGATGCTGGATAGAGTGGGGATTCCTGATTCTCAGAGCCGATTGGCGTTATATCCCCATGAATTCTCGGGAGGCATGCTACAGCGTATCGCGATTGCCATGGCATTGCTGGTGGAGCCGGATCTGCTGATAGCCGACGAGCCGACCACGGCGCTGGATGCGACACTTGAAGTACAGATCATCCACCGTTTGAAAGAGCTGCAAGCCAGTCAGGGTTGCTCGATCCTGTTTATCTCCCATCATCTTGGGGTGATTGCTGAGCTGTGTGATGAAGTAGTCGTGATGTATGCAGGAGAAGTCGTGGAACAAGGCTCTGTACGCGATATTTTTCATCGCCCAAGTCATCCCTATACTCAGAAACTGTTGGAATGTGATCCGGCTCGAATTGTCGATAAAACCCGGGATTTACCGACCATATTCGGAAATTTGCCGGACTTGGTGGCAGTGCCTCAAGGCTGCATTTTTGCTGATCGCTGTGAGTTTGCCAGCAGTCATTGTCATCGTCTGCGTCCGAGCAGAACAGTGGTCGAAGAGGGTCATACAGCAAATTGCCATCTGTTAAGTAAGGAGGGTGTTGTTCATGCATAACTTACTCGAAGCTTCTGAGGTTAAAGTTCGTTTTCGCAGCAAGTCGGCTATCAAGGCGCTGCTGGAAGGTGATAGGGATCCTTATCTGGACGCAGTTTGTGGCGTGTCTTTGAATGTTAAACCCGGGGAAACCTTCGCCATCGTCGGTGAAAGCGGCTCGGGTAAAACCACCCTGGCGCGCGCTATCACCGGTTTGGTAAATGCACAGGAAGGCAGTATTCGTTATCAGGATAAAGAGCTGCTGGGGTTGAGTGAATCCCAGTTCAGACCGCTGCGTAAAGATATCGCCATGATGTTTCAGGACCCGATAGGCTCACTCAGCCCGCGTTTAACGGTGGAAGCACTGATTACTGAGCCATTCAAAATCCACGGAATAAAAGTACCTGATTTGGCTGTGGAAGCGCGTCGATTATTGAGTATGGTTGGCTTGCCGGAACACTTTGCCAGTCGCTACCCCTTCCAGCTCAGTGGCGGTCAGGCACGTCGGGTCGGCGTGGCCAGGGCCTTGGCATTATCGCCCAAGCTGATAGTTGCTGATGAACCGACGGCCGGACTGGATGTCTCTGTACAGGGTGAAATCTTAAATCTGTTGGCCAAATTGCAACGGGAGTTGGGCATGAGTCTGCTGATTATTACCCACAACCTCAGTGTGGTTCGTCATATCAGTGATCGCATGGGTATCATGTACCTGGGGCGGTTTGTCGAGCAGGGATCCACCGATGAGATCTTTGCCCATCCCAAACACCCTTATACCCAAGCGCTGCTGTCGGCCAATCACGATCCCGATCCGGATGCGGAACTCAATCGGGTCGAACTGGAAGGCGAGGTTCCCAGTTTGTTGCAGCGTCCACAAGGTTGTGAATTCCACACCCGCTGCCCGTTCGCTAGCGACCGTTGCCGACGGGAAGTGCCTGTAGTAACCCAAACGGCAGATGGTCATGAATACCGTTGCCACTTTCCACTGAACAGTTGAGCTCATCTGATTTAGATACCGATCTTATTACTCCTATGGATATACGGACTTCTAGTCTCCTGAACGTTATATCCTTTTATGGGCTGGCTTATGCCGGCCCTTTTTTTAGTTGTCTGACGAGGTCTACAAGTAGGGTCATATGGTTTAACCAGAGTTTAGGGTTAGGAGTTGATGCAGTTTTCTAAGGGGCAAAATCCGGATGTTATCGTTCAGCTTTGATAAGTTACTCCAGTAAACCTTCGTAAGTCTTTAAAGGAATGTTTCTCGGAGCCCCAGGAAATGTAATGGCGCAATCAAAAAAATCGGAGGGTTTTACTTTCCAGACAAAAAAACGTTTCTTATGGTTAAGAATAACCAGGCATCAATAAGTCTTAAGTGGTGCCCGGCGGACTTGGAACCACACTTTTTTACACTCTCTGAAAGCGCTCAAAGCTTATTGATAATTAGGCAATAAACGTTTAGCCGCTTACTGCGAATTAGGGAAAGTGTCCCATCTCTGTTCTTCAGGCTCATTTCTGGATTGACATAAACTAATATAACTAGATAACAAACACACAGGAGAGTCTCATGCGTGACGTATCAGGAAGCACCGATATAATTTACGGACTGCATGACCGGCCTGAACCTATCAGAGCTACTTTCGCTGCATTACAGCACGTGTTAGCAAGCTTTATTGGCATTATCACCCCCACACTGATCATCGGCGGCGTCTTGGGTTTGGGCAGTGAAGTGCCCTATTTAATCAGTATGGCGTTAATTGTGTCGGGTGTGGGCACCTTTATTCAGGCTCGCCGTATTGGCCCGGTAGGTTCAGGCTTATTGTGCGTACAGGGCACCAGTTTTGCATTTTTGGCGTCGATTTTAGCCGCCGGTTTTATGGTCAAGGGCAACGGCGGAACACCTGGAGATATTTTGGCGATGATCTTTGGTATTTGTGCCTTAGGTTCTTTTGTTGAAATTGCCTTAAGTTTCTTTATCGAAAAGCTTAAGCGTGTAATTACCCCGATTGTCACCGGAATTGTGATTACTATTATTGGCCTGTCCCTGATCAAAGTGGGTATGACGGACCTGGCCGGGGGTTTTGGCGCCGAGGATCTGGGGGCGCCACGCAACCTCGCCGTTGGTGGTACCGTGCTGGTCACCGTTGTCATCCTAAACCGTTTTCACAACCCGATGATTCGCTTGTCCGCCATTATGATCGGTATGGCTGCCGGTTATGTTGTGGCACTGTTTTTGGGAATGGTTGATTTTAGTAAAGTGGCTGACGTGCCAGCGGTGAGCCTACCTATACCTTTCAAATACGGTTTTGATTTTGATTTTGCCGTTTTTATACCTATTGCCATTATCTATGTGGTCACAGCTATCGAAACTGCCGGGGATTTAACAGCGAACTCCATGGTGTCTAATCAGCCGGTTGAAGGCCCTGTTTATATTGAACGTATTAAAGGAGGGGTGTTGGGTGACGGTGTAAATTCACTCATTGCAGCCACTTTTAATACCTTCCCCAATACCACCTTCAGCCAAAATAACGGGGTGATTCAACTAACCGGTGTGGCCAGCCGTTATGTTGCTTATTATATTGCGGGTTTATTTGTGCTATTGGGCGTATTCCCCATTATTGGCGCCGTGTTACAAACGTTGCCCAAACCCGTATTAGGCGGCGCAACCCTGGTGATGTTCGGCACTGTAGCAGCGGCCGGTATCCGCATTATCGCCTCAGCAGATTTAGACCGACGCGATCTATTGATTATGGCGGTATCGTTTGGTCTGGCGCTCGGTGTTGCGAGCGTACCTGAAGTAACCAGTACCTTTCCGGAACTTTTAAAAAGTATTTTCGGCTCTTCAGTTACAGTCGGTGGCTTAAGTGCGATTATCCTGAGCTTGGTATTACATCATGATCACCCGGCGCAGGGTGACACAACTGAAGATGCCGGGATGGATGCAGATCTGTAACGAGGAAACGCCTCATAAATGCCGTTCGCTGATCAATCACAGGACGCTGCCTGCGCAAGGGACGGAATGAACGGCTGTTTATTCAGTTATTACACCGTCTGAGCCGCAATCAGGATCTACGAAATAATAAGCAGTTGAAGCTCCATCAGTTGGCTTGTTAGTAGCTCCTGTCCGGTTTTTGTTCTCAGACAAACGCTGTTATCAAAACAGAAAGTGCGCTTTGCCCCCACCGTTCTATTGCTTACCGTCGTAAGCCTGCAGCAGCCAGTCGATGCCCTGTATCAGATCGAAAACAGGGACGCCACTGTTTTTGCGCACTGCGTCGATGTAGGGGGACAGATTGGTGCATTCCAGAATGATTGCTTTTGGGTTGTATTTCATCAGAGAGCAGGTCGCGGCGATCACATCCTGTTCAGCCTTTGTATAGTCGAGAGATTCGAGGTCGCCGGCAATCACGCGGTATAGCTCATCACCCCGTTCAACGCCCTGGATATGGATCTGTTCATCGTAATGGCCGTTGAAATGAAGAGGTTTTAGTTTGCTGCTGTTGAAGGTGATCACCCCAAGGGATGCCTTGGCGCCGAAGAGGCTGCGCACCAGCGGCGTCAGTAGCAGGGCGCTGGAGATAACCGGGGTGGAGATCTGTTTTTCCAGATCCTTCTGCAGCTCACCGAGGAAGCCGCAGGAGGTGACGATCAGATCAACGCCTTGTTTGTCGAGATCCTTGGCCGCATCGAAAATGGCCGAGGAAACATCGCTGGACACCCCCGTGTCACTGATCACGCTGTCTACGGTGGCAACCTCTACCCGGCGGTAAAGGGTATCGCAAGCAAAGGTCTCGGGGTTGCCTACATCTCCGGGAAGTCGCGGGAAATGGGTATTCAGCATAATTACGCCAATGCGTCGGCTTGAGCGGTTTGTTCTGTCATTTTGCATGTTTTGCTCCCAAGATGTCCTCCGCACTTATTTTATTCACCGCCATCAAATTTTTTGCAGTGCCACCCAGTTCAACCGCCGAGGTCTGTCCCAACGGCACAGTGATAAATGCCGTTTCGCTAAGAGAATCAGCCGCTTCCTTCAATTTCTCAGCTGGCTCATCAATAGGTTCAGCCGTCAGTGGGAAGGTCCCCCAATGTACTCCAAGGGAAAGTTTTGACTTCACGTCGTGATGCATCTCTATGGCTTCTGTCGGATTGACATGCATATCCTTCATAAACCATCGCGGTGCGTACCCACCGATCGGGATAATGGCCAGATCGAAGGGTCCTAATCGATCACCGATCTCTTTAAACTGTTTATCGTTATAGCCGGTATCTCCGGCGAACCAGAGCTTGAAATCGCCGATTTGAACAGACCAAGCGGCCCATAACTGCTGATATCTGTCGTATAGGCCTCGTGCCGTCCAGTGTTGTGATGGTGTGGCTGTGACTCGTGCGCCGGCCACCTTTTTCTCATCCCACCAATCAAACTCTTCTACGTTTGTGACACCGAGACCTTTAAACCAGCTTTTGTATCCGAGCGGCACTAGCCAGGTGGCTGTATTGCCTATTCTCTCCACCGTATACTGATCCAGGTGGTCATAGTGATTATGAGATATTAATACAAAATCGATCTTGGGGAGTTGCTCAAGGGTAATTGCCGGCTGAGTGACTCGCTTAGGCCCCGCAAAGGGTACGGGGGATGCGCGTTGCCCAAATATGGGGTCGGTCAGAATATTGATCCCTTGATATTGCACCAGCACTGTGGAGTGGCCTACCCAGGTGAACTGGGGTAAGTCTGTCGCATCATTCAGCTGTCTAATATTCGCATCTACGCTTTCAACCAGGTGGCCCTGGCCATCATAATCAGCCCACTTATCTTCACCGAAATGACGCATCTTCTGAAAGCCAAAAAAGCTGGCTTCTTTGTTCTCGATATAGATATTACGGAATCCCTCATCCGTATGATGGGCAGGCCGCGAATCACCTTTAAGGGTATAGCTTGTGGAACAGGCCGGTAGCAAGACTGCAGCTGCCACTGTAAGAAGAGCCGCCAACACTAAGATTTTATGACACCGGGCCAGTTTAACCATGCTGTTGAATCATCTCCTGTTGTAAACGTGTTGCCAGTCCTAATTTTGTTAATGCGACAGCTCTTGCGGCTGTCAGACTGCTTGCTTTGAGGAAGCCTCCTCGGCTGAAATATTGCTTTGTCATGCTGCAGTGGTCAAGTAAAACCGATAGGTGCGATCAGTTACTCAATACCGGCGATGATGGAAAAAGGGGAAGCTGATCTTCCGCCACTCGCCGCGACGTTTTAAAGCAAAAGCTTTAAAACAATACCCAGCCCTTATATGATGCGCCAAAACATATCTTGAGAGCTGTTTTCATGAACAAAAGCCTACTAACTAATCTGGCGGCGTTGCTCGTTTTTATCGCCGGTATCATTGCTGATAATGACACATTACTAACCATTGGTTTGTTTGCCCTGTCCGGTGCGCTGACCAACTGGCTGGCAGTGCATATGCTGTTTGAAAAGGTGCCGGGTTTGTATGGCTCCGGGGTGATCCCGGCGCGGTTTGAGGATTTCAAACGTGGTATTAAGGTGTTGATGATGGAGCAGTTTTTCACTGAGGAGAATATTGAACGTTTCCTTAGCGCTGAGAATGGTAAACAGCCGGATCTGCACCTGGCGCCGGTGATTGAAAAGGTGGATTTCTCGCCTACGTTTGATTCCCTGATCGAAGTGATTCAGAACTCATCGTTTGGTGGCATGCTGGCAATGGTCGGTGGTACTGATGCGCTGGAGCCTCTGCGTGAGCCGTTTGTGGAGAAGATGAAATCTTCCATTGAAGATATGACCCGCGATGAAGACTTTATCGCCATGCTACGCGATGAGCTGGAAAGCCCGGATGTGATGGCGGAGATGCAGGCCAAGGTGGAAACCATTGTACAGCAACGTTTGGATGAGCTGACGCCACAGCTGGTGAAAGAGATTGTGCAGCAGATGATTCGTGATCACCTCGGCTGGCTGGTGGTCTGGGGTGGTGTTTTCGGTGGCCTGATCGGTTTGCTGGCGGCAATGCTTGGTATGTAAGCTATCCGCCTGCAAATAAATATGAAAAAACCGCTGCCACAGTGGTTTTTTCGTTTCAAGCGTCCTTATCGGGCAAATATAGCGGTATATCTTCCTGCTATCTGTTTGTTCCTAATCATGGAAGATAAGCGGCCAAGTCTTGATTATGCTCCCAGTAAAGAGCCGATCGCCATGCCGGGTTGAAAACCTGTTTAAAGGAACCTCAACTAGCGGTCTCACTGAAGCTTATTACAGCACGCTGCTACATGAACTAACTCACTGGACCAGTAACGAGTACAGACCCAAAAGAGGCTCTGTTGGGGTTAGCAGTTGGTGAGCTATGCTCAGAGTATGTTTCTTGCTT
>JBALVQ010000052.1:0-41314 GCA_036960915.1 Amphritea sp.
CAACCAGTATGCCTGTAATTAGCATGCCCTCTGGGTGCGTTGCCTTGACCTCCAACCGCTCTGAAAGCCAGTACCCGGTGGAGCGGGGCATGCTAAGGCGCATAGGACTTGTTCGTAGGTTCCTTAGCCTTAGGCCTGCTGTTTTTTATCTGCTGGCGGATAGTCGGCGAAAATGCTTTTCCCGATCCACTCTTTGAAAGACCGCTTTAACTTTTCATCGCCCGCTAGCTGAATACTCTTATCCTTTATTGCCTGGATAACTGACAGATCTCCCATCCAGACTTCAGTCATGATTTTGAGCGGCGTATCAATGTACAGGTTGGCTTCATAGCCGGGATCCTTTAAGCAGATGTCGACATGACCGTGTTCAACAATGAGCCACCAAAAACGCAAGGCAACGGCATAATCCAAGAATTTAAAATGGATAACCGTACGTTGCTCGGGAAAATAAGACGTATCAATATTTCGATGGATGTCCCACATCAGTAATGTCGGATCCAGATCCTTTTTGGACATATCACTGCGAACCCAGCGTTGCCCCCAGACGCCAAGCGCCTGAATGACTGGGCGCAGCTCTTCGCCTGCAGTGGTCAGACTGTAGTAAACCCCGCCAGCAGTGCAATTACGTGAGATAACCTGTTGACGCTCAAGTGATTTTAGGCGCGAAGAGAGCAGGGACGGGGAAATCAAAGGCAGCCCATTGCGTAAATTGGTAAAGCTTTGATCATCACAGCAAAGCTCGCGAATAATCAGCATAGTCCAGGGTTGACCAAGCACTTCAGCGGATTTTGCTACTGGACAAAACTGTCCGTATCCCGACATGAGAACTCTCCTGATAGATGTTGTTATCAGCGTAGTACATTTTTTGTACTAGCTGGGAATTACACAGCGCTTATGCTGAAGCTATGACAAGGTAGCAACGACGGAGGACAGAGTATGTACCAGTCAGTAGTAACTAGCACAAAGCGAATGATCAACAAGGTTAAGCCCCCACAGACTAATCAGCAGCCAGGTTTAACTGTTGCAGACAGCAAACGGGATTTTTTAACAGCCATGAGCCGGCGGGTTTCGAGTGTCAATCTGGTGACTACTAACGGTATCGCAGGACTGTACGGCCTCACCGTTACCAGCATGTGTTCGGTCTCTGCAGAGCCTCCCATGGTGATGATCGGTATTAACCGTAAAAGTCCGCTGTGTGAAGCGATTACGCAGAACCACTGTTTTGTGATCAATGTACTGTCGGTAGGCCAGCAGCATCTGGCCGATTGCTTCGCAGGATTTGGACCTGACGGCGAAGTCTATGATTTTTCCCAGGCAAGCTGGCTCTCAGGGGTGACCGGATCGCTGATTCTGGAGAATGCGACTGCTTTTTTTGAATGTACCGTGGCGTCATATCGGGATGTTGGTAGCCACCGCATGTTTATCGGCAATGTTTTGCGGGCCCACCATGGTACCGAGTCTGCGTTGTGTTACAGCGAACGCAGCTATAAATGTGCCCAGTCATTAGCCTGAATATCTTGAATGAAGTGCAGTACAGAAATTGTACTAGTGCAAAGTTTAGCCAGCATACAAACTAGTTTTACACGACCTTCATTATTTCCATTATTTCAATTAAATTGAGTAGGAGTAAGGATCATGAGCCAGGCAATTCTTCAAATAAAAACCGACAGTCCCCCGGATTGGATAACGCAAACCGAGGTTATCGCCCGCGACTTTACCGAGCGAGCGAGCAGGCACGACAGTAATTGCGACTTTGTATCCGCAAATTACCAGCAATTAAAACAGCAGCGCTTTTTTTCGTTGCCGGTGCCGGCACAATTTGGTGGTGGCGATGCGGATTACAAAACCCTGTGTGATGTGGTGCGCATCATTGGTCGCCATTGTGGGTCTACCGGTTTGTGTTACGCGATGCATTCGCACCCACTGGTCGTGAATGTATTCAAGGCCTTGCGAGGGGATGAAAAGGCCAAGTCAACCATTGAAAGAGTCTCCGCCAATGAGCTGATTATTGCAGGCACCGGCGCTAATGACTGGTTGCAGTCCAATGGTGTGGCCACCGCCGTAGAGGGTGGCTATCGGGTGACTGCCCATAAGCGGTTTGTCAGTGGCGGACCGGGTGCCAATGTGTTTGTCAGTTCGGCGGTATTGGACGGTGATGCGGCTGCTGGGGAGTCTCAACAGATTATTCACTTCTCTGTTCCCTTTACCACTGAGGGTATCGCTATTGAGGATAACTGGCGGACGTTGGGTATGCGGGGCACCGGTTCCAATGACGTGATTATGGATAATGTCTTTGTGCCCGAAGCCGCCGTGGTGGTAAAGCGAGCCGTAGGCCAATGGCACCCCATGTGGAATGTTATTCTTCCCATTGCTATGCCGATCATTGTGTCCTGTTATGTAGGCCTTGCCGAAGCCGCCGTAGAGCAGGCCATGAAAGCTGCCGCTGGCAAAGACTTCCTGGCGGCTGATATTGGACAGCTGTGCAATGAGTTGACCGTAGCGCAACTGGCTTTGGACGATATGGTTTACCGCAATGATAATCTCCAGTTCACGCCCAATATAGCCAACAGCGATGCTATTCTATCCAGAAAGAGTATTGCAACTGCCGCGGTTAAAAATACAGTGGAAATGGCGGCCAGCATTGTGGGCGGTCCCGGTTTTTTTCAGGGGCATCCGATGGAACGTATTATTCGTGATGTTCGCGCCATGCACTTTCATCCGCTGCCGGAGAAGCGCCAGCAAATATTCAGCGGACGCAGGGCTATGGGGATGAATCCGCTCGTGTAAGAAGGTTGTATGAAAGGATTGTGGAAGAGGCTTGTTTCAAGGGATTGTATAAAAGAGCCGGGTGTATTTGTTCTACAAGCGGTTTAAATGAGAGGGGCATTTAAATCCCCTTGTAGAATAGGTTTTCGTCGCCCATTGTCGTTGTCGTTGTCGTTGTCGTTGTCGTTGTCGTTGTCGTTGTCGCAGTAGGTAGTCGGTTATTGGACAGTCTTTAAAGTCCCATCATCATACCAATATAGAACTTGGCTCCGATACCAAACAGGGTGATGCTGGTGATAACACCCAGGAAGATAAACTTTCCTTCGCGGTTTGCTTTTGCTTGCCGTGATACATGCCACACTGTCCATAGCTTGAGTAGAATCATCGCCCCAACCAGGGCGAATACCAGAATCTCAGAGTCGCTCCACTGAATCATTGTGTTGCCAACCTAATAATGTATTTTAGAAGCATCTATTATTCACAATATAAAATGTAAATCAAATACATTTTATATTGTTGTGAAAGTATCAGCTGTGAGCCTGATTCAATCTGTTTTATTAGCATAGGGAAGAAGAGGAGAGCAGGGCAGATAAACGGCCGGGGAGTGCGTTACACCGGGCGTAGTCTGTTGACTGTACGCCCAGTGCTAGTCTGAATTGGGTTCGTTTTATTACTTGCGGCTACCGCCTCTGCGGCGTTTCCGCTTACTTTTTTGGATGGTCTGTACCAGTTCGAAGTCGATCTTGCGCTCATCCAGGTCCACCCGTACGACCTTGACCTTCAGTGCATCGCCAAGCTGATGCTGGGTACCGGTTCGCTCGCCCTTCAGGCGTTGTGTGGCCGCGTCAAAATGGTAGTAGTCATTCGCCAGCGCGGTTACGTGTATCAGTCCCTCGACATAGATACCGGTTAGCTCAACAAACAGGCCGAAAGCAGTGACCGCACTGACCACGGCGTCAAACTCATCGCCGATGCACTCTTCCATAAACTCACACTTCAACCAGGCAACCACTTCGCGGGTGGCCTCGTCGGCGCGACGCTCGGTTAATGAGCAGTGCTCACCCAATTCAGTTACCTGTTTGGCATCGTATGGATAGTTGTGTGCCCACTTTACTTGTGGTGCTCCCTTGACGCGTTGCACTGCATCCTTGGGACCCTTTTTCCCGATCATGCTGCGTACGGTGCGGCTAAAGCTTCCCTCTATCTCACCGGAGCGAATCACCGCACGGATTAAGCGATGGATAGACAGATCCGGATAACGGCGTATGGGGGACGTGAAATGTGTGTAAGCGGGGAAGCCCAGTCCGAAGTGGCCTTCATTTTCAGGGGTATATACCGCCTGGCTGAGAGAGCGCAGCAGCATTGTCTGGATAACGTGGGCATCGGCTCTATCCCGGGTCTGCTCCAGCAGTTGCTGGTAGTCGATTGGCTGGGGTTTATCGCCGCCACCGAGGTTGAGTCCCAGCTCACCCAAATAGGTGCGCAGGCTTTCGAGTTTTTTTGCCTTCGGTCCCTGATGTACACGGTACAGGCCCGGCTTGTTGAGCTTTTCTACAAAGCGCGCGGTGGCCACGTTGGCGCAGAGCATGCACTCTTCAATCAGTTTATGGGCATCATTGCGCACCACTGGAACGATCTCATCAATCTTTCGGTCCGCGCCAAACATGATCCGGGTCTCGGTTGTTTCGAAGTCGATGGCGCCACGCAGTTTACGGGCTTCACGCAGGCTTTGGTAGAGCGCGTGGAGTTCATGAAGGTGCGGCAGGATATCAGCATACTGTTCGCTAACTTGCGCTCCCAGTGTTGAATCAGGGGCTTCCAGTACTGCTCCGACCTGGGTATAGGTCAAGCGGGCGTGGGAGCGAATCACCGCTTCATAGAACTGATAGCCACTGAGCTTGCCTTTCTCACTGAGGGTCATCTCGCAGACCATGGCAAGTCGATCAACATCCGGATTCAAAGAGCAGAGTCCATTGGATAGTGATTCCGGGAGCATAGGCACCACATGCTCAGGGAAGTACACAGAAGTACCGCGCAGCAGGGCTTCCTGATCCAGAGCGGAGCCGGGTTTAACATAGTGCGATACATCAGCAATTGCGACAAACAGTCGCCAGCCGCCACTTTTTTTGCGCTCACAATAGACGGCATCGTCAAAGTCCCGAGCGTCTTCACCATCAATGGTGACAAGGGGAGTATCGCGCAGGTCTACCCGATGGGCCTTGTCAGCCTCAGCAACCTCTGCGCCGAACTGTTGGGATTCCTGCACAACGGCGTCGGACCAGATATTAGGGATATCGTGGCTGCGGATTGCAACCTCAATTTCCATACCCGGTGCCATGTGGGCACCCAGTAGTTCGACAACTCTGGCTCTGGGCCTGTTGCGAGCTCCAGGTTGCTGAATAATATCGACCAGCACATAGCTACCGTCCTCAGCATTCATATCGTCTTCAGGCGCAACGGAAATGTCGAGACAGATCTTCTGGTTTTCCGGTTCGACAACACCAATAGAACCGTCAATAAAGAAGCGCCCGACCAGTTGTTGGGTGTTACGCTCCAGGACCTCGATAACCTTGCCTTCACGACGCCCACGGTGGTCCTCAGCACCGGGACGCACCAGCGCTCTGTCGCCGTCAAACAGCTTACGCATTTGACGGTTGTGCAGATAGAGATCGCTACTGCCGTCGTCTGGAATCAGAAAGCCGTAACCGTCACGATGGCCCAGCACCCGGCCGGTAATCAGATCCATGTGGTCCACCAAACCGTAACCACCGCGGCGGGTGTGCATCAACTGTCCGTCGCGCTCCATGGCACGCAAACGTCGGCGTAATGCTTCGATCTGTTGATCACTGCTTAACTCGAGTTCGGCACACAGTTGCTCATGGCTAAGGGGCTCCCCCAGTTCTGTCAGCGTATCAAGAATAAACTCGCGGCTGGGAATTGGATTTTCATAGTTGTCAGCTTCCCGCTGAGCATGGGGATCGTCGGTGTGCAGGGCCATTGGGGAATGAGCTCCAGAAGCTTGATTGTTAGGGGGCGAATTATCTATGTGTCAGTTTAGTATTAATTTGTTACGGCATTATTGCGCTATTTATTCAGACAACGCTGCACTGGCGAAGAAAATAGCAGAAAAAAAGGCATCAAAGTATTTAAATCGTATTTAAATGGGTTTCGTTGTCATATTTTCAGGTGAATGCGGAAATTTTGTGAGGACAGTTTTAAAACGTGCTCTGTAACGGCGATATGCACAGAGGCGGGATTTGAATGACAGTGGAAGCTTTTTTGTTCACGGCTGAGACAATATGGGAATTGATTTGAAACCAATAAACATAAGCCTTCAGCCGTTCCTGTTTAAATTTTTATAAAAAAAACAGCTTAGATCTTTAAAATAAAGCCGCTTTAGTCCTGATCAGCTTCAAAATACCAGTAACCCTGGTTAACCCACTGGGTTAGCTGTTTAACGAACAAGTCATTATTAAGCCAGGCCGTAAGCATGTCATAGCTTAGGCTCTGGTAGTCGCATAACAGCGGGATAACTGGCGCAAGCTCTGCTGGTAAATTTACCTGCTCACCATTTAAATAGAATGTGCCTTGGCCTACGGAATTCTCGAAGTATAAACAGCGTAAACCACACAGCCGTGTTAGTTCCCGTTGCTTGAGGGTTGTAATCAGATAATCCGCATCGAAGTCCAGTTCCTCTTCCGGCAAGTCCAGCGCACACTTTGAATGTGTCAGGTAGCTGCCGGCAAACTGGCTGATTAATTGATCATCGAGGACATCTATCAGCTGTTGCTTTATACGAGTAAAGTCACGCGCGTCAATCAGCCCTGAATGTTTACTTGCCAGGCGATCAGGATCTTCAATTTGCTGGTGTGCCAGCTCATTATCAATTAGGTAGTCGGCGAGCGCACTGTGCATGTCCCTTGCCGATGCGGTTCGGTAACCCACAGAGAAGCTCATGGAGTTTTCCAGAGAGATGCCATCATGCGGAAAACCGGGTGGGATGTAGAGTATATCCCCAGGCAGTAGCTCAACATCGATAATGGGATCAAAGTTCTCGGTATGTAATAACGCAGGGTGTGCTGCAAACTCTTTATGCGGGCCACGATCCCCCACTCGCCAGCGACGCCGTCCCGACCCCTGACAGATGAATACGTCATACAGATCGATATGTGGACCGACACCGCCACCGGGTGTGCCATAACTGACCATCACATCATCCAGGCGCCAGCGTGGGATAAAGTCAAAACAGTTGATTAGATTATTCGCTTCGGGTAGCCAGTTATTAAGTGCCTGAACAATAAGAGTCCAGTCTGTTTCGCCCAGATGCTCGTAGGACTCGAACGGTCCAAACTCTGCCTGCCACTCACCGTCTTGCTTATACACCCGTCGTGATTCGACCAGCTCATCGCAGGCTAAGCCGGCCATCTCATCCGGTGTTAGCAGATCCTTAAAATCGATAAATCCCTGACGGATCACCAGTGGTTTCTTTTGCCAATACTCGGCTAAGAAGGTTTGTGGGGTAAACTCAACCAGATTTAATTGCATAATGGATGTCCGAAATTATTCTCTAAGCCGGGTGTGAGGCTGGTAGTAAATAGGAGGTGTTATAACCGTAAAGCAGTGTCATTGTGGATTGGTGCTGTTAGCCAATCCGGTTAACAAGTTACAACTATGTTTTTAACTTAAGTGCCGTTTAACTAAACTTATCTAGCATTCCCAGGCCTTTTTGAAACAGGGGCGGCAATTCAGACCAGTCGATGCTATCCAGTAGATTTTTGGTGCCCAACCCCAGCTCAGTATCACCCTCAATCAACAGGCGACGCTGGAAAAACAGGGTGTCCGGGTCTTCACTGCGCTTGGCCAGTTTCATAAATTCGCTGCTGGCACCCTTAATCCAGGCATCACAGCCATAGCCAGGCATAACCACCAGTTGGTCACCTTCACTGCTGAATGCCAGACGCAGGTCCAGGTCGGTGACTTCCAGTCC
This sequence comes from Amphritea sp., assembly GCA_036960915.1. Taxonomy (GTDB): domain Bacteria; phylum Pseudomonadota; class Gammaproteobacteria; order Pseudomonadales; family Balneatricaceae; genus Amphritea. The sequence continues at coordinate 7,754 of JBALVQ010000052.1, forward strand.
TAAAGCCCGTCCTTCCAGATAGTCAAACTCACCATCCTGCAGGGCAACAGCAAAGGCTCGATTGAGAACCTCTTCTATCAGACGTTTCTTAAGTTTAAAGGGTATCCGCTTGTCGATCTGATTGAGTGCCTTTAGAGCCAGAGGCTTGAGTCGCTCAGTACCGGGCAATGGCAGAGCAGAGAAACTGGGTTTAGGCAGTGAGACATTCAGCATTACAAATACCTTCTCGGGTGTTGTTTGTGGGAGATTTTACCGGTTATAGCAACGACTACCTTGATATCAGTCACCATTTAGGAACAGAGTGGTCAGGACGATGCCGGATACCAGCCAGATGAGGAACAGTATCTGCCAGAAGATCATGGTGCCTTTAGTGCTGATTTTCTTCTCTCTGGGAGTAAGAAATTCCGGATTAGGTTGTGTCAGGTCCTGCATAAACGCTTGCAGGGATATGTAGCGCTTCTCGGTGTCGATCGCCAACCCCTTTTCCAGGGCACGGTCGAACCACAGGGGGAGTATTTCATTAAAGCGATCGGCCGGGACATAGGAGAGTCGTCTTAGATGTTGTGGTTTCTCGCACTTTTCAAGGGCGACGCCATAGGGTAGATGTTTAGTGAACATCTCATAGGTAATTGACGCCAGTGAGAAAATATCACCCTGAATACCGGTGTTTTCACCCAGTCGGAAAACCGGGTCTGAGTAGTTGACAGTACCCAGAATCCGATCGCGCTCTAGCGGCACGAACATCTCGTTCACCCCGGCAACAAAGACTGAACCGAAATCGACGATTTTTACCTGCAGGTCATCGCTGATCATGATGTTGCTGGGCTTGAGATCCTGATGCAGGGTTTCCTTTTGATGGAAAGCTTCCAGACCGTGGGCGATCTGTTTGATGACTTTGATCGCCGTTGCCGGTGAAGGTGCCAGATTGTCTTCGATCCACTCTTCAAGGGTTATCCCTTCCACTTTCTCCATCAGGTAATAGAGGAATCGTTTAGGTCGGTTGGGGGTATATATGTTGACCACGTAAGGGCTTTTAATACGACAGCCGACCCATTCCTCCATGATGAACCGTTCTATATAGGCCGGATCATCATCAAAGTTGCGTGATGGCGTTTTCATCACTAGCTCTAGGCCTGAACTCATGTCGGTAACCAGATAGAGTTGGCTACGGGTACTGGCGTAGAGTTCGCGCTCAACCAGATAACCATCGATCTTCATCCCCTTGTCCAGCTCCGGGGGGAAGGGCAGTTGCGTTAGCTTATCGGTGAGTTCATTCAGGCTTTCGTCTGGCAGTGCCTCGATTCGTACCAGTTGACAGCTGAGGTTATCCGGACTATTAGCGGCATGGGCTGCTGTCGTGAGATCAATACAGGCCTGATGAAGGTCCGGCGCTTGCCGGATAATCTCGATCTTTTTTTCCGGCTTAAGGTAATCATGCACGCCATCGGTACTGAGCAGGAACAGATCACCGGGTTCAACATCGACCTTGCGATAGTCGATCTTAAGTCGCGTATCCATGCCCATTGCACGACTCAGGCAACTGTTGCTCTCGCTCAGAGGTGTAATGTGGTCGACAGTAAGGAGTTCCATTTCGCCCGCCCGGATACGGTATATGCGGCTATCGCCGATATGGAATAGATGTGCTGTATGGGATTTAACAATCAGGATGCTGAGGGTACAGATATAGCCGCGTTCGGTTGAGAGGAATTCATGGCTTTTACTGTACAGATTACGGTTGATTGCTGTCAGCACCCGCTGAGCGGATTTCTTAACCGTCCAGATATCCGGGGTGTCGAAATAATCGTTAATAAACTCGCTTACACAGAGTTCAGCAGCTTCACCACCTGCTTCGGCGGTACTGACACCATCAGCGATGATACTGACGGATCCTTTGGTGGTTAACAGGTTACCAACGGGCATAAAAAAGCCGAGGCAGTCTTCGTTGCGCTGTTTACGCCCCGTTTCACTGTACTGCCCCGTGGTCAGCTTAATTTCACCGTTGATATGCATGCAGCTATTCCAACTTAACTGAAAAATCTTTAGATAAGGATTCAATTATATTGATCACTTATCTAAAGATTCTAACAACACGGATCGAAAAAACATTGATTTAACAGACCATTACAGAACAAATAGGAAAAGGACCGGAAGTAACCTCCGGTCCTTTTTTAGTTTGCTTACTCTACATCGATCAGTTCGACGGTACCGTCAGGTAGAACTTCGGCCATCTGACCCTGTGGTTCATCCATAAACTGGACAAACAGGAAGCACACTGCGGCAGAAGCACCGATCACCATAAAGAAGGTGGAGTAGTCTACAAAAGACAGTACTGTCAGGTAACACACCGCACCAACGTTGCCGTAAGCACCGGCCATACCGGCTATCTGCCCTGTCATACGACGCTTAACCAGTGGCACTACCGCGAATACCGCACCTTCACCCGCCTGGACGAAGAAAGAGCAGCACATAGTGGAAACAACTGCCAGAGGGATCCACCAACCGGAAGTGATCTGGCTGAGTACGAAGTAGCCGACAGCCAGGCCGATAATCAGAACGGACAGAGTCTTGCGCCGGCCAATAGTGTCACTCAGGTGACCACCGGTAGGGCGAGCTACCAGGTTCATAAAGGCAAAGCCGGAAGCCAGCAAGCCCGCCTGGATGGGGCTCAGATTATCGAATGTGTCGAGGAAGAACAGTGGCAGCATTGATACCACCGCCAGCTCGGAACCGAAGGTAACGAAATAGGCAACATTAAGAATAGCAACCTGCTTGAACTTGTAGCGCTGAATCTCCGGAACACCGTGCTTAAGGTTTTCTTCGTTCACATGGTAGATGGCGCGAACCTGTACCAGGAACAGAACTACCAGCAAAGCGTAGAGCGCATTAGCCGTGAAGTCAGTCAACAGACCAACACCTGTGGGCGATAGTTTCCAGGTAAGTACTGCCAGGGCAGCATACATTGGGATGTTCATCCCGATGTAGAAAAAGAAGTCCGCTTTGGATGTTACTTCAAGGCCACCGTGCTTCTTTGGCTTGAAGTAGGTAGAGCCTTTAGGAGTATTACGGGCTAGCTTGTAGTAAACGAAGCTGTAAGACAGTGCAATAACACCAGTCATGCCCAGCGCATAGCGCCAGCCATCATCGCCACCGAACATGAGGGCAATGGTTGGCAGCGACATCGCACCCGCTGCGGAACCGAAGTTACCCCAGCCACCGTAGATACCTTCTGCAACACCGACCTGCTTAGCCGGGAACCATTCGCCAACCATACGGATACCGATTACGAAACCGGCACCGATAAAGCCACTGAGGAAGCGTAACAGCGCCAGCTGCTCGTAAGTTTGTGCTGAGGCAAAGCCCAGACAGATCAGACCACCAATAAACAGCAACATACTGTAGATTGAACGGGGACCGTACTTATCTACCAGGGTGCCGATAATGATTCGTGAGGGAATCGTTAACGCAACGTTGAGAATCAACAGCGCCTTTACTTCAGGCGTTGTCAGATTAAAGGCTTCCTTGATGAAAACCATAAGTGGTGCATGGGAAAACCACACAACGAAAGTCAGGAAAAAGGCAAACCAGGTGACATGAAGGGTTTTAATCTTCGGGTCACTAAAATTTAGCAGCCTGATTTTATCAGTGGACATTTAATTTCTCCTTCGAGAAAAAGGCAGTTAAAGCAGCTGAGTTAACGATGCAACGAATGCCATACATCATCTTTTGGCTGGTGGGCTAACCCTGCATCAGCACAGCGGGATTCGTTACTTCAGCTGTGAAACTAAAGTAGAAGGAGATTGGGGTTCTTGACGCATATCAATTGTTACTGTTCTTGCGAACGCATCGAAAATACGAAATACCACTTTGGAGGTATCTCTGTTTGAGCGTGTTAAAATACTGATTTTAAATGATATTTTATGATTTTTTATACGTGCTTCAGTAAGGCGGGTTAATTGTTTTTTGCAGGTAAATCTTAAGGGGTAGGTGGATAATTGAAAAAATTTTACTATGGATCAGGATAAAGGGGGCAACATTATCCATATCATGGGTGATTAAAAAATGATCATTATCAAGCTTTTATGGGTCCTTGGAGGTAGATAAAAGTTATTACTTTGGAGGAATGTTTTTCCTGTATTGGCCTGAGTAGAGTAGGCGGCGTTGCTTAGGCTGCCAGCTGTTGTTGAAAGGTAAACAGTTTGGCAGGTCTGCTTTGTTACTAAGGTTATGGTAAATCATGCTTTACCCCTCCCTCAGGTGTGGTTTTCGTAATTGACGGACAAGGTTTCCTGGCTTTCTTACTCTCAGACTGGCAGGAATAGCAACAATGTGATCACCCCGGTGGGTATGGACCCAATCTTTGAGAACTGATAGTTGGGTACTGATATTTTGGAACTGGTTTTTAGGAATAAAGGCGACCTCATCAATGCTTCCAAACTCAATCCCGCCGGGGGCTTTTTCTTAGAACCGTTGTTCATGGTTCGACCGCTGTAAAAATCGCTACTCGCTAATTGCTCGTCAATGCCTGCTTTACTCCTTTGAAGTATCAATCACTTATCTGTGTCGTATGTCGCTTTGTTATTAAGTCGAAAGCCACCATCAAGATGGCACTCAGAAGCCCAGACGCCAGCAGCCACTCGAGAGTTACCGTTTTCTTCTTCCTGTCAGCAGGGCAGGCGCTCAGGCATAGTGCTAATCTATGATTATGAGAACACCTTGTAAGAGGGAGAGATAACCATGAATACGTTTACGATAGAGTCCTGGTGCAAGCCGGTCGGGGCTGAAAAATCACTGCCAATGGGGGAGATTTCCTTTCGGGTGAATGATGAATACCACCTGGAGATGGAATCCGTTGAAGAGCGCCTGGCCGCCAGCGAAGATGAGAAGCAAGCCGAAATCCCGGTGGATATGAATACCCTGGAGCTGCGAACTCCAGCTGAATGCGGTGAACTGTCGGATTGCCAGTTCCATGTATTTGTCAATAAAAGAGAGGGGCGGGGACACTTCTTTCTGAAAGGTCACCGTGCCAACGATCACGCATTAATCTATTCCAACGCGGTGATGGTGGATGAGTTGGGTTGATTATTGCCTGAGTCTGATCAATAAGGGGGGGCGTTCGAGGAAGTTAAATATGATTATTAGTTGCCTGTTCTAAGTGTTGTCTGCGGGCGCATTATGCAGATGCTAGCGTTAACCATAGGAGTCATGACAGATAAAATTTGTTCTAAAATAAGTTGATCAGCCTAGTAGTTTTTCCAGGGCTCACCTTATGACGTTATTCATATCAGGATTAAGTATCAATTTTTGAGGGATGGTGAAATTTCTCTGGAATAGCTATTCAGGCATCGCTTATGTGGTGTAGGCGTTTCTAACAGAGGAGTTCATCATGGCTGAGTCAAATATTGATACGCAAGCCGTTGTCGGGGTCTTGAATGAGATTCTCGAGACGGAACTGGCAGGCGTAGTTCGTTATACCCATTACTCTTTAATGGTTTTCGGCTATGGGCGAATCCCCATTGTGTCGTGGATGAGAGGTCAGGCGGAAGAGTCGCTTGCGCATGCGCAAGAAGCAGGCGAATTGATAACCCATCTGGAGCATCACCCATCACTGGGTATTGGTCCGTTACTCGAGACTCATCAACATGATATCGGGGACATTATGCGTGAATCACTGAAGCATGAGTTATTGGCATTATCTGCTTACAATAAGTTACTGACACTGGTAGAAGGTAAAAGCGTGTTGCTTGAAGAGTATGCCCGGCGGTTAATATCACAAGAAGAAATGCATTTAGGCGAAGTGCGTAAAATGCTGAAAAAGCCAGGTAATTAACGAACATTGATGTATTGCTATGCTTAGCCAAATACCTTGTAGGAGGCGCGCCTTGTGCCGAATCATTCTCGGCGAATTCATCGCGGCGAGGGCGTCACTCCTACAAGGAGTAAGGTTTTTCGAGCCACTGGAAAGCAACGCTTTTTGTTGCGTCTAACTACTCTTTCCTAGCGCTATGCGCTAGGAAAGCCCTTCCTGCACGGCCCAGACGGCAACTTCTACCCTAGATCTCAGGCGCAGCTTTTTCAGCAGGTGTTTGACATGCACCTTGACGGTGCCCTCGGTAATATTCAGTTTGCGGGCAATCAGCTTATTCGGCAGGCCTGCGGAGATGAGTTTAATAATCTGTTTTTCGCGTGGTGTTAGGCTCTCGGTATCGGGGTTCTTATTGCTGCGTCCGGATTGCAGTGCCTGCGCTAACAGGGCGGTCAGGCGATCACTGATAACCATCTTGCCAAGGGCTGCCTGTTCGAGGCTTTTCAGCAGTGATTCCGGCTCCATATCTTTCAGCAGGTAGCCATCAGCACCCGCTTTCAGGGCAGCGACAACATCTTCTTCGTTATCCGAAACGGTAAATACCACGACTCTGGAGGCTACATCGGCATTGCGTAACATCTTGAGGGTTTCTATGCCGTTAATTTCAGGCATATTGAGATCCAGCAGAATCAGATCAGGATCCAGCTCAAGCGCTCTTTCCAGGCCCTCATTAGCATTAGAGGCTTCGCCAACAACCTTAATGTTATCTTCCAGGTCGATTAGTTGTTTAACCCCTTTGCGTAGCAAAGGGTGATCATCAATCAGCAGGATGGAGGCGGGCTTATTGTCGGTGTAAGGGTCTGTGCTAGGGTCTATGCTCATAGTTTTGTCTGTATAATTTCGTTTTAATTTGTTTATTCGTTGGCTGTTGTTGCTAGCAAATTATTTTTTTTCGGTGTGAACGTTACCAGTACTCGCACACCGCCCTCGGGCTGATTGGAGAGCCTCACTAAACCACCCAGTGTCGCGGCACGGTCACGCATGATAATCACACCATAATGGTTCTTTACCTCGTGATTGTCAGGGATGCCGATACCGTTATCCTCGATTAATACCTCTATCTTATCCTGTTTTTGTGTTAGCAGCACAGATACATCGGTTGCCCGGGCGTGTTTGACGACATTAGCGAGGGCTTCGCGAACCAGTTGCAGAACGTGGATCTCTTCGTTCGGTGATAGCGTTTGATGGCGAATGCTGTAGCTGAAGTTAATCCTGAATCCAAGGCGTTCTGAAAATTCATCAATGGTAGCTTCAAGGGCTGGTTCAAGACCGGGCTTATCAAGCTTCAGGCGGAAGGTGGTCAGCAATTCCCGCAGCTGGCGGTAAGCGTCATTCAGGCCTCCCTTGAGTTCCAGGATGACTTCGTTGATCTGCTCTTCCGACTTGTTTTTTTCTCGAAGTATCTGCAGGCGGGTAACCTGCATCTTAAGGTAAGAAAGGGATTGCGCCAGGGAGTCATGCAGCTCACGGGCGATAACCGTGCGCTCCTCAATCAGCGACATTTTCTCTTTTTGTTCAGCCTTCAATTCCAGAGAGAGGGTGCTACCGAGGTTTTCTACGACGGTTTCGATCAGTTTGATCTGGTCGTCATTGGGTTTGTTTTTCAGGTTGTACTGGGCGTTTAACTCGCCAAAATAGGTTTCGCCGGTCTGGATAGGCAGGGAAAGTGTCTGCTGCGCTGTATCATCAATTTGTGGCACGATGCACTTCTCGCAGCTCTTATCGCTACAATCCAGGGGGCGCTCCAGAGCCTGTGAAGTAATTTGGCGATACTGTTGCTTTTTGTTGGGCTCAGTGAGCGTGACCTTAATCGGCCCCAGTGGCGTGATAGCTTCCAGTTGCTTCAGCACGGGAATCATACGGCGGCAGATGTCATCCTTACGCGAAAACTGGCGGCGGGTTTCATACAGCAGTTGCAAGGATTCGTTGGTCTGGCGAAGTTCAGCGGTCTTTTGGTTAACTCGGTCTTCAAGTTGGCTGTACATTTTCGACAGCTCTTCGGCCATGTTATTGAAGCTTCTGCCCAGAACGCCCAGTTCGTCATCGCTATGAAAGGTGGTTCGACTGGCGAGCTTGCCGCGACTGACCTGGCGGGCCATATCCACGAGTTGAGTTAAGGGGACGACCACGTTGTTGCGGATATCCAGCATGGCGATGAAGATGATCAGGATGGTCATGAACAGACTGATACCCTGCACCAGGCTAAGCAGCTTGATTTTAGACTCGGTGCTGCGCTCCAGCAGTTGTACCATCTTGTCGATACGGGGGACAAAGGCTTCGATATAACGTATGTAGTTATCGCTGGACTTGGGGCCTTCAAGCAGGGCTTGCTGTAGCGAAGGTGCTACCTGCTCCTCCCATTCTTTGAGTATGCTCTGGTATTGGGAGTAGAGTTGATGATCGCGTGTTTGCGGAATGACTTCGGCCATTACTGGGCTGTGAATCCGCTTGCCAAACTCTTTGATAGTTTCCTCTGCCTGTGCACGCATTTCAGGGGAGGGGTGTGTCTGGTATTGCTGGGTTTCTGACACTGTACGGAACGATAGCATGCGCAGTGATCCTGCCAGGTTTATACCGGCAGCATCGCCCTGGGTGCTCTCGGCGACGATAACAGAGCCAATCATGCTTATCAGTGCCATTAGGCTGATAGCGAACATAGACGCACCGAGACGGGCGATGATGGAGTGCTTGAATATTTTCATAGTTAACAAATTAATTGTGATTAAACGATATTCTAACTGATGGCTGGTACAAATAGGGTGAATCCGGACCGCTACGACAGTAAATCTTTATTAAAGCAAAAATCTTATTGTAGCCGGTTGTACTCATAAAGAGTTGCAGGTTTTCGCTGTGAATACCAATATTGCATGTTGGAAAAATAAATCCATTTAAAAACAATCATTTAGATGTTGGTGGGGAGGTACCACTAAAGTGGTATGCATCACTGTTGGGGTGATTTTACAACTGCAGTTCTTTGACTTCAATCAATAACTTGCGGGCGTTTTCTGGGATAAATTGTTTCTGTTACGAAAAAGTCCAAGCCATGGAACCAATTTATGTTCGCCAATGAAACCCAACAGCAGATCTCGGCACTGGTGATGAGCACCCTGGCTTTCGCCGCCTGTTTTGCTGTCTGGACGCTTTTCTCGGTGATCGGTATCGAGATCAAGAGCGAACTGTCTCTGAGCGAAACCGAGTTTGGTGTTCTCGTGGCTACCCCTATTCTGACAGGCGCACTGGCGCGTCTGCCCATGGGCGTGTTGGTTGAGCGCGTAGGCGGTCGTCGCTTGATGTTGGTGTTGATGCTGCTGGTGAGTCTGCCATTGTATGGCTTATCCATTGCTGAAACCTATTCTGATTATTTGTTGATCGGTCTGGGCATCGGCCTGTCTGGTAGCAGTTTTATTGTTGGTATTCATTATGTCTCTTCCTGGTCCAACAGTGACAACCAGGGATTGACGATGGGCATATTTGGTGCAGGCAGTTTAGGCGCTGCGCTAACTAACCTGGTTGCTCCATTGATTATCCTCGCCTACGGATGGCGACAAGCACCGGTCGTTTACGCGTTTGTACTGATTCTGGTGGCGCTTATGTTCTGGATGATGACCAGCGATGATCCCAAGCATAATCGTGTCGACGCTGCGCCTCGTTATAGCCTTGCAGAACAGCTCAGTGTGCTTTGGGACCTGCGGGTATGGCGTTTTGGTCTCTACTATTTTGTTGTTTTCGGTGGCTATGTAGCGCTAGCGCTGTGGCTGCCGGATTACTATGTCACCCATTATGGGTTGGATCTAACAACGGCCTCATTTCTGACTATGTTGTTTACCCTGCCGGGAGCGTTAACCCGGATATTTGGCGGCTGGTGTGCTGACCGGCTCGGTGCAAGACACGTGAACTGGACGGTGTTCTGGGTGTGTCTTGTGTGTCTGTTTTTTCTTTCCTATCCACCAACAACCATGACCATTCATGGCATCGAACGGGACGTTACACTCTCAATCGCAATGCCAGTCTGGCTGTTTACTGTACTGGTGATGGTTGTCGGCATTGCGATGGGATTTGGGACGGCCAGTGTATACCGCGTCATCTATGACTACTACCCCGAGCGGATAGGGGTTGTGGGTGGCATGGTGGGCGCTCTGGGTGCGATCGGTGGTTTTGCATTGCCGATTATGTTTGGCCTTGTGGCCGATGTTCTGGGAGTTAGAAGCTCCTGCTTTATGCTGCTCTATGGCTTGCTCGCGGTATGCATGATGGTCATGTTCTACAGCGTTCAGTTTGAGGAGCAGCGTAAGCGGTGGCGGGATGCTGTTCAGAATAACTTTCTAAATGAAGGTGCAGATTTCAGGGACAGTTAACACAGATTCCCAGTGGCTCTGGGAAAGTGTTTTGTTTGGCTGATCTCCAAGGGCACAGATTATGTGCTTTAGGAAAAGTTTTAAGAATGCTCGCTAAGGGCACATTAATTTTTGAGAGTTCGATTAAGTGTACTGGTGCCGACATGCCCTTAAGGGCTAGCCGACACAATAATCTGGAGTAAAATAGGTATGTCTGATATTCATAAGTGGGATGTCGAAGACAACAAGTTCTGGGAGTCTACCGGCAAGAGTGTTGCTAATCGCAACCTGTGGATCTCTATCCCGAGCCTGCTGTGTGGCTTTGCTGTCTGGTTGTATTGGGGCATCATAACCGTACAAATGCTTAATCTGGGCTTTGCCTTTGATAAAGCTGAGCTATTTACCCTCGCGGGTATAGCCGGTCTGACCGGTGCAACGCTACGTATTCCCAGTAGCTTCTTTATCCGTATCGCCGGTGGGCGCAACACGATCTTCTTTACTACCGCGTTGCTGATGTTGCCGGCAGCGGGTGCCGGTTTCGCGCTACAGGATAAGGATACACCACTGTATGTATTCCAGATTCTGGCGTTCCTGTCCGGTATCGGTGGTGGTAACTTCGCCTCTTCAATGTCCAATATCTCTTTCTTCTTCCCTAAGAAGAAGCAGGGTTTGGCGCTGGGTCTGAACGCGGGTCTGGGTAATGCGGGTGTAACTACCATGCAGATCCTGATTCCGTTGGTCATGACCTTCGGTATCTTCGGTGGTGAGCCGATGATTCTGGAAAATACTTCCGGTACGCTGATCGGTAAGATCCCTGCCGGTTCTGAAACCTATATTCATAACGCCGGTTTTGTATGGCTGCTTCTGCTGATTCCTCTGGCGATTGCCGGCTGGTTTGGTATGAACAACATCCGCACCGACGCGGTTTCTCCTGATATCGGATCGCCCGTTGGTTCTATGGGTAAGATTGCCGGTCTGCTGCTGATCGCTTTCTTCACAGCCGCTTGTGGTCTGTACATTATCCTGCCAGCACCTGTTGGTATGGGCGCTCCTGGCTGGGCTAAGTGGCCGGTTATCGCGGGTATCCTGTTCTCAACCATTATGTTGATGAAGCTGATTCCGGGTGATATCAAGCCAAACCTGCAGCGTCAGTTCAAGATATTCGACAATAAGCACACCTGGATCATGAGTATTATCTATACCATGACCTTTGGTAGCTTCATTGGTTACTCCGCAGGCTTCGCTCTGGCGATTAAAGTGGTATTCGGTTACCAGCACCTGATGGTTGATGGTGTGATGAGTCATGATATCGTTAATGCGAACGGACCTTCAGCGTTGATGTATGCCTGGATGGGGCCCTTCATTGGTGCCCTGATTCGTCCGATCGGTGGTTGGATGGCCGATAAGATGGGTGGCGCTAAGGTAACTCAATACTGCGCTATCGTCATGATCGCCAGTGCGCTGGGTGTGGCTTACTTCCTGAAGGCTGCTTACCAGTCAGCAGCCCCTGAAGAATACTTCGTACCATTCCTGGGTCTGTTCCTGATTCTGTTTGCGGCTACTGGTATCGGTAACGGTTCTACTTTCCGTACTATTGCGATGGTCTTCCCGAAGGAGTTGGCTGGTCCTGCGCTGGGTTGGACTTCAGCGGTAGCGGCATACGGTGCCTTCCTGATTCCTAAAATCTTCGGTGAGCAGATCAAACTGGCTACACCTGAAAACGCATTGTATGGTTTTGCGGCGTTCTACCTGGTTTGTCTGATCCTGAACTGGTGGTATTACCTCGGACCTAAGGCTGAGTTTAAGAATCCTTAATCTAAGCTGCTAGTTGCTAGAACGCAGCAAAGAGCGCTGCTTGCTAGTGGCTAGATAAAGCTATAAACCGCCTTCGGGCGGTTTTTTTGTCTCTGCGTTGCAGAGACAAAGCAGTGACTAGAACGCAGCAAACAACGCTGCTTGCTAGTAGCTAGACCGCCGAACAAGTTCGGCTAGCTAGAACAAGCTAATGACCGTCCTCGGGCGGTTTTTGTCCCTTTGGGAAGGTGTTGGGCATCGCTGCACTCAGCGCCAACCTACGATTCTTACAAAGCATTGAAGATGGGGCTTGCATAGTCAGAGTGAAGAGGGCTCTTATGTTTTTTCTAGCCACTAGCCACTAGCCACTAGCGAGTCTCACTCTTTGCAATGTTCCCCACACCGTCTGTGTGGTGATACCCATAATGATTCTAGGCTCTTGTGTGGCCTTTTGTTTGTTTGTTGAAGTTTTTGTTTTTCTTTTTAATATTCTTTAAAAACAATGATTTAAGTGTATAAAGTGGTAATACCTCCAAGGTGGTATATGGTAGCTCTGCCTGTTTTTCAACATTTTCAAACATTGATCTGTATCAACATCCTCAAGCGGTTTCTGACGTATTTTGTTACGACAGTAAGCTGTGATTACAGCGTAAATCACTGTCTGCCAGAGTGAATGCCAGGTTGCCATCCTAGCCAGATGATGAGCTGGTTTTAAGCATAACAATTAGAGCTCGGAGCTTGCTCCGTCCTGACCAACAAAAGGTTTCAGGGGACACAATATGAGTCACTTGCTTGATCGATTAAAATTTCTAAATAAAAAGACGGGTACGTTTTCCAAGGGACATGGTGATACCACCTCGGAAAGCCGTGCCTGGGAAGATGGTTATCGTAACCGTTGGCAGCACGATAAAATCGTTCGCTCCACCCACGGTGTTAACTGTACAGGTTCCTGCTCCTGGAAGATCTACGTTAAGAATGGTCTGATTACCTGGGAAACCCAGCAGACTGACTATCCGCGTACTCGTCCGGATCTGCCAAACCACGAGCCTCGCGGCTGTCCACGTGGTGCCAGCTACTCCTGGTACATTTACAGTGCCAACCGCCTGAAGTATCCAACCGTCCGTAAGAGCCTGCTTAAACTGTGGCGTGCTGCGCGTGCAACAATGGAACCGGTTGAAGCCTGGGCATCTATTGTTGAAGATGAGGCAAAAGCCAAGTCTTACAAAACAAAGCGTGGCCAGGGTGGTTTCGTTCGTTCCACCTGGAATGAAGTTAATGAGATGATCGCTGCGGCGAACGTCCACACGGTTAAAAACTATGGTCCTGACCGTGTCATGGGCTTCTCGCCGATTCCGGCGATGTCGATGGTATCCTACGCAGCCGGGGCGCGTTACCTGTCCCTGATCGGTGGTGTCTGCCTGAGCTTCTATGACTGGTATTGTGACCTGCCTCCAGCGTCTCCTATGACCTGGGGTGAGCAGACCGACGTACCTGAATCTGCTGACTGGTATAACTCAAACTACATCATTGCCTGGGGTTCAAACGTCCCTCAGACGCGTACTCCGGATGCGCACTTCTTTACTGAAGTTCGTTACAAGGGTACCAAGACAGTTGGTATCACGCCTGATTACTCCGAAGTCGCGAAGTTGTGTGACCTGTGGATCAACCCTAAGCAGGGTACTGACGCGGCGCTGGCGATGGCGTTCGGTCACGTTATCCTGAAAGAGTTCCACGTTGATAACCCAAGCGAGTACTTTACCGATTACGTGCGTCGTACAACCGACATGCCGTTCCTGGTTGAACTGGAGAAGCGTGAAGATGGCTCTTATGCTGCGGGTCGTTTCACCCGAGCGTCCGATTTTGATGCTGGCCTGGGCCAGGACAACAATCCTGAGTGGAAGACCGTAGCCTTTGATGAGCAGAGCAACAGCTTTGTTGTACCAAACGGTTCCATCGGTTTCCGTTGGGGTGAAAAAGGTAAGTGGAACACTGAAGAGAAAGAAGCTAGCGAAGGCCGTTCAACGACTCTGAAGCTGTCTCTGCTGGACAGCCATGACGAAGTGGTTTCAGTTGGCTTCCCGTATTTCGGTGGTGAAGAAAACGAATATTTCCCGAATAACAAGTTTTCTGAAATAGTACATCACAATCTGCCAGTCAAGAAGATCAACACCGTTGATGGTGAGAAGCTGGTAGTGACCGTATACGACCTGATGCTGGCTAACTACGGTATTGATCGTGGTCTGGGTGGCGATTATGTAGCCAAGTCTTACGACGATAACGCACCTTACACGCCTGCATGGCAAGAGCCGATTACCGGTGTTAAGCGTGATGTGGTTATTCAGGTCGCCCGTGAGTTCGCCGATAACGCCAACAAGACCAAGGGTCGCTCCATGGTTATCGTTGGTGCCGGTATGAACCACTGGTACCACATGGATATGAACTACCGTGGTCTGATGAACATGCTGATCATGTGTGGTTGTGTCGGTCAGTCCGGTGGTGGTTGGGCACACTACGTAGGTCAGGAAAAACTGCGTCCACAGTGCGGCTGGTTGCCGCTGGCATTCGGTCTGGACTGGTCGCGTCCGCCACGTCACATGAACGGTACTTCTTTCTTCTATAACCACTCCAGTCAGTGGCGTTATGAGAGACTGGATGTCGATGAAATCCTGTCCCCTCTGGCGGATAAGTCCAAGTGGACCGGTAGCCTGATCGATTACAACGTACGCGCCGAGCGTATGGGTTGGTTGCCATCAGCGCCACAGCTGAGCCAAAACCCGCTGGATATTGTCAAGGCAGCTGATGCCGCAGGCAAGAGCCCACAGGATTACACTGTTGATCAGCTGAAGTCCGGCGCACTGGGCTTTGCTTGTGAAGATCCGGATAACCCACAGAACTTCCCGCGTAACCTGTTCATCTGGCGTTCTAACCTGCTGGGTTCCTCCGGTAAGGGTCACGAATACCTGCTCAAGTACCTACTGGGTACTAACCACGGTGTGATGAACAAAGACCTGGGTCAGGATGGCATTAAGAAGCCGGAAGAAGTTGTATGGCATGATAAGGGGGCAGAGGGCAAGCTGGATCTGCTGGTAACCCTTGATTTCCGTATGTCGACTACCTGTCTGTACTCCGATATCGTGCTGCCTACGGCGACATGGTATGAGAAAGACGATCTGAATACGTCGGACATGCACCCGTTCATTCACCCGCTGTCTGCAGCGACTGACCCTGCCTGGGAAGCGCGCTCTGACTGGGATATCTACAAAGGTATCGCTGAGGCGTTCTCCAAGGTTTGTGTTGGCCATCTGGGTGTTGAAAAAGATATTGTTACTATCCCGATGCAGCATGACACACCGGGTGAATTGGCTCAGCCGTTGGGCGTAATGGATTGGAAAAAAGGCGAATGCGAGCCTGTTCCTGGAATATCCATGCCTAACCTGCAAGTTGTTGAGCGCGATTACCCGAACACGTACAAGCGTTTTACCTCGATTGGTCCTCTGCTGGAGTCACTGGGTAATGGTGGTAAGGGTATTACCTGGGATACTAAGGAAGAAGTTGAATTCCTTAAGAAACTGAACTGGACGCACACTGAAGAGGGTGCTTCCGAAGGCCGTGCCAAGCTGGAAACAGCGATCGATGCTTGTGAAATGATCCTTAGTCTGGCGCCAGAAACCAACGGTACTGTGGCGGTTAAGGCATGGGAAGCTCTAGGCGAGTACACCGGTCTGGATCACACTCATCTGGCGAAGCCGAAAGAGGAAGAGAAGATTCGCTTCCGTGATGTTCAGGCGCAGCCGCGTAAGATCATCTCCTCACCGACCTGGTCAGGTCTGGAAGATGAGCATGTGTCTTACAACGCCTGTTACACCAACGTTCATGAATTGATTCCATGGCGTACGGTTACCGGTCGTCAGCAGTTCTACCAGGATCATGAGTGGATGCGTGACTTCGGTGAGAGCTTGCTGGTGTATCGTCCACCGATCAACACCAAGTCAGTCAAGCCGCTGATGAACAAGAAGTCTAACGGCAACCCGGAAATCGCGTTGAACTGGATCACACCGCACCAGAAGTGGGGTATCCACTCTACGTACAGTGATAACCTGATCATGCTCACGCTGTCCCGTGGTGGTCCGTGTGTCTGGATGTCTGAAGTCGATGCTGAGAAGGCGGGTATTGAAGATAACGACTGGGTTGAGTGCTTTAATGCTAACGGTGCGCTTGCTGCCCGTGCGGTTGTATCACAGCGTGTAAACGAAGGTATGGCCATGATGTATCACGCTCAGGAGCGTATCGTCAACGTACCCGGCGCCGAGACAACAGGTACCCGTGGTGGCATCCACAACTCGGTAACCCGTGTATGTCCGAAGCCGACGCATATGATTGGTGGTTATGCCCAGCAGTCCTATGGTTTCAACTACTACGGCACTGTTGGTTCTAACCGTGATGAGTTTGTTGTGGTGCGTAAGATGAAGCGCATCGACTGGTTGGACGGCGAAAACAATGACACCGTTCAGGAGGCCGTAAAATGAAAATCCGTTCTCAAGTAGGCATGGTGCTGAATCTCGATAAATGTATCGGTTGTCACACCTGCTCAATCACCTGTAAAAACGTATGGACCTCCCGTGAGGGTATGGAATATGCCTGGTTCAACAACGTTGAATCCAAGCCGGGCATTGGTTACCCGAAAGAGTGGGAGAACCAGGATAAGTGGAACGGTGGCTGGAAGCGTACGGCTACCGGTGATATCGAGCCGCGTATCGGTGGTAAGTGGCGCGTGTTGGCGAATATCTTCGCCAACCCGGATCTGCCGGAGATCGACGACTATTACGAGCCGTTCGATTTTGATTACCAGCACCTGCACAATGCGCCCGAAGGCAAGCATCAGCCGGTTGCTCGTCCACGCTCACTGATTACCGGTCAGCGTATGGAGAAGATCGAGTGGGGTCCGAACTGGGAAGAAATCCTCGGTACTGAGTTCTCCAAGCGTTCTAAAGATAAGAACTTCGATAACGTACAGAAGGAGATCTACGGCCAGTTCGAGAACACCTTCATGATGTACCTGCCACGTCTGTGTGAGCACTGTCTGAACCCTGCTTGTGTTGCATCTTGCCCAAGTGGCGCGATCTACAAGCGTGAGGAAGACGGTATCGTACTGATCGATCAGGACAAGTGTCGCGGCTGGCGGATGTGTGTCAGCGGTTGCCCGTACAAGAAGATCTACTACAACTGGAAAACCGGTAAATCCGAGAAGTGTATCTTCTGTTACCCACGGATTGAATCCGGTCTGCCAACCGTGTGTTCTGAAACTTGCGTAGGTCGTATCCGCTACCTCGGTGTGTTGCTCTATGATGCGGATCGCATTAAAGAAGTAGCCGCCAGCGGCAGCGAGCAGGATCTGTACGAGAAGCAGTTGGAAATCTTCCTCGATCCGTTTGATCCACAGGTAATTGCTCAGGCGCGTAAAGACGGTGTTGATGACAACGTGCTCAAGGCCGCGCAGAACTCGCCAGTGTACAAGATGGCGATGGACTGGAAACTGGCGCTGCCACTGCACCCTGAATACCGCACGCTGCCAATGGTTTGGTATGTGCCACCACTAAGCCCGATCCAGTCTGCAGCTGATGCTGGCACGATCGGTATGAATGGTGCGCTGCCGGATGTTGATTCCCTGCGTATTCCCATTAAGTATCTGGCTAACCTGCTGACTGCCGGTGATGAAAAACCGGTCAAGCTGGCGCTTAAGCGTATCCTGGCGATGCGTGCCTACAAGCGTGATGAGCAGGTTGAAGGCAAGCTGAATCTGGAAGTGCTGGAAGAAGTCGGTCTGACCGAAAACCAGGCTAAAGAGATGTACCGTTACCTGGCAATTGCTAACTATGAAGACCGTTTCGTAGTGCCTACAAGCCACCGCGAACTGGTCAAAGAAGCTTACCCAGAGCGTAGTGGTTGCGGCTTCAGCTTCGGTAACAACTGTGCCGGTGGTGAGTCCGAGTTCAACTTGTTCGGCGCCAAGAAGCAGAATGTCACCATGGTCGAGAAGATCAGCGGTGTGAAGCAGATAGATCCGAAGGAGTTGACCGATGCGTAGCCTTAAAGTGATCTCATTGCTGATGGATTATCCGGAAGCAGAGCTCTTTGAGGGTCGTCAGGAACTGATCGAGGAGCTGCGCAGCGATGCGCAGCTCTCCGAGAAACACAAAGCTGCTCTAATCGATTTTATCGAGCAGCTTTGCTCTGGCGACCTGTTGGATGCTCAGGACTATTATGTTGGTATGTTTGACCGTGGTCGCTCACTGTCACTGTTGTTGTTTGAACACGTACACGGTGAATCCCGTGACCGTGGTCAGGCGATGGTGAACCTGATGTCCGTGTATGAGGACAAAGGCTTTGCAATTGGTGTGCGTGAACTGCCTGACTACATTCCGTTATTCCTTGAATATTTGTCGATGCGTCCTGAAGAGGAAGTAACGCAGTGGCTAACTGAAGTCAGTGAAATTCTGGCGCTGTTAGTGACTCGCCTTGAGGAGCGTGAGAGTCCTTACGCTGTACTCTTTGATGCGGTGTTGCATGTTGCCGGCCTTGAGGTCGACCGCAAAGAGCTTATTGAGAAGGTTAAGAATGAAGCACGTGATGACACTCCGGAAGCCCTGGATAAAGTCTGGGAAGAGGAGATGGTGTCCTTCACTGAAGGCAGTGCGGTAAGTGGTTGTGGCGATAATGCCGTGGCGCAGCGCCGTAAGGAATTTGATTCTGTCTCTGTGGTGCAGGTTCTCGATAATCCTACTCACAACGCCCAGACTGGCATAGCCGGCTCGTAGGAGCCCGGGAGAATAATAATGTCATACCTTAATGATCTACTTTTTGGGGTTTACCCATACATTGCCGGCTCAGTCTTCCTGATTGCTAGCTGGATTCGTTATGACCGCGAGCAATTCACCTGGCGGGCAAGTTCAAGCCAGATGCTGAGCTCGAAAGGGTTCCGTCTTGCCAGCAACCTGTTCCACGTTGGCGTGCTGTTTATCTTCTTCGGCCACCTGGTGGGTCTGTTGACGCCACACTTCTTGTACGAGCCGTTCATTTCCAGCGGTAACAAGCAATTGTTGGCGATCATCAGTGGTGGTGCTGCCGGTATCGCTTGCTGGATTGGTGCGTTTCTGTTGCTCAAGCGTCGCCTGACCGATCCCCGTGTACGTGCTACCAGCTCAGGTGCGGATATCCTGATCCTGGTACTGCTGTTCGTACAGGTGTCCCTTGGTCTGCTGACTATTCCATTCTCAATGGGGCACCTGGACGGCAGCGTGATGCTTATGCTGGCAAACTGGGCGCAGGGTCTGGTGACCTTCCAGGCGGATGCCGCGAGTCATATCTACGGTATCAGCCTGATCTACAAGCTGCACATCTTTGTAGGTCTGACTATGTTTGTCATATTCCCGTTCACCCGGATGGTGCACATCTGGAGCGTACCTGCGAAGTACTTCCTGCGTAACTACCAGATCGTACGTCAGCGTTAATCGAAAAAGCCTTTAGAAAGGGTTAAAACAGGGGTGGCAACACCCCTGTTTCATTTTTAAAGTCAGTTTAAAAAACTTGATTATTGTCACAGATCATAACTCTACTAATTAATCCTGAAATACCCCCTTATATACCTCTTTAGAGTACTTTTATAAGCCTGTCAGACCCTTAATATCCTTATAAAAGCGCTTTCACAGATGACCGCGAAAGCCAGACCAGACACGTAATATCGAGGCACCCTTATGCAACTTATCGATACCAAAGCCATTGCCGAACAAGACTTTCCAGAGGTTCGGGTAAATAATATCCTAATTCAGGAAAGTGACATTGTTGCCGAGATGCAGTACCACCCGGCAGAAGAGCTGGAAGAGGCTCGTTATCAGGCAGCGCAAGCGTTAGTGGTAAAAGAGCTGCTGCTACAAAAGGCCAAACTGATGGACATCAGTGCGCCAGAGCAGGAGAGTGTCAGCAACGATGAGGCGATGATTTCCGCATTATTGTCGCAGGAAGTTAAGCAGCCGGATGCAGATGAAGATGCCTGTTTCCAGTATTTTAAAGCCAATCCGGAGAAATTCAGATCACCTGACCTGATCGCTGCCAGCCATATCTTACTGGGTGCTGATCCTGAAGACCCTGAAGAGCGCCATAGTCGTAAAGAGCAGGCTGAGGCGCTGATTAAACAATTGCAGGAGCATCCGGACTCGTTTGCCGAATTGGCGCAGCAGCATTCAGATTGCCCTTCAAAAGAACTGGGTGGTCAGTTGGGTCAGCTGGATAAAGGTTCAACAGTTCCTGAGTTTGAGCGCCAGGTGTTTCCGTTGCCAGAAGGCCTGTGCCCGAATCCGATTGAAAGCCGTTACGGTTATCATATCGCACGGGTGGACAAGCGGGTTGATGGTGATCCGCTGGAATATGAGATGGTGATGGATAAGATTCGTACCTATCTGCAGGAGCAGGTGTACCGTCGCAGTGTTAATCAGTATATCAGTATGCTGGCCGGCTCAGCGGAGATTGAAGGCGTAGAGCTGCACGGCGCGGATTCTATGCTCGTTCAATAGCGAGAGACCGCGGCTTTGCCGCGAGCTAGAACGTAAGGCAAGCCTTCTTGCTAGTGGCTAGAATAAGCGTAAGGCCTTCTGAACAGTAATTCGCTATTATTTAATGTGGGAGCGGCGTCCCGCCGCGAAATATTCAACGCGAGGCGCGCCTCCTGCATATCCCTTGTAGGTTGGGCTGAACGAAGTGATGTCCAACACCTTATTTCCTTGGTTCAGTTATAGCTGAGATTACAGAAAAACCATGCTGAAAGATCTGTTAGACAACAATAAAGACTGGGCCAGACAGATGGAGGAGAAGCATCCGGGCTTCTTTAAAGAGCTGGCCAGCCAGCAAAAACCGGAATATCTGTGGGTTGGCTGCTCTGACAGTCGAGTGCCTGCCAATGAGATTGTTGGCCTGATGCCCGGAGAGCTGTTTGTACACCGCAATATTGCCAATATGGTGCTGCATACGGATCTCAACTGTATTTCTGTACTGCATTATGCCGTTGAGGTTTTGCAGGTGAAGCATATTATCGTCTGTGGCCATTATGGCTGTGGCGGCGTTGCGGCATCTCTTGGGAAACAGGACCTTGGATTAATCGATAACTGGCTACGTCATCTTAAGGACATCGGCTTTAAACACCGGGATATTCTCAGTGCAGAGACTGATCCTGCGCGGCGTGTTGATCGACTCTGCGAATTGAATGTTGAGGAGCAGGTTGCCAATATCTGTCACACCAAGGTGGTGCAGAAAGCCTGGCAACGCGGCCAGGCACTGGCTATACACGGCTGGATCTACAGTGTTGAAGACGGCATTATCCAGGATCTGAATGTGGATATCAGCGGTTACCGTGATCTACCCGAAATCTACCGCATGGATTTTGATTAACTGTTTGCCTCAGAAGTTTAGTCTGGATAGCTAGCCGGTATGCCTTTAGGGTCTACCGGCTTTTTTAATCGATACCCTCTAAGGCAACGTCTAATTCAGCGGCGACTGTAAGTGGATCTTCAATGTAAGGTGAGGGCCTACCAATAAGGTAGCCTTGAGCGCATTTCACACCCAGCGCTTTTACCGTTTGTAATACTTCGGGGGTTTCCACAAACTCGGCGATAGTTTTCATATGAAAACCTTCGACCATTTCGGTTAAACAGCGTACAAATGTCTGTTCCTGCGGATTTGCGGTGATGTCACGGATATAGGAGCCATCCAGTTTTACATAGCTCAGCGGCATCTGCTTGAGATAATTGAACGATGAAAAGCCTACACCAAAGTCGTCCAGGGCGATGGTGCAGCCGTGTTCTGTCAGGGTTTTTAGAATCTTTTGAGCAGATTCAAAATCTTCAAGGAATGCGGTTTCGGTAATTTCGATGATTATCTGTGCAGGGTTTATCTGATAGATTGCGCTCAGACGCAGGAACAGGCTAACAAAATTGGGTGACTGGATAGTGGGGGCCGCTACGTTAATCGCCAGGTGGAGCAGATCATCCGGATGATCCTGGTTGCGTACGGATAGAAATCTCAGCGACTCGGTCAGTACCCACTCATCGATCTGCCAGATCATTCCGGTACGTTCTGCGACGGGTATAAACTCTCCGGGTAGAATTATCTGATCGGTGGCCAGTTGCATTCTCAAGAGTACTTCATAGTGGCTAACTGAGCATGTTTCGAAATCATAAATTGGCTGAAAATGTAGCCGGAACAGATTGTCGTTAAATGCCAGGCGGATCTTCTCCTGCCAACTAACATCTGACTTAATCCGATGAATAATAGCTTCGCTGGCGTTATACATATGCCAGCGTCCCTGACCGTTCTGCTTGGCGTTGTACATGGCCATATCGGCGCTTGCCAGAAGCTCTTCATCACTGCTGCCATGATCGGGATAGAGTGCGCCGCCAATGCTGCAGCTGAAGTGCTGGCTACCACCATTGCTTAGACTGACCTGAGTATTCAGTTGTACACTCAATTTGGCCATCACCTGCTCGGCTTGTTGCCTATTTGCCCGGGGCAGCATGATGGAGAATTCATCGCCGCCTAGCCGGGCAACAAAATCAGTGTCTCGCATCTGGTTAAGCAGAATTCGGGCAATCTTTTTTAACAACTGATCGCCGACATTATGACCCGCTGTATCGTTAACTGATTTGAAACGGTCGACATCGATAAACAACAGAGCACCACTGTGGCCTTTTTTAAGTGCTTTATTGAGCCGTTTTTGTAAGCTGTGGCGGTTCATTAAGCCCGTCAGGCTGTCGTGACTGGCAAGCCAGGATAATTTGTTCTCAGCCTCAATGCGATCGGTCAGATCCATTCCTACCGACAATATTGAGTGGGTACCGGCCATATCGTCCACCCGGGAATGCATCCAGGTGATATAGCGAAGTTTACCGTTGGCTTCATAGAGTTGCGATTCATGCTGGAATATTTGGATGTCGCCATTTTTTAATGACAGCAACTGATCAACGAAATCCTTGGGTATGGAGCTGTCGGTATGTAATGCAATAAATGAACTCATCTGTTTATCGCAATCAGGTTCTGACGACCATAGGGTAAGCGTTTGTCCCCAGTGATTCATGGTGATGATATGTGCATCAACGCTCTGGGTAATAATGATCAGCGGTGCCGTATCCAGTAGCTGGGCCATAAACTGCCGGGCACGCACCTGCTCGGTCATCTGTAACTCCAACTGTTTGGCGTGGGTTACCACCTTGGCTTGCATCTGTTCCAGTTCGCAGGAAACGGTGAGGGCAGTCTGCTCAAGCAGGTCCAGTTCGTCTTGCAGTAACGAGCGATTGGACTTTGAAATTATCTGTTTGGCTTGTGAATAATCGTGGACTGCCAGCAAGGGTAAAGCCTTGGCTAGCTGATGCAGGCGGTGGGTAGGCTTCCAAAGCACCCATAGCAATAATATTTCAGATAGAATCAGCCCGGAAAGGCCTGAAATTATGCCGTTGATGATAGAGCTTTTGAGACCGTGTTCTTCCTGAGTAATGTCAGCAATAGAGAGAAATACCGGCTGGTTGTCAAGAGGCTGTTCAGGGGGATATTTGATGTGATGAATTCGGTAATGCCGACCAGAGGATGAGTCAACCAGTGTATTTACCGGTGCCACGCTTTCATTCTGAGCCTGTGTTACCAGCGGACTGAGGGTATCAAACTGACTTAAGGCCCAGATACTCATCCCCCAGTTATTAAGATCTCTGGCTTCACTACCACTGAAACTCTGTTTGAGGATAGCAAGATCCCGTCCTGTCAGTTGCTTGAATCGGGTTACCAGTGGGGCAATGCTCTGTCCTATGGCAATCACACCGCGGGTATCATCATTGAGAATGTAGGGCTCAATAGCAAATAGGATACATTGGGCATCACAGCGTAAAATGCTGCCGGGTTGCTTGCGTAAGGCAATGTCCCGGGCTTCAGCATCCAGTGTGGCCATAAGTTTGTTATCTATCTGGTTTTCGGTGTGATAACCACCAATATCTTTTCCTGTCTCAGTAAACAGATGCAGATAGTGGACATCCAGGTTAAGCGAAAGACTTTGCCAGTGCTCTTTTAACGCGTCGACAAGTGCTACGCCGTCTTCCTGTTGAACAGATGCTTTGATATTCGTCAGATAAGGAATTATTGCTGCGTTCTGTTGCAGGCTAAGGTGAGTATTTGAGAGCAGGTCTTCGAGAACCTGGTTATCCTGTTGGTTGAAGCCCTCTGCGCGTTCATTAGCCTGCTGCAATAGGGTGTAGGTATAAAGTGCGACCATAAACGTACAGATGCATAACAGAATTGCACTGAGAAAAGTGACGGCTTTCCATTTTATGCTGAAACGTATCGTTTTCATCAAGTTTCCTTTACCGAACCATAAGAACCGGTTTTATAAATCTGAGCCGCAAGCGTTAGAAACTGTACACCAGCTGCATGGCGAACATCCCCCAATTATCTTCCCTATCCAACAGAGAAGGGTTGTCACTTTTTGGTAACCAGAGAGTGCCCCTGGTTTGGTGAACTTCGGCACCGATCATCCAGTTTGGTGTGAAATTCCAGCGCCCGCCAATCACCCAGTTTTTAGCGAAGGCAATATGCGCTGCGCCAAACAGTGGTTGGTAAAACTCTGTGCCATCGCGGTCATTAGTATCCAGTGTCTGTTCTTCATAACGCAGGTAAGCGGTGATGTCTGAAGTGAGGCGATAATCACCCTGCAGGTAGAATGCTTCAGTATTACTGTCGCGATCAGGCAAGATAACCAGCCCTTCGACAGTATTGTCTGAGGTGAGATATTCAGCGGTCAGGGACCATTGTTCCTGATTGTATTGTACCGAATAAAGCCACATGTCGGATTCCACGTGAGCGGCACCGAATGGATCTGCGGCGCCGGGCTTATAGTCAAAATCCGGGTGGGCGTAGGTCAGCGCCAGTCGCAGGCTTCCCCCGAGGTCTTCATAGAGTAGCTGGGCACCACGCATGTTGGCATCATCAAATTTTCCTGGCAGGTCTTGCTGCACGACGTAGTATTCCGCCTCAACGTCGGTATCTGTTTGACCACTATACAGATTGAAGCTAAGGCTGCCCCAGTCACGGTTAAGGTCGGCGTATAGGTTGCCGCCATCGGTTGCTATGAGAGAATTTCTCAGTTGTTCGAAATAGATCGAAGGCGGGACAAATACACCGGGACGCGCGTTGGGGATGTCCCGGGTCAGGTTATAAAATCCAAACGGTGTTTTCGTGCGTCCCAGCCTCATACCGCTACGCCAGCCGTCCTGGTCCAGGAAGGTATAGTCCAGTAATCCGTAATCCAGGCGAGGATCACCATCATCGGTTTTTCCCGCCTTGCGAGATATTACCTGCGCCGCAAAGTGAAGGTCAGGTCTAGCCTGGTAGAGAATATTGATACCGGCTTCACGAAAATCGAAACTGCCATCTCTTGATTGCCCAAAATAGTTGTTGTTATCGGTGTTGATATAGCTCTGGCTGAAAAAGCCATGGACTTCCGAGTTTTCCCCGACCTCAATGGCCATGACTTGCATGCTTAAAAAGGCTACGGCAACCGTACAAACTTTTAGAGGCAAGCCGGAGTATACGTTATTGAATTTCAACAACATGACTTTCTCCTTTGCTGGTAGCGGTACTGATGTAACCGATGGAACCGGGCGTCGAGTGGACCGTTTTTATCATCTCCTGTTCTGAATCCAGTTGCATTGGCGCACGCCCTGTACCGGAGAAGGTAAGGCGCTTCCAGGCCCGTTCCAGTTGATAAGGGTATGTGTTGAGGGTATCGATGCTAAAACTGCGGTGGGTTGGGTGCTCTGTTGGCAGTACGAAAACCCGGATTCGGGAGCCATCAGGCCAATGCGGGTCTTCATACCAAAAATTGCCCATAAGGACTGCCGTGTAAGCGTTTCTATCTGGACATTCGGATGGGTGATTATCTGTAGCGACTCGGCAAATACAGGGCTACACCAGATGAAACAGGAGAACAGCAGCGGGCCGGTTAGGCGCGTAACAGTCCTGTTGAGTGGTGTCGTCCCGATCATTTATTACATCGCCTTAATGCCCCTGAAATATGAGGTTAGAGGGGAGTTTTTTGTGTTGCAATTCAATAAAGACCTTATGTTACTTATTTTGGTGGGTGTTTATGATTGGTGAGAAATTGACATAAGTCATTAAACTGAAGCTCTTTTAATGGAATTATCACCTTTGCGCCGGCAACTACTCCGTTATAGGTATTCATGGTTTCAGGCACTTTGTCATAATCGACTGATCCCCTTTTTTACTAGCCGAGATTGTATTGGCGCTGGAGTGTAGATGACCGCTGCAAACACACTGATCGATGGCTTTGGCCGGAAAATTGACTACGTACGTTTGTCAGTGACGGATCGTTGTGACTTTCGCTGTGTTTACTGCATGTCTGAAGATGTCCGCTTTCTACCCCGTGCTCAGGTGTTGACGCTGGAAGAACTGGCGATGTTGGGGCAAGCGTTCACTGAGTTGGGCGTAAAGCGTATTCGCTTGACCGGGGGGGAGCCGCTGGTGCGTAAAGATATCGTGTCACTGGTCTCGCAAATTGCTGAATTACCCGGTTTGAATGAAGTTACCCTGACCACCAATGGCTCGCAACTAAAGCAGTTTGCAGGGCCTTTAAAGCAGGCTGGTTTAAAGCGCATCAATATAAGCTTGGATACGTTGCAGGAGGATCGTTTTACCTCTTTGACCCGGCGGGATAAGTTGCATCAGGTTCTGGAAGGAATAGATGCCGCTGTCGCCACCGGTTTTGAGCGAATCAAATTGAATGCAGTGATCCTGAAAGGGCGTAACGATGACGAAATCGTGCCTTTAGTTGAGTACGCACGTAACCGTGGTGTGGACATCAGCTTTATAGAAGAGATGCCGCTGGGCCAGATCAGTGAGCATGATCGACAAGCAACCTACTGCTCCAGCGACGATGTACAGCAGATTATTTCGCAGCAATATCCTCTTATTACCAGTGCCGAAGTAACCGGTGGACCATCGCGTTATTTCAGAATGGCCGACAGTGCGACCCGGGTAGGATTGATCTCGCCTCATAGCCATAACTTCTGTGATGCCTGTAATCGAATCAGGGTTACTGTGGAAGGTCAATTATTGCTCTGTCTGGGTAGGGAAAATGCCGTGGATCTACGGCGAGTACTACGCCAGTATCCGGGCGATCTGGAACATCTGAAGGAAACTATAGTGCAGGCGCTGCAGTACAAGCCTGAGCGCCATCATTTCAATGATGCAGATGAACCTCAGATTGTTCGTTTTATGAATATGACCGGCGGTTAGAAAGAGGGTTATGGCATTGTTATCTTATAAACAGCATTTCAGCTTCGTCACAAGGGTGGTTGTATGAGTCAGCCGGTTACGGATTGCGCGATTGAACTTGCCCGTAAAAATATTCTATTCCATACGCTGGAAGAAGATGTTTTCAATTGGTTGATGACGCGTGCCAGGTTACAGCGCCTTGAGAAAGGCGACGCGCTGTTTTCTCAGCGCGAGAGTGCCGACCGTTTCTATCTGGTCGTCAATGGCCGTATCAAGCTATTCCACCTCTCTATCGATGGTCAGGAAAAAGTGGTAGAGGTAATCGGCGAGGGAGATACTTTTGCTGAAGCGGTGATGTTTATGGAGGCGCCTAATTATCCGGTGCACGCGGAAGCCCTTGGTTCAGCACAGGTTGTGGTGTTTAATAATCGGGATTATAAGGCAATATTGCAAGATTCAAGCGAAAGTTGTTTCAAGTTGTTAGCCAATATGGCGCGGCGTTTGCACTTGCGACTCAGTGAGATTGAAACCCTCACCGTGCAGAATGCCCGCCACAGGGTAGTACGTTTTCTGTTGGGTCAGCTGGAGCAGACAAAGGGTTCCGTGGTAGAGCTGCCGATGGCCAAGCGACTTGTAGCTTCGCGTTTGGCAATGCAGCCGGAAACTTTTTCACGGGTGATACATGACTTGAAAGAGCAGGGCGTTCTCGATGTTCAGGGGCGTAAATTGCATGTTCGTGATGTAAACGCTCTGCGATCTTTTACCTGAATGATTGACCGTATGACTCAACCCGGTATGGCTAAAAATAGTACGCAGGCAATTATTTATTCCTGTTCAGGCTGTTCTAATGTCGCGCAGCTGGCCAATGATGTTGCGCTGCATTTGGATCATACCGGCAAGGCCGAAATGTCCTGTATCGCCGGTGTTGGCGGTGGAGTACCAGCCTTAGTTAAAGTGGCTCAATCCGGCCGCCCAGTCATCGCGATAGATGGCTGTCAGTTACATTGTACCCAAGCCTGCCTGGCAACAGTGGATGTTAAGCCAGATCATCATGTACGGTTATATGATTTGGATTATAAAAAGCGTAGGAAGCAAAAAGCCTCACAATCACAGTTTATTGAAGTTGTTGAGCTGGTCGAAGAGGTATTGTCGAAAGTCATTTGAGCTGTCTGCCGCTCTCTAATCCGCTGCGCTTAGGGAACCTGCGAACAAGTCCCTTGCGCCTCTGGCTTTCAGAGGGATCGGAGGTCAAGACAACGATTACAGGCATACTGGTTGTACGTCGAAAATCGTTAACGCTGAGATTCGGTCTCTCTGAAAGCCCCAAAGGGCGGACTCTATAACGGCCATCTGCTTTGTCAAACAGTTTGAAAAGGTCAAGACATTTCCTGCACTGTCTTTCGCGCACCTGGCCGTTATATAGGCCGCAGAGAATGCATTGGACTTATTCACAGGTTCCTTAGTGTTTTTGATCCAGCAGTTCTTTTAAGCGCTGCACATCAAGGCTAAGCTCAGCATACATCTGTTTAAGGCGTTCATTTTCCTGCTCCAGTTCACTTAGGGATCTGTTGGCATTTTGCCTGTTCAGTTGCTGATCAGAAGGCTGTTGATTTTTCTGGGTTTGTAATCTCAAATGATGGATCTCAACGTAACGTTCATCCAGTGAGTTGTGGAGAGTCTCGATCTCTTCCTCCCGTTCGGCAATTTCACTCTCCAGCACCGCTATACGTGTCTGTAATACATCGATAGTTTTATCCCGGTCATGTTTTCCTATCGTTTGCGTGTCCGTACTCTTTAGTTCGGTGGAGATATGGTGATAGATCGCCTTCAGTTCGTTGGATTCTTTGACGCTGTATTGCACGTAGCTTTGCATCGCACTGTGTGAACTTGCTGCGCCGATAGAGCCTGCTAACTCATGTTCAATCATGCGGTGGAATTCAACCAGTTCGATAATGTTGATCTGTTTTTTATTGCTTACGTGAAGGTCTTTCATTATTTGCTGTAACACAACCGTAACCTTGTTTTTGTTCAGGTAATTGCTCAGCAGTCGCGAGGCTTCATCCAGCTTCTGGTCGAAATCTATATAGTCATTCAATCCGGTTGGGCGAACCTGACGCTCAGCAGTTTCAGGGCTAAACAGCTGCATAAATTCGTCGGTGAGATTGCGTTCCTGTTTATGCGGATCAAGCAGTAGTGAAATCCCCACATAGACCAGCGTATTTACACCCAGGGAGAACAGTATCCCATGGGCCGTCGTATCCAGAAAATCAAAGCCAAACAAGCCTTCGGGTTTAAGCCAACCGATATTGGCTGGTCCGAATTCAAGCAGTCCCGGTAGCCCTGCATATTCACGCAACATGATGGGCAGCAGCAGGGCATAAAACCAGATCAGCAAACCACAGAGCATCGCTCCTAAGGCTGCTTTGGTATTCCCCCTGCGCCAGAATAGCCCCCCGAACAGGGCAGGGACCACCTGCAGCAATGCGGTAATTGCGACGCTGCCCAGGGATGCCAGTAAATAGGGGGCTGCTAATATGGAAGCAAACGTATAGGCAAGCAATATAACCAGTAAGGCTATCACCCACCTGACCTGTAGCAGGTAGCCGCGTAACCATGCTAGCCGGGACCAGTGCTCCGCCAGTGGCAGCACCAGATGGTTGGAGACCATGGTTGCGATAGCGGTCGTTGTGATGATAACCATACCGGATGCCGCGGCAAAACCACCGAGAAAAGTGGCCAGTGTCAGGCTGGTGTTGTTTGCCTGTAGCGGCAACAGCAGGATAAACATGTCTGCCTGCTCTGTGGGTAAGCCCTGAAGCAAACCTGCCGCAGCAATAGGTACGATAAACACAGAGAATAGCAATATATAACCGCCGAATATCCAGGCGGCGGGCCTGATATCCTTCTGGCTGGAGTTTTCTACAACCGCAATATGGAACTGACGTGGCAGCACCAGCAGCGCAAAGAAGCCGATGATGAATTGCGCGATCAAAGATGACACACCCTGTTTCTCAAGGCCAAAGCTGGTTATATGCTGCAGGTTATTGGCGGTAATCTTCTCTGCAATATCGGCAACGCCCTGGAACAGCCCGAAAGTGACAAACAATCCGACGGCAATCATCGCCAGCAGCTTGATAACGCATTCCAGTGCCAGTACTACAAGCATGCCGTAATGGTGTTCGGTAGGGTCCAGTTTGCGGATACCGTAAAGCACAGTGAAAAGCAGTAATATGATACTGGTGGCAAAACCTGTTAGTTGCTGTGAGTCGCTCGAAGAGGGGCCGCTGCTGATAACTCCGATCGAGACGATAATCGCTTTAATCTGCAAGCCGATGTAGGGGATGCTGCCAAACAGAGCAATCAGTGACACCAGGGCGGCAATATATTGCGAGCGGTTATAACGTGCAGCTATCAGGTCCGCAAGGCTAGTGATATGAAACGCCTCTTTTACCTGTACCATGCGCTTTACCAGCAACCACCATAAAGCCAGGCATAAGTAACTGCCAAGATCCAGCGCCAGAAAACGGAAGCCGTTGGCAGCGGTATCCCCGATGTTGCCATAGAACCCCCACGATGTATGCCATACACCCAGTGCGAGGCCGTAAATCCAGACGTAATGAGGAGTGAGACGCTCCTGATGGCGCTCGAAACCGGTAGCCATTGCGAACAGCAAGGCCATGTAGAGACAGATAACGACAAAAATACTTAAGGGGCTGAACATTGATATGCGAGCTCTTGAGCGTCGTCCAATGTTTTGATTATAGCAGTTGGGTTTGCCGCCTATATTGAGGCTGCGGACAGGTTTTAAGCCAATTCAGTATTCGCTGCAGTTTTAAGCTTGAGGCGCAGATCAGTTTTTTCTGGCGGGTATATCGGGGCTGACCTGTTGAACCCGGTTATATTTGAGCCAGGTTAATTACTGTTTAAATTGCGGGCTCTCTTCAATGGTTTGCGCCAGACGGGCAGTTGCTTCGTTAACCCTTTCCCCTACGAACAGTGTTATGTCGGTCTTGGGTAATGGTGGTAGCCCTTCTTCAATAACCACCATTCCCGATTCCAGAGTCTGACGGGGAATAATCCCTACACCTATACCGGCGCGTACCGCGGCGAGGACGCCAGCCCGGCTCTGGCTGGTGAAGGCGATTCGGTAAGGCTTATCGGTTTGCTCCAGTGCTTTTCGAGCATAATTGCGGTGGTAGCAACCTTCCTCGAATACTGCCAGTGGTAACAAATCTCGTTGGTGCACAGAGTGTGCTGCTGACCTTATCCAAACCAGTTCATCGCGGGAGAGACGCAAGCCACCTTCAGAGTTTGCCGGCATCTCAACCAGGGCAATATCCAACTTGCCCTCATCCAGTAATGAGGTCAGATAGTCGGGGCGATGATCACAGATAACTTCAAGGTGAGCTTCAGGATAGGTCAGAACGAATTCCTCAAGCAGCGGAGTCAGGGTACGGCTGGCGTATTGATCGTGGGTTCCCAAACGTACCTTGCCGGCAATTTCGGCGTTTTGGAAAGAACCGAGAATCCGGTCATGCAGGTTGAGCAACTGGTGGGCATGCGACTTGAGTTGCTCTCCGGCGGGAGTCAGCCTGACTCCGTATTGACCCCGTTCCAGAAGCGAAGTAGTCAGTAACCCCTCAAGCCGGTTTAACTGCATGCTGATAGTGGAGGGCGCACGGTGCAGGCGGCCAGCCGCCGCAGTAAGGTTAAGTGTTTCAGCAACTACGACAAAGGTACGTAGCAGGGCAATCGGTAAATCACGCATGTTCAGAATTCAAATTTATTGAAGGTAGGTGTCAATATTTATCGATTTACTGAACAAAGGCAAGGCCCTAGGATAGCGGCACTCGATTTAACTCAGTCAAAGACTAAACCAAACGCACTAATTTGAGTTATCACGGAGATTGAACGATGTACATGGCTGCTGTTTTTGGCATGAATCAGATTGTGAGCCACGGTTTTGGTGTGTTCCTGTTTGCTGCTTTAGTACCGCTTATGCGCGAATCCATTGGGATCAGCCATTGGCACCTGGCTGCCGTTGGCGTACTCACTCAACTGTCCTATCTTGGTGGTGCCATGCTGCTAGGGCTGATCGGGCATCGAATCGGCACGGCACGGCTGGCATTGATTACCGGTACTGTTACCACTGCACTGTTGTTTACCATGTCACAGTTGCAGGACCCGTTGGTTATAACACTGGTGCTGACCTGCCTGGCTGCCAGTGCATCGATTAGCTGGGGAACCATTGTCGAGATTATCAGCCGCTTTGCTGGATCAGGCCAGTGTTCGACATATTTGACCGGCGCGTCCAGTGGTACTGCCTGGGGCTATGGGCTGAACGGTTTGTTGATTCTGCTGGTCGTGCCTGTATTTGGTTGGCAAAGCGGCTGGTTGATTGCAGGCGTGATGGGTGTGCTGGTCGTTGGCCTCACCTGGCACCTGTTAAGTGGCCTTAAGGAGGGCGGGGAATCAAACACAGATCTGGAAAACAATGTTGATACGGGTAATGTCGGGACAAATCATCATGCGATTCCAGCGTCGAAACTACTGACGACCATTCTAAATGAACGTACCGCCTTACTCGCTTGCCTGATCTGTTTTTTGGTTGGTTTTGCCACCATGCCATTTTCCAGCTGGCTAAATACCTACCTGGATGAGCTGGCTTTACCTGCCGCGCTGGGAGGGTATACCTGGGCCGTAGCGGGAGTAACCGGCATGCTGGCGGGCTTCATAATAGGCAAGTTAGCCGATCGCCAGGGTCATGGAGTGGCTTTTCTGGTGATCTTCAGTGGCTTTGCGCTTGGTTTGATGGCCTTTGTCTATGACCCGGCACGTTTTGCCCTGGTTGCCGGGTTTGGTTATGGCCTGATGTATTTTCCCATGTGGGGGATTGTGGCTGGATGGGTAAACCAGAGCTTTTCATCGACCGCCACAATGCAGATTAACGGGATTTGCATGGTTACTTTTGGGCTGGGTGGAACCTTGGGTAATCTGCTGGCCGGATTCATTCGCGATAGCACGGGCTCGTTACAAGGTGTGTATTTCATCCTGGCGGCTGACGCACTGCTGCTGGTTGTGCTGGCGGTATTTATAGTACGTTTCAATGTGAAGCAGCTTCAAACCAGACCACTACGATTTTTATCGAACATGTAGGGTACAGGTTTGCATGCCCCGCGAAGCGTTCAGCGTGGCCACGAAGTGCTCAGCGTGGCCCACGAAGTGTTCAGCGTGGCCCACGAAGTGTTTTGG
>JBALVQ010000053.1:0-41196 GCA_036960915.1 Amphritea sp.
TGTTGGTGGGTCAGAGAGTTGTTAAATCTGCCGCGTAGCGGCTTCGTTCAACAACTTGTTCTACAAATGTTTTTAAGTTATCTCTAAAGCGGTTTACACTAATGGAGTCCATAATATTCACCAGGCGTACGGTATTTCCGTACAAAAATAGCAAGTATGCCCTAACAAGGCAATGTTAGTGGACTGCCAAAAGCTCCGGCCTTCGGCCTCCACTTTCGTCACCCACAAATTGCGACGTTATGTGAAGGAGAGATGATGAGATATTTATTACTGCTAACATCATTGATGCTGTCACAAATTGCTGTATCTGCTGATTGGAAAAAGATAGACGGGATTTATGCAGTCACATCAGAAGGTTATTTAGATCCTGCCGAAAATGAACAAAAAGACTCCCATTATCGTATTCAACTAAAAGGCCAAAGTGCAAAAGATTTATATTTGGCCATGAAGGCAAAGCCAGTAATTGATGAATGTACGGGAAGCATGGCAAAGAACGTAAATGATATGCAGTGCTTGTATTACAAGGCAACAAATACATATGAATGTCACTTTTCTATTAACATATCAAAACAAAAAATAGAGTATGGGGTTGCATGTTAAAAACACATAACAAGGCTAGGTTACGGGCCACAAAAGCTTCGCTTTTGTTCCCTCGCCAAGGCTCCGTGGCTCGCGACTGGCGGCGTTAACCCTCCGAGTTACCCACGATTAGTAGATCCCTTATTCTAACTTCTGAAGAAGTGAATATTACGAATTTTTCAAAGAAATCGACAGCGTTTTTACACAACAGTTTTCTTAAGCGTTTTTTCAAGCTAAGCTCCTGACTTCAAGCAAAAATATGGGAGTTCGATATGGCCGGTAAAGGTAAGCTGGGAACGCTTCTGGCACAGGCTGGTCACTACCTCGATCAGCAAACAGGGGCTGTGGTGCCGCCTATTCAACCCTCGACAACCTTTGCCCGGGACGAGCAGGGAGCGCTTTATGACAGCAACCGGATCTATGCCCGAGATCAAAGCGTCAACACCGAGATGGCTGAAACCGTGCTTTGCGAACTTGAAGCCGGGGCTGATTGCAAGCTTTTTGCGTCGGGTATGGCAGCAGCCACGGCCTTGGTTCAGACCTTGCGCCCTGGAGATAGACTGGTTGCGCCAACGGTTATGTACTGGTCTTTACGCGCCTGGCTGACCTCCTTTTGCGACGATTGGGGCATCGAGCTCGCCTTCTATGATCCCGCGGATGAAAAGGAAATGATCGCGGTCGTTAAGGCATCGCCAACCCAAATGCTCTGGGTCGAAACACCGGCTAATCCTACTTGGCAGGTGGTTGATATTGCACTGGCCAGCGAGCTGGCCCATGGCGTTGGTGCTCAGCTGGTAGTGGACTCCACCGTGGCCACGCCTTTGTTGACTCGCCCCATCGAATTGGGGGCTGACTTTGTTTTCCACTCGGCTACCAAGTATATCAACGGCCACAGTGACGTTGTCGCCGGCGCGTTGGTTGCCGCCAATGAGGACAGCCGCTGGGAAAAACTTTGCATGGTACGTGCACAGCAAGGCGGAATTCTTGGCCCCTTTGAGAGCTGGCTGTTGCTGCGGGGCATGCGTACCATGCACGTGCGGGTAGAGCGCGCCTGCGAAAATGCGCTGGCGTTTGCCCAGTATTTCGAAGGCTTTCCCGGCGTATTACAAGTCATCTATCCTGGCCTTGCGTCACACCCTCACCATGAAATTTCTGCACGGCAGATGACAGGGGGATTTGGTGGCATGCTTTCCATACGCTTTGAAGGCGGTGTAACAGTTACGGCGAAAGTCATGGGGCGGCTGAAGAATTTTCTACGGGCAACATCCTTGGGCGGTGTTGAAAGTCTGGTCGAGCATCGGGCATTGATCGAAGGTGAAGGTAGTCCTGTGCCGGACGATCTGTTGCGCTTTTCCATTGGTATTGAAAATATTGAAGATCTGATCCAGGACCTGGAGCAAGCCATCCAGGGAGTATGAAGTGGTTAATAAATGACTTACCGTGAATTCACGGTTAACAAGGCCCGCTAAAGGGGCCAATAAAGTGCCGCTTCGTTCTGGTTATTCGACCCCTGATGTCGACGTTAAATGTCTCTACTAGGGCTGCTGTCGGGAATATGGATATCCCAGAGAATGTAAAAGAGTTAAGAGGCGAGGGCTTTGTCGAAGGGGAGATTACCGTTGACCCACTTTGGTATATGATCTTTTAACCAGAAAATCTCGAACAGTATAACCTTGAAATCGAGACTCAGAACTACGCCTCATGCTTCACTGTTTTTGGGACTAGTGGCGGCGGAGAGCTATTAGTTATCGGTAGTGACGCTAAAGTCTTCACGATGCCAGAAATAGGCATGGAGCCACAATATGCGCTTGAGATTACAGCGAGCATCGATGAGCTCAAGCAATGTATGTAATAAGACAATTAACAAGGATAGCCCAGAAAGAACGCCTGCTACTGGCGTTAGGCAGAGCGCTGTGAACTGAAGTCGAAAGTAGTTGGGCGTCCCTGATAAAGTCAAAGTTTGAGTATAAATTTTTTAAGGTCGAATTCTGGCTTTAACAGTTGCAGTGACCGGTGCTAACCGGGGTATCGGATTATCATTCTGTCAGTCCTATAACAAGCTGGGATATACCGTCTATGGTATTTGTCGAACATCCTCGCCCGCATTAGAACAGGCTGTGGATGTCGTGCTTGAGGATGTTGATATCAGTAAAGCGGAAGATTGCCCGGCACTTTTCAACCAGTTTAAGGCAGTCAGAATCGACTTGTTAATTAA
The DNA here is from genome assembly GCA_036960915.1 of Amphritea sp. GTDB lineage: Bacteria > Pseudomonadota > Gammaproteobacteria > Pseudomonadales > Balneatricaceae > Amphritea. Next base: position 2,795 of record JBALVQ010000053.1, read on the forward strand.
CAACGCAGGCATTTTGCAAAATGAAATCCTCGGTAATTTGGATTTTGATTCGATAGCTAAGCAATTCCAGGTTAATGCTATCGGTGCTCTGAGAGTTACAGAGGGGCTTCTGGATAATCTCAGTGACCATGCCAAGGTGGCAATTATTACTAGTCGTATGGGTTCCATTGCCGATAATGATAGTGGCGGGCGTTATGGTTACCGGATGTCCAAGGCTGCTTTCAATACCGCTGGTAAGTCACTGGCAATGGACTTGCAACCCAGGGGAATTGCTGTGGCAATTCTTCATCCAGGGCTGGTGGGGACTGAAATGATTGGCGGCAACGGCGATATTGCTCCGGATCAGGCCGCAGAACGACTCCCAGTCAGGATTGAAGAGTTGAATATGTCTACCACGGGGACGTTCTGGCATTCAAATGGAGAGGTTTTGCCCTGGTGGCTAGCATTAGGTTGGCTGGATAGGATTCTGCCTGATAGCAGTCAGTGAAAGTTTATCTCTGAGTTTGGGACATAGCAGGCTGCGTCTCCGTATGTAGAGTGTTATGGATTTTTTGAACTACAGTAAAACGTATTGTTCAACAAGGGAGAAACGCCAATGCCTCAATTCATCATTGTTTATCTGGGCGGCGAACAGCCATCCAGCCCGGAGGAAGGTAAGCAGCATTTCGCGAAGTATAAAGAATGGTTATCTTCATTGGGTGACTCGGCAGTGAGTCCTGCTAACCCGCTTAAGCATACGAACACAGTAAATCCTGATGGTACTGTTACCCATGGGGGCACAACGTTAATGTCTGGTTACACGGTGATCGACGCTGAATCCATGGACGCGGCGCTGGCGATTGCAAAGGCTTGCCCATTTCTTGAGATTGGCGGTTCTCTTGAGGTGTCAGAGTTGATGCAGATGTCAGGCTAAACGTAACAATCGCATTCACTTGGTCCGTAAAAAGCGCCGCTCGTGCTCAAGCGTCCGGTGATGTGAGGCGTTAGGCAGGTATGAAATGAACCAAAAAGATCACTGGGAGCAGGTCTATTCAAGCAAACTGACCCAGAAACTGGGTTGGTATGAACCCCATTTGCAGGCCTCCCTAAGTTTGATCAAGGGGCTAAACCTGACCGTTGATGCGCCTATCATAGACGTGGGTGGGGGGGCGTCCACATTGGTCGATGATCTTTTGGAGGCGGACTATCGATCAATCACCGTCCTGGATATAGCTGAGAACGCAGTATCCTTGGTCAAGGCCCGGTTGGGTAAAAAAACGGAGCAGGTGGTGTGGTTGGAGGGCGATATCACCTCGGTTGATTTGCCAATACATTATTATACGTTGTGGCATGATCGGGCAGTGTTTCATTTTCTCACCGAGCATAGCCAGCAGCGGAAATATCGGGACAAACTTCTCAAGGCGTTAAAGCCAGGTGGATACGTAATTATCGGTACATTTGCACCAGAAGCGCCAGTCAGGTGCAGTGGCCTGCCTGTGCAACGCTACAGCCCAGAGCAGCTAGAGAGCACGCTAGGTGGGGAGTTTGGCTTGCAGCACTATCACAAAGAGGTGCATATTACGCCGGGCGGGGTAGAGCAAATGTATCTCTATTGCTTGTTCCGGAGAGCGGCTTAATTAGCACAGGCAAAGGGGTGCTAATGTTCCTCGTTCCGCTTTTTAGCGTCCTCTCCTGCGGGCGTTAGAGAGCAGGGACACTCATTCATCCTGTCAACCGGAGAATTTATACTGGGCCGTTATTTTTTAGCTGCTTTTGTCATCCTTGTTCAGGCAACAAAAGAGCCTCTAGAGGCTCGCCCTTCATAAAACAGACAAAGGTCATCGATTTAGATCCGGCCTTGCTACCGGCGTAAATAAGATAGAAAACTGACCAGGTGCTGGTGTTTTGCTTTTCTGGATGTGAGTCTGTCTCTTCGCATTAGCTTTACCTGATGGCCTTTACAGTATCTTTCAGGTCGTCTTAATACATTAGCTTTGGTCAAAGTTTGGTTTGATAGTTTCGTGTTTTTGTAAGGTATTGTGGCGTGGTAGGGTGGTTTCATAAAGATAAGTGCTCTCTGTTTCTACAGTTGATTAAGATGATTCGGATTGCACGGCACTCAGTTTGGTGGAATAAAGGTCACTGTACGATTATGAGTGCCAGCTGGTGGATTTATTAACACCACCAGCTCAGCGATAACACAACCTACACTCACATTCAGCAGGCTTTTTATGATTGCTAACCCTGTACCTTGGCCAGGCGGCGCTAAATGTGCAGTTGCTATTACTTTCGATATGGATGCGGACAGTTTTCTACATCTGCATCGACCACAGGATAGCTATAAACGTATAGCGACCCTGTCTGGATTGCGTTACGGCCCCCAGATCGGTGTGCCGCGTATTCTGGATAGCTATCGAAGCCTGGATATTAAACAGACATTTTATATACCGGCCTGGTGTATCACTAAATATCCTCATGTGGTTGAGGCTATCGTCAGGGACGGTCATGAAGTTGCACATCACGGTTTTATCCATGAGCATCCCAACGAGATATCGGCCGAGCAGGAAGAGGGCAGCTTGCTGGCCGGCATTGAGATTATTGAGAAGCACACCGGGCAGCGCCCCCGGGGCTTCAGAGCACCGTTGTACAACTATTCCCACAGAACCACCGATCTGCTGATAAAGCATGGCTTTGCGTACGATGCATCTCTGATGGGTGATGATATTCCATATATTCTCAAAACCGATCAGGGTGAGATTATCGAACTGCCTACCCACTGGACGGTAGATGACTGGCCGCCCTATGTACATATGAGTGATATTAATTACTCAATGCCGATACGCTCTCCCCAAGAGGCAATCGGAGTCTTTCGCTCGGAGTTTGAAGCGATGTACGAATATGGCGGGTTGTTAATTGCTGTCTGGCATCCGTTTGTAACCGGTCGGCTTGCCCGTTGGCATGAAACAGTAAAGTTTATTGAAGAGATGCGGAATAAAGGCGATGTCTGGATTGCGCCGATGGAAGAAATCGCCCGCCATATCCAGCAGGTCAGATCCACTGGCGAGTTCCGACCGGAAGTTCATGATATGCCCTATTATGACGGGCCGGTTGATATCCGCTTCTGAAACTGAACGACTCCGATAATCAAACAAGTGTCTGCTTATCCGGCCGACAGGAATATAATTTTACGCGTTGTCCTTTGGGACTTCAGAGGAGGATCAATGAAGGGTGTCGATAACCAGACTGTAGTTATCACCGGAGCAAGCCGGGGGATCGGTTTGGCGATTGCCCGGGCCTTTGTCGAAGCAGGAGCAAAGGTGACGATAATCGCAGAAAACGAGGAAGTTGGAACGGCTGCCAGTGAGATCGGGGCTATGGGCAGGCAAGCGGATATTACCGATTCCGCGGCCGTGGCAACGGTGCTGGCTGCTGTCTGCCCAATTGATGTGTTGATCAACAATGCCGGTCTTGAGCGGATTACACCGGTCGACGACGTTTCTTGTGAGTCGATTGCGCTGTTCCGCCGGGTAATCGACATCAATATTACCGGCACCGCGATCGTGACGGGTCAAGCGCTTGAGCAGATGGGCGAGGGGGCGCGCATTATCAACACGGCCTCTATCTGGGGGCGTACCGTTGAGCCTCTTTTTGGTGCCTATGTTGCCTCGAAGCATGCAGTTGTCGGATTGACCAAGACCTGGGCCAAAGAACTAGGTCCCCGCGGTATCCGTGTCAATGGCGTCGCGCCGGGCTGGGTGCGGACAGAAGCTTCGGTACGTTCGGCACAGGTGTTGGCGACTCGCTCGGGCAAATCCGAGCAGGAGATTATTGGCGTGGTCGAGGCCGCACAGGCGCTGGCGGGCGGGTTTATGGAGCCGGACGACATTGTCGGTGTCTATCTGTTTCTCGCCTCAGACCTGTCAAACAACATAACCGGACAGACTATAGGCGTTGACCGGGGAGAGATGCCATGGTGAAGGTAGCCGTAGTCACTGGAGCCCGCAGGGCATTGGCCGCGCGGCTTACGAGGCGCTTGAGGCAGCAGGCTTTCGTACAGTTGGGTTGGATGTCCGGAATGCGGAGCTGGAAGCTGATGTATCTGATCCGCAGGCAGTAGCTGCAGCCCTGGCAAAGCTCGATCGTATCGACGTGCTGGTGAACAATGCAGGCATTCTGGTGGAAGGATCGCTCGCCGATATGCCGCTGGTCGACCTGGATCGTATGATGGCCGTTAACCTGCGCGGAGCCTTCGTCGTGACCCAGGCAGCCCTGCCGAAAATTCCACATGGAGGTCGGATCATAAACATAGCATCAGAGCTCGCCTATGCGGGCCGTGAAGGACTTTCGGCCTATGCCGCCACCAAGGGCGCGATTCTGTCGCTGACCCGTTCCTGGGCGCGGGAGCTTGCTCCCGGTATTCTGGTCAATGCCGTTGCCCCGGGCCGGTGGATACACCTCTTATCGGCTTTGAGAAAATGAGCCTGGAGGAACAGGCAATGGAAAACAGCAACCTGCTGGGTCGCATCGGCCGCCCCGAAGAGATCGCCTCGCTTATCGCCTTCCTCGCAGGCTCCGGCGCGTCCTTCATTACGGGTCAATGTTATTCCGCCGATGGCGGTGCGGCCATGCATTAGGGAAGCTGCACCTATATAGATGTTCACTTCTATATTGATTGCAGCTTGTAGCTCCTTTTTATTTTGTAAAAAAAGGTTCATCGTCGATTACCGGGGGAGGTCCTCTCTGATAAGCCAGACTGGTATCATCGTGCCGCTTTGGCAGGCCCTGTATCCATGGGTAGACAGAAGGTTCCACACTAGTTGATGAAGAACCAAAAAAAACCCGCCATAAGGCGGGTTTTTAAATTCAGCTTAGCGTTTACGCAGAAGCGATAACGTTAGACGCTGCTTTCTGGTAGGTCTCGATCTGATCGAAGTTCAGGTAGCGGTATACGTCGTCAGCCATCGTGTCCAGTTTGGCCGCGTATTCCATGTACTCTGCAACAGTTGGCAGTTTACCAGTCAGGGCGGCTACAGCAGCCAGCTCGGCAGAGGACAGGTAAACGTTAGCGCCAGTACCTAGACGGTTAGGGAAGTTTCGCGTAGAGGTAGATACCACAGTCGTATTATCGCCTACACGTGCCTGGTTACCCATACACAGGGAACAGCCTGGCATTTCCATGCGTGCGCCGGCTTTACCGAAGATGTTGTAGTAACCTTCTTCAGTTAGCTGGGCAGCGTCCATCTTGGTTGGTGGTGCGATCCACAGGCGAGTAGGGGTTGTAGTACCCGCTGCTTCAAGCAGCTTGCCTGCTGCACGGAAGTGACCGATGTTAGTCATACAAGAGCCGATGAATACTTCATCGATCTTCTCGCCAGACAGCTCAGACAGCAGCTTCACGTCATCTGGGTCGTTAGGGCAAGCCAGGATTGGCTCTTTAACGTCAGCCAGATCGATTTCGATTACGGCAGCGTAATCTGCATCAGCATCGCCTTCCAACAGCTCAGGGTTAGCCATCCACTCTTCCATACCCGCGATACGACGCTCGATGGTGCGGACATCGCCGTAACCTTCAGAGATCATCCACTTCAGCATGGTGATGTTAGAGTTCAGGTATTCCTTGATAGGCGCTTCGTTCAGCTTGATAGAACAAGCGGCAGCGGAGCGCTCTGCAGCAGAGTCAGACAGTTCGAATGCCTGTTCTACTTTCAGATCCGGCAGGCCTTCGATTTCCAGGATGCGGCCGGAGAAGATGTTCTTCTTACCCGCTTTAGCAACCGTCAGGAGACCCTGCTTGATCGCATAGAAAGGAATCGCGTTAACCAGGTCACGCAGGGTGATACCAGGTTGCAGCTTGTCGCCCTTAAAGCGAACCAGTACGGACTCGGGCATATCCAGTGGCATAACACCGGTAGCTGCAGCAAACGCAACCAGACCGGAGCCTGCCGGGAAGGAGATACCGATTGGGAAGCGGGTGTGAGAATCACCACCGGTACCCACTGTATCAGGCAGCAGCATGCGGTTAAGCCAGGAGTGGATTACACCGTCACCAGGACGCAGAGATACACCGCCACGGTTCATGATGAAATCAGGCAGCGTGTGGTGGGTCTGAACGTCAACTGGCTTAGGATAAGCCGCAGTGTGGCAGAAAGACTGCATGGTCAGATCGGCAGAGAAGCCCAGGCAAGCCAGGTCTTTCAGTTCATCACGGGTCATCGGACCAGTGGTGTCCTGAGAGCCTACAGTGGTCATCTTAGGCTCGCAGTATGTGTCAGGGCGTACACCCTCGACACCGCAAGCTTTACCAACCATTTTCTGTGCAAGAGAGTAGCCCTTGCCAGTATCCACAGGTTGCTTAGGCTTGCGGAACAGATCGGTTGGCTCCAGACCCAGTGCTTCACGAGCACGTTCAGTCAGACCACGACCGATGATCAGCGGAATACGCCCGCCAGCGCGAACTTCGTCCAGCAGTACCGGTGTCTTCAGTCCGAATTTACACAGTACTTCGCCAGTTTCAGCGTTCTTGGCAACACCTTCGTATGGGTAAACGTCGACAATGTCGCCCATGTTCATCTTCTCAACGTCCATCTCGATCGGCAGGGCGCCGGCGTCTTCCATGGTGTTGAAGAAGATAGGCGCGATCTTGCCACCGAAGCAGTAACCACCGGCACGCTTGTTGGGTACATTCGGGATGTCATCGCCGAAGAACCACAGCACCGAGTTGGTTGCAGATTTACGTGAAGAGCCGGTACCAACAACATCACCCACGTATGCAACAGGGTGGCCCTTGGCCTTAACTTCTTCGATCTGCTTCAGAGGACCGACAGAACCATGATTAGCCGGTTCAATGCCATCACGTTCCATCTTCAGCATCGCGTTAGCGTGCAGAGGGATGTCAGGACGAGTGAATGCGTCTGGCGCTGGAGACAGGTCATCGGTGTTAGTTTCACCTGTTACCTTGAATACAGTTACTGTAATCTTCTCAGCCAATTCAGGCTTGGCAGTAAACCACTCTCCGGCAGCCCATGACTCCATGATCTGCTTGGCGTGAGCGTTACCCGCATCAGCTTTGTCTTTAACGTCGTGGAACGCATCGAACATTAGCAGGGTGTGGGACAGTGCTTTAACAGCGGTTGGAGCCAGCGCTTCTTCATCCAGGGATGCGATCATAGGCTCGATGTTGTAACCACCCAGCATAGTACCGAGCAGTTCAACAGCTTTAACTTTATCTACTAATGGAGACTGTGCTTCGCCTTTGGCGACAGCAGCCAGGAATCCGGCTTTTACATAAGCAGCCTGGTCAACACCTGCAGGAACACGGTTCTCCAACAGATCCAGGAGCGTTGCTTCCTCGCCAGCTGGCGGGTTCTTCAATAGCTCAACCAGAGCAGCTGTTTGATCAGCGTCTAATGGTTTAGCCGGGACGCCTTCTTGGGCGCGTTCTTCTACATGTTTACGGTAAGCTTCAAGCACGATATAGCCCTCATCTGTTATCTCTACCAGCTGTTGCGGCTTACTGGTAGTCGATCGATTTTTATATATCGATCTTGAATTGGCGCGTGAATTCTAGCTTATAGAGGACCTAAAGTTAAGATTTGTCGACAATTTCTCTACTAATACTTTGTTATTAGATGAAACCGCATGACAATTTGACAGATTGTATGAATGTGCTGAAGTTGATGATTTTGAACATTTTTCAATTGCTATCTGGTCTTTTGTCCTCAGAATGGGTAACTTTGGCGGCAGGAAATTAAAAATACTGTTGAATTAAGTTATACGGCCCGTCTATTAGTTACTGGCCGTTACAGGTTGCTTATTATTAGCAGTTAAAACTGTGTAACGAGGGTGGATTTGTGAGTTCTCCAATTTGGGCAGCAGTTTCCGGTTGGGAGCTAAATGCTGAATTAGAAGGTTTGAATGCGCTACATATAGAAACGCTTTTTACCGCAATGGAAGGTAAAGGGCTGATTTACGATGGGCCGCACAAATCAGTTTTGCTGCATCATTGTACGCGTTTAGTCGCTTGCAGCCCGAATAATCTTAGGGTGCAGGTTCAACGTGTGTATCTGGCTATTCTCTGTCATGATGGTGTTGAGCTTACCGGCGCGCTGATGGATCTGTTTTTAGTGCTTGAAGATCGCGGATATGGACTGCGTAAGCGCCTGGTTGAGCAGGCTGCGCCATTATTGCGCAGCAGTGATCTGGTTGTGTTTAATCAGGTTCTGGAGAATAACCAATTGGACCAGTTGTTGAATGTTCAGAAACAACGCTCCATGCTCTGCAACGGTAGTTACGCCATACGATAGTCCAGTCAGCATTTACTATAAAAGGATAGAGGCTGTTCTATGGGTGGATTAGATATCAAGCTGGGTGCGAAGGATGCAGTAAAAGGCATTCGTATAAGTGTGGCTGGTTTTGAATCACACGCTAAAGCGGCGATGAATCTTTTTTTTATTCAACAAGAACAGCTTTTAACTTTAGTTGCTTTGGCACAAGCGGAGGTCCTGGTCCTCGATATGGAGCATCCGGTTATTCCGCCGCTGTTAGACCAATATCAAAACCTGTGTCCCATAGTAGCCGTTACAGCGACTGAAAAAGTATTTTATGGACTGGTGACTGTACGCAAACCGTTAAATGGTAAACAGCTGATTGCGGCAATTCAGAGGGCAAAGCAAGAGTTTATTCCGGCATCGGCTAATCAGTTTGGTGAGCAGCACAGTGATGGGGCTGTTTCGCGAGAAGGTGAAAAGGCGTTTCAGGAATATCAACAGCGCATAGCCGCCGGTCGGCAGGCTATGAAAAACTACCAGCAGCGTACTGCTGGTCGTGAAAGCAATTCTTCTCATCTACAAGAACAATTTACGCTTAAGGAGCCTGTTGTCCCTGTTGAGGCTACAAATGCTAGCGCAGTGAATGCTAGCAGTGATGAGCTTGTCACAGGCTCTCAGAGTGATTCGTTGTGGTAGATAAGCAAGTATTGAAATCTGCTGCACAGAAGCAAGCTGCAGTTGTGTTGCCTGCTGGTAAAGCGGTCGCTAAGAAAAAGCCGGCAGAAATAAAAGCCAGGTTATCCTATCAGATGATTTACGAATGTTGCGGTAATGCGCCTGATATCAACATGCATGAGCAGGAGCAGCGTTGTCGCGTGTTTTTTAAAGATGATTCAACTTTGCTTGTAATGCTTCAGGAAGCGATCACTGAAGCAGATAAACAATTCTGTCCTGTTGAAGTCGAGGGGCTGCCAGGCGCACTGGTGTATTTGCCGGCACAACAGCGCTTTATGTTCGATTTTCCTGAAGAGCTGCTCATCCCGCTTGCCTTGACCCGGTTTGGTTATCAGGAATTGAGTTTAAATAGCCGTCCAGATATCAGTGAGGATACTTCGAGCTTAATAGACGCTAATATTAAGTCGGAAAGAGGTGACGAGCTACTCTGGAAAGTTGCTTTTTGGACCTCAAAGGGGCGTTTGAATAAATGTATTGACCCGGACAAACGCTGTCAATTGGCAACCGAGCTGGACTTTAACCGCTTATTGGCGACGCCGCATGCAACCACGATTAATAGTTTATGGCGGCGGCATAGCCTATCAGTCCTTGAAGTTGTTAAAGTACTTAAAATCAATCAGCGTTATGTGTTTTCGTTTATGTCGGCGGCCCAGGCGCTGGGAGTATTTAAATAGTTCGTATGAAACGCCCAAGAGCTACATTACTTTATCCCAGTGGATAAGGGGCATAGGAAGTTTCAGCAGCATGTTGTAACCAAGAACATACATGTTTCGTAGAATATTTAGTCTGTAGTAGATCCGGAGAGGGTAAGTGGGAGATTATAATCCAGATTCAATTCGCTATATCGCGATTACACCAAGTGGCGCATATTTTGCCTCATTAAATGCCACGCCGGATGATGCGCGGGCACTGTTACTGCAATTACTTGCGAGTGAATTTTCACTGTCGTATTCCCTGGAAGTCATTGCGGAACTGTCAGATTTAGACGAATCCCAGGCGATGGCTTTGTTTCAGCAGTTATTGGATCGCAACTTTGTGGCGCTGACTGAAAAGACCCCTAAAATTAAGCGCGGTCCGCTGGAAGGGCTGTTGCCTGATTTGTTGAAGCAGATGTCGTACAGTGGTAAAGCCTTGCTGTCCGATGATCAGGGGTTCTGTCTTTCATCTGCCGGTTATTCAGATGAGCAGTCCGAAACGCTGGCTGCGCTTGCTGCTGATCTGATTACGCTGCAGGAGCGTCATAAGCGCGTACTCAACGGTGAGTTAGGTTTGGCTGGTGATTCCTGGGGTATTATGAATGCTGCAGGTCAAAGTCAGATTGGTTATTGGGTACTGCATATTGGCCATCAACGTTTTAGTTTGGTTATATCTGATATGCCGCAGCTAAATCAGCAAGCTTTTGTAGAGCTTCTTAGTTGTCTGGCACGACGATATCTCGAATATTAATAAAGTTATCAATATGGTGTCTGCAGTTAGATGCCGCACACTAAGGAGAGTTTTATGCGTTCAGAGATGCTGACCTCGATTTTGAGTGATCTCAACGGTACATCTGCCGATATCGAAGCTTCTGCTGTTATTTCAACTGATGGCCTGATGATTGCTGCGCTGCTGCCTTCCAGTATGGATGAAGACCGTGTCGGTGCGATGAGTGCTGCCATGCTGTCTTTGGGGGAGCGAACTTCAAAGGAACTTGCTCGGGGTGATCTTGAACAAGTACTGGTAAAAGGTGATAAGGGTTACATCCTGATGACTCATGCGAATAAAGAGTCAGTGCTCACCGTAGTCGCAAAACCTAACGCCCGTCTGGGATTGATTTTTCTGGATGTTAAGCGTGCAGCAGAAGCAATCGGTAAAATTCTGTAATCTGTTTTAAACTGGCACCGGTATTTTTTTGGATGAATTAACTCAACAGGGAGTTCAGGCTGGTGCCTGAGTAAGTAAGGCCAAATAGCATGTCTGAGCGAGATACAGGCTAAAAGATTTAAGGGGTTGTTTTTTAAGGGGAAATTTTCTTTCCCCAAAACTCCCCCAAAATCCCCCCAAAACCCCCCACGCAAAACAATGCTTAATTTATCGACACTTTAATCCATTCATGGCCACGGGCATCTGCGTATATCTCTGTTGTGGACAGGTGCTTATGTCCTAGCAGCTTTTGTATATCCAGGCCTTGTTTCGCATATTCACGCCCTGCAAGGGATCGTATTTCATGGAATGATGGCGGGTCATTTTTACCCCAGTCAATATCAAGCGCCTTTATCGCCTCAGCAAAACCATAGCTCGGCGCCTTGACCGCTATCGGATCACCCGCCTTCGCACGCCCCACGGGTTTTGCATGATGGAATAGGTATTGGCTCACCACCCTATCACGGCATGAACTCACTATTTCCCTTATGCTACAGCCTATCGAGTCCAGCTTTAAATCAATCGGGATGAGTATTTTTGTGCCGGTTTTGATTTGTATAAATCCTATGAACTCAACACCATCTACAATTCTTACGTCCTTAAATTTGGCGTGGCTGATATCCCCGCGCCGCTGTCCGGTTAGCGCCGCCAAAAGATAGGCGCGCCACAAGTGAGGCGGCTGGTTTTCTTTCGCCCAGTTTATGGCCTGTTTAAATACATCAAGCGTCAGTCTGGCGCGCTTAATCTTTGCTTTCGGTGCCTTGGTTACCCGAGCCGGATTCGGCTTATCAGCAGGGTAATGGCCTGCTGCTATCGCCTCTGCAAAAAAATCAATTAAACCGGTACGGATACGCTGGGCCATTCGGGCCTTCCCGGATTTGGTGTATTCGCTCAGCAGAGTGCTGATTACAACTGTGTTTAGTGCGCTCAATCGCATCTTCCCGTGCGTTTTTTCGATGTTCAGGAACACCGAGCGGGTCTGCGTGAATGTCTGCTCTTTGATTTCATTATTGTCGCGCCGCTCTTCCAGGATGCTGATGTATTTTTTTATCCAGGTGGTAACCAAGAGATCATCGCTGCTGTCTCGACTGAGTATCGCCGCTGCTGCCTTGTCGATAAGCTGCTGACTGATAATGGCGTTCAGGTGCCGGGCCTGCTGTTCTGCGATTTGCAGATTAGCGCCCAGCCCATGAAACGTATTGGTCCGAACATCCTTGTACTGGCACGATAGCTTGCCGGTGCGCTTATCGCGCTTCACGTACAGGTTAGGGACGCTGGTGAGCGTCTGTTTACGCGGCCGAGCTGCCATGATTCAAGATCTCCAATACTCTAGGATCAATATTTCCAATCGGGTCGTTGTTCATCATAGCTTTTGCTTGCCGTAATTGCCGTGCTGCAGAGCGGTTTGGTGGGACATACTCGGCATCTTCTTGCACCTGGTACGCACTGCCAACCAGTATCGGTTGCGGCTGAATGCGTCCCGATTTCGCCCACCGCCTAAGGCAGGAGATTGAGTGCGGCTTGGCGAAGCACCTCTTATCCCATTCAATCAGTGTTAGTAGCATTGCTCACCCCGCTTATCGTGAGAATAAAAAATCAGTGTCGTGTTCATGCTGGCAGTATCTCGAGCAATATGCGTTTTCATATGGATTGTGGTCCCAGGTAATCTTTCCGCAGCCGGGGCAGTTGTGCCTGGTCTTGCCTGATGTTTCACGCCGCTTTCGTGGCGCTCTGTATTTAATGCCGGCAGCAGCAATCATCTTTCTGTGGTTGATGCTCTTAGTCTGTACTGTTCTGCGGCAGATAGTATCCAGGAACGCTTTTGATAGTGCTGCGCCAGACTGATTCTGGAGTTGTGTCAGAGCTTCAACAGACTCATAAACTTTGGCATCGTTGTAGTTAGCAGTATCGCCACCATTGCCATCATCGAAATAAATATCATTGCCATCATACTGGCCGACAAATCTATGAATAATAATTCCTTCTGAGAAATCGACGTTGAGTTCAAGGAGTTGCATATCAACGCGAACCGTAGCTACAGCATCGACTTTCGCTTTGCTGAGCGGTATGAAATGCCGCTGCTGATCGGCGTATTTTTGTGCCGCTTCTTTGTCGAAGATCTCTGCCTTGTCTAAATCGCTAACATATCCGGCACCCCCTTTAGCCCAGAGCATACAGGTTGATCCGACATTTGATCTGGTGTCCCTAAGGTAGAATTCGTTTTCCTGCTCTCTGCTCATTACTCGTTCCCTCAACTATTCTTTTATTTCCAGTTATGCGGACTATGCGCCTTAACTGGTGCTATCGGTCTGGTTAGGTCGCTTTAATCCTAACCAAACAAATCACTCTCATGACAAACTCCAAATAGGATTTTTTCCTATACGCAAAATCTAAAATCTGACCGATACTTAAAGTCGATCTGCAAAGATCAGAGAGCCGCTTTTAATTGCTACAGTGACTATTAAAGGCGGCTCTCGTATTTCAGCAATTTCAAAGCCCGCTTCCGATTTGTCACTTCACGCTTAATTACAAATGCGAATCATTCCTATACAAAGCAGCAAAACTAACCGATAGTTAAAGTAAGCCTTGGGACCGGAGAGCTGTCTTTTTATCGTCCTTGGACGCCCCCCCATACACGTTGTCCTTGGGCTCCTGTATTCAAAGGTGGCTCTCCCTCTCTCATAACATTCTTAAAATAAGACTTTTTCCTATACACAAACTCGAGAACCTGACCGATAGTTAAAGTTGAGCCGCAGAAGCTCGGAGAGCTGCCTTTGCTAATACCCCCCAGTGCCCACAAAGGCAGTTCTTACTTTACCCTCCATTGAAATACCCCTATCTAATGACAAACTCCAAATAGGACTTTTTCCTATACACAAACTCGAGAACCTGACCGATAGTTAAAGTCGATCTGCAAGGATCAGAGAGCTGTCTTTACTAATATTCATGTCCTCGAAAAGGCAGTTCTCTACTTACCATCCATCATTCCTTCCTCTATCTCTTAGCTAGTGCGGTTAGGCTGTCTTAATCCCAACCAAACAAATCACTCTCATGAAAACTCCCAAAAAGCCCTTTTCCTATTTGCAAATTCAAAAATCTGACCGATAGTTAAATTTCAGGAGCAAGGGAGCTGTCTTTGCTGGTCTCCTTAGGACAGCTCTCTACTTCTGAGCCATGTCACGTTTAACAAACAATCCACTTGTGACATGTCACGTTTTAAGATTTCGTCCGCGTTATGAATCAGCACCGTTACTGCTTCAGCTGATACCTCGAATTCACCTGCTGCCATGATTCTTTCCAGGGCTTCGCGTGTACCTCGGCCCATTTCCATATTGAAAGGCTCTAGTCCGATCTTCTGGTTATGCTCAGCCTTAGCTTTGCGCGATTTCTGCTTGCCCTTGGTATTGGCTTCGCGGATCTCTTCAGGTGTCTTAGCCATTACGCAGCGCCTTCCAGGTACCGGCGCTCTCCAGATAAGATCGAGGCGACAGTCTTTTTAGCTCGGGCTTTTGATTCAGCATCCATGCTCTCCATGTGAGCATAAAGAAGATCAAGCTCCGCGCTATCAGCGTCGTTTTCATCGAACCGACACTCGCGCTCCTGTTCTTTTTCAGTTGGGTCGTATACGCGTGAAATTACAGCTAATGCGCGCCTAGCTAGCTTTGTTTGCTTCATGTGCAGCTCCTTATGCAGCTTGATCGATCATGCTTAGGGCATGTTCATAGCCTTCCCAGTTATCGACGCCAGCACCTTGCAGGGCAGCGAGGAGGGCGCTCTCACGTTTCAGCTGTTCGTATTCCGTGCGAGGGATTCGTACCAGCTCACCAGGATCAATAAAGCGCTTCTGAAGAGCAGCTTCAGTAACAGGTTTAGTTTCTGCTTGTGGTTGCTGGATGGGTTCTGCTTTTGCTGCTGGTAGGACTTCAGCTGTCTGCGCAGTTTTTGCTTTACGCTGCTCTTCTGCTGATTTTTCTTCCTGCTCACGACGAATGCGCGCTTCTTCTTCCCGGCGAATACGCTCGCGCTCTTGCTCAGCGCGAACGCGCTCTTTCTCTTTCTGGTCAGCAATGCGGGATTTTATTTCGGCTTTCAGGTGGTCAGAACCTAGCAATACCAGCTGCTGCTTATCGGCAAACAAGAAGTCATAACCGTCAGCGCTTTCAATAAAGATCTTCAGGTTTGCTTGAATCTTTTCTGCCTGCTGATTGGCTTCAATTTTTGCCCGGGCTAGTTCGTCATCAGCAGCAGATTGAAGGCTTGCGACTGTCTTCTTGCCTTTGATGGCTGTTGCAAAGTCGGCGGCGATCACTGGCAAGCGGTAACCGCCAAGGCCGGCTTCAATGCTGGCTATGTGATTGACCAGCGCCTGCTTGCCACCCATAACAATCTCGATCCGAATCGCTTCTTTACGCTCCTTTACCGCCTTGTTGAGCAGTAGACGCTTGGTACGCATTTCACTCTTCAGGTGATCAACAGTTTTGAATAACTCATCGATGGTAGAGGTCTGTGCCAGTGCTTGATTCTTAACCTCTTCAAGCTGCTTCTCGCCCTTGGTGAAGAACTTCACAGTAGCTTCGGCTGTTGCAAAGTCATTATCAGTTTGCAGATCTGTGTTGACGGCTTGGATACGTGCCAGGATTACGTCTTTCACGGTTGCCAGGTTAGAGCTGCGCACTTCGCCAACCAGATCAACGACCAGGACAGGAAGGTCTGCCGGCTTTTCAGCGACAGCTTCAGGCTTGGCTTCTTTGTGCTCGTAACTAACCAGATCATCCTCAAACTGATTCCAGCCGGCGCAGAGCTGTTCAGCGCGGCCGGTAACAGGTCGGTACCACATGTGTTCCATGTTCTCTTGAGTGCCGTCTGAGCACATAAACAGAATTCGATCAGCACCAGATACGAGCAGCTGCTGCTCTAACTGCCAGTAATAGTGCGGCTCCAGATCTTCAGCGCGCACCTGTTCGGCCAGGCTTTGGCTGTAGAGTTTATGCTCCCAGCAAGCCTCTTCCATCAGGTCGATACCATCGAAGGAGGCCAGCAGTTTATCCAAAACGTCAGATTCAGCAGTTACCGGAAACAGCTCCTCTCCTATGATGCGCTCTGCAATCGGGCGGGCAGCAGCTTCAGCAGCATGGCCCTTATCAAAGATGTACTGCTGCGCATCGGTGACTTCTTCTGCAACACCTGTCGCTTTTAACTTCAGCAGGTCGTTACGTGAGGTGTATTTTGAATCACCCATCATTGCCGGTGCTTCTGAAGCAGTGAAGTGAGTAGCGCGGGCTTGATGCCATTGGTCACTACCCTGGACTACGTTAAGAGTTTTCATGCTGCCACCTGCTTGATCTGATTTTGTTGCTCTTCAGTCAGCAAGCCTTTGCTGCTAACCATGGTGATAATGTCGTCCGGAGATTTTTTGCCGGACTGAATAACCTTTTCCCATTTAGGGAAGTTGGCTTTAAAGTCATCCGCCGGGTAATGCTCAAGCGAAGGGCGCCCATCCTGCGGCGTGATATCTTTCTCCGCTACTTGGCTGCGTGGCTCCTGATAGTCCTGGATCTCTTCTGCTACGCCCATGCCCATCAACACGTCAGCAAACACATCGCGGACGACAAAGGCGCGAGCCCTGTTGGCAAGCATGCGTTTCGGATATTGCTTCCAAGTATTGCGACCCCATAGGCCTGCTAGTTCAGCATCAGCGCGGGAGAAGGTGCGAACCTCTTCAGGCTCTCCTTTGCGCTTAACTCGGCAGGTTGCCGTCATCGTGTTTTCATCAAACTCCTGCTTGATGTATTCGCATAGGCCGGATTGACGCACTAGAGCCACCAGAGCATCGCCCCACATCGCCGCGCGGCCATTGACTACTGCGATAGACTCCAGCGCCTGAAAGGGCTTTAAGCCAACTTCCATGCCCTTACCGATGGCCACAAAGATATCGCCAGGCTTGCCGCGAAAGTCTTTAGGGATCAGCGAAGTGTTAGAGATAAACTCGCTGAACTGCATTGCTTCTTGCATTGAGTTCGGGACAAGGCACTTCATGCCTTTATCGACTTGCAGGCTTGTATCCTGCTGTATTGGCGCTACGTTAACTGAGCAGGACGAGCAAAATGTATTCTTGAACAACCTAGCGGATGAGTTGGAGTTTGAAGAGCAAGCAGCCATGATGCGGGAGAACAGCAAAGAAAAAGGGCCAGAATCTACCTCGTCTTCAAATACAAGGAATTCCAGCCCTTCTGGGTCAGAGGGGAAAAACTCCTCTGAGCCATCAGAAGCCTCTCTACTTGCTTCAAAAGACAGTATAGCAAGTGAAGACGTGCCGCGCTTTAGCCGTCAAGCTACTACAGCTGATCAATTCGGCATTCCAAGCGAATCATTAATCTCCTCTGCGATAAGCAAGATAGCTGATAAGTTTAAAGTACTGAAAGACCTTCAGAGCAATATCACAGATGCAGGCGGTGATATTGGCGAAGCGTCCGATGCGTACATGGCGGAAGAGCTGTTTCACGGCAAAGCGGAAAACGATCTGCGTCAGATGCGCGACGCCTTTGTTGAGCCCCTGGCGAAGAAAATGGCGGAGTTTGGTATTAGCCGCGAGAAGCTGGATCAGTATCTGTACGCCAAGCATGCTGCCGAACGTAATGCGCACATAGCCGAGATCAATCCAGAACTGCAGGAAGGCGGCTCCGGTATGACGGATGCAGAAGCAGTAGAGATTATCAGCACTGTTGCTGAGTCTGGGCAGCAGGCGCAGCACGACCAGGTGGCGTCGATTGTTTACGACATGCTGGCTGCGCGCCGGGATGAGATCAAAAACAACGGACTGGAAGATAGCTCGCTGATCGATGCCTGGGAATCCACGTATGAGTATTACGTGCCGCTGAAAGGCTTCTCTGCTGATGAGCGTAAGGATGGTCTACCGCGTGCCGGCAAGGGCTTTACGATTGGCGGCAAAGAATCAAAGCGCGCTATGGGGCGAAGCTCACAAGCAGCCAGTCCACTTAGCTACACGGTTCAGGATCTCACTGAAACACTGATTCGCAAACGCAAAAATGAAGTGGGCAATGCCTTCCTGAATCTGGTTGAGGAGAACCCAAATACAGGTTATTGGGAGGTATTCACCGACGAGAATCCGGAAACCGATCGCCGCATTGTGAAGCGCAAGAATGCTGAAACCGGCGAGATGGAGGAAGTTGTTAAAGAGCAGCCTATCCCAATGGCGATGATGACTGATCGCTACTTCACCACGAAGCGCGATGGCAAGACCTACTACATTAAGCTGGAAGATCCACGCTTGATGAAGGCGATGAAGAACATCGGCCCGGATACCAGTAACTTCCTGATCCAAGGACTATCAACGGTTAATCGGCTACTGTCTTCGCTGAATACCTCCTACAACCCCGAATTCGTGGTGGGCAACTTTGCTCGCGACATTCAAACCGCTGTTCTTAACCTATCTGCCGAGCAGTCCCGGGACGATGGCAAGATCAACGGCGAGGCGATTGTTAAGCAGACAGTCAAAGATGTCCCGAAAGCGATGCGTGCCGCGTATCGTGGACTTCGTGGCAAGCAGCCGAAGAATGCTGAATGGGCGCAATGGTTTGAAGAGTTCCGTGAAGCTGGTGCCAAGACAGGCTATTTCGACATGAAGGATATCGATGGCCAGGCGAAAGATGTTCAGCAACTGATTGATATCGCCAACGGTGGCTTTAAAGGTGGCTTCTTAAAGTGGACCAAAGCCAGCGCTCGACTGGTTGAGGATGCAAACAACGCCGTTGAGAACGCGGTGCGTTTGTCAGCGTATGTGAATGCGCGCAAGGCAGGCATCAGCAAAGCTAAGGCGGCAAGCCTGGCGAAGAACATGACCGTTAACTTCAATCGCCGCGGTGAAATGGGTACGACCCTGAACGCGCTGTATATGTTTGCCAATGCATCCATTCAAGGCACCGTGAACTTTACCCGAACAATGGTTGGCTTGAAGGGTGAGAAGGGCGATCCAACGTGGTCACGCCTGAGCACGGCGCAGAAGATCGCTGCTGGCATGATGGGTGCTGCGTATGGTATCGCCATGGCTAACCGGATGGCAGCGGGCGATGATGATGACGGCGAGAACTTCTATGACAAAATTCCGCAGTATGTGAAAGAGCGCAATATCGTTTTGATGAAGTCACTGTTTGGCGGTGAGCAGGACGGCTCGTACTGGAAGATACCGCTGCCGTATGGCTACAACATCTTTCATGTGTTCGGCACCTCCACGGAGGCGGTTACCAATGGCAATACTGAGGTAGGCCAGGCGGCAACTGATCTGGCGCTGGCTGCACTGGGTAGCTTCTCACCGATTGGCTTTCAGAACAGTGACTCAGTTCATGGCATGATTCTGAAGAACGTTACGCCGACCATTGGCAAGCCGATTGTTGATGTGGCGCTGAACGAAAACTTCATGGGCAGCTCGATCTATAACAAGAACTTCCCGTTTGGTACGCCAAAGCCTGATAGTTCACTGTCTCGCCGCTCTACACCGGAAGGCTACAAGGCTATTGCTGAGTTCCTAAATGAAGTATCGGGTGGTTCACAGTGGCGCTCTGGTGCGATTGATATCAATCCGGATGTAATGCGCTACTTTGTCGATTACTTCTCCGGTGGCGCGGGTGCGTTTGTGGCCAGCAAGGTGCCGAAGAATGCTTATAACCTGTATAACGGGGTTGAATTGCCAGCGCATCGCACGGTATTCCTGAGCCGGATTAACGGCAAGGTGCTGCCGTATGACGATCAGTCCAAGTTTTACGATCGACGCGATGAGATCGGCCAAATCCAAGAAGAGTTTAAGGCTCTGCGTGGCGCGGATCGAATGGCATTCTATCGTGAGAATAAGGGCAAGATGGCGCTGCGTGGTCAGATCAAGGCGACAGAGAAGCGCTTGAAGGCAATGCGTAAACAACGGGATAGGATCTATAACATGGATCTATCTCCAGCTGCGCGGGATCGTCAGCTAAAAGAGGTCGAGCTGAAGATGAAGGCGGTCATTGATCGGTTTAATCTGAGGTATGGCAAGGCTGGCAGCTAAACTTGGATTTTTTCCTATATAAGGTAAGACGTAGCTTCTGAGTTATTTCGAGCGGCGCGCCAGCAAGTAGCCAATAAGGGCTCCAAGGATGGGGCCGACAAGCAGAGCACCCAGAATAAACCCTGCCTCAGTTTCAAAAGCATTATCCTTCTGAATAATCATACTAACGGGTCGGGCAAGGCCTACCATCGTCGTCATGATCATGCCGGTCAGAATGTAGTACTTGGTCTTTTGCTTCATCATCTCTCCTTGAAATCTGCGGCACGCTTTCCATGCCATTCAGCACATTATACACAAAATTAAAGTATAGGCGCCTATACTTTATCTAACTGTATGTTTTTGGCGGCTTATTTGTCACTTATGACAAGGTAAGTCCATCTTGCCAAGGTAAGCCAACCTCCTTAGTGTTTGACAAAAGCCCCTAATGTTTCTTACTCTGTATATACACAGACCCCCATTTCTGTATATACTCGGCGAAAATTACAAGGAAAGTAAGTTGTGGGTTTAGTTATATCATCAAAAGTGCAGCAAAAACTGACACAAAAGCATGGGGGAATCTCAGAAGACGAGATCAGCCAATGTTTTGCCAACATGGAAAAAGGCTTTCTTGTTGATGATAGAGAAAAGAATAAGAGCACTCCACCCACGCGATGGTTTATAGCTGAAACAGACTATGGACGCAGATTGAAAGTTGTTTTCATCTACCCAATTAACGGCAACACAGTTATCAAGACAGCCTACGAACCTAACGATACAGAGATCCAAATCTACCAGAACAAAGCAAAAAATCTCTGAGAGAAAAGAGAGCGATTATGAGCAAAAAAATAGAAGGAGCCACGGAAGCGTGGGAGTCTGGTGAACTTGGTCGCTCTGAAGAGCATGCCATTGCATCAGATATCGATATGGCGGCACTGGATGAGGCGCTGGAATTAAAGGCAATCTCTATCCGTATGCAGAAGCCATTAATTGAAGATCTGAAAATGATCGCAAAAATTCGAGGCCTGGGCTACCAACCTCTAATCAAGCAGGTTCTGCGCCGCTTTGTTGAGGCGGAGAAAAAGTGCCTTCTGATAAAAGCAGCCCAAAGAGCAGAGGACGAGGAGCAACAAGATTATGAAGCGCATGAACATAAAGCTCATTGCGCTTAAGGCAGGCGAACAAAACAAAGGCTCCTTCGGGAGCCTTTTTTAGATCAATTGTCCTTTTGTGCTATCTGAGATCGCCTTTCCTTTTCAGGCTCTGCCTTGATCTCTTCGATCGATTTGAGTGCTTCTGCAGTACACTCTTCAAGAATGCCTTCCTCTTCTAGAAAATCATCAAAGTCGCTGCCTAGATGTGGGTTTTTCATTTCAGTCCCGTTTTGTTCTCCCAACATACTTAGTCTTCTTATCTGTCGCGATCTATTCACGAGCCTGCGACGTCTCTTTGATATACTCATCGGACAATTCTCATCATTAGGGGCCTTCTTGAGGCTCTCTGCGTGGAAGCCTTATTAAAGCTGGCGCAAAATCTGCGCTAGGCTACCGGCGCTTTCCATTGTAGGATCTGCGCCGGCTTGCTTTCTGCCAGACCTCTTTCATTTCACAGCCGAAGTCGAACACTCTGAAGATAACCGCTGCGGCCATGAATAGTCCGAATCCGCCCAATGCTATAGCAGCAAGGGCCCCGAACGCCTTTATGCTAGTCACTGCAGCAAGGACAATTCCCGCTACGCCGATTCCCAGCGACCATAGAACAAAGTCGCCCAGGTAGTCTTTTTTGTCATCCGTATCATTATCCCTTAGTAACCGGTAAATCTTGACCATAGAATATTCTAATTTATACTGTATGCGTATACAGTGCAATTGAGTTGTCTATGCTTAAGTTCATTCCCCTAAAAGCCCAGGCTGGTATTACCGGCTTGGAGTCTAGTGCAGCAGAATATCTTGACCTGGATACAAGTTTGACTCAGCTATTAATCGATAATCCCTCTGCAACGTATATCGGCTATGCCGATGGTGATTCAATGACAGGAGACGGTATCTTTTCCGGTGACCTGCTGATTATTTCCCGAGCTGAAAAAGTCAGGGATCAAGACATTATAGTAGCCAACCTCAATGGCGTATTCGTCTGCAAGAAAATCGATAAGTCCAATTCTCGGCTAATCTCTTCAGCGCTAGGCTTTGATCCCTACTACTTACGAGAGGGTGATGAGTTCCAGGTAGAGGGCGTGGTGATTCGATCCATACGAATGCATCGACCGGTAAGAGAGTTCAGTTAAGCCGGCCCTAATTGATAATGACCGCCCCGCATTCCCTGCCTGGGGCGGTCGGGCTCAGCCTTGGACACAGTAGTCCTTTAACCGAATTGAAAAAGGAACTGACGACTGAAGCCTTGATTAAGTTAAACCAGACAGGATCCGGTGTATAGGAAAAAGTCTGATTATTCAGCGTGGCCTTATATTGAATGTGAATCCCACATAGGAGACCTCTTCAAAGCCTTTATCAATAAGCTGCTCTACAGCTCCTTGAACTGTGTCCTCGGAATAAAAATTCTGATTGAAGTATTCCCGCTTACCATCTCGGCCGGTGAAGTAAACTTGATAGATCATATCGCTCAAAATGATCACCCCTTAACTGGTTGGTGTTGGGACGGCCTATCAAGTTAACCCAAACTGGATCCGGTGGATATAGGAAAAAGTCTGATTTGTACGTAACCACAGTTAATTGTTGCAAGTGCATTTTTTGCTCGGCTTTCTCGCATTGGCGACAGGTTTTTGATCTTGTTCACATAGCAGCCGATACATAGCCCGTTCTGCGCAAGAAATACATGAAAAGTCACCGCCAGACTCTTTCTTAACATCATCTATTGAGTAAACGGAAACATCCCAATCAAAGTAATCTGGGTGATGTTCGAAGAGGTGCTGTGAGAAGAGTGATCCTTTCTCCTTTGTAAATACATCATTGATATGGCGTGACATTCTATTTGTCACGCATTGCTTTCCAGCCATACCGACATAAATAGGAGTGCCATTATCGCGCACAAGATAAACCTTGTTTTTTAAATCGTTTTTACCGAATAGATCGATTAATTTCATTTCTTCGCTCATCATCCATTCCTCAAAGGGTGATCCCCTTTCTTCCATAATTCCAAACCCTGCCCTGATACTCGATACACGCCCAAGGGTATCCAGCCACTTTATCATAAGCCTCTATAGCCTGGTCCAGTGTTTCGAACTGGCCAGAGTATTTGCAGTTCGGAGTGAAGCCGTCGTACTTGCCGGCTATTACTGTGAGCATGGAGCGCGCCAAGCATCGGATAAAGTCTGACTATTCTGCCAGCTGGGGAATTCGTAAGTGTCCCTTTAAAGCATCCTTAAACTTCCCCTTTAACCTTTTTCTGAAGCTGGCAGTTCTGCATCTGGTAAATTGTCAGGAAATAGCTGGTCTATAAAGTCTGCACAGATTGAGATTTCAAGCAGACAATCATCTACCAGCAAAGTGGAACCATGCGCCTTAGCATTCCGTGAGTCAGGAATGTTTTTGATCATATCCTTACACCACTTGTTTTCTGGGCTCGGGTTCTCTAAGTGGCTAAAGCCAGCATCAGTGATCCACTTTTCTTTGACAGCCATTCTCATAAGAGCGCCCAGCATAATTTGTTTCTTTTTATTGGCCTTTAGCCTCAATGCATGCTCAATTACTGTAAATGACTTTAGGTGAACTTCGGGAGCTAATGCATAGAAGAAGTAGGAGTAAAGAGCCATATTCTTTGCTACGTTGAATTGCCCCTTTATCTCGTCTGGTACGCTATCGTTAAGAGTTCTATTGGATAAATATTTATGCATGCTCTCCAGGCTCGGGACGGCACCGCAAATTGCCCCCATCATTGCATGCTTCTCGTCCATGCTAGTTACTTCCTCTAGGCTTTTGAATTCTTCCATGGTTATCTTTAATCTCTTACGTGGTTGTTTAGGTGGCCTGCCCCGGACGGCCAGGAAAGGGAAGAGGAAAAGCCTGATTATTTACCCTGCCTATCATATATGATGCTCAGGCGATTAATGATATCTCTGCCAATTCTGAGAGCTGTGAGCAATAGAATACCGATAAGTGAGACAGATACTGCTAGTGCCCATCCATGTGATTCATTGATGAAGTACCCAAGCACAAGAAAAATAATTATCTCAGCAGTCGATTTGAAACCTGATTCTTCCTGCATATTCATTCCTTTAAAGGGTGATTTCCTTTTTCCCATAATTCCAAAATCCTGCCCTGATACTATCCGGCCACTAAATCCGGATTACCGAGATGCGGCACATCTTCTTTAGGCACAATACCTGATACGCTGAGGTGGATTGCATCGACAGTGGTCCAGTCGATCATAACAGCTAGATTGCCACCGATCTGTTCAATCAATTTATCATACTGCCAGACAATAAAATCAAACTCAGCACCCTGCCATTCCTCATTATCTTTGACGCCTATTTTTAGCTTACGGCCTACCATTCCCTGGCGCTGCAGTTGCAAGCAAAAGGCATGGGCTATCGGGTCAAATGCTTGGACCAAAAGAGTGATTTCGGTAACTGGCTTAATATTAATCGTCTTGGATAAAGTGCTTTTCATCAGGGTGTATTGCCTGTTAGCTAATTTTTAAATACTTATAGCTTTGTAAGCCTAGCTCTTTAGCTCTCATCTTTGCTGAGTCCCTGTTTTTGTAGCCTGGAATGCCATGTTGATGCAGTACTGATATGGCTTGCATGGGGTCATTTATCATCGGTTCACTACCACCTCTAAAGGTAATCAAGCCATTAGCATCGATCTCAGTCTTTTCATAAACGTAATCTATGCCATTGACCTCAACAGGATGATTAGCATCATCTCTATAAAAAAGTGGAAGCTTATGTGCTGTGATTAAAAAATACATCGTGTGTCACTCCGTTGAATTTAATCTTCCTGGAAAATCAGAAGGTTAAAGATGCTTAGGCTGCCCCAGATCAGCGGAGAAGGGAAGTGTGAGTCTGACCGATCTGGGTATAGGAAAAAGTCTGATTGTTAATTACACCCAAGCCGCTGATAGATAGCATTGCTTAGCGTGAGCGCCGGCAGGTCAAACGCGATCAGCGCCTGAATATCTGTAAGCGATTCCTTCTTGCTGCAGTAATCATCGTTCCGGTCTGCGCTTTGGAGCATGACAAAGCCAGCGGCGTTTCCCTTCGCATCATAGACTGCTTTGAAGTAGCCGGACGGTACCTGATGATCTTCATAGGCTACCCAGTCCGCGAACTTGGTATCAGGGTTATTGGATAGTGCATATACATGCCCAAACACCAGGTCATTTCCTGCAGGGCTGGTAGGACAGCCAGCAGGGCAGTGTGCTGACAGGATATCAGCGGTTGCTGTGGTGCTCAACGTTGCTGCTATGACTGCTGTGTAAAGTGCTTTCATTGATTACTTCCTTGTATAGGTGGATATAGGAAAAAGTCTGATTATTTTTGCGCTCTTCGTATCGCTCTCTGATAAATATGCTCATCGTGTTTATCTGTAAAGCGCGAATGACCGACATAAACTCTAAACGTTATAAGCACGAAGCTTAAGGCGGAAGATATAATTACAAGCCATACATAAAATTCACCGGCTGCCGAGAGCTTGGCGCTAAGGCCTATGGCTGCGATAGCTAAAGCTGCAAAAAAAGATGGTGTGGCCTTATAGGCAAAGGCAGTGTTGATTCTTCCCTTTCTGACTAGCCGACTAAATGGCCTTTTAATCCATTTCATATTACTCCCTCAAAGGGTGATTCCCTTTATCCCAAACCTCGATAACCCGACCCTGATACTCGATACATGCCCAAGGATATCCGGCTACTTTATCATAAGCCTCGATAGCCTGGACCAGTGTTTCGAAGTCTGCTGAGTATTTGCAGTTCGGAGTGAAGCCATCGCACTTGCCGGCTATTACTGTGAACATGGCGGTTCTAATATAAATAACATCTCAATAGCTGGGATCTTCGACCCTATATCTCAATGTAATGTATGAGCAAGAACTACATTTTTCTTCTATTAGCAGGATTGATCTACACTGTTACCATGCAAAGTGGCATACCTTAATTTGCCATGCATTTTGTGAAGAGGGCAGGAAATGGGAAAGTATATTTTTGTCGTTCTGCTATTTGCTATTAGTGCGTGCTCATATCAGGCTAAATCTACCGTCGCAACTACACGACTTTGCTGCGATGCCAATGATAACTGTTCTCCAGCTCCTGCTCTTCCTGGCGTATGCCCGGCTGACACTATCACAACCGTTTGCGACGAAGACAATAACTGTGAAGATGAAGAATGATTAATTTGGCATTGTGAAAAAAGATATGATTGAACTGTAAGTGCTTAATAGTCTATGCCCACTGGCTAGGTTTATTTAGTTCAGCTTCTTGTTAGCGTCATCACAGAACTGCTCTAGGATCTGTTTCATTTCTCCAGGGAATCTTTGCGGCTGGGCAGCTAGGCCAGCTTCAATGGCATTCATCATTGCGCGTAGCTCTCTATCAGTGGCCTTAATTGTGTGAATATTTTCGAGCAGTGTGATCATCACTTCACCTCCTAGCTGATCGATTTTGATATGGATATAAAGCGGTGGGCACGATTCAACGCATTTTCCAGAATCTTGAAAAATGGAGCGCTGATTACCTTTTCTGAAACAATGAGATAGGCGGGATTTTTAGCTTTTGTCCGCGCTATTTTGACATGGTAGCGGTTCAACGTAGCTCCTCCGGGATTTCCATCTTGTCACACAGCTCCTGGTACTCTGGAGAATCATAGAAGGCAGCTTCTTTCAGGTGGTCTCTAATTCTGTATTGCAAATCTCTGGATGGCTCGGGGAGATGGTACCGGTGAATATGAGACACAGAGCGCCGGATTATCTCCAAATCAGTTAGAGACATTGGCAGCGGATCATTGCGAGGATTCATCACCCGATTCCAGTCCTGCTTGAGCAAGGAAACGTGACAGTAACTACATTGAACAGACTCAATGCCGTAGGGCTTTAGTTCTTTCAGGTCGGTACTGCCGCAGCAGCAGGGGGTAAATTTTTCAGCGTTCGCAATATTGTCCATGTTATAATTCACATTCTTCCCCAAAACTAAAAGTTAAGTGTTTGTTTTATATGGTATGAAAAAGCCTGTTTTGGCGTGTTGTTTAATACCAAAAAACACGGATTAACCTCATGTTTTTAATAAGGTTTTCTATGTCCAATCGTTTATATGAGCGAGATACAGGCGTAACACGTACCATCGAGATACACTATTTCGATGGTACAACCCGTATAGCTGAAATTGTTGATCGGGAAGTTCCTTATCCTGATGGCAAACTTATTGTATCGAGGACTACACCTGAAGGGGTTATTACCCATGCAAATCAGGCATTCGTTGATATGTCTGGTTATACGGAAGACGAATTAATAGGCACCAATCATTGTATTTTGCGCCACCCGGATATGCCCATAATCGCCTTTAAGGGCCTCTGGGATACTATCGAAAACGGTGCCAAGTGGCATGGCTATGTTAAGAATTTGCGTAAGGATGGGGCGTATTACTGGGTAAAGGCCACCGTTATTCCAAACATTCGTAACGGTAAACTCATCGGTTACACATCTGTTCGCCGCAAGCCATCACGAAAAAAAATTGAAGAAAGCGAACTGTTATACCAGGCGCTGCTTACGGAGGAGTAGCCGTGACTTTTAATTTAACTGTGAGTCCTGATTTCGCACCTGAGCACATTTCGGGGTGGTATATATTTAATATCTGGCTGCAACGCCAGCTGGGAACAGACGTACACCTTGAGTTGTATGATTGTTTTGATGATCAGCGTAAGGATATTCGTGCTGGCAAGTTCGATATGATCTATGCCAATCCTTATGATGCGTCAATGCTGGTGCGAGAATTAGGCTTTACAGCGCTTGTCAGGCCGCTCAAAAAAGCGGATGAAACGGTTATTGCGGTAAATACTGAATCAATCTATCAAACGGTAGAAGATCTTGGTGTCGGGACTGTCGTGGCGACCACAGATGATCCTGATGTGCATACCATGGGTATGATTATGTTGGAGTCTGCTGATCTTGATAAAAGTAATATTAAGCTGAAACAGCTGGCAAACTATATTTTAGTCGCTAAAAATCTGCTCAATGGTGACGCGCAAGTGGGGTTTTTTCTCAAAGCTGCCTACGATGAATTGTCTGAATTAGTTCGTTCCAGGATGCGGGTACTTGTTAGTAGTCAGATCAGCGTGTTCCATCATACTTTACTGGTGGGGCCTGCAATGGCGGAGCATATTCCTGCGTTGCAGGAAGCACTGCTGTCCATGCCTACTAATGAGAAAGGGCGGGGAGTCCTGGAAAGTATGGATATTGATGGTTGGGAGCTGATGAATGCGGAGCAAACCGAGTTTATGATCGATCTGATCGACACTTTGTTAGACTAATTTTCCGTGTATTTTTAAGAGGGCCTTGTAGGCCCTTTTTAGTATCTGAAATTTATCCCTCAAGGGCGAAAAGTTCGCCAGCAAGCATATGCAGGGAATTGGTGTTATAGGGAGGTGCTGTTAAATGGTTGAAGCTATTGCTGCTTACGAAGTTATAGAGGCTGGCAGAAAAGATTTTGATGATGTTGCCAGGCAAGTAATCAAACTCCTGCTGGAGCTAGAGCCTGAGGCTTCTCAAGAAATTGAAGCGATGGACTTACCTGAAATCACCAGGCAGCTTCTCGGTGATGGGAAAATATATGCATTTCTTGCGAAGACCAATAATCAGGCAATAGGAGTTCTGACGCTCCATGAATGTGCCGCTCTCTACGCTGGCGGTGTTTTCGGGGAAATTTCAGAGTTGTATGTAGATCCAGTTCATCGCTCGCAAAATGTTGGCAAATTGTTAATCGAAGCTGCGTTAGTAAAAGCCAGGCAGCAGGGCTGGATGAGATTGGAAGTTGGTGCGCCGCCTGTTGATGGCTGGTGCAGGACGCTGGAGTTTTATGAGAGCAATGAATTCAAGGCGACTGGCACCAGGTTGCGCCGTTTGATGATGTAGCCTGGTTGTTAAAGCTGAGGCTATATCAGCAATACTCATTGATTGGTCGTAATGCCCGTTTATAGCTGCGTTCGGTTGAATAACTATCGTCAGGGAGATGCGTATAATGCATGTCAGAGAAGCTGTGCTGGATGATGCGGGTTCGATAAACGGTATTTCCACGGGGCTTGGATATACTGCTGTTTCAGTTGATATTGCGCGAAACAGGCTGGATCTTTTATTGAATTCTGAGTCGGATGTTGTCTGGGTGTTGGAAAAGCAAGGGCAGGTTGTCGGATGGCTGCATACAGTGTTATCGCATCGGCTTGCTTCTGAGTCTTTTGTTGAAATTGCTGGAATGGCGGTTTGCTCTGGTTTTCGTCGGCAAGGAGTTGGCCGAAACCTGATTGGGCATGCGCAACACTGGGCGCATGTTAAGCATCTGAATCTTCGCGTGCGTTGTAATTCATTGCGGGAAGGTTCGCATAATTTTTATCAAGCGGTGGGGTTTGTCAAATTAAAGAGCCAGGATGTCTTTGAGGGTCGCAGTTGATTTTTTTGGGTGCTGGAGGCCGTAGGTCGCGATTTATAGTCGTCGTAGAGCTTGCCAAAGCTTTGAAATGTAAGGATATGAGGAGAAATGTATGACGCGGATTGAGCATGCAAATATAACCGTGCCAGATATCGATGCAGCGATAAAGTTCCTTAAGATTGTTGCGCCTGATTTTGAGGTGCGTAAGGATTGCACTCCAGCAGGAAGTTACCGCTGGGTGCACATAGGTAATGAGGATTACTATTTTGCCTTACAGCAGCCGCATTTGGATGCCGAGCCTGAAGAGCGCCTTACTGCGTATAAGAATTACGGTGTAAACCATATCGGCCTGGTGGTTTCTGAACTGCAATCGATAGAAAGCAAGCTGCTAGAGAGTGGTTATGAACAAAGTATTGCTACACCGCAGGAGCACTTTAGAAAGCGGGCTTATTACTTTGATGAAGCGGGTTTTGAATGGGAACTGATTGAATACCTATCCGGGAAAACTGACGAAAAGTATCTCTACGAATGAGCTGAGTGTTCAGAGGCTCTCTTGTCCGGCAGGGTGATAGTTCGATGATTTTTATGCTGTTGTGAAGGCTGTGAAGGTGGGGCTGGCAGGGGAAACCTACCAACCTCTTTTACCTCAGTGCAGCCTGGGAACGCTCTATCGATTCAGGTAAGCGAAAGCGGTGGTGAAAGCAGTCTCCTGAAAGCCTTTTAATCCGGTTTCTTTTAAGGAGATGGCTAGCGGGTTTCGCTTCAGGCTTTCTTTGATATCGACGGAAGAAATAAGCTCGACGTTGAGATCCTCGATCAACTCAATGGCGGCCTCCAGTTTGAAGCCTATAGCGCCCCCGGCGAACTTTCCTTTCATCGGGCGTTCGCGGATTATCACTTTGTCTATCTTGTAATCAGCCATCAGTTTAGCAAACGCGAATTGGAACTCTTTTAAGTCTTGCCTGCTGTTGATGTCCTGCAGGGTGAGGCGGCGTACTCTGCAATCGGGCAGGTCAAATAACCCGTCAGATATGCTCAGAAGACAAATAATGGCTTCATTACTCTTTAATTCAACACCGCAGACTTTCATGATAAACCTCAGATTATTGGACGCCGGGCATTATAGCGCTATTAGTGTGATGAATGGGAAATTATGCGCAATATTGTGTCGCTTATTTAATGAGAAAAGATAAGAGTGACAAGGCGTTATGCTGAGTGTGTTTAAGGTTATAGTTCAGGGCTTAATGTTAAAAGCGAATGGTTTCTGGAGGCGGGTAATGAAAGCCTGGTGTCAGAGTATTGATAGCCTGCTGCTCTTAGAATCGAGGAAGCGAAAATATCCGAGTTTTCAGTTAACTGATTGAAAACTCGATGAGTTGTTCGCCCTGTTCAGTGCATTCAAGGTACCAGCCGGTTTTATCCCAGTCACCCAAAACGATACGGCGTTTGTTACCGGGCAGTTGATGGCAGGCGGGGCGATGCGTGTGACCATGAATCAGAAGTTGGATGCTGGCATGTTCCAGGGCCAGTTCTACTGCTTCTGAATTTACATCCATTATGGCTTCGCTCTTCTGGGCATTTTTCTGTTTGCTGGCAGAGCGTAGTTGTTGGGCGATAGTTAATCTTTCGGTCACGGTTTTGGAGGTAAATGCATTTTGCCATTCAGGATTACGCAGTTGCTTGCGTAACGCCTGATACTCTGCATCGTCTGTGCAGAGCTGGTCGCCGTGCATAATAAGCGCCTGGCCGCAGGGGAGGTTGATAATATAGCTGTCGGGCAACAGCACGCAACCGGTTAATTTGGCGAAGGTTTCGCCGACCAAAAAGTCACGATTGCCGTGCTGAAAAAACAGCTTTATACCGGAATCGCTCAGGTTTTTCAGTTTATTGATTACCGGTTGTAAGTCCTCGGCAATGGCGTCGTCACCAATCCAGGCTTCAAACAGGTCGCCGAGAATATACAGGCTATCGCAAGGGTCGGTGTGGGTATCGAGAAACTGCAGTAACGCCCGGGTAAGATCCGGGCGTCCAGCATGCAGGTGAAGATCGGATATAAACAGAGTCCGCATATTATCAGGCGTCTTCAGCTTCCACGATTTCGGCAGAGGTTATTACCACATCTTCAGCGGGCACATCCTGATGGCCAGAACGCATAGTGGTTGCAACGCCTTTGATTTCGTCAACAACATTCAAGCCGTCTACAACCTTACCAAATACCGCATAACCCCAGCCTTCCGTTGTTTTGGCCGTATGGTCCAGGAAAGTGTTGTCATTGATGTTGATAAAGAATTGCGCAGAAGCGCTGTGCGGATCCATGGTGCGAGCCATGGCAAGGGTGCCTTTCTTGTTGCTCAGGCCATTATCCGCTTCGTTTTCGATGTTGTCGCCGGTCTCTTTACTGACCATGCCCGGTTCGAAACCGCCACCCTGTATCATGAAACCATCAATAACACGGTGGAAGATTACGCCATCGTAGAAGCCATCGCGCACGTATTTTTCGAAATTGGCTGCTGTCTTTGGAGCTTTTTCATGGTCTAGTTCGATAGAAATATCACCGAAGTTGGTGTGCAGAACGATCATGCTTCAGGTTTCCTTTATCTTGTATCATTTTGTGCAGGGGTGAAAATTATACTAAAGAACAATCTATATCACTAACTTATTAATTTTACTGTCACAGTGTTCGTTAAGCTTGTCTGAAATTGTTGTATCTGTCTTGAAGTAAACTGTGCCTTTGTCCCCTGAAATCCTGCCAATGCGTATTAGACTTGTCGAGAGGTTTCTTTATAATGATCGGCTTATTAAAGCGGGTATGCATGCCGCAGGGTTATGACGGAATTTAAGACGCCAATATGAGCAACAACGACGCGAATAATACAAGTAATCAGCCAACTAATTTTATTCATCAGGTTATTGAAAAGGACTTGAGTGCTGGAATGGGTAAGGTGGTTACCCGTTTTCCTCCAGAGCCAAATGGTTATCTGCATATTGGTCATGCCAAGTCGATCTGCCTGAACTTTGGAACGGCGGAAAAATACAACGGTGAATGTAACCTGCGCTTTGACGATACCAATCCGTCTAAAGAGGAACAGGAGTTCGTTGACGCGATTAAGGAAGACGTTAAGTGGCTGGGCTTCAATTGGGCTGGTGAGGTGCGTTATGCGTCGGACTACTTTGATCAGTTTTATGCCTGGGCACAGCATCTGATTCGTGAAGGTAAGGCGTATGTCTGTGATTTAAGTGCTGAAGAAGCCAGTGATTATCGCGGCTGGGCGACAGAGCCAGGTAAAAACAGTCCGTATCGCGATCGTCCGGTTGAGGAAAGCCTGGACTTGCTGGCGCGCATGAAGACCGGTGAGTTTGATGAAGGCTCGCGGGTGCTGCGTGCCAAAATCGATATGGCTTCACCGAATATGAACCTTCGTGATCCTATTCTTTACCGTATTCGCAAGCAAACGCACCACCAGACCGGCGACAAGTGGTGTATCTACCCCAGCTATGATTTTGCGCATGGCCAGGAAGACGCGATTGAAGGGGTTACACACTCTGTCTGCACCCTTGAATTTGCCGATCACCGTCCGCTGTATGAATGGTTTCTGGCTAACTTGCCAGTACCGAGTCGCCCAGCTCAGTATGAGTTTGGTCGCCTGAACATTAACTATACCGTTACCAGTAAGCGTAAGCTTAAGCAGTTGGTGGATGAGAGCGTGGTGAGCAGTTGGGATGATCCGCGCATGCCAACGATCTCCGGTATGCGTCGTCGCGGCTATTCACCTCAGGCAGTACGTAATTTTTGCGATAGCCTGGCGGTAGCCAAGACTGATGGTGTCGTAGACATGGCGCAGTTCGAGTTCTTTATTCGCGAAGATCTCAATGACAACGCCGCACGTGCTATGTGTGTACTCAATCCACTCAAGCTGGTCATCACCAACTTCCCTGAAAGTGAGGTTGAGATGATGGATGCGCCAATACATCCGCAAAAGGAAATGGGAACTCGACAGCTGCCATTTACCCGTGAGCTTTATATTGACCGTTCTGACTTCAGTGAAGATACAACGTTGTCGCGTAAAAAGTTCCGCCTGTTGGTGCCTGGAGATTACATGCGTCTGCGTAGTGCTTATGTCATCAAGGCTGAAGACGTTGTTAAGGACGACCAGGGTGAAATACTGGAAGTGCATGCTACTCTGGTACCGGATACTGTCGGTGAAAATCCTCCGCAAGGAATGAAGCCACGCGGTGTTATGCATTGGGTGTCGGCTACTGAAGGTAAGCAAGCAACTGTGCGTGTTTATGATCGCCTGTTTAATGTAGAAGCGCCGGATAAAGGTGAAGGTGATTTTTTAAGTAATATCAATCCGGATTCTTTCAAGGAGCTGACAAACTGTTGGATTGAGCCGGGTTTGGCAAATGCCGTAGCGGAAACAACCTTTCAGTTTGAGCGTGAAGGCTATTTTGCCGCGGATCGTTATGATCACAGTGCTGAAAAACCGGTGTTTAACAAGACTATCGGTTTAAAAGATACTTGGGTTAAGAAGTAAAAACCGGATAAGCAGTAACCTAAGACGGTCGCTAATTAGCGACCGTTTTTTTTATGTACAGGATGTGCGGTATGTCGTGAGCACAGTGATGTGCAAGAACGACGATGTACAGGATGTACGGTATGCCGCGAGCACAGGGATGTGCCGGAGCGAGTTAGGACAGATAAAAAAGATGATTGCGGAAAGCTTTAGATATAGCCTGGAATGCTGACCTTGGTGTGGCGCATATGCACGGAGAGACCGAGAGAGGATAGCCCGGTATCCTTGAGTATCTCTGCGGATAATGGGAGAAACTCACGTTCTTCATAATCGGCGTGGGCAAGGTAATCCTCAGCCATTTTAATGGTGGCGGCTTTGTTCAGATCGACTTTCTTGCCCTTGGATAGTTTCTTGATATCGGCTTCTATTTTTTTCCACTGCTTTTCAAGGCTGCGATGCTCATTGGTTAAGCGTTTTACCATCGCCTCTGCTGTATTTAATTCTTCGCCAGGTCGAGCGCAATCCCGAACTACAGTAAATAGCTCCTGTTCCTCTTCTTCATGGTGAGTTAATACCACTTCGCGGAAGAATTTATAGAGCTTATCGGCGGTTTGTTTGACCTCTGTTTGTACGGGGTCCTGTATCTCGATGATGGCCAGGTTTCTTAACTGTTCGAAATTTTTGATAATGCCAATATGACAGTTGGAAAAATCTGCTACCGGATTATCAGCGTTCTCTGCGCTCGGGTTGGTTGGCTCTGTTGTCATGGCATGTTACCTCTATTAACAGCGTTCAGGGTCTACTTCGCAAGCTGATTGGTCGCTACCTAGTGGTGTTAATCAGTAATGCCAGCCTGAAAAAAAATGGGGCTTATCATTTATATTATAAGCTTTGTCATACGTAACCGACCTGATGGATATCAATAAATGTATCACTTTGTTTTGCCTTCAAAGCTCCAGTGTCAATCTAGACGCTTAATAATGATTGAGTTATTGCCCTGGGGTGTGAGATGTGAGAAAAGGTGCAGATCGCTTAAGCGTTAGTCTCAAGTCCTGGGATTTGCCGGCAGTGCTTTATGTAAAGCTGTTTTGTTTGGCTGCGGGCAGCATTTATAGCTGTCAAAGAATAGCGAGCTTTGCTGCAAAATAAATTGCGCCAGGCTGCTATAACGATTTCGTTTTTCAATCGCACACGGCGGTGGATTTCCTTTATAATGAGCAACTTGTTTGAATTACTGATTTAGAAGTGAAAAGCGAATCCCAATGCTGCAGATCTATAACACCCTGAGTAAAGAGAAAGCCCCTTTCAAACCGATGGAAGAGGGCAAGATCAAAATGTACGTATGTGGTATCACGGTATATGACTACTGTCATATTGGTCATGCCCGAGTAATGGTGTCTTTTGATGTCATCACCCGTTACTTGCGTGCCCGAGGCTGGGATGTTTCCTATGTGCGTAACATCACCGATGTGGATGACAAAATCATCAAGCGTGCGGCTGAAAATGGCGAGCGTCCGGATCAGCTCACCGAGCGAATGATTGCGGCGATGCATGATGATGAAGATCTGCTCAGCGTATTGCGCCCTGACCAGGAGCCTCGCGCTACGGCGCACATGGATGAGATTTTGGAAATGATTCAGGTGCTGGTGGATAAAGGCTTTGCCTATGCGGCCAGTAATGGGGACGTGTACTACCGTGTCGAGAAATTTGCAGGCTATGGCAGGTTGACCAATAAAAACCTTGACGAGTTACGCTCCGGTGCACGTGTTGAGGTGGAAAGCGCCAAAGAAAGCCCGATGGACTTCGTACTCTGGAAAGCTGCCAAGCCAGGTGAAGTAAGCTGGGATTCTTCATGGGGAGCTGGCCGACCAGGTTGGCACATCGAATGTTCTGCAATGTCCAAGTGTTGCCTGGGTGATACTTTTGATATTCATGGCGGTGGTCCTGATCTGCCATTCCCGCACCATGAAAATGAAATTGCCCAGTCGGAAGCGGCCAACGATACCAAGTTTGTTCACACCTGGATGCATGCCGGTGCGGTTAGGGTGAATGCCGAAAAGATGTCTAAATCTTTGGGCAACTTTTTTACTATCCGTGATGTACTGGAAAAATATAACCCTGAAGTCGTGCGTTATTTCCTTTCTTCAGTGCACTACCGTAGTTATATCGATTATTCAGAAAATAGTTTGAAAGAGGCACGCAGTGCGCTGGAGCGTTTCTATCAGGCGCTACGCGGTGTAGATGCTGTCGAAGGTAGTCTGGATAACGATTATGAAGATCGTTTTAATGCTGCTATGGATGATGACTTCAATACGCCAAAAGCGCTGGCGGTTCTGTTTGAGCTGGTCAATGAGTTGAATACCGCGTCACGTGAAAAGTCTGAGAAGGCCGGTTTGCTGGCCGGACAGTTGAAAAAGCTGGCGGATATTTTGGGGCTGTTGCAACAGGATCCCGTGGCCTTCCTGCAAGGCGATGCCAAAGAAGGTGAGATCACGGCTGGTGATATCGAAGCGCTCATCCAAAAGCGTGCCGCAGCTAAAGCCAATAAGGACTATGCCGAGTCTGACCGGGTTCGTGATGAGCTGGCTGCGCAGGGGATTATCCTCAAAGATAGCCGTGAAGGCACTACCTGGTTCCGTGAGGCGTAAGGTCAATTTTCAGGCTCGTTTCATAATCAGATAGATAATAGTAAAGGCAGTCCGGTGGACTGCCTTTTTTTGGATGTATTGAACAGTTATATGAAACAATCTGAATGTACTCTGGTTATCTTCTGTAAGCGTCCTTCTCCCGGGCAAGGAAAACAGCGCATTGCTGCAACCCTTGGTAAGGATGCGGCCTGCGAAGTGGCCTCTGCTTTGTTGCAGTGTGCGCTGGAGGATGCCGAGCGCTGGCCCGGTCCAGTCGTGCTCTCGCCAGCAAGCGATGAAGATATTCCCTGGGCTGAGCAGTTGCTGCAACGATCCTGTGGCGTAGTGTCTCAGCCTGCTGGCAATCTTGGCCAGCGGTTGCAATCAGTTGATGGTGCTCTACGCCAGCAGGGTCATACCTTTATTTTGTTTACCGGTACCGACGCACCGGAGCACAGTGAAGCGCTGTTTGCTGAAGTTAGAGCTTTGCTAGTCAACCATGATGTCGTACTGACCCCGGCGGATGATGGTGGAGTTACCGTGATGGCTTCGAAAAATGGCTGGCCTGATCTGCAAGTATTACCCTGGAGTACGGAACGATTAGGCCAGTCCCTTGCCAATAGTTGTATGCTTTCAGGGCGCGAGGTTGTCAGGAGTAGCAATTGTCGTGATGTCGATCAGGAAACTGATCTGCGGCGTTTGCAGGATACCTTGTCAACGGATACCCGGCCAGCCCGTCGGCAACTATTTAATGTAATAAATTCTTTACTGAATTAATTAAGCAAAAGAGGTTAGTGGATGGAGCGGATTCGTAGTCGTGATTGGTACCAGACAGCAGAGGGGGCCGACAGAGGGTATATTCAGCCTCATTTGCTGCGCGAGCTCTGGTTCCACACAGGAACAGCCTGCAACCTCAGTTGTGATTTTTGCCTGGAAGGCTCAGGGCCCGGGGATAAGCGCCTGGATCTGGTGAAACTCAATGATGTAGAGCCCTATATTCATCAAGCGCTTGAGCTTGGAGTTGAGCAGTTCTCTTTCACCGGGGGGGAGCCATTCCTGGCGAAAGATCTGGTAGAGATTCTCAAACTGGCTTCCAGTTATGCGCCTTGTTTAGTGCTCACCAATGGTACGGATGCCTTACAAAAGAGGCTGCATCAGCTGGACTGTTTGCTCGACTCTAAATTCCCGGTGAGTTTTCGCGTGAGTATCGATTCGCCGCTGGAAGCTGAGCATGATGCCGGTCGTGGAGAGGGCATGTTCGAAAGTGCGCTTAAGGGAATGAAGGCGCTACATGACAAAGGTTTTCATGTATCCCTGGCCAGGCAGATGGCGGATGATGAAGATACTGCAACTATCGAACAGCAGTATCGGAACGCATTGGCGTCCCATGGGATTCCTACGGATATCAATTTCGTGGCTTTTCCTGATTTTCTTCCCCCGGGTAGTCATGGCTTTGGACCGGATGTTTCAACTAATTGCATGACTCAGTACCATACCGAAGAGAGTCGTAGCAGTTTTATGTGTGCCTTCAGCAAGATGATGGTCAAGCAAAATGGTCGGATGCGTGTTTATGCCTGTACTCTTGTGGATGATGATCCTGAATATGATCTGGGCGATAATCTGGGCCAGGCGATGGAGCAGCGCATCAGCATGAAGCACCATCGCTGTTTTAGTTGCTTCAAGTATGGATCCTCCTGTAGTGAGACCTAGGGAACCTGCGAATAAGTCTAATGCTTTCTCTGCGGGCTATAGAACGGCCAGT
>JBALVQ010000054.1:0-33887 GCA_036960915.1 Amphritea sp.
GAGCGAATTGCCGGACACTGGGTGTAACAACTTTTAAGCTGAACAGAGCCCATGTATCCTTAATATTATCGATTAAATGGTTAGTTTGCATAAATAGTCTCCGTTGAAAGTGTTGTGTTTTGTCTTTATCCCAGAGCACTGTACACTTGAAATTAGATTAACAATTCGGACTTCATCGAAGTATGACTGCAATATTGCATATGGCAAAAATGGCGGCTGCGATGGCTTCTCCAGCCAGACTAAAGATGTTGGAGTTTTTAGCCGATGGTGTAGCACGCTCTGCCACTGATCTGGCAATACTTGCCGATGTTCAGGCCAATACTGCAACAACCCATTTACAAGTGTTGTTGAAAGTCGATTTAATCAAAGTCAAAAAGCAGGGGCGCTATCGATTCTTTCAGATAAGGGATGAAGTAGTCGGGGATATGCTTGAAGTACTGGGGGAGCAGGCAGCCTATCTCAACCATGAGCAGATACCGCCACAAACTGAGATCGCTTTTGCACGCTCATGCTACGACCATATTGCCGGATGGTTGGGGGTTAATATCACCCAAAGTTTAATAGGGAATCGCTACCTTGAGGAACAAGTAAACGGCAATTATACTCTGACAACCAATGGCGAAACCTTCTTCAGCGATCTGGGGATAGACCTTAATAGCGTTAAACAATCTAGACGACAATTCGCCCGTACCTGTTGTGACTGGACTGAAAATAAAAATCATTTGGGTGGTGCTTTAGGTGCCGCGCTTATGTGTCGTTTAATAGACAAACAGTGGATCAGAAAAAACCAGGATTATCGAGAAATTTTTATTACGCAAAAAGGTAAACAGGGCTTGGCAGATTACTTAGGCCTCCTCTTATAAAGGAATGTAAGGAGAGGATCCCTAGGTTGTTTCGATTAATACCAGTGCTACCAGCACAGAGCTGTTTTACAAAGTAGCTTCTTTTTTGCTGATTTCAGGGTTCCCTTTATCTATCAGTCTAAATCAGTTTCTTCGGCCTGAACAGATGTCAAGAGAATAGGGTCAGGCTTTGAATTGTTAAAAAGTGTGAGAGCTCACAATTCAAGACTGACCAAAGATCCTCATTGAACACGACGTTGAATGCGGTATTCTGCATTCAGTTCAAACAAATCATATGGAAATCAGGGTGAATCTTCATGGGAAATTCTATAGCTGCCTTTAGCCATATTACTCTCGGAACAAATGACTATGAAAGGTCTGCTACATTTTATGCTGCGGTACTGAGTCCTTTAGGTTTCAGTCGAGTTCCGAAGCCTGAAGGGAAACCACCAGTGTTCGCAAAGAATGGTGAAATGCCACATCTATATTTATATAAGCTCTTTGACGGACGGCCAGCAACTTGGGGTAATGGTACCCACGTGGCCTTTCTCGCGGCAACAAGGGACGAAGTAGATGATTTCTATAAGCAGGCACTCGCGCATGGGGGATTAGATGAAGGTGCTCCGGGGCTGCGATTGGATTATGGCTCGAACTACTACGCAGCTTATGTAAGAGACCCCGACGGAAACAAACTGCAAGCTGTATGCTATAGCGATTCATAACGATCAACGACTGTCAGCAAGTTGGCTTATACAGCCTGCCGATACAGAACAGTCACTGACCAATGCGGCTTTATGCTTTCGTTGCGTCATTTAACTAAGGAGAGGGATTTTGGGTAAGCAATTTAAAGAGCTATCGCCTAGGTATATCGATTTTATTGAACAACAGAAAGTGTTTTTCGTCGGCAGTGCGGCTGAAACTGGAAAAGTGAATATCTCTCCAAAGGGCGGTGATTCATTGCGAGTACTCAGTTCAACTCAGGTGGCGTGGTTGAACTTAACAGGCAGCGGCAACGAAACTGCTGCGCATATTCAAAGTTGCCACGGATGACTGTCATGTTTTGCGCTTTTGATGGAGCGCCAATCATTTTACGGCTGTATGGCTCAGCTAGGGTTATACATAAGGCCGATAGCGATTGGGATAGTTACATCGATATGTTTCCAGCAAGTGAAGCTGCAAGGCAGGTTTTCCTTCTTGACGTTGAATTGGTGCAGAGCTCCTGCGGTATGTCTGTTCCATTGTTCGACTACGAAAAAGACCGGGAAGAATTGGCTAAGTGGTCCGATAAGCAAGGTTCGGATGGTATAGAGAACTACTGGGTTAATAAAAACCAGCGTAGCTTAGACGATTTTGAAACTAATATTGTTGAGCTATCTGGTATCAATAATTCTGACTGCTGAAATCCTAAGCAAAAGAACCAGGCTGATCATAAGCATGATTGGTCAAACGGACCTGCTACACACAGATGAAACTTAATTGAATACAGTGGTCAGATTAAACTATTGGAAATTTCGTGAATTTGTTAAATCTGTCCAGGTTTGACCGAGCATTGAGTCTTTACCGCAACCTTGACTAGTATGAGCTGACGATTTTATAAGGGACATAAAGAGCCGCATGAAAAAACCTAAAGGATTTGTCTCCAGCGTTTTCAAAAAGCCCTATAAAAAAGTAGCGGATCTGACTGATGAGGGGCTAACTGGGCTATCAACTCAATTTGACAGGTTGCGAGATCGACGTTTCTGCATAGGCATCACTGGCCTAAGCCAGAGCGGCAAGTCGACCTTTATCACCAGCTTTATAAACCAATTACATAAGCATGATACCGCGAGTTTACCCGGTTTTTTCCCGGTGCTTAATGAGCGTTTACGGGGAGTAAAAATTCACCCGCTGGAAAACTCTAAATTGCCGCAGTTCCCCTATGAGGAAGCTTATAAAGGATTAGCCAACCCTGAACCGCGTTGGCCAGAGTCTACGCAGAATGTGAGTGGTTGTTTGCTGGAACTCAGGCTGGAGAATATACCCGGAAAATTTAAACCGTTCAGCCGCAAACAGTATTCACTGTATTTGGAGATTCGTGATTATCCTGGTGAATGGTTACTGGATCTACCGCTAAGGGAAATGAGTTATTCCCGCTGGTGTGCGCAATGTAACGCCCAATATACCCAGCGACCAAGGTTGGAGTTACTGGGTGAGTTGCTGAATGATCTACAGCAGCTTGATCCGTTGGCGGAAGCCGATGAGGCATACCTCGATGCGCTCAATGTTCGATTCGTTGATTTTTTGAAAGCCTGCAAATACAACGGTAAGAGCCTTAGCCTTATACAGCCCGGTCGGTTTCTGATACCGGGTTTGGTGGATGACCCCAATATCCTGTGTTTT
Organism: Amphritea sp.; assembly: GCA_036960915.1. Lineage (GTDB taxonomy): Bacteria > Pseudomonadota > Gammaproteobacteria > Pseudomonadales > Balneatricaceae > Amphritea. The sequence continues at coordinate 3,222 of JBALVQ010000054.1, forward strand.
GTTCCCTTATTGAAATGTGGCAGCTATACCGAAGGGCAGTTGATCGCAGCGGCGGACAACAGCTACTTTAAAGTATGCGAGCGCCGCTACCTGCGCTATATAAAAGAGTTAGTGGAGCCATTCTATAAAGCGTTTTTCAGCCGGATTGACAGGCAACTTGTATTGGTTGATGTCGTTAATGCCCTCAACGCTGGGCCTGACTATGTTGACGATATGCGCCAGGCTTTGGCAAATATTACTGATAGTTTTGCCTATGGCAGTAGAAACAGTTTACTTCAACTGTTTAGCCCTAAAATAGACAAAGTGGTATTCGCCGCGACAAAGATAGATCAGGTGCTATCGGAAGATCACGAAGCCGTTCGGAAGCTTTTGTCAGTCATTGTTAAACAGGCATATAGAAATGCTCAGCATGAAGGTGTAGAGCCTATCTGTGAAGCTACGGCGGCAGTTCGCTCTTCAAAGGAAGTTGAATATGAAAACGAACAGGGTATAAGCGGCTTTGGGGTCGACGGGGCTCCAATGGGCTATATTCACCCAACCATACCCAGTCGTATACCTGAGGGCGATCAGTGGCGGCCATTTTTAGAATGGAAGATTCCTGCGTTAAATCCACCTAAGGGGCTTTCGTATCAAAATGATGATGCTATTCCTCATATCCGTATGGACACGGTATTGAACGCTCTAATCGGAGATAAATGTGTATGAGTACCAAGCCGAAAAATGAGGATTTGCCGCCATACAAAGAAGGCCGTCGTTTTGACTTGAGCGACAGCGAGGCGATAGACAGTGTAGAAACCCGAAAAGCAAAAACCTTTACGCCCGAAGAAGATGAAAGGTTATCCGAAGTGCCGGAAGCGATTACTGCCGGAGAGCGTTTGCCACACGTGTCGGAATATTCCGGAATTCGGCTTGAGGCGCTACCTATAAAGGGCTTAAAGAGCTTCTTTATTGGGGTAGGTGTATTGTTGGCGGTACTGCTAGGCTGGGATATTTATAATGTATTCACTAGTGCTCTGGACGTTCATTGGATAGCCGCTGGCGTAATCTTGTTGCTATTGGTGACTGTGCTCATACAGGGTTTACGCCTGGTTTGGGGGTATATACGAGACCGTGACAACCAGGGGGCCTTGAGTGACATTCAAGATCAGGCCCAACGCCTCGCGGCAGCGCATGACTTTGGTAATGCAAGCAGTTTTATCAATAAGCTCCAGGCATTTTATGCTGAAAAGCCTCAGGCCGTTTATTATCAGCGCTGCATTGATGAGCTGCCGGATTATAGTAATGATCGTGAAGTAGTCGAGCATATAGAGCGTGTATTCGTCCAGCAACTGGATAAAGAAGCCTTGCGACGCGTATCAAAGTTTAGTCTTCAGACTGGAGCCGCTGTAGCAGTTAGTCCATGGGCGTCCCTGGATATGATTCTTTCCCTGTGGCGCAGTGTAAAAATGATAGATGAGGTTGCTCAGGTATATGGCATACGTCCATCAATAGCGAATCGTTACAAGTTGTTAAAAATGGTCATTCATCAACTCGTTTTTGTCGGTGCAACTGAAATAGTTATTGATCAGGTAATGAGCGAGTTTGGCGCCTCGGCATTAAGTAGTATTGCCAGTGTAAGGATTGGCCAGGGTTTAGGTGCCGGAATTTATACTGCGAGAATCGGAATAGCGGCCATGGTCGTCAGTAGACCCATTGAATTTGGGGGTGAAAATAAGCCCAAGTTGAAATCAGTCATTCAACCAATGATTAGTAATATGAAAAGCCTGTTTAAAAAATCCAGTTAGATAATCAAATTAAAATCCCAGAAAGAGAGGGGCAGATTTTTAATTGTGGAAAGCGAGATTGCTCACAAATCAACAACAGACCCTGGATCATAAAGGCGAAACAGAAAAAGAAATTGCTCGATGAGTACCTATCAGAATTACAAGAGACGAATAAAGCGGGTTCAGAAGAAGCTTAATAAAAGATTTATCTAACCCCGCTAATGCGGTTATGATGCAGTTACATCCCAGTAACATATGGACCCCAGTTACAATGAGGCGTCACCATGGCTACGAATAAGTATAAATCAGAGACATCTGACTTGTTTATTCAACCAACAACGGGCCGGCCTCGTACATTAAAAAAAGGTGCAGAGGATGAGGTTATTACGCTGCTCAGGCTGCTAGAAAGGCTCCATATACTGACTGATTTTGATGCCGAAAATTACAACCATGAATTTTTGATCAATCGCCTGAAATGCTGCCAACAGCAGCACAGTGAACTCGCCGAATGGGCGCGTCGCTTACTGCAAGACTCTGTTACAGAGGATGTTGTTACGGGCGAGCTATTTGGCGAAGAGCAACAGCTCCTGGATTTACCAAAACCTGAGTAAAACTAACTCTCAGCTGTAGTAATTCTGACCCCGGTTACATCAAATAAAGTGTAAAAATTTAGACTTGATTTTACAGACACTGTCCGCTTTAAAGCACTGAGCAGTCCGTCTTACGTGACCTGATGAACTTCCTTAAGCGGTACATAGCGGAGGATCAATGGACGGGAATGCTTACCTTAATAATTCAGATTCTACGAGCTACAAGCAATCCCACACCCGCACTGGCCAGAAGTGCAGAACAACTACGGTTAAACAATTTTCTCTTTTGTGGCTGTGAAAACCATTGGCGTAGATATACACCAAAGAATGCGTAACCTGCGATTGCTATCCACTCCAATAGTAGAAAGACACTTCCCAACACCAAAAATTGGAGGCCTACTTGCTCTGTTGGATCAATAAACTGAGGCAAAAAAGCAGTAAATATAAGAATGGCTTTCGGATTGCCAGCAGCCAGAAGAAACTCTTGTTGTGCCAGACCAATAAGCTTCTTATCACCAAAGGAGAGCGCTCCATCATCTTCAGTAGCGTTAGCGGTCCAGAGTTTAAAAGCCAGCCAAAATAGATAACAGGCCCCCACAATTTTCACAACCAGGAAAATCTTTTCTGATGAGTACAGAATGACAGCAAGTCCTGATGCTGCCAAAAAGATCATACCAGCAAAGGCTATTAACCTACCTATACCAGCAAGAATAGCGGCATGAAAGCCGTAGCGCTTGGCATTACTCATAGAAAGCAGGTTATTGGGTCCTGGAGACATATTTAAAGCAAAGCACGCTGGAATAAACAGCAGGAGAGTCATTATATCCATTGTTACACATCTATTGGTTTGATACTGAGAGCACTGATTTTAAACGAATCGGTCAGTTACCGTTTGCGGCGATAGTGGGTTTGCACCATCGCATCTAGCTGAACCTTGGTGCTCACGAACTCAAATGTTATCGGCTTAGAGAGTGCGCTAAACAATGGCACTCCTCCCCCGAGCAAGATTGGAATCTGAGTGATGATCATTTCGTCAATCAAGTCGGCCTGAAGGAAACTTTGAATGGTATTGCCACCATCAATATATAGGTTAGTAAACCCTTTTGCGTTAAGAGAGTCTACGACCTGGAGCAACGGACCTGAAACAATTTCTGCTTTATCGCTATATGCCTCTGGGATTGAGGTCATGGAATTGCTCAACACAAAGACAGGCTTAGGGTAAGGCCACTGCACATCAAAACCGCATACGGTTTCAAATGTATTACGCCCCATCACCAAGGCATCTATCTGGCCCATGAAGTCGGCCCACCCCAAGTCTAGGTTGTCAGGGTTTGGAATACTGTGGAGCCAATCCAAGCCTCCATCTTTATCAGCAATGTAGCCATCCAGGCTGGTAGCGATATACACAATGTTAGACATGTAGCCCTCTGAATCTTAGGTCTAATAAAAGTTTGTACGTAGACGAATAGCTGAGACTTGAACGACCAGATGTTGCATTGATCCCTCGCCCACACTATTATTTCTACATTGTAGAATAATATAGATCTTATCGAGGTTCTGAAATGCCTGTCAAGGAAAAAAAGCGCGGGCGTCCCAGCCGCTCAGAGAGTCAATTGACAGCCGAACTTATCGTATTCAGCGCCCGCACACTCATGCAGGACAACGGAAAAGTGCCAAGCATTCGCCAGGTCTCTGGTGACCTGGGAGTGGATGCAATGGCCATCTATCACTACTTTTCGAGTAAGTCGGCGCTACTTGAAGCAGTAACCGCTTCACTGGTTGAGGGTATCTATGAGCCAAAAGCAGGAGGTAAATGGCAGGAGGAATTGGAACAGTTGTGTAAAAGTTACCTGGAGCTTTTGGGAAGCTGCCCAGGCCTGTTAGAAACCTTGTTGTCTATGAAAACCTTTGGACCAGCGCAGTTGTTCAATCAGCGTTTGGCGGTTGCCCTAGCCTCGCTTCAACTCACCCAAACGGCCTTCGAGCAAGCTCAGCATCTATTGGTTGACTACATGCATGGGGCGGCCTTGGCGATACAGTGCAACCCAAGTGTTTTATTGGTGGATTGCATTGATGGCCCCTTGAATCTTATTTGTTCAGCGTTGGAGAGCAGACAGTGAAAGCGGTTCGAATATATCAGCCATCTCGATCTGGCGGACATTGAGCCTGGTTAGTGTTGGAAAGGCTTGCATGCCGGCTTAGGGTCGTGAAGAGACATTACCTTAGCCACGGGCCATCATTCCGCCAAGGGCAGCTTAGTGCCGACACCAGCTCGCACCTAACTCCCCATCCCACTTTCCTTCTCAAGCAACTGCCAGGCAGCAAACCCTTTCTTTACCTCCCCCTCAGCCAACTCTCGTCCAATCAATCGATAGCTCCTCCTTTTGGGATGAGTTTTGATCCCAACGTAGGCTCGCACCAGGTTAGCCACCGTCGCCTCCTGCAGGATGATTTCTTCTCCCGAATGCAGTTTGATGGTGGCGCGTAGGTGTTGGTGCCCCCGCGGAGGCGCGAGGACTATTTCCGTGATATCAGCATTGGCCAGGATACGTCGCTTTTCTTTCATGACTGCCTCCCCATGGTTTTAGGCATCGGCTCCTCTTCTCAGGATGAGGAGACTGACCGGTGGTTGGGAAAGAATAGCTTATGAAGACTGCTCCGGTTTTGAAGCTAAGAGGTGGCTCTGCGTCAATCCGAACAGGTAGCGATTCAAAATACTGATTAAGCCATTCCATTGTCATAATTACTCTACCAACTTCATGACTGGATATTGAAAGCTTGTATAGCTTACAAAGTGTGTTTTAGATGCACAGGCAGACGGAGAGGGGAAGAAAGCAAAGAACCTATCCATAGCTCAATTGTAAGCATTGTCATGAGGTAGCTTAGACCCACTGACGGACTAACACCAAAAAAGAGTACCGACAAGCTAATCTCCGCTCTTGGCACTTAGCCGAAGTCCCCGCAGGCGCACCCAGAATGTTCGCTTCGGGTCGAAAGAGTCCTATAGTGGGGTCAGATGAAACTTAATAAAAGTTTCGTCTGGCCCCAGTTACACCCAAAAGCTTCATCTGACCCCAGTTACACATTCTGCCTGCTTCGGGTTTAGGCAGGGAATAAAGTAATTACGCCTTCAAGACCACTTTACCAACTGCTTTACCCGATTCAAAATAGGCATGCGCGTCTGCTGCTTGCCAGATTGTAAACTCAGATTTATCAATCAGTGGCGTTACGACTCCCTCGTCTACCAGCTCTGCAATTTTAGTTAAAATCTCACCGTGAGATTTTCGGTTTAAGCCGTGAACTAAAGGAATCAGCATCAGCACACTGTGAAAACTTAAGCTTTTCAGGGCGACTTGCAGCACATCGTCAATAGGCAATATCGTTGCCACCTGACCATTGAAACGGGCTGCCTCGAAGCTAAGCTGGATATTCTCTCCTGCCACGGTATCGAATACTGCTTCAAAGCCAACACCATCGGTATATTGATCCACATAGTCCTGTACCTGTTGCTCGGCAACGTTAATCAGATGATCTGCCCCTAGTGTGGCTGCTATCTCCATATTGCGTGGCGTCGATGTCGCTGCAACGGTTGCACCGAAGTGCTTGGCTAGCTGAATTGCAATGTGGCCAACACCGCCCGCGGCACCCTGTATCAGAACATTATCACCGGCTTTGACTTGCATTTTGTTATGCAAGGCTTCCCAGGCGGTGATTGATACTAAGGGCAGTGCGGCAGCTTCCTGCATACTCAGGCGCTTAGGTTTCAGTGCCATTAAGTCAGCATCAACGAGCATGAATTCGGCAAGGGCTCCGTTGATCCCTGCAATTCCGCCAGCACAGCCATACACCTCATCGCCTACACTAAATTGCGTAACGTCACTGCCTACTTCAGTCACTATCCCGGCGACATCGCCATGCAGCACTTCGGGTAGGTTGGCTGACCAGGGCGTTTCAATTGAACGCAGCATGATATCAAGTGGATTAACGCTGCTGGCTATTACTTCAATAACCATGTGACCGGCTTTAACGGTTGGTTTTTGTATCTCTTCAAGCTGTAACACCTGACTGCTACCAAGCTCTCTGACTACCATCGCTTTCATGTTTTAGCTCCTTAACTGTTGATAGGGTTAATGCTAATCTTTGCTTAAATGGCCAGCAATGTGGCTGTGAGCAATTGTTCTTTGCTTTTTAAGCAAGACGGGTAAGTCAATATAGACTGTTGGCAACGCTCGACTTAACAGGTGGAATTCAGGATGAGCATGATTAATCGTCTGATGTATTTTAATTGCGTTGTGGAAACCGGCAGTATCTCAGCAGCAAGTCGTACATTTGACGTACAGCCATCTTCCATATCGAGACAACTGGGGGCTCTGGAGCAGGATCTTGGGGTTCGACTGCTTAATCGAACATCACGCAATATAGGGCTCACTGAAGCCGGGCGTAAATATTTCGAATACTCGCAACGTATTGTCGCTGAGCTTAATGAGGCTAAAAGGGCGGTTAATGAATTACAGGAAAATCCAAAAGGAAAGCTTAAGCTCAGTATGACTGTCGGCTTTGGAGAAAGTGTCATCCTGCCGCTTATCCCAGAGTTTATTGCACTTTATCCTGATATAGAGGTAGAACTTGAACTAACCGAGCGGGTGGTTGATCTGGTAGAAGAGAATATCGATGTAGCAATCAGGAGCGGGCGTTTACCTGATTCCAGTCTGGTCGCCAAAAGATTGGCTTATAACAATTTTTTACTCTGCTCTAATCCAGGCTATCTGGCTAAACAAGGCGAGCCTCAATCGCCTGATGAGATCAGCAACTATAGCTGCATCCGCTATGGCTATGCCGGCTGGCGGGCCTGGTATCTGATGGCGGATAAAGCAATCAAACTCGCCATCAATGGCGGCATCACAGTGAATACTGTTAACGGTCAAAAGCAGCTGCTGCTTAATCAGGGTGGCTTGGCGCTAATTCCCTTGTGGGCCGTCAGAGAAGAACTGAAAACAGGGGCTTTAGTTCATGTGCTTCCCGAGCACACACTCAGCCCCTATGAAATCTTAAGTTCAACCTATGCGCTTTACCTTAAACGTGAACTGATCTCCCCAAAAATACGTGTTTTCTTGGATTTTCTGGATAAAAACATCAGGGCAGATTAAAGAATCCGACGCTGCTCGAACACGATTACTACCCACCGGCTATACTGCACTGATTCATTCTGCGAAGAGGAACATCGCCATGGCTACAAGCAAAGACGCATCTGTACGAATCGTGATAATTCCGGGTAGTGTCAGGCCCGGCAATTACACGGATAAGGCCGTCGCTTTGGTGGCCGATGAAATCAGCAAGTACCGTAATGTGTCCCTGGATGTTATCGACTTTAAGGAAATCCATCTGCCATTTCCAGGCACCGCCCCAGAGTCGCCCGAGATGGCACGCTTTAAAGAAACGGTGTCACAGGCCACCGGGGTTATATTTGCCACGCCGGAATATCATGGCACTTTCAGCAGCATTACCAAGCTGGCCATTGAAAACCTGGGGTTCCCCTCCGTACTTGCCGGTAAGCCGGTTGCACTGCTTGGCGTCGCCGCCGGTGCCATTGGTGCTATCAAATCCCTGGAACAACTGCGGGGTGTTTGTTCTCATGTGGGCGCCATTGTCCTTCCAGCTCCCGTTTCCGTCGCAGGTGTACAGGGCATCTTTGATGAGGACGGACGCTGTAACGATGAGATGATTGAGAAGCGGGTGCGCCACGTTGCGACCAATCTGCTCGACTACATCAACAACCACATCTGTCCGGGGATCGGGCTGGAGGATATTGTTCGCTCAAGTGATCATTAGGAGCCTGGAGTTGATTTTTTTGTTTAAGATTATGAAGCGTTGGATATGAAAGAGTCAGACTGGAAAACTTTTAAAAAGATCAAAGAGATAGCTATCGAAAAGTTCTGTAATGGCGTTCTGGATGAGTCTCAGGAAGTTATTTCTGACCAATCGGAACATGCCCACAATAAATACCTGTCTCTTTATGATCTTCTGCAAAAAAGAAACAAGAAGATGGCAATTCTATTCGATGGGCATAGCAGATCTAATGCAGCGATGCAGCTTATTGGCATTCGTAGTAACGGGCTTGCTGATGAAGCTTTTATTTGCCAGTTATCCGAAGAGTTTAAAGAGCGCACCGATCCGCAACGGCTTGGGCTTGGTTTGTAAGCTGCCCAACCAATCAGATAAGAAGGCTTTTTCGAGCCACGAACGAGAGCAGCTTTTTTCTGTGGTCAAACTCCGAACAAGCTCTTGTTCCAGCCACTCACAAGCAGTGCTACTTACTGCTTCTAGCGAGTCGCGCTCTTTGCGACGATCTAGCCACTATCGACTAGCCACTCTCGCGAAGCGAGCCTCAACCCTGCGGCGAAGTTATACCGCGTGCCCGGATGTGTCAGGCAGGCAAAACTGATCAGGCGACCATCAGACCCGGTGCTGGGAGCGGATCTGAACCGATTGTCTTCTGAAACTATAGTCTTCTGAAACTATAGTCTTCTGAAACTATAGTCTTCTGAAACTATAGTCTTCTGAACCGGTGCTCTGCTTTTGTTGTCCCATCTCTAATGCTTGAGCATATCGACCGGTAGTGAATACCCGTTGGCGCAGGAGTGGAATAAACCAAGGAGAGGTATATCTAATGATCAAGGTATCAATATTTTTACGCAGTATCGGCATTTTTCTGGCTGTGAGTCTTTCATTCACGGCTTTTGGCGATGCTGTGTCAAACCCATGGGTTGATCGGCAATATAAAGTCAGCGGCAGCTGGACTATTGAGGAGCAGGGGGGAAGCCGGTATCTGGTTTTGGCAGATAATTTCAAGACCAAACGTGGGCCCGATGTGAAGGTGTTTTTAGCTAAACCTAAAATTGAGAATATCGGCAACCGGGATAATCTGGGCCGTGACAGTATGTTGCTAGGCGTAATGACGCGATTCTCCGGCCAGCAAAAATACCTCATTCCAGAGGATGTTGTACTCACCGATTTTCAATCTGTAGTGCTGTACTGTGAGAGATATACAGTTGTTTGGGGCGGCGCAAATCTACGCTAAAACTAAACCGTGCTGGCAGGGGACTTGTTCGCAGGAAGCCAAATTCAACTGAATATTAATTTGAGTCATGGATCATTACCCATAATGGTGTTATTGCAGTGAGTTCTTCAGTATTTTAATACGGCTTTATGTTCTAATTCTTTTCACTGGCGGGAGGCTCTGGTAGTGGTCATAGTTGATTTGAAAAAATCGTGTAGCTGGCCAGCAGTCACCAGGCTTCCCGCCGACAGACCATGTTCACATTTCTCCAACTAACCCCCTCAAATAAGAACGCTCTTCGCACGACGGACAAGCAGCGCATTTTGCTGCGATCGGACAACGGACAACGGTTCTGTTCTAGCTTCTAGCAAGCAGCGTTTTTTGCTGAGTTCTCGCTAGTCGCGCTCTTTGCGACGGTCTCGCTACTAGCCACTCTTGTTAAGCTAACCCTGCGGCGAAGTCATAGAGCGCAGTTTATAGCGCGTGCCGGGGTGTGTCAGGCAGGCAAAGCTGATCAGGCGGCCATCAGACCAGGTGCGACGGTTTACCTGAATACAGGGGGTGTTGGCATCGATATCCAGCAGTTCCTGCGCTATCTCGCTGGGCAGTACGGCTTCTACAATGTGTTCAATACTGGAGATCGGGCATATTTTTGACAGAAACTCGTTCGGCGTTGCCTGCGTATAGTCCTGTTCCAGATAACCCGGCACCAGTGAGGCAATCACATAACGGTTTTCCAGCTGGATCGGCAGGGTGTCTTCAAGATGGACTATGACTGAACGGTAAACTTTGGTGCCGATAGGCACGCCCATCTGCATCGCCACGGTATCACTGGCGGTGGTCTCGCTGAGTTTCATTATCTTGCAGCTATAGGTGTTGCCGCGCTGGCGCACTTCATCGGCAATATTCTTAATATCCGCGAGTGGCGATTCGGCTTTAGCATCGGAGACGAAGGTGCCAAGCCCCGGATAGCGCACCAGCATATTTTCCTGCACCAGATCCCGGATCGCCTTGTTAACTGTCATCCGGCTGACTTCAAACTGCGCGGCCAGCTGTATTTCGGTGGGGATCTTGCTACCCGGCCGGTACTCCTGATGCTTAATACCATCGAGGATATAGCTCTTTATCTGCTGATAGCGCGGCTGATTACTCACTTATTCCCTCGGCTGGTGTCAAAGCATTAAAGCAATGATTGTATATACTTTAGATAGCTGCAACAACTGAAACACTCTGTATTACGTTCAATTTTAATGAGATTTACTGTGTATGTGCCATGCTGTGGATAGCTAGTCTGTTGTTTGTATAGCTGTGTTAAGGGAGGTGGGTGTGCTGCAGATAGGTTGATAGGCGTCTGTTGATAGTTGCCGATCAATAGTCTTGTGTAGGAATGTTATATTTCTGATAATTCTATAAAAACAACGAGTTACATTGGTGTTTTGTACCGGTTTTTAGTGGTTTTTTGTGTCAGTACTTGCTGTGCGGTGTCGTTATCATGTCAATAAATTGAAAAATTTATGTTAAAAATTTTGGCTTATTAAAAATGTCATGTATATATATGTATATACAAAGTAATTGGTCGAGAGCTTTTGAGGAGTAGAAAGGTTGTTTAAGTCCTGTGAGCGTGTCTGGATAAACGTCAATTTAGCGACGCTTGATCCTGCAATTGAATCCCCATACGGCGCACTGTCCGCTCAGGCGATAGGCGTGAGCAAAGGACGCATCGTTGCCATTGAGTCGATGGATTCGCTGGATACCAGCCGCATTGCGGCTGAGATTATCGATGGCCAGGGGGGATGGATGACACCGGGACTGGTCGATGCTCACACTCACCTGGTGTTTGCCGGTAACCGTGCCCAGGAATTTGAGCAGCGCCTATTGGGCGTTAGCTATGAAGAGATTGCCCGCCGTGGTGGGGGGATTCTCTCGACTGTAAAAGCAACCCGCAATGCCAGTGTCGAAGAATTGGTCAAGCTGTCCGAACCCCGTCTTAAGGCCCTGATTGCAGAAGGTGTGACCACGCTGGAGATCAAGTCGGGCTATGGGCTGAGTATCGAGGCCGAGCTGAATATGCTGCGTGCAGCCAGACAACTGAGTGAGCACTATCCGGTACGAGTGTCTACCTCGCTGCTGGGAGCCCACGCACTGCCGCCGGAATTTAAGGGTGATGCCGATGGCTATATCGATCTGGTTTGTAACGAGTTGATCCCCGCGGCTGTCAGCGAAGGGCTGGTGGAAGCGGTTGATGTGTTCTGTGAAAAGATTGGCTTTACGCCTGCCCAATGCGAGCGGGTGTTCAGGGCTGCCAAGCAACACGGTTTGGGAATCCGTGCCCATGTTGAACAACTGTCCAACTTGCACGGTGCAGAGCTGGCCGCCACCTATGGCGCCTGGTCCGCCGATCATCTTGAGTGGTTGGATGAGGCCGGTGTGGCGGCGATGGCCGAGAATGGCACAGTGGCAACGCTGCTGCCCGGGGCTTTCTACTTCCTGCGGGAAACCAAACTGCCGCCAATTGATTTGCTGCGCAATTATTCGGTGCCGATGGCGGTGGCTACAGACCTGAACCCCGGCTCATCGCCCTTAGCGTCGCTACGCCTGATGATGAATATGGCCTGCACGCTGTTCAGGCTGACACCGGAAGAGGCGCTTGCCGGCGTCACTCGCAATGGCGCTCAAGCTGTTGGCTTGGCTGATGACATCGGCATGCTCAAGGTGGGCATGCATGCCGATATGCTGCTCTGGGACATCGAGCACCCGGCTGAATTGGCCAGTCAGTTTGGCGTCAATTCTATTAAACAGCGAATTTTTGCCGGGGAGGAGACTCATGTCTGAGCTGCAGGACAGATTTAAATTCAATGCGAACCGGACTGGCCGTGTTGAAGAGTACAAACCTGAATTTGATATCGATAACAGGTTCGCTCCAGTTGAAGCGTTTCTGTTTCACAACCGTATTGTTAAGAGAGGACTAGAAGCATGACCGATACTCGCCGTGACACCAGTCGCGTTATTAAAGCGCCGACAGGATCTGAAATTACTTGTAAGAGCTGGCTGACCGAAGCACCGATGCGTATGTTGATGAACAACCTGCATCCGGATGTGGCAGAAAAGCCGGAAGAGCTTGTTGTCTATGGCGGTATTGGTCGCGCAGCCCGTAACTGGGAGTGTTACGACAAAATTATCGAAGTACTGCAGCGTCTCGAAGAGGATGAAACTCTGCTGGTTCAATCGGGTAAGCCGGTCGGTGTATTTAAAACCCATGCGGATGCGCCGCGTGTGCTGATCGCCAACTCCAACCTGGTACCCCATTGGGCTAACTGGGAGCACTTCAACGAGCTGGATAAACAAGGCCTGATGATGTACGGCCAGATGACAGCCGGCTCCTGGATCTACATCGGCTCGCAGGGCATCGTGCAGGGCACCTATGAAACCTTTGTTGCGATGGCCAAGAAGCACTTTGCTGGCGATGCATCCGGTAAATGGGTTCTGACCGGTGGTCTGGGTGGAATGGGCGGTGCTCAGCCACTGGCAGCCACCATGGCAGGTTTCTCCTGTATTACGGTTGAGTGTGATGAAACCCGTATCGATTTCCGCCTGCGTACCCGCTATGTCGATAAGAAGGCATATAGCCTGGACGAAGCACTGGGAATGATTGATGCAGCCAAGGCAAACGGTGAAGTTGTTTCCGTTGGCCTGCTGGGCAACTGCGCCGATATCTTCCCGAAGCTGGTGGAACGCGGTGTTACACCTGACGTCGTTACCGATCAGACCAGTGCCCATGATCCCCTCAACGGCTATCTGCCAAAGGGCTGGACTATGGAGTACGCGGCTGAGATGCGTCTGAAGGATGAGGCTGCCGTCGTGGATGCCGCCAAGGAATCGATGGCGATTCAGGTGCGGGCGATGCTGGCACTGCAACGCAGTGGCGCCGCTACTACTGACTACGGTAACAACATCCGTCAGATGGCATTCGAGAAAGGCGTCGAAAACGCGTTTGATTTCCCGGGCTTCGTACCGGCCTATATTCGTCCGCTGTTCTGCGAAGGCGTGGGTCCGTTCCGCTGGGTAGCGCTGTCGGGTGATCCGGAAGATATCTACAAGACCGACCAGAAGGTTAAAGAGCTGATCCCGGATGATCCGCACCTGCATAACTGGCTGGACATGGCGCGTGAGCGTATCGCCTTCCAGGGCTTGCCGGCTCGTATCTGCTGGGTGGGCCTGAAGGATCGTAAGCGCCTTGCGCTGGCATTCAATGAAATGGTCAAAAACGGTGAACTGAAAGCGCCGGTCGTGATCGGCCGTGATCACCTGGATTCAGGTTCCGTGGCCAGTCCTAACCGCGAAACAGAAGCGATGCAGGATGGCTCAGATGCAGTTTCCGATTGGCCGCTGCTGAACGCGCTGCTGAATACTGCCGGTGGTGCTACCTGGGTATCGTTGCATCACGGTGGTGGTGTCGGTATGGGCTTTAGCCAGCACTCTGGCGTGGTTATTGTTGCCGATGGTACCGATGCGGCTGCCAAGCGTCTGGGACGCGTGCTGCACAATGATCCGGGTACCGGCGTTATGCGTCATGCCGATGCGGGCTATGATATCGCAGTCAACTGCGCGAAAGAGCAGGGGCTGGATCTGCCTATGCTTAAGTAATAGGAAAAAGGAAATGGGCATAACAAAAGCCCAATAGCCATAAGGCCTGTTAACCCTCGGGCCTTATGACACTGTTGCTTAGAAATGAAAATGAATCTCTATTTACAGCGCCTTAGTGAATTTTACGGGTTACTTTTACGTTAATCGTTTTTTTAGGAAGTATCTTATGTACACACTTACCATTAAGCCGGGCCAGATGACATTGGCCGAGCTTCGCCGAATTGCCAATGAGCCGGTTGAGTTGTCGCTTGATGACGCTTGTCATGACGCTATTCATGCCAGTGCTGCGGCCGTAGCTCGTGTTATCGAAGAGGGCCGGGTAGTTTACGGAATCAACACCGGTTTTGGTTTGCTGGCCAACACCCGTATTGCCCATGAAGACCTGGCGCTGCTGCAGCGCAGTATCGTACTTTCCCATGCGGCGGGTATCGGTGAGCTGATGTCAGAATCCACCGTGCGCTTGATGACGACGCTGAAAATAAATTCACTGGCGCGTGGATTTTCCGGTATTCGCCTGGAGGTAATCAAGGCGCTGATTAAACTGGTGAACGCAGAAGTTTATCCCTGTGTACCGCAAAAAGGATCTGTTGGTGCATCGGGTGATCTGGCGCCATTGGCTCACATGAGCACCGTGCTGCTGGGCGAAGGCGAAGTGACTTACAAAGGCGAGCGCATGTCAGGCGCTGATGGCCTGAGAATCGCAGGCCTGGAGCCGATTGCACTGGCACCTAAAGAGGGACTGGCACTGCTCAACGGCACCCAGGCTTCCACCGCATTTGCTCTGGAAGGGCTGTTTGCGAGCGAAGATCTGTATGCGGCTGCTACCGTATCCGGATCTCTGTCTGTTGAAGCGGCTCTAGGTAGCCGGCGTCCGTTTGATCCACGTGTTCATGAAGTGCGTGGTCAGCAAGGTCAGATCGATGCCGCTGTTGCCTACCGCCACCTGCTGGACGAGCGTTCCGAGATCGGCGATTCTCACGAAGGCTGTGAAAAGGTTCAGGATCCCTATTCGCTACGTTGTCAGCCTCAGGTGATGGGTGCCTGCCTGCATCAGATTCGCCAAACCGCCGAGGTATTGTTGGTTGAATCGAATGCCGTATCTGACAATCCGCTGGTGTTTGTCGGCGATAATGAGAAGGGCGAAGATAATGAGTTTATCTCCGCGGGTAATTTCCATGCCGAGCCGGTTGCGATGGCGGCGGATAACCTGGCATTAGCGATAGCCGAGATCGGTTCGCTTTCCGAGCGCCGTATGGCATTGCTGATCGATTCCAATCTGAGCAAGCTACCACCGTTTCTGGTTGATAATGGCGGTGTTAACTCCGGTTTTATGATTGCCCAGGTGACTGGCGCAGCACTGGCGTCTGAAAATAAGTCATTAGCACATCCAGCGTGTGTCGACAGCCTGCCGACCTCAGCGAACCAGGAAGACCACGTATCGATGGCAACCTATGCCAGCCGCCGTCTGAGAGACATGTCTGACAACACCGCAGGCATCCTGGCCGTAGAGCTGCTGGCAGCTTGTCAGGGTGTGGATTTCCGTGCACCGCTGAAATCATCCGAGCTGATTGAGGCCGCTAAGGCAGAGCTGCGCGAAGTGGTGCCTTTCTACGATAAGGATCGCTACTTCTCGCCAGATATCGAGAACGCCAAGCAACTGATTCAAAGTGCTGCCCTTAACCGCTATATGCCGGCTGATTTGTTACCCAGTGTTTAAGCTATAAGGTTAGGTCTTCTGTTATGGCACTGACGGCATCGCTGCATGGTCAGTGTCATAACAGCTTTCGATAAGAGGGCTGGTGGCTTAATAGCTTTCTCGAGTAAGACCTTGCAGGAAATGACCGGTCCTGGCCTGTGGAATTGTGCAAATGAACAAGTCGAACGTGACGCACTACCGATCTAATGAGTATGTTGAACGGCCATGGAAAAATGGTCAGGGAACGACTCTGGAAGTGGCGACCTGTACTGATCAGACAGGTAATGCCTGCGATGACTGGCGTATCAGTATTGCGTCGATTAGCAACGCTGGCGATTACTCGGACTTTTCCGGCTATCAACGCTCGCAAGTGATGCTGCAAGGGGAGGCAGTCACATTGACGCTTCTGCAACCAGACTGTGAACCACATCAGTATGAAGCTCAGCAGTATGAAGCTCAACAGTATGAAGCTC
Organism: Amphritea sp.; assembly: GCA_036960915.1. Taxonomy (GTDB): domain Bacteria; phylum Pseudomonadota; class Gammaproteobacteria; order Pseudomonadales; family Balneatricaceae; genus Amphritea. The sequence goes on from JBALVQ010000054.1 coordinate 19,445, forward strand.
AACAGTATGAAGCTCAACAGTATGAAACACGGCAGTATGAAAGGCAGCAGATAGTCATGCGAGCCATGTCTCATCTGGACTTCGATGGAGGAGTGAAAATCAGCTGTAAGCCCACTGGCGGTCAGGTGAAAATGTTTAATGTCATGACCCGCAGTGATGCCATATCCCATCGGGTTAATCTTATCTCTTCTGAGGATCACTCAGTTGAACTCAATCAAGGCGCTGATACGGTGCTGTTTTTTTCTCTGCAGAATAATCTGCAGATCCATGTTGGCCGGCAGCCCTATCAGTTAAGTCGCTATGATCTGCTGGAAGTTAATCAGGCCGCGGAGCAAGCACTCAGCTTACCGAGCGCTGTTGGAAATGTTGGCGTAAATGCAGGTGTAAAAGAAGTTATGGGCATAATGGTCAGTATCAACAGCTCACCCTGCAACAATGCTAAACCTGCAACGATACAAAATAAGACATCGGTCACTTTCCAGAAAACTTGATCGATAGTAGATAACGCTCGAAACAAAAAGAGCAGGGTATCTGCAATTATATATACATATTCGAGGATTCTGAGATGACAACTTCTCTATTCCAGTACACCGAAGGACAGGCACCGTTATTGATCAGCATGCCGCATAACGGCACGCAAATACCTGACGATATTGCTGCCTGCATGACCGATATTGGCTTAACGGTACCGGATACCGACTGGTGCATCGATCGACTCTATGACTTTGCCGACGCCGTGGGCGCCTATGTTATCAAACCCACTAATAGCCGCTTGGTCATTGATCTTAATCGTGATCCGACGGGTGTTAATCTGTATCCGGGGGCACAGAGTACCGAGCTGTGTCCGACAACCTGTTTCGATTTTTCACCGGTGTATAAATCTGGCCATCTGCCTGATGAGCAGGAAATCAATCGCCGCATTGAGCAATACTGGCATCCTTATCACCAGCAGTTGCAACAGGCGTTGGCCGATATCCGTGAGCGGTTTGGCGTGGCGGTGTTGCTTGATGCCCACTCGATCCGTTCAGAAGTCGCGCGATTCTTTGATGGCCGTTTACCCGATTTTAATTTCGGCACCGCAACGGGCAAAAGTTGTTCACAGGTGCTGCAGGAACATCTGCAGCAGTTTGATACCAAGCCTTACAGCCAGGTAGGCAATGGCCGCTTTAAAGGCGGTTATATCACCCGCGCCTACGGTGATCCGGACAACAATATTCATGCGGTACAGCTGGAGCTGTCGCAGCGCACCTATATGGATGAAGCCAACGCAGACTATGACGAGCGTTTGGCTGCACAGGTTAAACCTGTGTTGCGGAAATTTGTTGAACATTTACTGACGTTTGCTGAGCAGGATAAGGGGGCGCTGTGACGATGAAATTATATGCAGAATCGATCTTGCTGGCCGAGGGCTGGGTTGAAGATAAAACCCTACATATTGTCGACGGTACTATCGAAGCCATCACTGACGGCCGTGAGGCGGATGCTGAGATTGCCCGTGGACCTGTAATTCCGGGAATGGTCAATTGCCATTCCCACGCTTTTCAACGGGCTTTCGCCGGATTTAGCGAGCAGGGCAGTGAAGGTAAGGACAGCTTCTGGACCTGGCGCCAGGTTATGTATGGCTTTCTCGGTCAGGTTTCACCTGAACAGACACAGGCGATTGCAACCCAGCTGTATATCGAGATGCTTAAGGCGGGCTATACCAGCGTGGCGGAATTCCATTACCTGCATCATCAGGCCGACGGTTCACCCTATAGTAATTTGGCCGAGATGTCGGCACGTATTTTTCAGGCTGCGGGATCGGCTGGAATTGCTTTGACTCATCTGCCGGTGCTGTATCGTTACAGTGGCTTTGGCAGCCAGGAGGCTAATAGTAGTCAGCGTCGGTTTATCAACTCGGTTGAGCAATTTAATCAACTGGTGTCCGACTGTATGGTGTTAGCAGGTAATCATCGAGACTGTCGGGTTGGTATTGCACCTCATTCGTTGCGCGCGACCAATCTGCAAGTGCTTGATGAAGCGGTTGCCCACCTCAAGAGTCTGGATCCCACCGCGCCCATCCATATCCATATTGCCGAGCAGCAGCTTGAGGTTGATGATTGCCTGGCTTGCTATGGTAAGCGTCCGGTGGAATGGCTGTTGGAAAATCAGGCTGTCGATCAGCAGTGGTGCCTGATTCATGCCACACATATCAACACCGCAGAGCGTCAGGCGCTGGCAGCCTCCGGAGCGGTTGCCGGTATCTGCCCGACCACCGAGGCAAACCTGGGCGACGGTGTCTTCCCAACGACCGAATACCTGGCTGAAGGTGGCGCATTCGCTATTGGCTCTGATAGCCATATCTCGGTGAATCCGATTGAAGAGTTGCGCTGGTTGGAATACGCCCAGCGTTTGGTCAAGCAGCAGCGGGCGATCCTGGCAGGCCATGATCAGCCTTCAGTCGGCGCAAACCTGTGGCAGCAAGCGGCACTTGGCGGTGCGCAAAGTATCGGCCGCGAATGTGGCACTCTAGCTGTAGGGAAGAAGGCGGACCTGCTGGTCCTGGACAGTCAACAGATGACACTCTTTGCCCATCAGCAGAAGCATTTGTTGGATAGCCTTGTGTTTGCCAGTCAAGCCAATCCGGTAAGCGATGTGATGGTTGGCGGGCGCTGGGTCGTACGTGAAGGGCAGCATAAGCAGGAAGAGCAGGTGGCACAGAATTATCGCGAGGTCCTGCGGACTCTGGCTGAAAAATTGTAGTTCGTAGTTCGACCGCAGCAAACAGCGCTGCTTGTTCGTAGTTCGGAAAAACCATCTGAATATTAATTCGACATTGATAATTGTAGGAGCGGCGCCCCGCCGCGATTCTTTTGCTCCAATGAAAAAGCCTCGGCGCGAGGCGCGTCTCCTACATATCCCATCTAGATATCATCTATCTTTTGCATAGCCGTAGTTCGACCGCAGCAAACAGCGCTGCTTGTTCGGCGTCCGAAAAACTGAGCTGATCCGTGGCTGGCCTCATCTGCAGGAAGGATTGATGCTTCATTTTGCCATACCGGGCGGCAAGATTTAATCAGACCTTCCTTAGGGAAGGTCTGATTCATATCAACGCCAAAAATTGTCAGAAGCATATGATGTCTGACCTTTGGGCGCAGGTACTGCATGCAACTCTATGAATTGATCAATGGCTTGGGTCGGGATCTTAAATCTCGCTATGGGGAAAAAGTCCACAAGCTGACCATTAACGCATCCTTCACCTGTCCCAATCGTGATGGCACTTCAGGCCTCGGGGGGTGTACCTTCTGTAATAATGCCTCATTTAATGGCAATACCCGTTCTGAGCTGAGTATCCGTGAGCAGCTGGAAAACAGCAAACCCGGAATGAGAGCAAAACGCTATCTGGCCTATTTTCAGACCTATACCAATACCTATGCAGAAGTCGAAGAGCTTCGCCGCCTCTATGAAGAAGCCCTGACGACTACCGATATCGTTGGCATCTGTGTCGGTACACGACCAGACTGCGTACCGGATGCTACACTCGACCTTCTGGCTCACTATCAGCAGCAGGGATACGAAGTCTGGCTGGAACTTGGTCTGCAATCTTCGTTCGATAAAACTCTGGACCTTATCAACCGTGGCCACCACTTCAACGCTTATGTCGATGCGGTAAAACGGGCACATCAGCGAGGCCTGAAAATATGCACCCATCTAATTATTGGTTTGCCCGGAGAAGCTCCCAGTGACAGCTTGATCACCCTGGAAAGGGTTATAGATGCCGGCTGCGAAGGACTTAAACTGCACCCGTTGCATATCGTCAAGGGTAGTCAGATGGCCAGGCAGTGGAAAAATAATGAAATTCAGGCTATCTCACAACAAGAGTATGTAGACGTAGCGGCCAGGATGATCCAAAACACACCCTGGAATGTCGTCTATCATCGGGTGTCCGCAACGGCTCGAAAGCCTACTTTGCTGGCGCCAGACTGGTGCAATGATCGCTGGCCAGTGTTAAATCAAATCGCCGAACAGCTGATTCAAAAAGGCGGTCAGGGCAGCGCTTTAGAAGCCATGAGTATCTAAAAAAGGACTTTAAAAAGGGGCGGTTTAAACAAGAATCTGGCTCACATAGATTAGTGGATGTCCCTTTTATTCATCCATTCGATATTATTTACTGTGGTAGCGGCGCCCCGCCGCGATACTTTCTGCTCTAATTAAAAAGCCACGGCGCGAGGCGCACCTCCTGCATATGGAACCGGTTTACGTCTTTGGCGAATTCCGTTGACGCTCCTTTGAGCCTGTTTATCAAAAGCTATATACGAGATAATCTGTTTGAGTCACCCTCATGGATGAGGGTGTGATCATTATGGCTTCAGGGAGGATCTGCCATGTCTGTTCGTTATTGTCTGATCGTGTTGATCAGCTTGTCTGTTTCTGTATTTTCTTATGCCGATACTTATGTCAACAAGCCTGCGTCGCAAGTAAAACCAGCGCTGCAATTGGCGAGGGTGTATAGCGGTGATCTTAATCTTTCTCAGTACTGGGTCAGCGAAAAGCTGGATGGCGTACGCGGTTACTGGAATGGCATGCGGCTGTTAACCCGCCAGGGGCATACGATAAAAGCGCCTGAATGGTTTGTAGCGCACCTGCCTGCCGAGCCGCTGGACGGCGAACTGTGGATCGCAAGAGGGCTGTTCGATCAGGTATCGGGCATTGTCAGAAGTGAGCAGGCAGCTGACTCGAAATGGAGGCAGGTGAAATACATGCTGTTCGATCTACCCGATCATCAAGGCACCTTCGATGCCCGCTTGAATGCATTAAAGCTGCTAATTGCAGAGGTTGATCGCCCCTGGATTCAACTGATTCCCCAGCGGCGTATCGCGAGCGAAGATGAATTATTCGCACTGCTAGATCAGGTAGTTGCCGATGATGGTGAAGGCTTGATGCTGCATCGAGATAGTTCACTGTATCAACAAGGACGAACCAACGACCTGCTTAAACTGAAACACTGGCTGGATGCCGAGGCACAGGTAATTGCACAACTGCCGGGTAAAGGAAAATTTACCGGTATGCTGGGTGCTCTATTGGTTGAAACCCCTGAAGGAATCCGTTTTAAACTGGGGAGCGGCTTCACCGATAAACAGCGGGAAAATCCACCCGAAATCGGTAGCTTTGTAACCTATAAATACACGGGAAAGACCACGAACGGTGTGCCGCGTTTTGCCAGTTTTATGCGGGTTTATCAACCTTGAAAGAAAGCGATCTTGAAAGCGAGCGGCCTTGAAATAGACATAATTCGTTCGATTTAGCTGCGTTATCTCTTCAGTTTGATGTAGGAGGTGCGCCTCGCGCCGAGACTTTTTAATTTGAGCAGAAAGTATCGCGGCGAGGCGCCGCTCCTACAGGATTTGATGCCGGATCAAAGTGTAGGTATGGGGTTAGCTTGCCCCGCGAAACGTTCAACGTGGCCCACGAAGTGATGCCCAACATCGGGCGTAGTTCGAAAGAGCCTTCTTTTTTCTCTTTAAGTTTACCGATACCGGTCACTTCGTAAGAAGTGACCAAAATGGGTAGCGGGCTATTCAAATCAATTGGCTTTCTTCTGGTCTTGTTGCAGTATCAAAGGATTAAGGAGTAGAGCTTACACACTGCGCAAGGTATAAGATCAATTTGACGTTTTCACCTCAATGGTGTCATTCAATAGGTTAAGGAGAATCTTTGTATATCATGGAGTTATCAAGTAAGTCGCAAAACTGTACTGCGAAGTCATACGTTAAATTGACCCCCAGTGGCAGGATAGTTAGCTGTTACATGCCATGAGATACATACTTCTAATATCCATCATTTTATCCAATGTTGCTTTCGCAGGAGCTGACTTAGTTAAAGTCGATAAGTCGGAAAGAAAAATGTATTTGTTAGAGGGAAAGAAAATCCTCAAGGAGTATCACGTTGCCTTTGGCGCGAGCCCGATGGGACATAAGCAACAAGAAGGCGATGAGAAAACACCCGAAGGGGTTTATACCCTAGATTATAAAAAAGAAGATTCATCATTTTATCGGGCAATGCATATTAGCTATCCTAATGAAACGGATAAGGCCAATGCAAAAAAATTGGGTGTTTCGCCTGGGGGCCTTATCATGGTTCATGGCCAGAGCAACCAGCCGGGCTGGCGTGCCGCATTTACCCAGCAATTTAATTGGACAAACGGGTGCATTGCATTAACGAACTCAGAAATGGATGAATTCATGGCGCTGGTGAGTGTCGGCACAAAAATACAAATCGAGTGGTAAGCATGTAACAAGTAAAAGCATCCGATCGCCAAAGCGTCGGCTGCTTTAGGCGTTATGTGAAAAGAGCACTATGAAAAGTAGTAAGCAAAGACGATTGGAAATAAAGGAAAAGAGGCGTAAAAGAGCTGCAAAGCTCAATATTGATACGTCAATTGAATCTAAGCCACTTCCATTGAGTGCAGTCGAAGCAGATTACAATGAGTTAATTCATAATAATACCTATGGCTCTTTTCCATTATTCTACATAGATAAAATATTTACTTGTCGAGATTGTGGTTCAGATGAGCTCTGGACTGCTAAGCAACAGAAATGGTGGTATGAGGTGGCCAAAGGCCATATCGATTCAACAGCAGTTAGGTGTAGAAAGTGCCGAGATAAAATAAAGGCAGAGAAAGACGAGCAAAAGAAGCACATGGAGGAGGTGGCAAATAAAATGCCACATCCAAATGAAGCATTTTTTAAAAACACTAAATAAATGTTGTGAGCAAAATGACTCTCACACTGACTCCATGAATATCCTTACGAAGCCCTGAATTCCTAGTCAGCTAATTTCCCAATGAAGAAGGCATTTCGAACAACGAACGAGCAGCGCTCTTTGCTGCGGTCGAACTACGAACTGCGGCCTTGAAAGGACCCCAATTTCAAACGCCTTCACCCTGGAAGCAAACGCTGATGCTAATCACTGATTTGTCATCCCAGGTGCCGCCGCCCACCAAGCACTCTCCGAAGGGCTGTTTGCGTTCGATCATTAGTGGAGTCAGGCTTTCATGATCCAGGCCCTTCAATACTTGTTTGAAAAACGAGGTCATGAAAAGCGAGTCATGAAAAGCAGGGGCAGGCCTTGCAATGCTACAATGCGTGATTGTAAAACAAGGCCTTCAGTTTTCTACCCTTGTACTGTATTAGAGATGCTTTTAATTTGAGTTGCTTTGAAAATTTGAATTCGCCGAGTTGCTTAAGTGGCGGAATGATATATAGCTGAACCCTGAATATGTCGCTATGACTGGAGAAAGTGTGAAATCGAAAGTGTTGTCAGTTTGGGGTGAGGATTTAGATGCGCAGTCGTCGGTCGACGTCATCGTTGTTGGCACGGGCCCCGGCGGGGCGACGGTGGCTAAGACGTTGGCCGAGGCCGGTCAGTCAGTGGTGATGTTGGAGTGGGGTGATGCGGCACCTTTGCGTGGCGAATTCAGTCAGATGGCTGGCATTGCCGCTGTGCCCGGTAAGGGCGCTTTTGTGCACTCGGATCTGTCGCTGGTGATGCGCGGTATTACGGCCGGTGGCACATCGGCGATTAATTTTGCTACCGTCATGGAGCCACCGCTAGAGTTGTTTCAGAAGTATGGCATCGACCTCAGTGCGCAGACGCTGGCGCTGCGCCAGCAGTTGCCAATCAATACTTTACCGGATCACCTTATGGGGCCGTTGGCCAGTCGTATTCAATCTGGTGCTCAGTCCCTGGGCCTCGACTGGCAGAAGCTGGAAAAATTGATTTACCTCGATAAGTGTCGAGCGGCCTGTCATCGCTGTACCTACGGCTGTCCTTTCGATGCCAAATGGAGTGCCCGAGAGTTTATCGAAGAGGCAGTAAAATGCTCGGCCAAATTGCTCACCGGGGCCAAGGTTTTTCGGGTATTGCATCGGGATGGGCGTGTGCAAGGTGTGGAGTATCAGAAGGGCGGCGTTGGGCACAAACTCTACGCCGATCATGTGGTTCTGGCGGCCGGAGGTATAGGTTCGCCGCGTGTTTTGCAAAACTCAGGTTTTGAAAATGCGGGCCGCGATTATTTTGTCGACCCGGTGATCGCTGTGATGGGCTCGGTTAATGAGCTTAACGATGAGAATAAAGACGCTGGCAAAGAGATTCCCATGGCGGCTGGCTTACAGCTAGCGGGAGAGGGTATTACTTTGTCGGACTTGACTCTACCCCGGACTATGTATCAGGCCTTTGCCGCCCAGGTCGGTCGGCTCGACAGGTTGCTGGCCCACCGTAAAACCCTGAGTATCATGGTGAAGATAAAAGATGATCTGGGTGGTTGCATAGGCCCTAAGTGGTTGAATAAATCGCTTACCCGTGATGATCGTCAGCGTCTGGCTACCGGCACGTCCCTGGCGCGTGATATTCTCCTTGAGGCGGGCGCAACAAAAATATTTAATTCCCATCATTTTTCCGCCCACCCTGGCGGCGGTGCAAAAATTGGTGAGCTAGTGGATGAAAATCTGCAGACTGAGGTGCAAGGCCTCTACGTCTGTGATGCATCGGTAATTCCCGAGCCATGGGGTATTGCACCGAGTTTTAGTTTGATGTGTCTGGGGAGCCGGCTTGGTGCTCACCTCTCAAGCAAGAATGATGTGCAGGCATCTCAGGGTGCCACCCTGGAATAGACATTCTCTGTTCGACATCGGTGCGCAAATTTTACAGGTGATGTAGGAGGCGCGCCTCGCGGCGAGGCTTTTTAATTGGAGCAGAAGTATCGCGGCGAAGCGCCGCTCCCACAGAAATTCATATACTACCAAGCACCCAATTAAGAAGGCCTTTTCGAACAACGAACGAGCAGCGTTTTTGCTGCGGTCGAACTACGAACTACGAACTACGGCTTTTAATCCTGTGCAATCCTGTAAGCCGTTATAAGCCCCACACCTGCGGTAATTTTTGTTATCATTGTTGGTCAATCTTACAATTTGATGAAGATCTATCTGCCATGAAAAAATCCGCAATGATCAATAAACGCAGCCTGGAAGATCAGGCGGCTGACTTGATACGCGAAGACATTATCAACGGTGAATTGGCCGCAGGTGAACGCCTGGTTGAGACGACGCTGGCCAAGGAATATGGGCTGTCTCGCGGCACTATCCGTATTGCGCTTCATCAATTAGGTAGCGAAGGGCTGGTGACTCAGGTGCCGTATGCCGGTTGGTCTGTGACGAAACTGGACGAGCAGGATCTTTGGGAGCTTTATACCCTGAGAGCCACGCTGGAAGGTCTGGCAGCGCGATTGGCGGCAGAGCGGATCAACGAGGAAGGCAAGGCTCGTCTGCAGAGTGCCTATCAACAGCTGCTCAATGATTGTGAAGGGGAGGATCTGAAAGCCATTACCCGCACCGATCTGGATCTTCATAAGACGATTATCGATTTATCCGGCCATAAGCGACTGGCGCTGCAATATCGCTTTGTCGAGAACCAGTTCCTGGCATATATCACTGCCGCTAACCAGGTATTCGATGCCCATGAGGTTGGGCAAAGCCATGGTGAATTGGTTGACGCAATCTGTGCGGGTGAAGGCGCCCAGGCGGAAATAGAAGCGATCAAGAACATTACCGGATTTGAGCAACTGATCGATTAATTAACCGATCAGTGCTTATGGTGAACCTATTTGATGCGAAAGCGGTCTATGGTTTGCTGATTCAATTGCATTCCCAATCCCGCACCCTGAGGGACGCCAATCATGCCGTCACTGTCGATCTGCGGACCGTTGCTGCATAACTCCCAGCGTAGAGGCGAAGTTGAGGTTGAGAATTCGACATACTCCGCTCTGGACTGAACCGACAAAAAATGCAGGTTCGCTGCCAGTGTCAGATCGGTATTCCAGCCGTGGGGAATTAGTCGACTGCCCTGATCTGCTGCCATGTCTGCAATCTGTTTAAGCCCGCTGAACCCCCCCACCCAACTGATATCCGGTTGGGCTATATCTATATTTGCGTCGCTGAAATATGGGATCCATTCTGCCGGAGCAGTTAAACCGGTGTCGCCGGCTGCCACAGGAATACCTGCCTGTTTCAGATCCCGGTATTGGGCAATATTATCCAATGGAAAGGCGGCTTCAAGCCACTGTATTCGACACTCCCTTACTGCTGGCAGCAGAGGCTTAATTTGTGCGTAATTGTCAAAACTGGCTGTAGCATCCAGCATCAGCTCAAAGTCTGGGCCGACGAAGTTGCGGGCTGCAAAAAGTAACTCGATGGCTGATTCGGGTTCATCCTTCCAGAACGGATCAATCGCCAGCTTCAGAGCCTTCACCGGGTATCGCAGTGCCCGATCGATAGCGCACTTCAACTCTTCGACGTTACGTCCCAGGGGGTAGACTGTGGTGTAGGCCGGCAGTCGGCAGTGTTGAGGATGACCCAGCAGTTCGGCCACTGGCTTGTTTTCCAGTTTGCCAAGAAGGTCCCAGAGGGCGATGTCGATACCACTGATGGCATGCATGACAATGCCGCGGCGCCCGCAGTAGCTGGTGTGGTGGTACATTTTCTGCCACAGCGCCGCAATATCGGTCGGGTCTTCACCCAGCAGTATGGATTTAAGCCCCATCAGGGTGCTGATGCGAGGCGGCGCCTCGACAATGGCTTTGATAACAGAAGGCAGGCTGTCCACCTCGGCAATGCCGCTGATACCCGCATCGGTATCGATACGGATCAGGCAGCCGTTATTGGTAGGGTCCAGATCCAGTTTTCGGTTGTCTGGAACCCGCAGTTCAATCACTTCAATGTCGGTGATTTTCATTGATTAACCTCCAATCTGGTACTGCCAGAGTGCTTGTTCGCGTACTTGCTGCCAATCCATTTCAATACCCAGGCCCGCTCCAGTGGGAGCTTTGATGACACCATTGTCGGTGCGGATAGGAGTCAGGCAGCAGGCTTCATGGCTGTCGTAGGGGTACGGTTGTTCGAAGTAGACTGAATTGGGAATCGATAGCATCAGGTGCAGATTGGCAGCCTGTGTCGGTGTATAACCCCAGGATTGCAGCTCCAGCGGCAGGTCATGGGCATGTGCCAGCGCCGCAATAGTACGGGTGACGGTAAAACCGCCGGCGTAGGTGACATCCGTTCGCAGGGCATCCCAGGAACGTTGCTCGATACCCAGGGTCATTAGGCCCGGTGATAGCAGCGTATTGCCCGCTGGCAGTATCGGCACTGAGGTGTGGCGACGCAGCTCGGCATAGCCGGCCAGATCGGTGTCGACCAGCGGTGCTTCAAGCCAGACGCAGTTCATACTTTCCAGTCGCTTGGCGATCGTCAGCGCATCCTGGCGGCTATAACGCTCTTCCAGGTCAATCATAAAAGGCAGATCATCGCCAAACGCCTGATCAATGGCTTCAAGCAGCGCGAGGTCTTGCTCCAGATCACACCAGACATGGAACTTGACCGTGTCAAAACCCTGCTGGCGCAGTTCATGGACAAAAGCGACATAGTCAGCAGGGCTGTCCAATAACGGGGTGCTGGCATAGGAGCGGATATGATCACGACTGCCGCCGAGCAACCGGTACAGGGGCAGGTCCATAGCTTTGGCTTTCAGGTCCCACAAGGCGATATCGATAGCTGACTGGGGTTTTGGTGTCATGCTGTTGTAGCGTGTCATCAGATGCCCCCAGATGGCATCGGTATCCCAGGCATTACTGCCGATCAGCTCTGGTAACAAGGGCTTCAGTGCTGCGCCCAGTGCTTCGTCGAAACAGTTTTCCGAATAGGTCGTGACGCCGGCGATACCTTGCAGTCCGCAGCGAGTAGTTAGTTTTAGTAGCGTCAGTGTTTCATAGACTTCACCCATATCCGCCGCCAGCCGACAGCGGGCTACATCCGGACCGACTACGAATAGCTCGGCGCTATCAATTACAAGTTCTTTCATCAGCAGTATTCACTCAAAGAATTGTCTTCGCAGCGCCATCCATGGCTTCATGCGACATACAGTCCCTCCCTGGACATAGGTGGTTTTGTGGCGGTCGCTTTTTTCATGGACCGCCACCGCTACGCACTTACTGAGCAACTGCTACGGCAGGTTCTTCAGGGGATGGGGCGCTGTCGTTATTGGATAAAGCACCAGCTACCGGTACACCGTACTGCTCGTCATGGCGCAACCAGCGGATCAGTGACACCGCCATAATTGCGGTGATAAACAGTTGCGGCAGTGCCAGCGTGATGGCAGCGGTCTGCAGTGCTTTGAGTCCACCGACAAACATCAGGCTCAGGGGTAGAGCCGCCAAAGCAAAGGCCCAGAACAGACGCTGCCAGCGGGCTGGATGTTGGTCTTCCTTAAGCTCCACCGTGGCTACCGCAGCCATCACGTAGGCGGCGGAGTCGAACTGGGTGGCGAGGAAAATCAGCGCCAGTACACAGAACAACGGCAATACAATGGTGGAGAGCGGCAGTGAGTTAATGACGGCTATGATGGCGGTTGGGGCACCAACATCATTCAGCAGAGAAGTCACCGACAGAATGTCATTCAGCTCCAGGTGCATCGCGTAATTACCCAGCGCACCGAAGTAAGCCCAGCAACCAAAGCTACCGAAAAGCAGCATCCCGGTGATCACCTGGCGGATGGTTCGGCCACGGGATATCTTGGCGACAAACAGACCCATAAACGGACCGTAAGCGATCCACCAGGCCCAGTAGAAAATCGTCCAGCTCTCGGGGAAGCCCGAGTTGGTGACGGGGTCGGTCCAGAAGTTCATCTGGATGAAGTTTTGGAACATCAGGCCGAGGCTGTTGGTGGTGGTTTTGAGGATGAACAACGTCGGCCCCGCAACCACAATAAATACCAGCAAGGCGACTGCCAGCCAGACGTTGATGTCGCTGAGCACTTTGATGCCTTTCTTCAGGCCGGAATAGGCGCTGATTCCGAAAATAGCGGTACAAAGCAGCATCACAAAGACGCTCAGGCCGAAGGAGTTTTCGATACCGAACACTTCGCTCAGGCCAGCAGCCACCATCGGAGTGCCCAGGCCGAGACTGGTGCCAACCCCTCCCAGCAGTCCAAACATAAATAGAATATCTATGACTCTACCGATTGGGCCACGGGCGTGACGTCCCAATACACCTTCGCAGGCGGCACTGAGTTTCAGTTCAGGTTTTTTACGGACATGGTAGAGATAAGCCAGCGGGATAGCCGGTACACCGTAAAAGGCCCAGGCAGTTATGCCCCAGTGGAACATGCCATAGGTGGCTGCCCATTCTGCGGCTTTGTCCGTGCCGGCTTCGATTCCCAGCGGCGGAGACTGCAGATAGTAGGCCCACTCGATAGTTCCCCAGTAGAGAATGCCGGAGCCGATACCTGCGCAGAACAGCATGCCTGCCCAGCTGAACGCGGTGAATTCCGGTTTGTCATCCTTGTCACCCAATTTTACTTGCCCGAAACGACTCATTGCTAACCATAGCATCAGCCCGACGGCGGCAATACCACCCCACAGATAGAGAATGCCGAATTTGGCGGTCATTACGCCAAATGCAACATTGATAAAGTCATTAGCCTGCTCCTGCATAGTTAGAAGCGGGATACAGATGCCGAGCAGCACCACGAGCGTGGCGGTAAAGGTCGGCCAATCGGTACGGATACCCATCGTTGATACCTCTTTTATTGTTGTGTTTGTCAGCGGACCTGAATTTTTCGTTTTTAACGGCTGCCTCGGTCAGCTTGAGTGGCAGCGTGGAGGATATTATCATTAAATTGCAGATTGTCCAACAATCTGCAATAGATTAAAAAATAAACAGTTTCGTTTGGAGGGTAATAAGCAATGGGAAGAAGTTGCGTAAGCGACATGCTTATGTAGGAGGCGCGCCTCGCGCCGAGGTTTTTTGATTGGAGCAGGAAGTATCGCGGCGGGGCGCCGCTCCCACAATTTAATACCGGATCAATGTGCAGATGTGCAGTTAGATGTAGGAGGCGCGCCTCGCGCCGAGGCTTTTTAATTGGAGCAGGAAGTATCGCGGCGAGGCGCCGTTGCCACAATTTAATACCGGATCAATGTGCAAATGTGTAGCTTGATGTGGGAGGCGCGCCTCGCGCCGATGTTTTTTAATTGGAGCAGGAAGTATCGCGGCGAGGCGCCGCTCCCACAGGATTTAATGCCGGATCAATGTGCAGATGTGTAGCTTGATGTAGGAGGCGCGCTCGCGCCGAGGCTTTTTGATTGGAGCAGGAGTACCGCGACGGAGCGCTGCTCCCACAATTTAATGCCGGATCAATGTGCAGATGTGCAGTTAGATGTAGGAGGCGCGCCTCGCGCCGAGGCTTTTTAATTGGAGCAGAAAGTATCGCGGCGGGGCGCCGCTCCCACAGGATTTAATGCCGGATCAATGTGCAGATGTGCAGCTTGATGTAGGAGGCGCGCCTCGCGCCGAGGTTTTTTTCATTGGAGCAGAAAGTATCGCGGCGGGGCGCCGCTCCCACAGGATTTAATGCCGGA
>JBALVQ010000054.1:33987-41141 GCA_036960915.1 Amphritea sp.
TCAATGTGCAGATGTGCAGTTAGATGTAGGAGGCGCGCCTCTCACGCCGAGGTTTTTAATTGGAGCAGGAAGTATCGCGGCGGGGTGCCGCTCCCACAGGATTTAATGCCGGATTAATGTGCAGATGTGCAGTTAGATGTAGGAGGCGCGCCTCGCGCCGAGGTTTTTTAATTGGAGCAGGAGTACCGCGACGGAGCGCCGCTCCCACAATTTAATACCGGATCAACGTGCAGATGTGCAGTTAGATGTAGGAGGCACGCCTCGCGCCGAGGCTTTTTAATTGGAGCAGAAGTATCGCGGCGGGGCGCCGCTCCCACAATTTAATGCCGGATCAATGTGCAGATGTGTAGCTTGATGTAGGAGGCGCGCCTCGCGCCGAGGCTTTTTAATTGGAGCAGGAAGTATCGCGGCGAGGCGCCGTTGCCACAGTTATCGAGGTCGGATTAACTATCAGAAGGTTCTGTCGAACAACGAATAAGCTGCGCTCTTTGCTGCGATCGAGCTACGCGTCACGGCTTTTTACTGATACGTATTAATGGGACAATAGCGTCCTTTGTTCATCCTTATAATGTTGACTGAAATGCGTCTTGATAAATTTATTTGTAAAAGCACCGAACTAACCCGAGCGGAAGCAACAAAGCTGGTAAAGGGTGGGGAGGTGAGAGTTAATGGTGAGGTTATTACAAACGAAGCGACGCAAGTGCATGAAAGTAATAGTATTACCCTTGATGGACAAGAGCTCACCGCGCGTGCCTCGCGTTATATAATGATGCATAAACCGCTGGACACCATTTGCTCAAATGTAGATGAGGTTTATCCATCATTACTGAATTATCTTGATGTAGATAAAGTATGTGACCTTCACATTGCCGGACGCCTGGATGCTGATACCACAGGATTGGTGTTGGTAACTGATGACGGGCGTTGGTCGTTTAATATTATTAGGCCAGATAAACAGTGCAAAAAAGTTTACCGTGTTGGCTTGCGCGACCCTATTGCTGATGATGTTGCTGCGAAATTTGAACAGGGCATTCAATTACAAGGTGAAAAATCGCCGACCTTGCCAGCTAAATTAGATATTGTTGCTCCCCGAGAAGTACTTTTGACGATCACTGAAGGCAAATATCATCAGGTTAAACGTATGTTTGCTGCCATTGGTAACCGGGTTGTTGCTTTACATCGGCAGAAAATTGGTGAAATTAGTTTAGATGTCGAACCCGGCCAATGGCGCTATTTAACGGCTGCAGAAATACAGTGTTTTTAAAAATACAGGGATCTCAGAGTCACAATAAAGCCTATTCTGATCCAATGAGTCTCCTCATGGGTCCTCTCATGGATTTGGGAGCCGTAGCCGACAAAAGCCGTCAAAAATTAACTATGCAATAAATCTGCACCGCATAATCCATTACACTCCACAATTTCACGTAATTTGTGCAGCGCTTCTACCTGGATCTGCCTGACCCGCTCTCGAGTAAGCCCGACCGCATTACCCACCTCTTCAAGGGTACTCATCTCAAATCCACGTAGACCGAAACGACGGGACAGCACCTCTGCATCCCTCGCTGGTAACATATTCAGCCAGTTTTCAAGGTTACCGCTGATATTGGTTTTTTGCAGCAGGGTTGCCGGATCAGATGCGTTGGTATCAGGAATGTTGTCCAGCCACTGCCTGTCAGAATTATTAACCATTGGCGTATCTATTGAGGTGACTCGCTTATTCAGGGCAAACATTCGTTTAACATTGGCTACGGGTGTATCAACCTCTTTAGCAATTTCTTCCACCGTAGGTTCATGGTTCAGCTTTTGTGCCAGCTGTCTGGCTGTACGCAGATAAATATTCAGCTCTTTGACTACATGGATCGGCAATCGAATAGTACGGGTCTGATTCATTATCGCCCGTTCGATGTTCTGGCGTATCCACCAGGTTGCGTAGGTTGAGAAACGAAAGCCCCGCTCAGGATCAAACTTTTCGACCGCATGGATCAGGCCGAGATTACCTTCTTCAATCAGATCAAGCAGGGTTAGACCGCTATTGATGTAGCGGCGTGAGATATTAACCACCAGGCGCAAATTACTTTCTATCATACGCCTACGTGATGCTTCATCGCCTTTCAGGGCAAGGCGAGAGAAAGACACTTCTTCTTGTGCAGTGAGTAACGGCGTATAGCCTATTTCATTGAGATAAAGCTGGGTAGCATCCAGTTCCCTGGCGTTGAGTAGATCAGCATGCGCCAAACCACCCTTGTGATGGCTGCTGTTAATAAACCGCGAAACAGTTTTAGAATTCTTACTGTTAGTATCTTGTACCTTAGTTGCAATTGTTTTCATTTCGGCCTCCGTAGAAACCCCAGAAATCGACACATCCATAACCTGTGTCTTCATCCCTCTAACCTTATACTGCCTGTAAGGCCTAGCCTGGGTTATTAACTTCATCCTGCCTGCAAATCTCAATCAACTTATCATTGAAGAGCTGAACGGGAACTGACCTGGTGGTCTTTTTTCAGTCGAAATGGATAGAACTCGTCGGGCTGGCTTGGAAAATCATTTGTCGACACCCCAAAGGAATATGTAGGAGGCGTGCCTCGCGCCGAGGGTTTTACATTGGAGCAGGAAGTATCGCGGCGCGGCGCCGCTCCTACGTACTTTATATCGAATCAATATTAAGATGGGTATTGCTCACTACAAGCATGGCTTTGCAAAGTTATAATCAACTTGGTTCGATTACTGATCTGCAGTTTACCGAGTATTCTTGAAACGTGGGTTTTGACAGTGTTTTCCTGTATGCCCATCTGGTAGCCGATCTGCTTATTCATCAGTCCCTCTTTTAAGTGGCTCAATACAGTCTTTTCTCTACAGGTCAGGTAGGGCAGCCCATTCAGAACCGCGTTTTTATCGACATTCGTATAATCGCTACAAGTGGTTTTGGATGGTGCTTTTGGCCAGTACGTTTTACCGGACAGTTTCTGTTCAAATATGCGTTTGAGTTTATCAGAGGAATAAGCTTTTGAAGCGATGCTGTGGATGCCTTTGGCGCGTGCCTTGTATAGAAGGTCCAGATGGATGTTGTCTGCTAACAGTAAAACAGGGGACGTGAATACGGTATTGGTTTGACGGTGCCTGGATGTGTACTTGGCGCTCCTGTTCTTGGGGTACAGGGCGCCGGGTTCCAGGATGATCAGATCGAATGAATTTTCTGTTAAGCGCTCAGCTGAATGTACGTCTAGTTGCTCGGCAATAAACTCTGAATAGCAGGCTGTTTCTGTAACTGCTGCAGCAATTCCGGTGGCATCCAGGATCTGTTTGATACCCTCCCTGTAGAGAGGTGAACGATCAGCGATAAGGACCTGTTTGGTGTTTTGCATAACCTCTACTCCAATTTAGAATATTACCTCGCGTTGATCCGTCGACCGAGTTGTTGGCTCACCAGTAATTTTTCAAAACCATGTAGGAGGCGCGCCTCGCGCCGAAGCCTTTTATTTGGAGCAGAAAGTATCGCGGCGGGGCGCCGCTCCCACAGTAACCACTCCCATAGGAACCACTGGCGAACTACAGCCTTTTCTCCGAACAAGGCGGGTAGCCCTGTCCGGAGATAGTGGTTTAATACCCCAACAAAAGCTTAGGCAGGAACAGAGACAGTTCTGGAACGAAGGTCACCAGGAATACCATCGGCAGGTGTCCGAAACAGAGGAACTTGAGGGTCGGCTTGATATACCTGTCCAGTGATAACTTGCCCACCCCGCCGGCCATATAGAGCATCGGCGCACAAGGCGGTGAGACATTGCCTAATCCCAGATTTACCCCGACCACCGCGGCAAAGTGTATCGGATCGATGCCCAGCTCATTGATGATAGGCAGGAAGATAATAGCTGCCAGCACACTGCCGGATATATCATCGACGATCATGCCGATTAGCAGAAGCAAGAGGTTGATCAGCAGCAGAATCACATACTTGTTTTCTGAAATCTGCAATAAAGCCAGGGCCAGGTCTCTGGGTACCTGCTCAAGGATCATTGCGCGACTCATGATAAACAGGAAGAACAGTACCGCCATGATGGAGCCGGTCATAGTGACAGCCCGTACGGTTACCGTACCGAGATTGCGCAACGACATCCCTTTGTAGATAAACAGTCCCACCGGAATTGCATAGATTACCGCAATTGCAGCGGCTTCAGTCGGGGTGGCGATACCGCTGTAGATGGCTCCCAGAATAATCACCGGCATCAGCAGGGCGAATCCCGCGCTATAGCCAGAACTCACGACGCCTTTAGCTGCTTGCTTAAACGGCAGAGGAGGATCTACCTTGATATTCGGGTTGTCGCGCAGGAACCAGATATTCAGCGCACAATACAGCAGGGTGAGCAAAATACCGGGAACGATCGTGGATAGGAAGGCAGCCCCAACGGAAAGTCCGCCGGTGATCGAAAAGATGATCATCGGAATACTTGGCGGGATCAGTAGTGCCAGCACCGAAGAGCAGGCGACCAGTGCGGTGGCGTGTCCCTCAGGATAGCCTTCACGGATCATGCGTGGAATCATGATTTGGCCCACTGCTGCAATGGCTGCTGAGGAGCTACCGGAAATTGCACCAAACAGGGCGCAGGTCAGTACGGTAACAGCACCCAGACCGCCTTTGATACGGCCAACCATTGAGTTCACAAAGTTCAGCAGGCGTTCTGATATGCCACCCTCTGCCATCAGCAGTCCGGCAAAGATAAACAGCGGCAGGGCGAGTAGGGCAAAGCCGCTGGCGGTTTTGAAACCGTGCGGAACCAGGAACGAGATGTTATTGCCGGTCGTATAGGCAAACAATACGGCACCGATACCAAAGGCAAAAGCCACGGGTATCTCGATGAGGATTAAGATAACTACAATGAGCATCGATATAAGAAACAGGGTCATCGCTCATTACTCCTGGCTTTTGCGGCTGCGGTAAGTTTGTCGCAGGTCACAGAATTCGTTAATTGCTTCAAGCAGGAAATAGCCGACCATCATGGCGAAGCCGATGATCATACTGCCGCTCCAGAGGCCGCGGGGCCAGTGCAGGTTGACGCTTAAGCGGCCGCGATCGATCTCTTTCAGCGCGTATTTGCAGGCGAAATAGCCAAAGATGCAGGCGGCAATCATGCAGATAATGGAACCGGCAAAGCGGATAATGCTCACCTTATATGGGTCTTTTACCACCAGGCTGACGATACCGCCATGGATGTGTTCACGTTCCCGGGTGGCATAGCCCATACCGAGGAAATAGATCCATACGGCGAGAAGAATCGATACTTCTTCGATGCCGGTGAAGGGGGATTCAAGCACATAGCGCATGACTACCTGAGCAAACATCAGTACAGCCAGCATCAATCCGGCAAACATCATCAGGCCTCTGAACATCCAGTTGAGTATTTTTTCAAACCGGGTCAGGAAACTTTCTGTAGTAAAGCCGGCCTCCTCTGGAATTGCATGCAGGTGGGGAGGAATCGGGTGATTGCTTAGGTCAGGATCATAATCATAGACTTTAGCATCGGTCTCTGGTTTTTTGGGTGTAGGAATATTCTCTTGTTGCATAATACTGATCCTATAAAGATTATCCGGATGGTATCGCCCCATCGGGGCGATACCTGGTCGGTCAAAACCAATACGGATCAGTTGATACCGGCGATCTCACGCATCATGGCCATGATCTCAGGACCAACAATCTTTTCCATGAATGGCCATTCTTTTTTGTAGAGAATTTTCTTTGCCTTGGCCATCTGTTCAGGGCTTAGTTCAACAACCTTGATACCCGCTTCACGAACCTGGCTCAGGAAGCCTTCGTCAATTGCCTGAGCCTCATCCCATACCTTGTTCAGCGTTACGTCTGCGGCTGCCAGCAACTTCTCGCGCTCATCCGCCGGCAGATCTTCCAACCAGGACTTGTTTACGACCCAAAATGCATGCTCAAAGTAGTCTTTGGTCAGGATGTACGCGGACAGTACATCGCGCATCTGCCAGATCTCTACAGATGGGCCAAACGCACGGCCATCAACGGTGCCCAGTTGCAGGCCGGTGTACAGCTCAGAGAACGGCATCGGTACTGCGGTGAAGCCCCAGTTATTGAAACGCTCAATACCGATTGGCACCGGTGGTACCCGCATCTGGATACCTTTGGTATCTTCCGGGAAGTTGGTCGGTATGCGATCTACGCCTTTACGGATCGCGACAGAACCGAAGCCGGTTGGGATCGTACCCAGTACAACCAGATCCAGGTCACCCAGAATCTCGTTGTAGACATTGGTCATTTTTCCATTCGGACCGTAAACCTTACGGGCATCATCCCAGTTATCTACCACGTAACCCAGCCATGACAGGTCCAGACGCGGATCGAATTCGGATGCTGCGAAGGTCATCGACATCGGTATCACGCCGTCCATGCTCTGTTCGAAGATAGACGCCCAGTCACCCAGGTCGCCGCCCGGATGGTAGTCGATCTGCATTTCAGAGCCCTGCTTCGCCAGCTGGTCGGTAAAGGTGGTCGATGTCAGGTGGAAAATATGGTCCGTAGGATACGCGTGTGCCAGCATGAACTCATCGCCAGCCTGAGCAGATTCAACAACGGGAGCTGAAATTGCTGCGGCCAGAACGCAGGTTGAGAAGATGGACTTGATATTTTGTTTGATTGTCATAGCGACCTCTAATATTTTTTTTATGGTCTTTCGATAGCACTTCCACAGGCTGTTAATTAACACTCTGATGGAGTGTTGATGATTCTGCGCCAGGGAGTTTGTTAGTTAAATTTGAAATGTTTTTATTAAAGTTAAGTAAATGTTTAACTATTAATAACAATTCAATATCTACGAGTGGGTAGGGATCGGATCTTTTCACTGGCTGATCCGTCTTTACGAAGCATTTTGCAGAGATCGATTCAGAAATAGATACAGAGATTGTTAGGAAGGGTAGTGCGAGTAAAGAGCCGGCCCACTATGCTCAGGTCAACTTCTGCTGTAGGAGGCGCGCCTCGCGGCGAGGGCGCCGCTCCCACATAATAGGAACATTGTGCCTATAGAAGTTTTTCTAGCAACTAACTAGCCGAACTCGTTCGGCGCTCTGGCAAGTCGCGCTTGTTGCGACATTCTAGCTAGTTCCCATCCATAAACGTAACGTACTGATATATAGACAAAAAACAG
>JBALVQ010000055.1:0-40866 GCA_036960915.1 Amphritea sp.
GGACGATAGGAGCCGGATGAGCGGAGACGTTCACGTCCGTATCTGTGAGAGCCTGTGGGGGCGGTTCCCTTGGGCTACTCGACTAGTCGATCTGTCGCCACTATTGGAATCTTTGGGCTTCACTGAGGGTGGGGTTATAGAGGATTACCTGAGCTTTACGCAGAGCGTTGCAGGCAATGCTGTATTGAACGTTACAGATGATGGCTCGGTTACTCAGAAAATTGAATTTGAGGGAATCGATCTGGCCAGCTTTAAAACAGATGCGGGAGTGCCTGGTGGAACTAATTCGGAGCTGTTGAATGAGTTGGTTAATGACTCAAAGTTAATTGTCTTTTAGTTTGAGGTTGGGCATTAGGCGTCGAACTGTTGGCTTTTTATACAGTTCGACGCCTATGTTTTATGAAGAAATTGATAAGGAGGCCTGTCAATCAGTTCTTTTGTACACCTTTCCCCTGCAATAGTGTCAATTCCATTTAATAGCCAACAGATGAATAGCGTCTAAGTAAGATGCTTCCTTAAACAAGTCCCTAATTATCTCAAGGACTTATTGGCTTGTTACCACCAGATAGCACACCAGTTTCTGGTCGCCACAGTTCTCAATAGTGTGCTCCAAATCGCCACGATAGTGTGCCGAATCACCGACAGATAAGTTGCAATTGTTATCCCCTGAGATGACACGGGCACAGCCCTGGGTCACCGTTAATAACTCTTTGGTGCCTTCATAGTGAGGTGCGCTGGCCAGGCTGGCATTGGGGGCGATAGTCAGCTCGTAAAACTCGATATTCTTTTCCATGTGCAGGGGCGAGAGGGTGCGGATTTGGCACTCATCGTCGGAACGAAACAGGTTATTGGGGTCGTCTCCGTGGACAACTTCAATCGTCGAAGAAGCCCAGGGCTGATCGACCAGTTCACCAATGGTGATGCCAAAGGCCTGGGCGATACGAAAGGTGACAGCCAGGGTTGGGTTAGCCTGTCCCCGCTCAATCTGGCTGAGCATGGAGCGACTGACGCCTGAGGCTGCTGCCAGTTGATCCAGGGTGAGCTTGTTTTTTTTGCGTAGCTCTGTCACGCGGCTGCAAAGTACCTGACTGGCAGGATCGACACTGGTATTAGGCTTGCTACCGGTTTTGGTGTTCTCTGGTGGCATTTATGCTATTCCGATATGTAAGAAAAGTTTCTTGTATCTGGGATGTTGCTGTTCTATGATGCTGGAATGATTTCTCTTATATTAAACTTCACAATGAAAGAAAGCCACTTTCATCGCGCTTCGGGCTTCTGTCTCGATAAGCGCTCTGCTGCTTTCAGGAAAAAACCTGAGCCTGAGCGAATGTGCCGCTAAGCCTACACCTCGCATATTAGCGGTACAGTTGTACCGATCAGGGCCGCCGAGAGAACTACATAACTAAGTACCTGAAGTTATCGGCGTGAGTAGTAAAGCAGCCCAACAGGGCGCTGCAAGAGAAGTCTATAATGAACAACATCGTCGATTATTTTGTACCCGTACATGACCCGATTCTGGGTATCAAAGCAGCGAATGTAGCCCAATCGCTGGATATCCATAACTGGCAGTCGAAAGCTGTAACTGTTGAGCGGGCAAGGTCAAGGCATTATGTCTATCTAAGTCAGGCGACCAGTGCCCGAGAGCGTAAGCGTTACTATTGTGTCAATACTTACGATATCGACAAGCGGGCCACTCTGTCACAGACGTTGTTTCCATCAATTTGTGAGGCTTTGGCCTTTGCAAACCAGGGTGCAACTAAGCGTATTCACTCTGTAAGAGGTTAGCAACATGAAAGCATTGGTTAAGAAGGAAGCCGCGCCAGGGCTATGGTTGGAAGAAGTTCCTGTGCCGCAAATCGGTATTAATGATGTCTTGATAAAGATTAAGCGAACCGCTATCTGCGGTACCGATATGCATATCTATAACTGGGATGCCTGGGCACAGAAAACGATTCCAGTTCCTATGGTGGTGGGGCATGAGTTTGTCGGCGAGATCGTCGAGGTTGGTTCTAACGTCAATGATTTCCAGATTGGCCAGATAGTCTCCGGCGAAGGCCATGTAGTCTGCGGTAGGTGTCGAAACTGCCTGGCAGGGCGTCGCCACCTCTGTGCTCATACCCGCGGTATTGGTGTGGATCGCCCCGGTGCTTTTGCCGAGTACCTGGCATTGCCGATGTCCAATGTCTGGGAACATCGTCCCGGTATTGATCTCGATGTAGCGGCACTGTTTGATCCCTTGGGTAATGCCGTACATACCGCGTTGCAATACGATCTGTTGGGCGAAGATGTGTTGATCACCGGAGCTGGCCCGATCGGTGCGATGGCTGCTGCGGTGTGCAGGCACGCCGGTGCACGCCACGTGGTGATTACCGATATCAATCCGCAGCGCCTGGCACTGGCTAAAAAACTGGGTGCAACCTGTACCGTGGACGTCACTAAGGAAAAACTCGCTGACGTACAGAAAAAATTGGGCATGTCCGAAGGTTTTGATGTGGGGCTGGAAATGTCCGGTAACCCCTCGGCCTTTAAAGACCTGCTAGCGAATATGTGTCACGGCGGCAAAGTATCGATTCTCGGTATTCCCGGAGAAGAGGTGGCTATCGATTGGAATGTTGTGATTTTTAACATGCTGACGCTAAAAGGTATCTACGGCCGGGAAATGTATGAAACCTGGTACAAGATGTCGGTGATGATTGAGTCGGGGCTGAATATTTTACCGGTGATTACCCACCGTTTGGATTACAGTGACTTTCAGCTAGGTTTTGATGCCATGAGTTCCGGTGAGGCCAGTAAAGTCATACTGAACTGGGCATAGTTGCTGTTGCTTTTAAGAGGCTGGTTGTTAGAAACAAGTAGTTTAGCGACGGTTATTAAGAAATAGGGAGAATAGTTGTGTACGGCAAATTTCAAGATCATTTAGGCAAAGAGCTGGAAGCGATTAAGTCTGCGGGGTTGTACAAGCGTGAGCGCCTCATCACCACTGCACAGAATACACATGTGGGCGTGAATATCGATGGCGCAGGTGCCGGCAGTGTTAAAGGTGACAGAGAGATGCTTAACCTCTGTGCCAATAACTATCTGGGGCTGGCACAGCATCCAGAGGTGAATGCTGCTGCCAAAGCGGGTCTGGAGACCTGGGGTTATGGTATGGCTTCGGTGCGTTTTATCTGCGGCACACAAACCCTGCACAAGCAGCTTGAAGAGAAATTGAGTGAGTTTTTGGGGACGGAAGATACCATTCTTTATCCGTCCTGCTTCGATGCTAACGGCGGGCTATTCGAAACCTTACTGAGCGAAGCCGATGCGATTATTTCCGATGAGCTTAACCACGCCAGTATTATTGATGGCGTTCGTTTGTGTAAGGCCAAGCGGTACCGGTATCGCAACAGTGATATGGCGGATTTGGAAGCGCAGCTGATAGCGGCGGATAAGAACGGTGCACGCTTCAAGCTGATCAGTACCGATGGGGTGTTTTCCATGGACGGCTACATAGCCCGCCTGGATGAGATCTGTGAACTGGCAGAAAAATACAATGCCCTGGTGCATTTTGATGATGCACATGCGACGGGCTTTATCGGCGCGGGTGGGCGCGGTACCCACGAATATCGCAACTGCATGGATAGAGTGGATATCATTACCGGTACCCTGGGTAAGGCTCTGGGCGGTGCCAGTGGCGGTTACACCAGTGCCCGCAAGGAAGTTGTTGATCTGCTGCGGCAGCGTTCGCGTCCCTACCTGTTCTCCAATACGGTAGCCCCTCCGGTGGTGGCCGGTGCCCTGAAGGCGATAGAACTGGTGAGCGAATCCAGTACCCTTCGCGATCAGTTGCAGGAAAATACTGCCATTTTTCGAGCGGGGCTTGAAAAGCACGGTTTTGAACTCCTGCCTGGTGAACACCCGATTGTGCCTGTGATGCTGCATGATGCGGTAGTCGCTGGACAGTTTGCCGACGCGATGCTGGAACAGGGCGTCTACGTGGTGGCTTTCTCCTTTCCTGTGGTACCTAAAGGTAAGGCACGAATTCGTACCCAGATGTCTGCAGCGTTAACCAAAGATGATCTGGAGTTTGCCATTGAAGCGTTTGGACGAGTAAAACAGCAGTTGGGCGTTTAGGGAACCTGCAAGTAAGCCCAAGGTGTTATCTGCAGGCTATATAGCGGTCGCTCTGGTTAAAAAAATACTGTGCGAAAGACAGGTCAGCGAAATCTCTGGCCCTTTTCAAATTGTCGGACAGAGCAGATGGCCGTTATAAAGCCCGTCCCTGACATAGGTCAGACTTTTGTGTTTAGTGGATGCTGATTGGTGCTAATTGATGCAGTTTGTGCAACCAGGTGCATCAAATAGCATCTGGCATTTAGTATCTTTTATGAAATACTACTAGGCGATGCGAAATCGAGATGTATGTCAAAAATTATACAAAGTGTTTGGCATCCTCATTTCTGTTGTGTTAAAAAGTACTGTGTCTAAAAATGACGTTTTAATTAGCTATTTATTCTAAAAGAGCTGTTTTGTTTAGGCTATTTTGAATATTTCTGCCACTTTTTTGGTGGTAAATGGTATTTACTTATTTTGCAATAATAACAAAGAGAAGAGAGCAATCTATGAATTCATTAAAACTGATCGTCGGCGGTGTATTCGCTGCAACTGCGGCAATGAGCACTGTTGCAATGGCAGGTGATACTGTCGACTCGATCAAACAAAAGGGCTACGTACAATGCGGCGTTAACACTGCATTGACCGGCTTTTCCGCACCTACGTCAGAAGGTACGTGGGAAGGGCTGGATGTGGAGCTTTGCCAGGCAATTGCTGCGGCTATCCTGGGCGATAAGACAAAAACCAAGTATACGCCGTTAACTGCAGCACAGCGTTTTACTGCGTTGCAATCTAAAGAAGTTGATGTGCTGACGCGTAATACCACCTGGACACTGACTCGTGACACTAAGGTTGGTCTAAACTTTGCCGGTGTTAACTTCTACGATGGTCAGGGCTTCATGGTTGCTAAAGAGTCCGGTATCACCAGCGCTGAAGGCCTGGATGGTGCGACTGTTTGTATCGAGCCGGGTACCACAACCGAATTAAACCTTGCTGACTACTTCCGCTCTAAAGGTATGTCTTTTGAGCCTGTAGTAATCGAGAGTGCTACAGAAGCGGTACAAACATTTTTCTCTGGTCGTTGCGACGTCTACACCACTGATGCATCAGGTCTGGCATCTTACCGTCAGACTGCGCCGAATCCAGATGATTATGTCGTGCTGTCAGATATCATCTCCAAAGAGCCTTTAGGCCCTGCGGTTCGCCATGGTGACGAGCAGTTTGCGGATATCGTTCGCTGGACGCATATCGCTATGCTGGAAGCCGAAGAGAAAGGTATTACATCGGCTAACGTTGATCAAATTAAGAAAGACAGTAAAGATCCATCTGTACAGCGTATGCTAGGTACGACTGCGGGTATGGGGGAAGCACTGGGCATTAGTGATGACTGGGCTTATAACATCATTAAGCAGGTAGGTAACTACGGCGAAAGTTATGATCGTAACGTTAAGGCTAAACTGGGTCTGGAGCGCGGTCTTAACGCACTTTGGACTGAAGGTGGCCTGATGTATCCGGCACCTATACGCTAATATTGAATGACCAGAGCCCCGTTTATCGGGGCTTTTATGTACAGGATGTAGGGTATGTCGCGAACACATGGATGTGTAAGAGCTACGATGTACAGGATGTACGGTATGTCGCGAACACATGGATGTGTAAGAGCTGCGATGTACAGGATGTACGGTATGTCGCGAACACATGGATGTGTAAGATTGACGATGTTCAGGGACGGACTGAATGTCGAAAAGAGCCATGGCTGGCGGTTCGGCGATATAAAAGGGGATTAAGTTTGAAGCAAATGGAACTTCCCCTTTTGCTTATTAAATGAAAGCGTTATTGGGTAATGTTATCGTTTCATAAGCGTTCCGCTACTGTGATCGGGTAACGGTGATTTAAATAACTATGCCCAGATAATAATAATTAGAGAGGCAGCTCAATGTCTGAACCATCAAATAGCCGTAAGACGCTATCGGGTTTAATCTATAGTGAGAAAGTGCGGGGTATCATGGCCCAGGTGCTCGTCACCGGCGGTATCGCCTTTCTTGCCTGGTATCTCATCTCTAACACCTTTGAAAACCTGGATAAACAAGGTATTGCAACGGGTTATGGATTCTTATCCCTGCAGTCTTCCTTTGGTATTAGTGAACACATAATTTCATTCGATCCTTCTAATACATATGGGCGAGCCTTACTGGTTGGTTTGCTTAATACAGTGAAAGTCTCTTTCATAGGTATCATAATTGCTACAATAATTGGTTTTGCTGTTGGCATTTCGAGAATGTCCAGTAACTGGATTCTGAGTCGCATTGCAGCAATCTATATCAATTTATTCCGTAATATTCCCGTGTTATTACAACTTATCTTCTGGTACGCGCTTATCAACAACGGCTTCCCCAAGCCTAAGCAGGCACTGGAAGTGTTACCCGATGTTTTTCTGAGTAACCGTGGTGTGTTATATCCGGTTCCGGCTGATCATCCCGCGTATTTCTGGATGGGGGTTGTGTTTGTTGCGGCACTTTTCGGTGCCTGGTTACTTAGACGCTGGGCATTAGCCCGCCAGGATAGAACGGGCCAATCGTTTCCAACTGTCTGGGCCGGGTTAGCCTTAGTGGTTGTCAGTGTGTTCATCACCTACCTCGTTTTTGGGGCTCCAACAGAGATGGATACGCCTGTACTTAAGGGCTTTAACTTCAAAGGTGGCGCTAAGTTATCACCAGAATTCTTGTCTTTGTTGATTGGATTGTCTTTATACACATCCACCTACATCGCCGATATTGTGCGTAGTGGTTTACAGTCGGTACCTAAAGGGCAAAAAGAGGCGGCTACGGATCTAGGCTTAAAGCCCAGCCAGACGCTGGTGTATGTTGTCATTCCTCAGGCACAGCGCGTAATGATTCCACCGTTGACCAGCCAATTCCTGAACTTAACCAAAAACAGCTCTCTGGCGGTGGCGGTGGGTTATCCGGATCTGGTATCACTATCGAATACCACAATGAACCAGACCGGGCAGGCGATTGAGGCCATTTCCATCTTCATGGGTATCTATCTCGGACTGAGTCTGACGATTTCGCTATTCATGAACTGGTATAACAAGAGAATGGCATTGGTGGAGCGATAGATATGAGTAACGTAACTATAAAGCCGCTGAGTAGCGAAACTATAAAGCCGCCAAGTCAGGGTGGTGTAGTCAACTGGATGAAGGATAACTTGTTTAGCAGTAGGCTGAACTCGGTGATATCCATTATCTGTATATATTTTCTGGTTAAATTTCTGATAGGTGTCGTCGATTGGGGCATCCTGAATGCCGTATTTGCCGCTGATTCTTCTGCCTGTAAAGCTGCCAGTGGCGCTTGCTGGGGGATAGTGTCTGATAAGTATCGGCTGATCATTTTTGGTACCTATCCAGGTGATGAACAATGGCGTCCGTTGATTGCGATGATATGGTTTGTCGGCCTGATTGGTTGCAGTTTGCATCGATCATTCTGGAAGCTATGGTTGATTCCTGTATGGATCGTAAGTTTGATCGGCCTGGGTGTATTGATGTGGGGTGGCGTCCTTGGTTTAAGCTACGTTGAGAATACTCAATGGGGTGGTCTGCCGTTAACGTTATTGTTAGCTGTAGTGGGTACCGTTGCCGCTTTTCCATTAGGTATCTTATTAGCCTTGGGGCGGCGTTCTGAATTGCCGTTGATTCGTGTTTGGTGTGTCGCCTTTATCGAAATCGTGCGTGGTGTGCCGTTGATCAGTGTGCTGTTTATGGCCTCGGTTATGTTCCCGTTATTCTTACCCGAAGGCGTTACTATCGATAAGCTGCTCAGGGCGCAAGTGGGTATTATCTTATTTACTGCAGCGTATCTTGCCGAGGTATTTCGTGGTGGTTTACAGGCGGTGCCTAGAGGTCAGTACGAAGCCGCAGCGGCGATGGGACTGACATATTGGCAAACCATGCGGGTGGTTGTGATGCCGCAGGCATTGCGTATCGTTATTCCGCCAACCGTGAACAGCTTCATATCGACCTTTAAAGATACCTCATTGGTATTGATCATCGGTTTGTTTGACCTTCTGGCGACAGCCAAAGTGGCTATTACCGATCCGACGTGGCGGGCTTTCTACGTGGAGGCGTATATCTTTGTCGCGGCTATTTACTTTGTGTTTTGTTATTCGATGGCGTCATACGCGAATAACCTTGAAACAGAATTGCGTAAAGGCGAACAGCATTAAACGCGTATCTGTTTGATAACATTACAGAATTGAGTATAGGTATTATTATGAGTTTAAACGGTCAAACACCCGCTGACGATATCCTGATTCATGTAAATAACTTGAATAAATGGTACGGCGATTTTCACGTCTTGAAAGATATTAATCTCCATGTGAAGAGAGGCGAGAAAATCATTATCTGTGGCCCTTCGGGTTCGGGTAAGTCAACAGCGATTCGTTGTATGAACCGCCTGGAAAAATACCAGGCAGGCGAGATCCTGATCGACGGTATCCTGTTGGATGACAACGTTAAACATCTGGAAGCTGTGCGCAAAGAAGTGGCGATGGTATTCCAGCACTTTAATTTGTTTCCCCACATGACGATCCTGGATAACCTGACACTTGCGCCACGCTTAGTAAACAAAATGCCCAAGAAAGACGCTGAAGAGCTGGCGATGAAATATCTTGAGCGAGTGAAGATTCCTCAGCAGGCGAACAAGTATCCAGGGCAGTTATCCGGTGGACAACAACAGCGGGTAGCGATTGCCCGTGCGTTGTGTTCAAACCCACGGGTGATGTTGTTCGATGAGCCAACCTCGGCACTCGACCCAGAGATGATCAAGGAAGTACTGGACGTAATGGTGGAGCTGGCTGAAGAGGGCACCACCATGATCTGTGTAACTCATGAGATGGGCTTTGCAAAGCAAGTGGCTGATCGGGTTATCTTCATGGATGAAGGTCGTATTGTTGAGGAAAACACGCCTCATGAGTTCTTTGATAATCCACAAAATGAGCGGACCCAGTTGTTCCTCAGTCAGATTTTAGGACACTAAGGACTTTTTAGTCAGTCTCTTGCGCCTTTGGATTATAAGAGGTTGCTTAACTTCAAGAATCAAATCATTAAGAAATGATTAGTTCTGGAGGCGCAAGAGTTGCGTACAAGGAAGTGCTGATAGCACCCTGTTCTTGGGTTAATTTTTTCAAATCAATTTGTGATTTTTTTGGCTTCAGGAGATACATGCTGAGCGCCGAAGGAGTATGCCGCTTATGAGCGCTTTTGATAGATTTCCCCGTATGGCAATTAGTCATGCACCTACCCCGCTTGAGGCAATGCCTCGCTTGTCGCAGTCGCTGGGTTGCAATCTATTTATAAAACGGGACGATTGTACCGGGTTGGGAGGCGGCGGCAATAAAACGCGCAAGCTGGAATACCTACTGGCTGCAGCACGGGACGCGGGCGCCGATACGCTGGTTACTATTGGCGGGCTGCAATCCAACCATGCGCGTCAAACGGCAGCGGCGGCAGCAAAGTTTGGTTTTGCCTGTGAGCTGGTACTCGAAGATGTAGAAGGTACACCAAAGCAGGATTACTACAATAATGGCAATATCCTGCTGGATAAGCTATTTGGGGCAACGATTCACTCGGTAGAAGAGGGTGAGGATTGCGTTGCATTTGCCGATCAACTGATGGTTAAACTGACTAAAGCGGGGAAAAAGCCTTACCTTATTCCTGTGGGTGGCTCTAACGAAGTGGGCAGTTTGGGTTACGTGCGCTGTGCCAATGAAATATTAGAGCAGATCTCAGAGCAGGGCATCGCAGTGGATCAAATTGTACTCGCTTCTGGCAGTGCGGGTACCCAGTCTGGCTTGCTGGCCGGGTTCATTGCAGCGGATATTGATATTCCTGTGCTGGGAATCGCCGTAAGCCGCGATACTCAGGAGCAACAAATGTTGGTGCAAACCCTGCTGGAACAGACTCTGCAGCATATGGGGCTCGACCCTGGGTTGGCAAAAGGTCGTGTTGTTGCCGATGGAGGATATTATGGTGCGGGTTACGGCATAACGACGCCAGCGACTATAGAAGCGGTGAAAATGTGTGCCCGCTTAGAAGGTATATTGCTTGACCCTGTGTATACGGGTAAAGGGATGGCTGGACTTATAGATAAGTGCCGCCAGGGCGTGTTTTCTGCTGGACAGAATGTTTTGTTCTTGCATACTGGCGGGAGTCAGGGACTGTTTGCCTATCGCGAAGTATTGTAATAAATTCCAGCCTCCGGCTTCTGCTAGAGAAGCTGGATCAGGCTGGAAGTATTTTGGGTTTTATAAACTAAATAGGTCTATGGCCAATGATAGCCGTTTACTGATTTCACTCGCCAGCCCGGGTAATCCCCCAAGATAGCATTTTTCTAGCAACCTCTAATTAGCGAGTTGAACCTGTATTGCCATAGTCTTCCAGATTACCTTTTTACCAAAACCGCTTACAATTGAAATGCGGCTCAAATTGTCGAACACCTTCCTGTATAAAACACAAAGACTGCAGACGAGCGTCAACGACAAACTACTAATGTGAGAACCACCATGTATATCGATAAACTGGGAACAACCCTGGTTACGGCTGGACGTTCAAAGAAATTTGGCCAGAGTTCTGTAAACACTGTTATCCAACGTGCGTCATCATTGGTATTCGATTCTGTTGAAGCAAAAAACTTTGCCACGGCCAATCGAGCTAACGGTGAGCTGTTTTATGGTCGTCGTGGCACCTTGACACATTTCTCGCTTCAGGAAGCGATGGTTGAGCTTGAGGGTGGTGTAGGTTGCGCTCTGTATCCTTGCGGGGCGGCAGCGGTCTCTAATGCCATTCTCTCTTTCGTTGCAGCGGGTGATCATCTTCTGATGACCGGCGGCGCATATGAACCCACTCAGGATTTTTGCAATATCATTCTTAATGATATGAATGTAACTACCACGTACTATGATCCGACTATCGGCGCCGAGATTGGTTGTTTAGTACAGGAAAATACCAAAGTCCTGTTCCTGGAATCTCCTAGCTCAATAACGATGGAAGTACAGGATGTACCGGCAATGGTTAAGGCTGCTCGCGCTATCAATCCTGAAATAATCATTATGATAGATAATACCTGGGCAGCGGGTGTGTTGTTCAAAGCGCTTGAACATGATATCGATATTTCAATCCAGGCGGGTACCAAATACATCGTTGGCCATTCTGATGCGATGTTGGGTACTGCTGTAGCAAACGAGCGCTGTTGGGAGCGATTACGTGAGCGATCATACTTAATGGGCCAGATGGTTGATGCCGATACCGCTTATGTCGCTGCCCGAGGTTTGCGGACGATGGGGGTGCGTCTTAAGCAACATGCGTCGAGCAGTATTGCTATCGCTACCTGGTTAAGTGAACGCCCGGAAGTAGAGCGCGTTAATCATCCGGCTCTGCCTGGCTCTAAAGGACATGAACTTTACCTTCGTGATTTCCAAGGCTGTAATGGCCTATTCTCATTCATCCTGAAAACGCGACTTACTACTCAGTTGCTGGAGCAATATCTGGATAACTTCCGGCATTTCAGCATGGCCTACTCCTGGGGGGGCTTTGAATCCCTTATTCTTGCCAATCAACCTGAAGAGATTGATGCTATCCGTCCCGCCGGAGGTGTCGATTTTGAAGGGACGTTGATTCGTGTGCATATTGGCCTTGAAGATGTCGAAGATCTGATTCAGGACCTTGCCGCTGGCTTCGAAAGAATCGCTGATTTTGATCAGCACCCTGAAAACTGAGCTAATTTTATGTACAGGGTGTACGGTATGTCGTGTGTACATGGATGTACAAGAACGACGATGACGGGTCCCGCTGATTGAGAATGTATACGGCATTACGCCATGAGGCGGGACTTGCTAAGACACCCCTAGCTGATGTGGGATAAAGGCAGCTCGGTACGGCTTAAAACCTGGCGCATAACAAAGCTGGTTCTGATACTCGAGACGCCTTCAATCTGGTTCAGCTCTTTGAGTAAAAACTTCTCATAGTAAGACATATCAGGCATCAGAACTTTTAGCAGGTAGTCTGCGTCGCTGCCGGTAATTAATGCACATTCCAATACTTCGCTGTAAGTAGAAATACAGTGCTCAAAATTCTCCAGAGTCTTGGGCAGTTGTTTTTCAAGGCTGACATGTATGTAAACAGTCAGGGGTAGTCCCAGGGCATTTTTATTCAGCAGGGTGACTTGTTTCTCGATGATGCCAGCATCCTCCAACTGACGAACACGGCGTGAGCAAGGTGAAGGAGAGAGGTTAACTTTCTCTGCGAGCTCAAGGTTACTGATATTTCCATTTCGCTGAATTTCTTCAAGAATTTTACGATCAATTCGGTCCAGCTTTTTGATTGGCATAACTGTCTATTTTTTTGTTGTTTTTTGATGTTCTGTGCCAAATTTTCTTTTTATGTAAGAAAAATAGAACAGAATTGCCCAGTACTAGTAGCTATTCTAACCACTTAGTTTTTTTGAATTCAAGCGTTTTGTTTAGCCTCTTTTGAAGGTAGATCGCGCTTAGCGTGTTGCATCCTGCCGAAAGCGTTCTAAGTGGAGAAAATGATGAACAACAATAAGAACCTGTCCTTTTCAACCCGTGCTATTCATTCCGGGTATGATGCCTCCGCGAATGAGGGGGCGTTGAATCCCCCGGTGTATATGACCTCTACTTTTTGTTTTGACGATGTCGAGCAGGGCGCAGCTCGCTTTGCCGGCGAACAACCAGGTCACTTTTACAGCCGGATCTCTAATCCTACCCAAGAATTACTGGAAGTTCGGTTAGCCGATCTTGAAGATGCTGAAGCCTGTTTAGCAACGGCATCCGGAATGGGGGCTATCACAGCAACATTGTGGACACTGCTCTCCCCAGGCGACAAGATCATTGCCGATATAACCTTGTACGGCTGTACTTTTGCTTATTTGCAGCATGGGCTAAAGAAATTTGGCATCGTCGTTGAATTTGTAGATTGTTCAGATATTGACGCGGTGACACATGCACTTACCGATAACACCAGGGTGGTATATTTTGAAAGCCCGGTGAATCCGAATATGCGGATCATGGATATCAAGACTATCAGCAAGGTTGCGCATGACTTTAACCCAGATATCAAAGTTGTCGTCGATAACACCTATTGCACGCCGGCATTACAGCGACCACTAACCTTGGGGGCTGATTTGGTTGTACATTCTGCGACTAAATACCTGGGTGGACACGGTGATTTGATTGCTGGTGCTGTCGCGGGTCAAAAGGCAATTATTGATCAGGTACGTGTCTTTGGTCTGAAGGATATGACGGGAGCGGTGATAGCGCCATTAACCGCATTCCTGATACTCAGAGGCCTGAAAACTCTGGAACTGAGAATGGAAAGGCATTGTGAAAGTGCCCATGAGCTTGCTATCCGTTTGCAACAACACTCAGCCGTTGAGTCAGTTTACTATCCGGGGCTTGAAGATAACCCTTATCATGCGTTGGCTAAGGCGCAGATGAGTGATAATGGCGGCATGATCGCGTTTGAACTTAAAGGTGGATATCAATCTGCTGTAAATTTCATGAATAAGCTCAAGATGATCAAGCGTGCAGTAAGTCTGGGAGATGCTGAAACCCTCTGTCAGCATCCGGCGAGTATGACGCACGCTACCTATACGATTGAAGAGCGCAAGGCACATGGTATTAGTGAAGGCCTGGTCAGAATTTCGGTTGGTCTTGAGTCCATTGAAGACATCTTTGCCGATGTATCACAGGCATTGCAAAGTGTTTAGTTAGGAATCTGGGTATATGCCCCCTTTCCGGGGCATATACCTGCCACTATCACTGTGTTTATTATTGAGGCCTGGGTCAAAATCAAGGCTTTATTACAAATTTATATGGATACTTGATTTTGAAAATATAATGAACATTGAGCTGATAGTGTTCATATCTATAGTACAGGTGTTGCGGATATTAAGCAGCGGCTATGCATAACGACACACAAGAGGCGTTCCATGAGTCAGTCTTCTATGAAGCCAGCATTTAATTGGGAAGATCCGTTTTCAATTGAGACACAGTTAACTGAAGAGGAGCGGATGGTCCGCGATGCTGCGCGTGACTATTGCCAGGGTCAGTTGGCTCCGCGAGTGCTTGAAGCAAACCGTCATGAGATCTTTCATACCGAGATCATGCAGGAGCTGGGTGAGTTGGGGCTGTTGGGTGCTACCTTGCCTGAGCAATATGGTGGTGCTGCCGTAAATTATGTGTGTTACGGACTGGTGGCCCGTGAAGTAGAGCGTGTAGACAGCGGTTACCGTTCGGCAATGAGTGTGCAGTCTTCGCTGGTTATGCACCCTATCTACGCTTATGGCACGGAAGAGCAGCGTATGAAGTACCTGCCTAAACTGGCGAGCGGTGAGTGGATCGGTTGTTTTGGCCTGACAGAGCCGGATGTTGGCTCTGATCCTAACAACATGAAAACCCGTGCAACCAAGGTCGATGGTGGCTATATCCTCAAAGGCGCGAAGATGTGGATCACTAATTCGCCGGTTGCTGATGTGTTTGTTGTGTGGGCGAAGCTGGACGGTGTTGTACGTGGCTTCGTACTGGAAAAGGGTATGCAGGGACTGAGTGCACCGAAGATTGAAGGTAAGTTCTCTCTACGTGCTTCAGTGACCGGCGAGATTGTCATGGAAGATGTGTTTGTACCGGAAGAAAACCTGTTGCCGGGTGTTCAAGGTCTGGCCGGTCCATTTGGTTGTTTGAACAAGGCACGATACGGTATCGCCTGGGGCGCTCTTGGCGCGGCTGAATTCTGCTGGCATGCGGCGCGTCAATATACGCTGGATCGTATCCAATTTAATCGCCCGTTGGCCGCGACTCAGCTGATCCAGAAGAAGCTGGCGGACATGCAGACTGAAATTTCTCTGGGCCTGCAGGGCTGTCTGCAGATGGGCCGTCTGATGGATGATGAACGTTGCCCGGTTGAACTGATCTCCCTGATGAAGCGCAACAACTGTGGCAAGTCTCTGGATATTGCCCGTCAGGCGCGTGATATGCACGGCGGTAACGGCATCTCTGATGAGTTCGGTGTTATCCGTCACGTGATGAATCTGGAAGCAGTGAATACTTATGAAGGTACTCACGATGTTCACGCCCTGATCCTGGGTCGTGCCCAGACTGGCATTCAGGCGTTCTTCTAATGGCTACTGCACTGTCTCACATCCGCGTACTGGATTTGAGCCGTATTCTGGCTGGTCCCTGGGCTGGTCAGATGCTGGCTGATTTCGGTGCCGATGTCATCAAGATTGAACGTCCCGGTGCGGGTGATGATACGCGTGGTTGGGGACCTCCTTTTGTGAAGGATCAAGACGGCCAGCCAATGGACGCAGCGTATTTTCATTCGGCTAACCGTGGTAAGAAATCGATCGCGATCGATATGACATCGACCCAGGGGCAGTCGCTTATCCGGCGTCTGGCTGAAAATGTCGACGTTGTGCTGGAAAATTATAAGGTTGGCGGCCTGAAAAAATACGGCCTCGATTATGAAAGCCTGAAGGCGGTCAATCCAAAGCTGATTTACTGTTCTGTGACCGGTTTTGGTCAGGACGGGCCATACAGTTCCCGTGCCGGATATGATTTCATGATTCAGGCAATGGGAGGTCTGATGAGTGTCACCGGTGAGCCTGATGGTCAACCGATGAAGGTAGGCGTGGCCCTGGCGGATGTTATGACCGGCCTGTATGCCGCTAATGCGGTTCAGGCAGCGTTGTTGCACCGTAATGAAACCGGTATTGGTCAGCACATCGATATGGCGTTACTGGACGTGCAGGTGGCGACACTGGCTAATCAGGCGATGAATTTTCTGGTGGGTGGTAAAGCGCCTGGTCGGCTGGGTAATG
This sequence comes from Amphritea sp., assembly GCA_036960915.1. Lineage (GTDB taxonomy): Bacteria > Pseudomonadota > Gammaproteobacteria > Pseudomonadales > Balneatricaceae > Amphritea. Next base: position 15,984 of record JBALVQ010000055.1, read on the forward strand.
CACACCCTAATATTGTGCCTTACGAAGCATTCGCGACTGCAGATAGTCATATTATTTTAGCGGTGGGCAATGACGGCCAGTTTGCCCGGTTTTGTAACCTGGCAGGCGCGCCGGAGCTGGCTGATAACCCTGCATTTGCAACCAACGCACTGCGGGTGGGTAATCGGGAAGATCTGATTCCACTGGTGCGTGATCTGATGCGACAGCGTGGCAGTCAGTGGTGGCTGGATAATCTATCTGCTAACGGTGTGCCTTCAGGTCCAATCAATACGCTGGATCAGGTGTTTGCCGATGAGCAGGTTCAGCATCGCAATATGCAGATTGAACTGGATCACCCGCAAGCCGGGAAAGTACCTGCTGTAGCAAATCCGGTTAAGTTTTCTGAAACCCCGATACAGTACACTTCTGCACCACCAACTCTGGGGCAGCATACGGATAAGGTACTGGCTGATCTGGGTTTAAATGAAGACGAGATCACACAGCTAAAGGAACAGAAAGTAGTTTCCTGATTCCGCTTTTATGTACAGGAGTTCTCTAGCAAGAATAGGGGCTCTCCAATGAGAAATGGGCGCGGGTACAGGGATGTGCAGGAGCGACGGGTAAAGAGCGACAAATAAAGGAACCTGCGAATAAGTCAATGTGTTCTCTGCGGGTTATAGAGCCCGCCCTCACTTTCTTTAAAAGAAGGGAGCTTTCATAGAAACCGGATCTCTGCGTTAACGATTTTCGTCCGGCAGGCGTTCCTGGTACCACCAGTATGCCTGTAATTGGCATGCCCTCTGGGTGCGTTGCCTTGATATCCAATCTCTCTGGATGCCAGTACCCGAAGGGGCATGCTAAGGCGCATGGGACTTGTTCGTAGGTTCCTTAGCTATCCTTAACCGAAAAGGGCCTGTTTTACAGGCCTTTTTTGTTTGTATAGAATATTTTTCAGACCATAAAGTAAAAACTACCTGAAGTAATTCATAAAAAAGGCAAATTCTATGGATGTAGGTGAACGGTTAAAGGCGATTCGACAGCTAAAAGGAATTTCGCAGCGGGAGCTAGCCAAGCGTGTCGGTGTGACGAACAGCACCATATCGATGATTGAAAAAAATGGTGTCAGCCCTTCAGTAAGCTCATTGAAAAAAGTCCTCAGTGGGATTCCGATCTCGATGGGCGACTTTTTTACGCTGGATATTGAAAATAATGAACCGGAAAGTGTCGTTTATCATGCTGATGAAATGCCGGATATTGGTTCCAATAATGTCAGTCTTAAATTGGTCGGGGCTAAGCTTAAAAATCGCTCGATGGACCTATTGAGAGAGCGTTACGAGCCCGGTGCCGATACTGGCCCTGAGATGCTGCAGCATCCAGGAGAAGAGGGGGGCATAGTAATTAGCGGTGAAATTGAATTAACCGTTGGTTTCCAAACCTATCATTTGAAACAGGGCGACGGTTATTACTTTAACAGTAATCGTCCGCACCGTTTTCACAATGTCAGTGACGAGGTGTGTGAAATATTTAGTGCTAATCCGTCGGTTTAAAAAGCGAAGCTTTTTACATCAGTAGCTAGTGGCTAGACCGCAAGGCAAGCCTTGCTAGCCTTGCTAGCCAGTGGATAGAATAGCCTTCTTTATTGGCATCAGTGCCGGGTGAAGTTTCTTTCTTCGTACGGTTTGAATGATGTTATGAAAAGTTGGCTGCTCTTAGATACCCACTTTAAAAAAATAAAAAAACGCACCCCCGATGCGTTTTTTTATATATCAGATGGACAAGCCTCTTATTCCGCAAACAAGCTTACGAAGAAAGAAAATTGAGTTTTCTCAATTAAAGTATATAAAAGGCTTTTTCTAGCTATTAGCAAGCAGCGCTCTTTGCTGCGTCTAGCGAGTCGCGCTTTTTGCGACGTTCTAGCCACTAGCTACTCTAGCGAAGCGAGCCAAACATCTCTTCTGCAGTTTCGCGGATGGCGTTTACCAGCTGATCGATATGTTGTGCTTCGATGGTCAGTGGTGGCGAGAAGGCGACTATATTGCCCATGGTTCTAACCATTACGCCACGCTTGTAGCAACCTTTCTGAAAATCCAGACCTACGGGACCGTTGGCGGCAACTGCAGCGTCGAATTGTACCGCACCCACCAGGCCGTAGTTGCGAATGTCGATCACCTCAGGTGCATCTTTCAGACCATGCAGAGCGTTTTCGAAATAGCTGCCGATCTCTCCGCCAGCGCGGCTCAGCAGGTTTTCCTGTTCGTAGATATCCAGGGTTGCCAGACCAGCAGCACAGGCTACCGGGTGAGCCGAGTATGTGTAGCCATGGTAAAACTCGATGCCACCCACAGCAACGTTGTTAACGATTTGATCGTGTATCTCATCTTTAACGAATACAGCACCCAGGGGAATAACTCCGTTGGTGATCCCCTTGGCGGAAGTGATCATGTCCGGTACTACATCAAATTCAGTCGCAGCGAATGGAGAGCCCAGGCGACCCCAGCCGGTGATAACTTCATCAAAGATCAACAGGATATCGTACTGGTTACAAAGATCGCGCAGGCGCTTCAGGTAACCAACGGGTGGCATGATGACACCTCCCGCACCACTCATTGGTTCGACAATAACCGCTGCAATGCTATCAGCACCGTGGAAGTTGATCAGGTTTTCCAGTGCGTCAGCTTTATCCAGACCTTGCTCAGGCAGACCACGGCTGAATGCATTATTGGCGATATCCAGGGTATGTGGCAGATGGTCAACCGGAAGTAACTGACCAAAACCAGTACGGTTAGGCGTCAGGCCACCGACCGAGATGCCTCCGAAGTTAACACCGTGGTACGCCATCTCACGACCGAGGAATTTTGTCTTGCCCGCTTTGCCACGGGATTTCTGATACTGCAGGGCAATCTTCAGCGCAGACTCGACGGCCTCAGAACCGGAGTTAGTGAAGAACACCTTGTTGAGGGGATCAGGGGTGTATTCGATCAGACGGTTAGCGAATTCAAAGCCGATCTCGTGACCAAAGTTGAACGGTGAGGCGTAGTCCAGCTCAAGCAGTTGTTTGCTAACGGCTTCAGCAATCTGAGTACGGCCGTGGCCGGCATTAACACACCACAGACCGGCTGTTGCATCCAGGATCTGCTGGCCTTCATTAGTGTAGTAATAAATCCCCTCAGCACGATCGATAATGCGTGGCTGGTTTTTAAAGTCCCGGTTAGCCGTAAACGGCATCCAGAACGCATCCATATTGATTTTTGTGCTCATTCGAGAACCCTGTCCAAGTTGGCTGGTTATTTTTTTGCCAGTGCTGTAAATCACTTCGTTATAGCATCGAACTGACAATAAATTGGCCTGATGATGGAGACATAGTAGCGGTAGTGATAAAGTCATATAAATCACAAACTTTCAAAACTTACTTTGGTGTTTATCAAACAATGGTGAAGGCTGTATTACAAAGCATGGGCAAGGTGGGAGACTATGAGATCCGCCTGCTCAGAGTATTCAAGACAGTGGTGGAATGCGGCGGATTCTCGGCTGCCGAAGTGGAACTCAATATCAGCCGTTCTACTATCAGTGTGCACATGTCCAACCTGGAATCCCGGCTCAAGCTTAAGCTTTGCCAGCGTGGCCGCTCCGGCTTTTCCCTCACTGAAGAGGGGCTGACTATCTATAACGCCACCAAGCAACTTTTCTCCCGTCTGGCAGAGTTTCGCTCTACGGTAAATGCCCTGCATCAGCAGATGACCGGAGAGGTGCGTATCCTGACCAGTGATACCATCAGCCTGGATGAACGCTGTGGGCTAGCTGAGGTACTGGCGGAATTTGCCGCCCAGGCGCCGGATGTCTACATCAGTTTTGATACGGCTCCGTTGGGCGAGATAGAGCGTCGGGTAATAAACGGGGACGCCGATGTCGGTTTTATTCCCCACCACCGGGATTTGGAAGGGCTGGATTTCCTGTTGATGTATAAGGATAAGTCACTGCTTTACTGTGGTGACAGGCATCCACTGTTTAATGAACAGGACCAACAGGTGATTGCGGAGGCATTGAAGGCGTGCAAGCTGGTACATGCCGGGGTGCAGACCAATCCGGAAGCCAGCTTACAGCTGGCGGATATGAACAAGGTAGCCGAGGCGTACTACTATGAAACCCGGGCTACGATGATTCTGTCCGGGGTCTATATCGGTTTCATGGCGGAGAAGTTTGCTCAGCAATGGATCGACCGGGGCCGGATGCGGGCACTGCTACCCGAACAGCGTTTTTACCAGTTACAGGTCGCCGCGATCAGCCGTCGCTCGGGACCGTTGAATAAGCCGCGAGATCTGTTTATAGATCTGCTGGCTAAGCATATCGAAGGATTATCGAACGAAGTGTTATGAGTGGCGAGTGCGTCGTAAAAAGGGCGACTCGCTAGAGGCTAGAAGAAAAACGCCCCCGGTCGGAAGGAGTATTCGCAGAGCCTGGGTTTATCTCGCAATAACAACGACATGTGATCAATGCAAGCTAACTCCTGTATTGCCTAATCAGAGCATAAGTCGTAATGCAAACAAAGATTCCAAGCAGGGGCAGGAGAACGTAATCCAGATAGCCGACCAGAGCTGACAGGCCGACAGCGCCAAGCAGTAACACCAGAATAGGCGTGAAGCAGCAAAGAGCCATGATCACAGTACCTATGCTGCCCGTTTTGAGAAGCGTCTTAGTCATTTTTTATTTACCTATTTTTTATTTATTTTTACCTATGCCTATGATTCTGACGAACAGCAACTGGTACCTTCCTGTATTGGTGGGCAGGGTACTGTTCCATATGAGCAGAACACACAGCAGTCACCCTGTAACGGTTTAAGCAAAGTGCCACAACCTTCGCACTCGTAAAACCACTGGCACGCATCCGTCGGCATGGTTTCTGTTTTTGAGTGGCTGCACTTTGGGCACGTAATGGTGGACTCTAAAATAATTTCTGTACTCATCATTATTCCTGAAGCCTTGAGATTGATTGGCACAACCGGATGGAGAGTGAGAGTAAATTCCACACCGGTATTCTGACAAGCGAACCTTAAGAGCCCCTTGCTTTTCAATTAATAGTGATAGAAAAAGAACTAAGCCAAGTTGAGTATAAACTCCGTACTATGGTACGGAATCAAGTCGATGTTATTCGGTCTGCGATATTGCCTCAATAATTGGGCAGGCTGTACCTGAGCCGTTACTTTTACACGAGCCGACAAGCTTCTCGAGAGTATCTGCAATTGCGGTAAGGTCTTTGATTTTTCCTTTTACGTCAATCAGCTTACTGGAAGCCAGCTGCTTAGTTTGATCGCAGTTTCCCTCGCCAAGCGAAACTAGCGTTTTAATTTCAGCAAGGCTAAACCCGAGCAGCTTTGCCCGCTGTATGAAGCGAAGTTGCTGTAGGTCTTTATCGGTGTAGGAGCGGTAGCCGGAAACAGGTTTTACCGGCTCCTGGATAAGACCTATGCGCTGGTAGTACCTTATCGTTTCCACACCAACGCCAGCCTGCTTTGCTGCTGTACTGATGGTTAGTCTTTCCATTGGCTTCATTCGTCACAATTGATTGTCGTGGAGTTTAACCATAACTATACCTGCGAATTGAAACCGGAAGGAATTCTAACTTACTGAAACATAATTATTGGCCGGGATTTGGCGTTTTAATGACCTGCTTCCGGGGTAGATTGAGCGCGCGACAGGAAGTTTCGGTTGAGAAAACTGTGCGGTTTCAGTGCCAGCCGCTCGTTGGCCAGAGCCATAGCGAGGTTTTTTTGTCCTCCCCGCAGGGCGGCTTCGGTGAGTGTCCAGTCGATTATGTCCCGCTGAGCATGGCTGCCGCCAAAACGGTTTACAATGTGACGCGTACTGAACAACAGTTCTGCCGCTTTGGCGTAGTCGCCATGCCAAAAGGCGGAGAATCCCTCGATCAGCGGCAAACCCGTTTCCCGTGCCCATCTTGCCACTTCAGATGGCGCACCGGGGGAGGCTTTGTAAGCCGTAATAATCCGTTCCACATCCTGATAACGTCCGGCACCCAGGTAGGCCATTACCGCATGCCAGTCGTTAAAGGGATAGAGTTTAGCGTCGGCATGTTTGTCCCACAGCGTAGCAAGCTCCTGCCAGCGGCCGGAAATGTCACGATCCATAAGCGTCAGACGCCATAACAGTGCAGAGGCATCAACCATATCCAGAGCAACGCTGCTGCGGTCTTCGCGGATCGGACCGTCATAGATTGCCAGCACGTCGTCGAATCGATCATGATCCAGATGGTAGAGTGCAAGGTGCCACCAGTTATGCACGCTGAAAAAGTTATCCTCTGTGGACCAGAAAGGTTTGCGCATGTTCATCCAGTCGATACCGTCTTCGGTGCGCCCTTGCATTTCCATCACATGGGTGACTGCATGGTGTGCCCAGCAATCGAAGGGTTCTATTTCAATAGCGCGCCTGCCTTGCTCTTCAGCTTGAGCGTATTGGCCGCACTCTTCGAGGCCAAAGGCGTGCATGCCCAGCACGATTGGGTAGCCCGGTATCTCCGGAGACCAATTTGGCAAGGCACGGGCTATTCGATCGCGTAGGTTTCTTGCATTTGCCCGGTAGAAGTCCATCAGATGACCGGATTGCAGTCCGATAAGATCCAGTGGGTAGGTGACGTTATGATGATCAAGCGCTATGGCTGCAGCCGTCCAGTTGCCTTTTAGTAATGTGTTCAGAACGTTTATATGGGATCTCTCCCGCTCATTAAGGGGGAGTTCTTTAGCTGTATCGATAAATGTTTGTGCGGCTACTGCAGCCGCGGGTTCGGTGGCCACCGCATACAGATATGCTTTCAGGATATAAGCCATGGCAAAGGTGGGAGTCTGTTCGATGGCATTGTCCAGCAGATTGACCGGGTCGCCCTGATATATATTGTAGGCGGTGACTGCCTGGTTAAATAACGCTGCCGTTTGTGATGTGGCGCCTGATAAATGGTTACCTTGCTTATCGGTTAACATAACAGGAACCTCCGGTAGCTGTTTCTTTGTCAGAATTCAGTTGAATGGTTTCGTATAAGCGTTGTTCATCTGTTTACTGGCATTAATGCAGAATTATTTTGGTTCAATAGCTTTAATTATGGCCCGGCCGCTGTGACTTGTGCCAGTTCAGCTGATAAGTGATCCTGAAATGACTAAATAAAAAAAGGAGGCAGGCCTCCTTTTCGCTGTTCCTGCCACTTGTTAGTCGCCTTCTTCGCAACGGTATTGCTGCTTTCTTTAAGTACAATTTTTAAGTTCAACCCTTAAGTTCAACCCTTAAGTACAACCAGCGTCAAAGCGCTGCTCTTCCATATGACGCAAGGCGTCTTGCTGTTCGGCCTGTTTGCGGGTTTCCCTCAGCTGCTTGAACTCTGTCTCGGATAATCCGCTGAAAGCTTCCTTCAGGGCGATTGTCAGAAGGTCGCCTGCGATACAGCTGGCATCGCGCTTATAGACTGTGGCAAGAGTTTCCAGGTCATTGTACAGATCGGTAGGGACAGGTGTTGCGACTGTTTGCACCGATGAGCTGTGAATATCGCAGCTAGCTTCGTGTGGTTTACTGGTGTCGCACAGGTCGTCCATCAAGCGAGTAATGTCACTATTCATAACCTCCTCCCGGTAATTTTTCAGAGGTGTTAGTAGTTATAGTCTGTGTGGTGGGTAGCGTAAAGCTGAGAGCAAAGATAAACACAAAAAGGCCGGTCACTGACCGGCCTTCAATGAATGTCGAAAAGATTACTTCTCTTGAGCGAAGTATTCTTTGGTTAGGGCGAAAACAACCGGGCTTAGCAGTCCCAGCGCTATCAGGTTAGGAATTGCCATCATCGCGTTCAGCGTATCTGCCAGTAGCCAGATGAAATCCAGGCTGGTAACTGCGCCCAGAGGAATCGCGATGATCCACAGCACGCGGTAAGGTATGATGGACTTCACGCCGAACAAAAATTCGACGCAGCGCTCACCGTAGAAAGACCAGCCGATGATGGTGGTAAATGCAAATACTGCCAGGGCGATCGCTACCAGGTAGTTACCCACACCCGGCAGGGCTCCCGCAAAGGCTGCTGAGGTAAGTGCAGCCCCTGACACACCAGAAGTCCATTCACCGGAAGTGATGATCACCAGGCCGGTAATAGAACAGATGATGAGGGTATCAATGAAGGTACCCAGCATGGCAACCATACCCTGACGAACAGGGTTATTGGTCTGAGCCGCTGCGTGTGCAATCGGCGCTGAACCCAGGCCTGCTTCGTTAGAGAATATACCCCGTGCGACACCGAAACGGATTGCCATCCAGATAGCAGCACCAGCAAAGCCGCCTTCAGCAGCGGTACCGGTAAAGGCATTAGTGAATATCATCTCCAGTGCTAGCGGAATCGCCGCGGAGTTGATGCCCAGAACAACCAGACCGGCAATCAGGTATGCGACTGCCATCAGCGGTACCAGAGCACCGGCAACAACACCGATCCGCTTGATACCACCAATCAGTACCAGACCGACCAGTACCATGATAACACCGCCGGTTACTGCTACTGGCAGATTAAAGTTGGTTTCCAGAACCTGTGCGACGGAGTTGGACTGCACGGTGTTACCGATACCGAATGCTGCGAGGCCTCCGAAGATTGCAAACAGGGTGCCCAGCCAGGCCCAATTGGAACTCAGACCGTTCTTGATGTAGTACATAGGGCCACCGACGTGGTTACCCTCTGCATCGACTTCACGGTATTTTACCGCCAGAACAGCTTCGGCGTACTTGGTTGCCATGCCGACCAGCGCCGTACACCACATCCAGAATAAAGCCCCGGGGCCTCCGAGGAAAACCGCGGTAGCAACACCGGCAATGTTACCGGTACCCACGGTTGCAGACAGGGCTGTCATCAGTGCTTGATAGGGGGGGATCTCCCCCTTTGTTTGGGCGTCAGAATCTGCTGAACGACCACTCCAGAGCAGACTGAAACCGGTACCTAGTTTCAAAATAGGCATCAGTTTTAGTCCGATCATTAGAAACAGGCCGATACCCAGAATCAGGACCAGCATCATTGGGCCCCAGACGACGCCGTTAATCGCGCCGACAATTGAGGTGAGAGCTTCCATTTAATAATCCTCCAGTAATTTTATTGTTTTCTATTAAGACAGCCCTGCGGAGGCAGTGCTTAATGTAAGGGGTGCCCCGTGTGTGTCAGGGGGCTTTGGTTACTTCGGTAACCCAGGATTATCGGGCAGCAGACAAGCAACCAGGTAATTTATTTCTTGTAGTAAAAGTTGATAATCGTTTGAATGACTTTATTCCAGTGAGTTATAACTTCTCCACTTATAATAGTTGGTTTTTCTTCAGTTGGTTTTTCTTCAGTTGTGATTTTCTATAAGTTGTTAGTCATAGTTACGGGATTTTTTCATCTCGGATGGCTGCACAAATAAACCGTCTGTAGTCCAGACTGGATATGTCGCCTGCTTGGGGGGCAGTATCAATGCAGATATTTTGATCTGGCAGCTAATTCTTAAGGTACTGGAGCACCCGTAATTCATACTTAGTCGATAACAGCCTAGGTAAGGAATCAGTGCTGTTATGAGCATCTATCTATTAGACAGACTGCAGGAAAAGTTCTGTGTGCAACAGCAGCCTTATCGACAAGCTGTTTTGAGGTGTGAAAGGTAAGGTACCCAGGCCAGACCGCGACGACTGGAACAGGTACCTTTATTAGTAGAGCTTCTAAACTAGTAGAGCTTCTAAACCATCAGAGCTTCTACTATCAGAGCTTATTTAGCGCTAGCGTTGCTATCTACTTCCGCAGGAGCTCCGTTACGGGCAAAGAACTCTTTAGTCAGTTTGAATACCACAGGGCTCAGCAGCGCCAGAGCAATCAGGTTTGGAATAGCCATCATAGCGTTTAGGGTATCAGCCAGCAGCCAGACGAAGTCCAGGCTTACACCTGCACCGATTGGTACTGCGATGATCCACAATACACGGTAAGGAACAATCGACTTAACACCGAACAGGAACTCAACACAACGCTCGCCGTAGAAAGACCAACCGAGGATAGTCGTGAAGGCAAAGATTGCCAGAGCGATTGTAACCAGGTAGTTACCTACACCAGGCAGTGCCTGTGCGAATGCCGCAGAAGTCAGCGCCGCACCGGATACACCAGAGGTCCATTCACCGGAGGTAATGATTACCAGGCCAGTGATAGAACAGATGATCAGGGTATCGATGAACGTACCCAGCATCGCAACCAGGCCCTGACGAACAGGATCTTTAGTCTGTGCCGCCGCGTGAGCGATAGGCGCAGAACCCAGGCCAGCTTCGTTAGAGAAGACACCACGTGCTACACCGAAACGGATAGCCATCCATACTGCCGCACCGGCAAAACCGCCTTCAGCCGCCGTGCCAGTAAAGGCATGGGTGAATACCAGCTCAAGTGCCGCAGGAATAGCTTCAGAATTAATCGCCAGAACAACCAAACCAGCAGTCAGGTAAGCGATTGCCATCAGTGGAACCAGAGAACCAGCAACATGACCGATACGCTTGATACCACCGATCAGTACTGCACCGACCAGAAGCATCATGACTACGCCTGTTACCCAGACGTTAACCCCGAAAGTAGACTGTACAACATCAGCAACGGAGTTGGACTGTACCGTGTTACCAATACCGAATGCCGCTACAGCACCGAAGATGGCGAAGGTAGTACCCAACCAGGCCCACTTGGCGCCCAGACCGTTTTTGATGTAATACATCGGGCCACCAACATGGTTGCCTTCTTCATCAACTTCACGGTATTTCACAGCCAGAACGGCTTCCGCATATTTGGTTGCCATACCCACAAGGGCAGTACACCACATCCAGAACAGAGCACCTGGACCACCCAGGAATACGGCGGTAGCAACACCTGCGATGTTACCAGTACCTATCGTGGCAGACAGTGATGTCATCAGCGCGTTGAATGGTGAAATTTCACCTTCCTTCTCTTCGCCTTCCTTGGTGGTACGACCTTCAAACAGAAGTTTGAAACCGGTGCCGATCTTCAAGAGAGGCATCAGGCGCAGGCCGAGCATCAAGAACAGGCCGACACCGAGAATCAAGACGAGCATCATTGGGCCCCAGACGACCCCGTTGATTGCGCCGATAATAGAAGTAAGAGCTTCCATGTAAATTCCTCATAGAGTTTTATTATTGTATGTCCGTTAAGCGAGCCCTGTTGAGGCCGTGCTTAATCAGTTGTGGCTCCCCCGGTGCGTGATGGGGGAGCTCGATTGCTTCTGTGGCCCAAGATCATTGGGCTGTCATAAAGCTAACAAGGAGCTGTGTTCTTACCGTTAAATTCGATAAGGACTTGAGTGTTCTTTATTTCAATGAGTTATAACTTCTCCACGGTTAATGTTTTTTAGTTGTTATTTTCTACAAGCAGTTGCCCATAGTTCTGGAATTTTTGCATCTCGGGTTCCGGCACAAATAATCCGCCGGTAGTCCAGACCAGATGTGTCGCCTGGTGGAGGTGCTCAAGCAGGTTTTGCTGTTGCAGGTACTGCTTGCCTGCAGCGGTTTGGGTAATCTGCTCAGGTCCAGCGAAACCTGCCGCGGCAGAAGGTTCTACAGCCAGCTTTTCATATTTATGGAGTTGATAGAGATAGCGGAACAGGCTGTCATCCTCGATGGTGAAGACGCCCGAAAGCAGTTGCTTTATCACCGAGCAGACCCAACCTGATGCCTTGCTGACAGCCAGACCATCGGCTTCGGTGGCTACCTTCAGGCCGACGTCATAGACGCTTTCCAGTGTTTCTTCTGAGTCTGCCTGCATACCGACCAGTACACAGGGAGCCTGAACCGGCTCTGCAAAGAAACAATGTACGTGCGGACCGAACACTTGCTTCAAGCCAAAATTGATCCCGCCGGGGGCGCCACCCACACCACAGGGGAGGTAAACAAACAGCGGATGCTCAGCATCGACACTCACCTGCTGTGACTGTAACTGGTCTTTCAGGCGCAGGGCCGCCACGGCATAGCCGGTGAATAGCTGGGGGGAGTTTTCATCATCGACGAAATAACTCATCGGGTTAGCATCGGACTGTTGGCGACCAGCGGTAACCGCGGCGCTGTAGTCGTCACTGTGTTCGACAACCGTGACGCCGCGATCACGCAAGCGCTTCTTTTTCCATTGCTTGGCTTCTACGGACATGTGTACCGTAACATTAAAACCCAAAGCCGCACTGATGATACCGATACTCAGTCCGAGGTTACCGGTACTGCTAACCGCTATCTCGTATTGGCTAAACAGTTTATGTGCCTTATCGCTGCCTAACTTGAGATAGTCATCGTCCGTGCTGGTCAGCAGGTTGTTCTCCAATGCCAGGTTTTCACAGTGACAGAGTACTTCGTAGATGCCACCGCGCGCCTTGATGGAACCCGCAACTGGCAGCGCATGGTCGGCTTTAAGCATTAGTTTGCCGGGCAACGCAGGAAATACCGCCTGCTGCATCTCAGGGATAGCCAGTAGTTTTGATTCGATCAGGCCATTATCCTGCTGCAGCTCTGGAAACAGTTTTTGCAGCAAGGGAGCAAAGCGGTGCAGGCGCTGGTCTGCCGCCTCAATATCATCAACAGACAGGGGTAATTGAGTGGTATCGGGTTCGCTGCGATAGGCAGGATTCAGCCATAGAAAGGGGGCGGCGGCGCTGAGTTGTTCTCTAAGAGCTGGATCAAAGGGAGCAGTCATGATCTTGTTACCATTTTTATTATTTATTGAGGGCCATTCTGTGGTTAGAGTGTTGGCATAACAAACGATCATTTCTATTTTTTAGTTTAGTTTGACTAAACCATAAGTTTGCAGTTAGCCTGACTGATTAACTTTGTTGTGTAAATTTTTCGGCGATAGAGAATCAAGATGCACCTAAATACCCAGATTCTGGCGGCACTGAAAACCTTTGAAACCGCCGCAAGATTGCTGAGTTTCAGCCAGGCAGCCAAGGAGCTCTCTATTACTCCGGGAGCCGTTAGTCAGCAGATTAAAAATCTGGAAGTTCAGGTATCTGCCGATCTGTTTATTCGTAAGGCCAGGCAGGTGACTTTAACTTCAGAAGGAAAGCAGTTGTATCAAACTGTAAAACCGATGTTGCAAGAGCTGGACAGTACATTGGGGCGGATAAAGCGCAGCAATCTGGAGGGCAATGTCCGCTTGCGTTCAATCCCTTCATTCGTATTCAAGTGGCTAATACCCAGATTAGGCGGCTTCCAGAACCAATATCCGGATATCAGGGTGGAAACCTTTGCCGAGGGTAGCTTACTGGATCTCGAAGCACGAGACTTCGATATTGCGATCGATTATGGGATAGGTGATTATCCTGGACTCAGTTCGACTTTGATGATGCCGGAGTATCTGTTCCCGGTTGTCAGTCCGAGCCATTTCAGTACTGCTGACTGGTCTACTCCCCTGTGGCTGAATCAGGTTCCCTTATTGCATGATACGGCGCCCTGGGCGAATGCAGAGCCGGATGCCGAGTGGCGCTACTGGCTGGACTGCAATCAGTATGACTTTATTGATACTGATCGCGGGCACTACTTTAACCGCGGGGATATGGCGATTAAAGCGGCAGTGTCAGGATTAGGTGTTGCACTGGCCAGAGAGTCGCTGATTACTGAAGAACTGAGCCGGGGGCGCCTGGTTGCCCCGTTTGGGAAAGTTAAGTGCCGTTGCAGTTATTACATTCTCTATGCTAACGGTGCGCTGGAAAATCCAAGAATCAGAGCGCTGCATGACTGGCTTCTGGAGATAGGCAGTCAGTCTGAAAAAAAGGCGGGGCATGCATCTGCGAGTGTCGCTAATGTGGAATAACCGGACACTTTTCTACCACCTTCGTCCAGCTAATTGCCGGGCTGTGGTTATTGGTTCGGGTTTCAATTTCGGGGCTGATTTGGATTGATTGGCAGAGACAGAGATTCTTTTACTTCTTCCATCACAATATAACTCTTGGAGTTTTTCACCCCTGGCAGAGTCAGCAACATCTCACCCAGCAGTGCGCGATACTCGGACATATCCGCGATGCGGGCCTTGATCAGAAAGTCGGCATCGCCCGAGACCAAATGGCATTCCTGCACATAGGGTAGAGAAGCTACTGCCTGATTGAACTTGTGAAATGCATCCGGTGACTGGTACGAGAGTGATATCTCTACGAACACCAGCATGCCATACCCCATTGCCTGAGGATTGATACGGGCGTAGTACCCCTGAATAAGACCATCCTTTTCCAGACGCTTCACCCGCTCCATGCAGGGCGTAGTACTGAGGCCCACGATATCGGCGAGATCTACATAACTGATACGACCGTTATTTTGCAAAGTATTCAGAATGTTGAGGTCGATTTTGTCTAGCTTGCGTTTCAGGGCGTTTTTCATGGCTACCTTGGAATCTTCTGCTTATTGTTATTTTATAGGGTAATGATTTTGAAATTCACAAAAATACAAAAAAATAAACTACTAATGTTGCAATATACTAGCTGAAAAGTTTGTAAGCAATCTTTTATCACACAGCAACAAATTAATTATAAAAATAGTAGAGGTAGTTTTATGCAGATTCTTATCCTGGGAAGTGGCGTTGTTGGCGTCACCAGCGCCTGGTACTTGGCGAAAGAGGGTCACGAAGTGACCATCATCGATCGTCAGGAAGCACCGGCTATGGAAACAAGCTTTGCCAATGCAGGCCAGGTTTCACCTGGTTACTCCGCTCCCTGGGCTGCTCCAGGGGTACCCCTGAAAGCCATCAAGTGGATGATGCAGGATCTGGCACCTCTAATGATTAACCCTAAGATTAATGCCAATACTATTAAATGGATGACCAAGATGTTATCTAACTGTACTCAGGGAGCCTACCATGTCAATAAGGCGCGCATGATGCGTGTGGCTGAATACAGCCGCGATTGTCTGCGTGATCTGCGTTCTGAGCTTGAAATAGACTACTCGCATCGTACTCAGGGCACGCTGCAAGTGTTCCGTACCCAGAAGCAGGTTGATGGTGCCGCCAAGGATATTGCCGTGCTGAAAGAGTGCGGTGTTGATTTTGAAGTACTGGATACTAACGGTTGCGTAGCTAGTGAGCCGGCGCTGGGATATGTAAAAGAGAAAATTGTCGGTGGCTTACGCCTGCCGGGTGATGAAACCGGTGACTGCTTCAAATTTACCAATGCCCTGGCTGAAGAATGTAAAAAGCTGGGTGTGAAGTTTATGTTTAACACCGAGATTGAAGGCCTGCTTAGCGATGACTCCGATATCGTCGGCGTTAAAACCAAAGATGGAGTACTGACTGCCGATCGTTACCTGATGGCGATGGGTAGCTACTCTACTATCGCGTTAGCGAATGTCGGGGTTGCCGTACCGGTTTATCCGATAAAGGGGTACTCGCTGACTCTACCAATTATCGATGAGAGCCGTGCGCCGGTATCTACCGTAATGGACGAGACCTTCAAGGTTGCGGTAACCCGCTTTGAAGATCGTATCCGTGTGGGTGGTACCGCCGAGATTACATCTTACGATATGTCGCTAAAAGAAAAGCGCCGTCGCAATGTAGAGCATACAGTGAGCGATCTGTTTGAAGGTGGCGGCGACATTGAAAAAGCCGAGTTCTGGACCGGCTTGCGTCCGATGACGCCGGACGGCACACCGATTCTGGGTGGTACCCGTTACCCGAGCCTGTACCTAAATACTGGTCACGGTACGCTGGGATGGACCATGTCGCTGGGTTCGGGTAAATTTGTCGCTGATGTTATTTGCGGCAATGAAACCGATATCGATCCTGAAGGTCTTTCAGTCGCTCGTTACGGAATGAAGTAAGCGTTCGAACGCCATCACATAAAATCTGAATGTAGGAGTACAGGGGCAGTAGAAGAATAGTTGCTGGGCTATCCCGGTTGGCTGCTCTGGCCCCTGTGCTCAACTTTTTTTACAGGATATAATCCCGCTTCGATTTGTCGTTGGGGGATGACTATCGACCTTTTTTCGTTGCCGGGATATTTACATGAGTTTATGCGTCGTAATCGCGAACCTGGATGACTCGGTACACATAACTTTTTTAGGGGAATAGAAAATGCCAACTAAGACAATTATCGCGACTGAAAATGCACCTTCTGCTATCGGTACTTACTCTCAAGCTGTAAAAGTGGATCACACTGTTTACATTTCTGGCCAGATCCCTCTGGACCCTGCTTCCATGCAAATGGTCACCGAGTCTTTCGAAGCACAGGCTGTTCGCGTATTTGAAAACCTCAAGGCGATTACTGAAGAAGCCGGTGGTTCTATGAACGATCTGGTTAAAGTTACTATTCTGCTGACTGACCTGGCTAACTTTGCGACTGTGAATGAAGTGATGGCACGTTATTTTGCACAGCCATACCCAGCGCGTGCAGCCTATGCTGTTAAGGCTCTGCCTAAAGACGCTGATATCGAAGTTGAAGCGGTTATGGTCGTTGCATAAGAAGTTGCATAAACCGCTACAGAAAAAGGTATAAGATTCAATGAGTCGTGCTGCAAAAATTACGATTGATCTGGATGCTATTCGGCACAATTACCGTTTGGCCAGATCGCTGAACCCGCAAGCTAAAGCGGCGGCAATTATCAAGGCAAATGGCTATGGACACGGTGCTGTTGTGGTTGCTCAGGCGCTCGAAGCTGAAGCAGAAGCCTTCGGGGTTGCCTGTATTGAGGAAGCTGTCGAGCTGGTAGAGGCGGGTATTAAAAAGCCTGTTTTGCTGCTGGAAGGTTTTTTCGAGGCCTGTGAGCTGGAATACATCAGTGAGCATGGTATCTGGACAGCGATTCACAGCTTGCAACAGATCGATGTATTGGCTGAGGCCAAACTGAGCAAACCGGTCAATGTCTGGTTGAAGATGGATTCCGGGATGCACCGCCTGGGTGTTGCCCCTGAAGACTATCAACTGGCCTACAAGCGCCTGAGCGCGCTGGATAATGTGGCCGACGTCGTACTGATGAGCCATTTTGCCAGTGCCGATGATCTGGGGGCTACCACCACCCAGGAGCAGCTGAGCTGCTTTGATCAGCACACCGCAGGTATCGATGCACCGACCAGTCTGGCAAATTCTGCTGGTGTTCTGGCCTGGAGTGATGCGCGTCGTGACTGGTTACGTCCAGGGCTGATGCTCTATGGTGCGACGCCGTTCGAGGTAGCACAGGAAAATGCTGATAAGTTGATTCCGGCGATGACGCTGACATCGGAAGTCATTGCGGTACGTGATGTGCAGCCGGGTGAATGCGTAGGTTACAGCGGTACCTGGAGCTCAGATAAACCGGCTCGTGTTGGTACTGTGGCACTGGGTTATGCCGATGGCTATCCGCGGCATGCGGTCAGTGGTACGCCGGTGATCATTAACGGTCAGCGTGCGCAGATTATTGGTCGCGTATCGATGGATATGCTGGCGGTGGATCTGACGGATATTGCTGATGCCGATGTGGGTACGGAAGTTGAGTTCTGGGGTAAGCAATTGCCAGCCGCAGAAGTCGCAACCTATTGCGGCACTATCCCGTATACCCTGTTTACCGGTATTACCCGTCGGGTGCATAAGAAATATGTTAATCGCTAAATATTAAGTGATTGAACTATCCCTAAAAGGAGCGCTTGTCGCTCCTTTTTTTATGTACAGGATGTAAAGTATGTCACGGGCACAGGGATGTGCAGGAGTGACGTGTACAGGATGTACACTCTTCAACAAGAAGTGGGTCACGGGCACAGGGATGTGCAGGAGTGACAATGTACAGGAACTATCTATCAGGAAAAGGGCTCTTCAACAAGAAGTGGGTCACGGGCACAGGGATGTGCAGGAGTGACGTGTACAGGATGTACGGTAAGTCGTTAGCACATGGATGTGCCAGAGCGACGATGTACAGGACATACACTCTTCAACAAGCTACAGACCTTTATTTATGTAGGTTGCGGGTGAGCCTGCGAAGCCCAACACCAAGGGATGTGTCGAAGGCATTGCGTTGGGCTTCGTTCCTCACCCAAAACCTACGGGCTCTAAATAGACTATTGCACTATGCTCAATGGGTGAGAATGTATTAGGGAATCGATTCGTAACCTAGCTGGAAGTTAGATCACGCGAATTGAAATAGGAGTTTCAGGGTATGAAGGCGAGGGTATTTATAGAACGTTTGCTGATTGTTTCGATGTTGTGTCTGTTCACTCAGTTCAGCAATGCTGCCAGTTCTGTCTGGAAAGTGAGTAAAGATGGCTATGAACTGTATCTGGGGGGCACTATACATCTGCTCAGAGCCGAAGATTACCCGTTACCGGTTGAATTCAATTTCGTATATCAGCGGGCCAGTAAGTTAATTTTTGAGACAGATCTGGCGCAGTTGATGGATCCCGCGGTGCAGCAACGGATGCAGCAAGCGTTGATGTATCAGGATGGTACAACCCTGAAGCAAAAGGTATCCGCGGGTGTTTATGCGCAAATATCGGAAAAATGGCAGGCAGCGGGTATGCCTCCAACATTGCTGGATATTTTTCGTCCGGGCGGGGTGGTGATGACACTCACGCTGGTTGAGCTGAAGTCAGCGGGTGTTAATGCAGAAGGGATTGATATGCATTTTTTCCAACGGGCCAGCCAGGATAATAAATCCGTTGCAGGTTTAGAGTCAGTGGAAAAGCAGATCGAGTATCTGGCACGGATGGGGGAAGGTGTCGAAGATGAATTCATGCGCCAGTCGTTAATCGAGCTGGAGCAATCATCCAGCTTCATGGGGGAGCTGGTAGCTGCCTGGCGTAGCGGTGATCAGGATGCACTGGAACAAATGATTATCAGTGATATGCGCACGCAATTCCCCAAAATCTATGCGTCATTGCTGGTGGAGCGTAATTTACTTTGGATGCCGCAAATTAAACAGATGCTGAAAGATAGACAAACAGAACTGGTGCTGGTGGGGATGGGGCATCTGGTTGGCCCTGACGGCTTGCTACAGAAATTGCTCGCACAGGGCTATCAGATCGAGCAGGTGCGTGTTTCGCTATCTAATTGATATACGATTAGTGTCTTTCTATAAAGCCGCTGTAGGCGCCTGTAGGGCTTTACTGTGATTTACGCAGAGGAAAACTGTGAGCCTGCTCAGGCTCACAGTGCAATTGCAGCGAAACAAACCAGTAGAGGGCTTAACTGGCAAGTTGCAGGAGTTTGGTTTCCCTGAGTAACTCCAGCAGTTGACGCTTTCCCTGAGGATCCTTGCGGGTAACAACTTCACCGGCTTTAGGAAAGTGTATATCCCTTAGTCGGGATAACCAGAAGCGCATCGCCGCAACCTGCAGCATGGTGCTAAAGCTTTTCTGTTCTTCATGTTCAAGCGGGCGAATGCTTTGGTAGCTCTCCAAAATCAGCAGGGCTTTATTGAAGTCGTACTGGCCATTTTCTTCGTTAAAGCACCAGGCGTTCAGTGTTATGCACAGATCGTATAGATAGGGTGCTGAACAAGC
This sequence comes from Amphritea sp., assembly GCA_036960915.1. Classification (GTDB taxonomy): domain Bacteria; phylum Pseudomonadota; class Gammaproteobacteria; order Pseudomonadales; family Balneatricaceae; genus Amphritea. Next base: position 35,428 of record JBALVQ010000055.1, read on the forward strand.
GTGATAGAAATCGATCAGACCGCACAGTCTATCGCCGTCAAACATCGCATTATCCGGGAACAGATCGGCATGTACGGGGCCGGTCGGCAGGGCAGTCCAGTCAAGCAGTTCTGCATCCTGAAGATTATGCCGAAGTAGCGTCTGCTCTGAGCTGCTCAGATGAGGGATCAGTTTGCCGCCCAGTTCAGAGCACCACTGATAAATATGGGTGTATTGTTCTACCGGCAGATCCTTGGCAAGAGTGTGCATGCGCGCCAGGGTGTGGCCGATGACACTGGCTTGCTGTTCAGAAGGCTCATGCAGGGGTGCGCCCTGCAGGCGAGTCATGAGTATTGCCGGACGTTCATTGAGGGTGCCAAACAACGTGCCGCTGGTGAGATGAACCGGCTTAGCGCAGGATACATTGTTACTGGCTAAATGCTCGATCAATCCAAGAATAAATGGCAATTTCTCGGCAGCGACGGATTCTACCAATGTCAGAACATATTCACCGCATGCCGTGGTGACAAAAAAATTACTGTTTTCCACCCCAGCTTCAATACCTTTGTATTCGATCAGTTGTCCGACCGAATACTCCAGCAGATAGTTTTCAAGCTGTTCGCGGCTCACGGAAGTATAGACTGACATCCGTAATCATCCTTCTTAGTAACCGGTGTCCTATGTGTTAAGCCGGACAGTAACCCCTTCATGGCAGGCTGCACGGCAGACACCTCTAGTTTATATCCCCCAGTAGCCTGACTGATAGGCTCCTAGGCTTCGCTGGTCAGGTTTTTAGCCTGCAGATCAGCATGGTATGAAGAGCGTACCATCGGACCACTGGCAACATTCTTGAAGCCCAGTTCGATGCCGATCTCTTCGTACTCTTTAAATTCTTCCGGTGTTACGTAACGTTCTACCGCAAGATGGTATTTACTGGGTTGCAGGTATTGGCCAATGGTGATCATATCCACCTCATTGGCACGCAGGTCCTGCATTACCTTAATAATTTCTTCCTTGGTTTCACCCAAACCAACCATCAGGCCGGATTTTGTATCTACTTGCGGGTGCAGGCGCTTGAACTGATACAACAGGTTCAGGGACCAGTGATAATCGGCACCGGGCCGAACATGGCTGTAAAGGTTAGGCACAGTTTCCAGGTTATGATTGAGCACGTCAGGTACATGTGCTGATAGCTTATCCAGCGCAACCTCCATGCGGCCACGGAAATCCGGCACCAGAATTTCAACTTTGAGGTCCGGGTTTAACGCCCGGGCTTCTTTAACGCACTCGGAAAAGTGCTCTGCACCACCGTCTTTAAGATCATCCCGGTCTACAGAGGTGATAACGACATAACGCAGGCCCAGGGCCTTGATGTTTTCCGCGACGTGCTTGGGCTCGTCTGGATCAAGCTGCATTGGGCGGCCGTGTGCGACATCACAGAAAGGGCAGCGACGCGTACAGATAGCGCCCATGATCATCAGGGTTGCCGTCTTATGGCTAAAGCATTCGGCCAGGTTAGGGCAGGACGCCTCTTCACAAACAGTGTGAAGCTTCAGATCACGCAACTGCTTCTTAACTTTTTTTACATTAGCGTTAGAGTGCGGGTCGATACGTATCCATTCCGGCTTACGTAAGCGCTCCCGCTCAGGATCAGGCTTATGTCGTAAACGGGACATTTTTGATTCACCCTTGAGCTCTTTTAACGGGATCATCTCCATCGAGGCCACCTCTTCAGCTTATTTCTTTGTTTTCTAAAAAATGGGGGAGTCAGGCTTCTCTCCAAACCTGACTCCCCAAAAGTAAACAGCATCGACGACGAACATCGCAGCAAAGAGCGTACGAGGTTAATAGTCGTTGATACTATTAACCCCGGTAGTAACGCTGCTCAATAAACGGAGCCTTGGAAACGACCATTGGCAGCTCTTTACCGCGCACAACAGCATACACTTCAGTTTCCAGTGCTGCGTACTCAGTAGCGACATATCCCATAGCAACAGGAACGCCTACAGTTGGACCGAAGCTACCGCTGGTAACAACACCGATTTTCTCGCCATTAGCGTTAACCAGTTCCGCGCCTTCACGGATAGGAGCCTTGCCTGTTGCCAGTAAACCAACACGCTTGCGGGTGTAGTTTTTGTTGGCAATCTGATCAAAGATTTTTTCAGCGCCAGGGAAGCCTCCTGCACGCTCACCATCGGCACGACGGTTCTTGCTGATCGCCCAGATCAGGCTGCCTTCGATTGGCGTAGTCGTCGGATCCAGATCGTGACCGTACAGGCACAGGCCGGATTCCAGACGCAGTGAGTCACGTGCACCCAGGCCAATAGCTTCAACTTCAGGTTGTTCCAGGAACAGGCGTACCAGGCGATCAGTTTCAGCAGCCGGAATGGAAATTTCGTAACCATCTTCGCCGGTGTAGCCTGCACGGCTAACGAAGCAGTCAACACCATCAACAGTGAGGTGACGGGAATCCATGAATACCATATCGTTAACTTCAGGGCAGATGCGCGATAGCGCCTGAGCGGCTTCCGGGCCCTGCAAGGCAACAAGTGCACGATCATCCAGGACTTCCAGTTCAACGCCTTCACCCAGATTGGCACGCATATGCGCGATGTCCTGTTCTTTACAGGCTGCGTTTACTACGACATACAGGTGATCACCGAAGTTGGTTACCATCAGGTCGTCCATGATGCCGCCCTCTTCATTGGTAAACAGCGCGTAGCGTTGCTTGCCTACAGGCAGATCGATAATGTCTACCGGTACCAGTTTCTCCAGTGCTGCGGCTGCATTAGCACCAGTCAGCTTAACCTGACCCATGTGAGATACATCGAACAGACCGGCGTGATCACGGGTGTGAATGTGTTCTTTCTTAACGCCCAGAGGGTACTGGACCGGCATGTTGTAACCCGCGAAAGGTACCATTTTTCCGCCCAGTTCTACATGCAGGTCATACAGGGGAGTTTTGTTCAGCTCGGACATCTTGTTTCTCCAGAATTCATACTTAGTTGATAACAGCTTAGTCCTGATTTTAGTCCTGATTTAAAGCTGCTATGACCATCTATCGTTCGACAGACTGTAGAAAAAGTTCTGTGTGCAGCAGCAACCTTTTCCGCAAGCTGTTTGAGGTGTGAAAGGTAAGGTACCCAGGCCAGACCGCGACGACTGGCTCAGGTACCTTTATTAGTAAGCTTCTAAATTAGTAGCTTCTAAACTATCAGAGCTTCTACTATCAGAGCTTATTTAGCGCCAGCGTTGCTATCTACTTCAGCAGGAGCACCGTTACGGGCAAAGTACTCTTTAGTCAGTTTGAATACCACAGGGCTCAGCAGAGCCAGGGCAATCAGGTTAGGGATAGCCATCATTGCGTTCAGGGTATCAGCCAGCAGCCAGACGAAGTCCAGGCTTACACCTGCACCGATTGGTACTGCGATGATCCACAATACACGGTAAGGAACAATCGACTTAACACCGAACAGGAACTCAACACAACGCTCGCCGTAGAAAGACCAACCGAGGATAGTCGTGAAGGCAAAGATTGCCAGAGCGATTGTAACCAGGTAGTTACCTACACCAGGCAGTGCCTGTGCGAATGCCGCAGAAGTCAGCGCCGCACCGGATACACCAGAGGTCCATTCACCGGAGGTAATGATTACCAGGCCAGTGATAGAACAGATGATCAGGGTATCGATGAACGTACCCAGCATCGCAACCAGGCCCTGACGAACAGGATCTTTAGTCTGTGCCGCCGCGTGAGCGATAGGCGCAGAACCCAGGCCAGCTTCGTTAGAGAAGACACCACGTGCTACACCGAAACGGATAGCCATCCATACTGCCGCACCGGCAAAACCGCCTTCAGCCGCCGTGCCAGTAAAGGCATGGGTGAATACCAGCTCAAGTGCCGCAGGAATAGCTTCAGAATTAATCGCCAGAACAACCAAACCAGCAGTCAGGTAAGCGATTGCCATCAGTGGAACCAGAGAACCAGCAACATGACCGATACGCTTGATACCACCGATCAGTACTGCACCGACCAGAAGCATCATGACTACGCCTGTTACCCAGACGTTAACCCCGAAAGTAGACTGTACAACATCAGCAACGGAGTTGGACTGTACCGTGTTACCAATACCGAATGCCGCTACAGCACCGAAGATGGCGAAGGTAGTACCCAACCAGGCCCACTTGGCGCCCAGACCGTTTTTGATGTAATACATCGGGCCACCAACATGGTTGCCTTCTTCATCAACTTCACGGTATTTCACAGCCAGAACGGCTTCCGCATATTTGGTTGCCATACCCACAAGGGCAGTACACCACATCCAGAACAGAGCACCTGGACCACCCAGGAATACGGCGGTAGCAACACCTGCGATGTTACCAGTACCTATCGTGGCAGACAGTGATGTCATCAGCGCGTTGAATGGTGAAATTTCACCTTCCTTCTCTTCGCCTTCCTTGGTGGTACGACCTTCAAACAGAAGTTTGAAACCTGTGCCGATCTTCAAGAGAGGCATCAGGCGCAGGCCGAGCATCAAGAACAGACCAACACCAAGGATGAGGACAAGCATCATCGGACCCCAGACAATACTGTTAATCTGGCCGATAATAGTGGTTAACATTTCCATAAATGTAAGACTCCCAGAGACTTTCTATTTTATTGTTATTTATCTTGCTATACCGGAGGCGTTGGTTAGCAGACTCTTAATCGGAATACTTCCTGAACCCTCAGGTTGAGGGGGTATCTGATAATGTATTTCTCTGAAAGATCAAATTGTTCAGCCGGAGAAACAAAAAACCAAATACAGGAATTAATTTCCAATAGGAAACAAACTATCTGATAAGGAAACCTATTGCAACAGAAAGTTTTCCGGGACAGGCCTGTGAGATCACAAAGTAACCAGTTTTAATGGAATGAAATTCTTTTATAACAGTAAGTTAGAAGAAGGAAGAAAAAAAGTCATGCAACAGGAGGGATTTGTAGCTGCTGTGTCTGAAACGAAACATGGCCTTGAAGCACGTGTTTATATCCAGGGATGGATTGTATGCTGCAAGGAGCCATGGATGGCGGTGCAGCAATATCCAGGGATGGGTTGTATGCTGCAAGGAGCCATGGATGGCGGTGCAGCAATGTACAGGATCTAAGGTATGCCGCGAGCACATATATGTGCAAGAGCGGTTAATTACCAGAGACGGACAGTATGTCGCGGGCACATGGATGTACAAAAGCGGCGATGTAAAGGCATTCTCTAGCAAGAACAGAGCGCTTTAAAAAGGTTCTTCGTCAGATAGCGTGGATCTTTTGTAGAGGGCTGGTTTGTATGCCCCGTGAAACGCTCAGCGTGGCCCACGAAGTGTTTTGGCCATTGGCCATTGGCCATTGGCCATTGGCCATTGGCCATTGGCCATTGGCCATTGGCCATTGGGTAGAGCGGAACCTGTGGGAGCGGCGCCTCGCCGCGA
>JBALVQ010000056.1:0-39203 GCA_036960915.1 Amphritea sp.
GATTCATGTCACTTGAAGTATAGCCTTCCAACAACTAATTCAGACATAGCCTTTTTATTGTCCAGAGAAAACACAATGCATCAGTTCATCCTCTGGATAGTGCTGCCGCTTCTGGTGGCACTGGCCTTCGATATCGACACTTCAATGAATACGCAAAGTACCCAGTGACGCTGAGTTGATAGGATCATGCGCTGGGTCCCTTTGGGCTGGCACACGGACGCATTGAGTTAAGCCAGATGATAACCCACTCCCTAGCGTGTATATTAGATAGTGCCAATATACATTGTGCGTGTGCATCTCTTACCCGCTGTTTTCATCCTGTGTAGACGCTACGCCAATCATCGAGTAACGGGATTTGTGGGGCTATCCTACGGCCTGTAGTCAAAGTGCTGGGTCTTCTCGCGATATTCCAACACTCCATCTTTAGGAATAAGATAAAGTGTTGCGTTGATCAGTTGAACCCACAACACAATGTGGACATTACACACTGAATCGCTATACCCTAGTAGGGTTCATGAGCGCAGTGTTTTCATACAAGGTGATTCCTTCGGATACGAACCTTTAGACGGAGTTTTGAAACACTTATGTTGGCGCGCTTGGTAGAGCAGAGGATTAAAAATCCTCGTATCGGTGGTTCAATTACTCGCCACTACGTTGCTCACCCTTCGAGCTACCGTCACTTCGCTCCGATGCTGTAATGGCCTGCGGGCACCACTACTTTAAAGGCTTGAAGTCAAATGCAGCCATTTTTTTTATCTGAGCTCTCGCCGTTATCTGGTCGGAACAGTGAAGTTACCCCATACCTTGCTCAATAGAATTTAATTACCTACTTTTAGAATATTGGGCAGAACGGTCATTCTTGGTTATAGGCCCGACAGGGATGCCGCCATCAAGATCTTCTGTGAGCGCAAGCAAAGAACGAGAGTCATTTCCGAGGAGGTACCATGAGCAATAAATTTATCGAAGTAATTACCGACCATCCAACAACTGAGAGTGTCTACACGTTGTTGTTGCAGGTCAATCAGATAGTTCAGATTCGACCGGAATTCATAGTGGAGAACGAGCCGCAACATGAGCCAGTGGCAGTTGTCGTCATGACATCTGGAGAGACCCTGATATTAAAAAATACCTACAATAGCCTGATGAAACAGCTTGATGAGATTAATATGGTCGTGCGCTCTTAAGAAACGAAGTCTGACACACAGCGGATTATCCCGTTTGTTCTGTTGAGCTTCCGCAAACGACACAAAGCGACCTGATCCTTGAGCTGCTACTTCTGGTGCTGTTTGGTCGCTCCTGACACTAACCGGACACTAGCAGAGGCTTTGTCATCTAAGTGAAACGCCCTGTGCGGACCCGCATGCAGGGTGTTATGGGGGCTGAGGGTTAAAGACCCTCGGCTACCCGATTAAGTTTATTTTTTGGCAACAATTAATTCACGGTCCTCAATGTATGTGTACTGCCGCCAGCGATAGGAAGGAATCTCCCCTTTCTCTACCAAAGAATCCAGTTCCTCCTTAGCGATTCCTCTAGCTTCTGCGTAATCTTCTAATAAGATGGGGCTATGAATGTGCGACCTTGCTTTTTGAAGACCTATTGTTCTTGCTTCCTCTAAAGTCGCTTCTCTACTCGACATTCTAAATATTTGCCATGCAACTAGCAGAACAACAAAAATGATTAATAGCCTTATCATTTCAAACTCTCTTCTTTCTAGTAAATCTGGTCATAAGCGACTATTTGTAGATATTGAAATTCCAAAACTTAACGCCAAGCTAAGTGGCGCGCTTTGCGCGTCCAAGCTTGAACGTCTTGTTTCAACAACGGGATAATGTCGCGGCTACGCGCGACATATCCTTATTCGTTATGATCGCTATGTAATAAGTTTGTAAGCGGCATAGGCACCTATTACTGTTATCAATATAAATAACAAGACATGGCAATATAACTGGAACGGCCTAGTTCTTCTATCCACCGCGTCTAGCGGTATAGAGACCCTCGGCTACCCGATTATGCTCAACCTCTTTAATATACTTTACTACTTCTTCATTGCATTTTAATCGTACGCCAGTTTTTCCAAGAGCTTCTAAATCATTTACGATTTTTGGCCTTGCTGTAGATGGAAATTTCCAAATAATGCTAAACAGAGCCGGTACAATTTTAATCTCAGGGCAATTGTCAGGTAAACCAGGACGAGATCTAAATAAGTAGCGCCAATTTCTCTTTGCACAACGTAAATAGCATACGCTTCTGGGAAAATCCAAAAAGATGATCGTATCTGCGGCTTGTCGTGCTATTGAAGAAACACCTTCAATAACCCATTGAGGCCTTGCTACAATCACCTCTTCGAGCCTTCTTCGTTCGCCTTGTGGTGTTATCTCCCAGCCCTCCTTCCAAACCACTTCATCCAGACTGAAAACGTCCAATCCAAGAATAGTGCCGATTGTTTCGGCTAACGTAGACTTCCCGCTACCGGCATTACCAGTAATATGAATACGCATTAAATCTCCAGGCTTAGAAGGCATAACGCTCTATATAAAGGGCCGGAGCGTAGCGACGGTCCAAGCCCGAAGGGCGATCTTTAATATATTTGTGTACGCCCAGTATGGGCATGAACTAATGAGGTGAAAGTCCTCTGTAGGAAGGTCACCATCCATAGCGATTTATATCGTCATTAGATGTTAACTACTAGCGAATGGCAAGGGCTTGACCGCGAGGTCTGGTCTGGAGGAAGCCGGAGCGCAAAACTGCGAGCTGATGAACAAGAACATCATATGAGGCGTAGGCTGGAGGCGAGTCAGCACAAGATGACGAAGCCATGTGATCTAACGGCCACCGTAAATGATGCAGTTGCGCAGGGACAGTTCATGTTCTTATCTGGGGAGATCTGCTTAACAAGCGATCGGTAAGGTAAACATTCAGCGTCCGCTATTGGAACTGAGGGTTGTCAGGTGCAACCTATATTAGCGAACACTCAAAGTCCGGAGTTGGCACAAAGCGACCTGATCGTTGAGCTTCTACTTCGGGTGCTGTTTGGTCGCTCCTGACACACTGCAGACACTCCCGGATCAGCGATAACGACAAGTTTTTTTCGTTAGTAAGAGCGTAGGGCGCAACAAGGTTCACTTGAAGGCCCTACACCGCCGCACCCCATGCTTAAAGTGCGGCTGAGGCTACCCAAAAAAAGGGGGGGGGGGATTGGGTGCCTCAAATGAGCAGTATTTGGAAGCCCTAGGATCGATTATCCAAATCGCTCATTCACATTAAGTCGGCCAATATAAACGAATATTTTCCTTTTCATGTTGGCCGACTGTTGTCCCTTATAGTCACACATAGACCCAACGATATGACCAAGTTCATCAACGGCAGCCACATCCATTGAGCCAGATAAATAATAAGCAAAACGCAAAAGCGCGGCTGCAACGCCACCATTGCTTGAGTTAACTGATTGTCTGATTGATCCATACCGTTAACATTCGCATTCTATCTACAGATAGCCATAGCACTTACCGGAAAACTATCATCAGCACATGAAACTTTGGGCTACCAGACTGAACTTATTCAAGACTATTTAAGAGAGGGAAGCATTAGGTCAAAAATAAGATTATGAAATCAAGATTCGTAACATTATGAATTATCAGGGGGCTACTTATTCCGGGGTGTTGGTGGGACTTGAGCTAAACATATAAGTGGGGCAAACCGCCCGACTACTGCGGCAGAAGCCCCAATGGCTTTTAGCAATAGCGCCATTTTGTCTAGCCTTAATCAGGTATATGCCGCTGTTTGGCAGGTATGGCCTCAAATATTTTTCGTCAGATTTTCAGGAGGAGGAATAGTTTGCTATGGAAGAGACCGCTTTTGGCACCTTGCGGAAGTACATAAGGTCAAGTAAGAAGGTCTGTTCTATACAGCGGACAATATTTGTCAGAGCCAGTCTTAATTTCTATATTTCATTTATTGATTTTTTCTAGCCGCTAGCAAGCTGAGCTTGCTCAGCGCTTTAGCTACTGAGTTAAAATCCTTCGGCTTTTAGCCGGCCAACTCGCGTCCGATATCCCTCGCCATCCCCCTATGAACACCCTACTCATACCCCACAACACAAAACCCCGCTAAGTATTCAGCTCACCCCGGGATGAAGAAAATAGTTCACTCCTGCAAAGCGCAGCTAACACATTGATTTAGAAAGTAAGCCTCAGTCGATAAGCGATGCCTTCTGGTTGAGATCAATTTTGAAGGCTTGACACAGAGTCAGTTCTTAATAATACTTCAAATATATTATAGATATATTTTGAATATTATTAAGATATGGCGAGCACTGCTATGACCTATACAAACAACCTTCCAGCTAACTTTAAGAACCAGCTGCCCTGCTTTGGACACTTTGATGTCATTGTCGTTGGCGGTGGTCCGGCAGGTATTGCAGCAGCAGTAACTGCCAGTGAATGTGGCCGCAGTGTACTGCTGATAGAGCGACTCGGATTTTGTGGCGGTGCTGCTGTGGCAGGACTGTCCGGTACTATCTGCGGTTTGTATATGACCGTTGATGACACCCAAAAAAGGACACCGGAGCAGATCATCTTTGGCTTTGCCGAACGCTTCCGTGACGCTCTGTATCGCGAAGGCGGTCTGACTGAACCACAGGTCTACGGCAACACATGGGTGGCCACCCATGACTGCGCCAAATACAAAAAAGTAGCCACCAATATGCTCCGTGCAGCCAATATCACCGTGTTGTACCACACCCAGATGATCGATGTGATTGCAGAAGACGAAGAGCTGAAGGGAATGGTTCTGCATACCAAATCAGGCTTTACATCCGTCTATGCAAAAAAAGTCATTGATGCCAGTGGCGATGCTGATGTGGTCTACAAAATGGGCCTGAAGACCAACAAGGGCAATAACGGTGTTATCCAGAATCCAACCATGATGTTCAAAGTTGGCAACGTACATATGGAGAAGTATCTGGCCTATTGGGGTGAGAATACGATATCCCCACCTAAAGTCGTCAGCATGTTGGAAGCTCATGACGAATTACTGCGCAAGAAAGTCTGGCTGTTCCCTACTGTAAACCCGGGCGAGCTACTGGTTAACGCAACTAAAATCACCGGTTTTGACAAGCGTGCGCTGGATGTTACCGATCCGGTTGATCATAGCGAAGCTGAACAGTTCTCCATCTACCAGGCGGAAGCTTTCTTTAACTTTATGAAAGCCAACGTGCCCGGCTGTGAAGAGAGCTACTTCATTGACTACGCCACTGAAGTGGGTGTTCGTCAAACCCGCTCGATCGATGGCGTAGCAACATTAACAAATGACGATGTTATCAATAAGCGCAAGTTTAGCGACGGTATTGCCAAAACGTCATGGCCGATAGAGCTGCACTATGGCGCCAAGCCGAAGACTGAATGGCTGGTTGATGATTATTACGAAGTTCCGTTTCACACCCTGGTACCGAAAGTCGGAAAGAACATCATTGTGGCAGGCCGTTGCCTGAGCAGTGAACACGAAGCCCTGGCCAGTTGCCGTGTAACTGCGCAGTGCTTCGAATACGGCAGAGCAGCAGCGCTGGCAGCAGATATTGCTATCAACGAAGAACAACCTTTTCAGATGATTGAAGGGACACACATCGCACAGCTGATGAAAAACAGCTAATAACGCTGTCGGCCATTAACCGCTGGCTGACTTCTAAACCTTAGATAATAATAAATATTGCAGGTAACTCCATGAACGTAAGAACTAAAGAGATTCCTAAGGATTCAGGAATAACAGATACACCCATGAAAACCGTCGAAACAAATCGCAGGATGCAGGTTATCAGTCTATTGATAATCGCTTCTGTGGCCATCCCCATGATTGCCTTCCCGGAAGCGGCAAAGGTAAATATAAACGCGGTCTTCAAGTGGATGACCAATACCTTTGATTTTGCTTTTCTCGGTATAGGTCTTGCCTCACTTATTTTCCTGCTTTCTTTAGCTTTCTCTCGTCATGGCAACATCAAACTAAGTGCCGATAAGGATGCTGCTCCGGAGTTTTCCAAAGGCGCCTGGGGGGCGATGGTATTTCTTGCCGGCATAGCTTCTGGTCTTGTTCTGTGGGGTGGTACTGAATGGGGGTACCACTATGCATGGACGCCATTCGGACTGGAAGCAAAATCCCTGGAGATGTACACCGTGGCTCAAGGCTACGGCATCTTCCACTGGGGACCCACAGCATGGGCACTATACTGTGTACCCACCATAGCAATCTCTTACATTTACTATGTCCGTAAGAAACACATCTACAAAGTCAGTGAATCATGCCGTGGTGCGCTGGGTAATCTGGTAGATGGCCCGTTAGGCACTATCATTAACTATACCTTTATTTTTGGTGTATTGGGTGCTGCGGCAACCTCTCTAGGTTTAGGTACACCGATGATCAGCGGAGCACTGGCTGAAGTACTTGGCGTCAGTGCCGGCATCTATATGGATATGACCGTTATCCTGATGTGTACTGCTATATTCTCAGTCAGCAGTGGTTTGGGGTTGTCTCAGGGTATTAAGCGTCTAAGTACATTTTCTACGCTATTAACCTTGGCGATCGTGGCTTACATTCTTGTTGTCGGCCCAACCAAATTCATTATCGGCCTCGGCATGGATTCTCTGGGTTACGCACTTGAAAACTACATTAAAATGAGTACCTGGACAGATAGCGTAAACAAGAGTGGTTTCCCTCAGGCATGGACAGTTTTCTATTGGGCATGGTGGGTTGCTTATGCGCCGTTCATGGGCATGTTTGTAACGCGTATTTCCCGTGGTCGCACGATTCGTGAAGTAATTACCGGCATGCTGACCTATGGCTCCCTTGGTTGTGCTCTGTTCTATATGGTGCTGGGTGGTTACGGCATTAACTTGCAGATGACCGACGTTTTGCAGGTATCGGAGCTCGTAAATGGTGAAGGCGTTGCCACTGCGATTATTGAGATATTCAAAACCTTGCCTGCCAGTGGTCTGGTTCTGCTCTGCGTTGCCGCATCGGGAATTGTTTTACTAGCAACAACTTTCGATTCCGCAGCCTATGTAATGGCCTGCGCTACGACCAAGGAACTGGATGAAGGTCAGGAACCTGAGCGCTCGAACCGTCTGTTCTGGTGTTTTGCCATTGCTATCCTGCCGCTGACCCTGATGTTCCTGGGTGGTTTGAAGAGCATGCAGACCGCTTCTGTGATTGTGGGTCTGCCGGTGATGGTCATTCTGGTACTGATGATGATCACTACAATAAAATACATCAACGAGGATAACGCTTAAATGACTCAGCCTATTGTGAAAACGATCGATCTTTTCGCGATAGGCCCTGATGGAGAGAAGGTCAGCTGGTCTTCTTTCCTGGGGCCGATGTGTGAAGCGATGATTGTCACCCGAATCACCTTTGATAATGGCCTGCAAGGCATTGCTGGCCTGACTACCTACACCGAGCATGAATTTGATCAGACCGCCTTTCACAGTGCAGCACTGATGGCGCCATTCCTGCTGGGCAAGGGGATGCATAATATCCCCCGTATCCAGTCTGAACTGAGACGCAAATATGTGCCCCTGGGCCACCTGCCGATTTCGCTGTTCGATATCGCCCTGCACGATGCCAAGGCGAAATCCCTCAACCTGCCAATCTATCAGATGCTGGGCGCTGCGCAGGATAAAGTTCGCGCCTATGCGTCCAGCCCGTTACTGGAGACTATCGATGACTATGTAGAATATTGTCATCGCATGCTGGACCAGGGCTTTAATGCGATTAAGATCCACCCGCGTTGCGTATTTGCAGAAGATATGGCGCTGGTTAAAACCTTACAGGCCGAGTTTGCAGATAAAAATATCGGCTGGAGCCTGGATGTTGATTCCAATTATACCTATCAGCAAGCGTTACAAATGGGGCGTCTTCTGGATCAGTACCAGTGGGACTTTTTCGAGGAACCTCTGTCCGATTCCGACCTGGAAGGCTATCAACGGCTGGCAAATACGCTGGATATCGATGTCGTCAGTGGCGGTAACTCAATACCCAACCTGCAGCTGATCAAATACGGTCTGCAAAAGCATTGCTGGGACCGCAGCCGTTTCGACGTCACCAGCATTGGTGGCTATACCGGCGCTATTCAGGTGATGGGCGTTACCCGCGCCCAGGGTTTGAAAGCTGAAGTGCAGTCCTGGGGCTATACCCTTACCCAGGCTGCCAACCTGCACCTGATGCTGGCCTACGATAACTGCGAGTACTTCGAACAGGCGGCCCCCTACGAGAAGTATGAAGTGGGTGCTAAACAGGTGTTCCGTCCGGATGAAAATGGCTATATTCACCCGACAGGACTGCCCGGCTTGGGCGTCGAACTGGATTGGGATCGGCTTGAGCCGTTTATCTATCAACGCCGACGGTTTGAGTTATGACAGTGAAAATAGAAAAGGTCGAGGTGTTTTGCCTGCAGGACCCTCAGGCGGATTTTGTCCGCTTTGAGGGCAGCTACCAGAACGCATTGGTCATAGTGCATGGTGATAATGGTTTGTACGGTATCGGTGAGACGGATTCGCCACCGCAAATTATCAAGGCATTGATCGAGGCACGGTCCTACAACCACCTCTCCTGTGGCCTGGCCAGTGTCCTGCAAGGGGAAACCCTGGATGATCCACGCCGCCTGTGGCAGAAGATGTACCAGGCCACTAACTGGCATGGCCGTCACGGGGTGGCGATTCATGCCATCAGTGCATTGGATATAGCTCTCTGGGATCTATTCGCCCGCTGCGAACAACGTCCCCTCTACGAATATTTCGGCGGAATAAAACATCAGCAACTGCCTGCATATGCCACCATCTACCCGATGGCGGCGGAACCGGAGCATTTTAGTGAACAAATCGACGGCTATCTTGCACAGGGCTTTAAGCGGATTAAAATCTGCGTGGAGCCCTGGTGGTCCGATCAGGAAAACACTCTTGCTAATCTGCGGCAACTAAGAGAGTTAGTCGGCGATGAAATTCAGCTAATGCTGGATGTGGCGATGGAGTTTACCCATCTGGAGCAGTTGCAGCCGTTTCTGCCAATACTACGGGAGCTGGACTTCAGATGGATCGAAGCACCTTTTGAACTGGATAATCTAAGTGACCACCAGGCATTGCGTAAGCTTACAGACATCCCGATTGGAGTCGGCGATCTGGGATTTACTACCTGTAAGGAGTTCAACGCTTATATCGACGCTGATGCCTTCGATATCGCTCAGCCCGATATCACCATGTTTGGCGGTATCAGCGAGGTGCTGAAGCTACAGAAACAGATAGCGCCGCTGGGAAAACGGATTATTCCCCACGCCTACAATACCGACCTGACCATCGCAGTAAATGCCCATTTCCTGTGTGCTCAGCAAGCCGTGGAACCCCTAGAATACTCCACCAGCCCTTCCCTGCTGCGTCGTGAACTGATTAAAAATCCCCTTACTGTCGCAGAAAACGGTATGATTTCTATCGAAAAGGATCGACCCGGGCTAGGCCTGGAGCTGAATTGGGATATAATCCGCCGATGCACAATTCCATAGAGAAAAAAACCAAAGCCGAAATCGCCGCCGAAAAACTTGAAGCGGCGATTGTCGATTGCAGGATCGCCCCCGGAACGGTGATGACGGAAACGGAAGTCAGCGAGTTTCTGGACATCGGCCGCACGCCAGTACGTGAAGCACTGATGAAGCTGGCCAACGAGAACCTGGTGCGTCTGTCACGCGCCGGTGTCGTGATTCCTGAGTTAAACCCGCTGACAATGCTTAAGTTGCTTGAACCTCGCGCCCTGATTGAGCGCCTGTGTATTGAGAAAGCCGTCGAACGGATCGTCGATGAAGATAAAACCCAGATAAAGATCATCATCGAAGCACTACAGGGGCTGGCAAACGAGGATCGTAAGGGATTTATAGACGTGCTGCGCCAGATCCACAATATCCTCGCCCAATCCTCTAAAAATGAGTTTATCCTCGCCTCGATCAAAACTACTCAGGGGCTTTCGCGCCGTTTCTGGTGCTACTATGCCACCGACGAAGATCAGGACTACTGCACCAAGCTCTACATAAAGCAGATGCAGGCACTTGTAACACAAGATAAGGCAACGGCGCTGGATGCATCTGCAGAGTTGATACAGTATTTGCAAGACTTCACCAAAGCACAGATGGAATTATTCCGCTCCTCCCACTGAGGCAATTTCGTTATCTTTCGTAGGAGCGAATTTATTCGCGAATGATACCCAGAGGGCACGATGATTCGCTCCTACAGTTTATGATGTTTAGCTAGCCAGCTCACGACCAATTCGCTCGTATTTATCCAGCAGATTGACCAGATCCTCACGGCTGACTTCACCGTTAGCCAGAATCAGACGAATACCGGTGCGGCCTTTATACTGGGCATAGTCCACATAGGGGCCACCCGAGCGCATCATGGTTTTACAGATTTCGATATTGAGGCAACGCAGCTCCTGCTCATCGCTGATGTTTTCCGGGCGGTAGCGGAACAATACATTCAGATATTCAGCCGGTGCCAGCATCTCAAGTGAATCGCGCTGCTCGATCATCTGCACACACTCGGTTTTCATGCCCTGCAGGTAATCGATCTTATCGGCAAAGCCTTTGTTGCCTACTGCTTTCCAGCTGAGCCACACTTTCAGGGCATCGGCACGGCGACCACACTGAATAGAACGCTCACCGAGGTTATACGCTGCATTCTCATCTTCATGAAACAGGTATTCCCCACCGCCACCGGAGCAGCAAGATTTCAAAGCGCCCTGATGCTTAACCAGGATAACCGCCGCGGTAATCGGAACATTCATCAGTTTATGCGCGTCCCAGGCGAAGGAATCGGCCAGATGGCTATCCGCCAACAGATGTCGATGCTGCTCAGAGAACAGGATCGGACCGCCCCAGGCGCCATCTATATGCAACCAGATATCATGGGCGCGGGCAATTTCGCTGCACGCAGCAACAGGATCGTAAGCACCCACTACCGTGGTACCCGCAGTCAAACCGATATAGAAGGGAATATGTCCCTGCTCAAGGCTGGCTTCAATAGCCTTCTCCAGCGCATCGGGACGCATCCGTCCCGTCTCATCGCTGGCAACTGCAATCAGATTATCAGTACCGATACCCAGTACATTGGCGGCTTTCTGGGCCGAGTAATGCGCCTGATCAGAAACAAAAGCCACCAGGGTACGACCGCCAGCGCCTTTCGTTTTGTAATCCGGGCAGGCATGGTGACGCGCCAGCATCATGCCGATCATATTAGCCTGGCTGCCACCAGCAACCATTACGCCTTCGCCGTCATCAAAACCAACCAGACGGTTCCACTGGCGAATCAGTTCCAACTCCATCAGTGTCGCTACCGGCCCTACCTGATAGGTATGCATGGTGGCGTTGCTCAGGCTGGTGATCCAGTCACCCAGTAGCGCCGGCTTGTTCTGCCCCGAGTAAAGCAGTTTAAAAAAGTCAGCTTGTGACACCGCCGGGTTATAGTGCAGATAGGCTTTAATGGCAGATTCCAGGCTTGCCTGATCGCTGCCCTGCTCGCCTAATGACAGGTCGAGAATCTTTTCCAGTTCGGCCGCCGCCGGTGCCTGGGATACAGGTCGGTCCTGCGGCATCCACTCATTGATCGCACGGGACAGAATATCGAGATTCTCTTGCATCACTATTACCTCTTTGCGCTTTGCAGCTCAGATAAATTCTCGGATAACTCGCTCGGGTTATCCCTTTGCTGAAAGCCAGTATAGAGTTACCGCTGCACAGCCGACCAATGCTATTTTACTTGTCAGCGGTTACTTTTTGGCATAGCAGCCCCAAAGAAAAAGGCAGACCCGACCTGTAGGTTGGCGGTGAGCGGAGCGAACCCCAACAACAAACGCTGCAGTTACCTGTGATGTCATTACGGCAATCAAAGGAATAAACTGCACAGATTAAGGTTTTAGGTCAGAACCAGCGTTGGGCATCGCTTCGCTCACCCCAACCTACAGGGTGAGTGAGGATGAATTTAATTAGCCGCTGAGCCGGCCTGATTATAAAGCTCCTGCAGATACTGCCAGAATTGCTCAGCCACAGCGCTGCGGGACTGACGCAGGCGGTAGAGTTTTATTTTCAGATCCACCGCATGCAGCGGTTCGTCCAACTGTTGTAACTCTCCGCTGTCCAGCTCACGACTGACCAGGCTCTTCGGTAGCCAGGCCATGCCATACCCTGTCAATACCAGCGCCTTCAGCGCTTCCGACAGGGCATTCTCACAAGCCAGATTAAAAGTTACATCAGCGGGCAGGCGTGACAGGCATTCGCGCTGCATCAGGCGACCAAAAAATGATTCTGCCGGATGGCTGAGCAGCTTAAGCGGCTTATCCACCTCGATAGAATGCCGAGGGTTGCCAGCGGCGTCGACGGCAGTTACCGGCACCAGTTCATCCACGCCGACTTGCAGACTCTCTACATCATCGCGCTGCAGCTGGTTAAAGATATCGGTGGAGGCATAGCAGAGCAGGAAATCACCGTTACCGGACAGAAAGGCTTCGACATTATCATGCAGATGACCGGTGTCCACCTTGATCAGCGCGCCATCGGCCAGGGCTTCCAGAGTTTGCATCCAGGAAGGCAAGAAAGACACCGCCAGGGCTTGTTGCGACATGATTAACAGCTGCTCTCGGGCGGCGCTTATATCACGCATCTGATTACGCACGGCGTAGGTCTGGCTAATTAATTGCCGAGCTTGCTCGGCGAAGGCTTCACCGGCAGGTGTCAATGTTGTGGGGTATTGATTGCGATCCACCAGGCTAACGCCCAGCCAGTTTTCCAGCGAGCGTATACGTCGACTGAACGCTGGCTGCGTCACAAAACGCGACTCTGCCGCCTTGGAAAAACTGCCCTGTTCCACCAGCGCGACGTAGTCTTTAAGCCACTTAAGCTCCATCAATTAGCCCTTATAATTCATATAGTTAACCACGTTATAATTAGCAATTCCCAGCAATAATCTTTTGCCGTTTAATTCAATATTGGCCGGTGCGGTTCGTGCCTCACCGTCAGAGGCGGTGGATTACCGAGCTGTAATTAACCACGTCAGACTACCGGCAAAAACTGACCTATACCGAAAAGTAACCGGTCACTTTAAAAATAGCATTGGTCAGTCTGATCCTACTAATCCTAATATCTAATCATCAACGGTGTCTGCATGTAAGGCCCAGACTGAACAAAGTACACAAACAGCAAGTTACAGAATCAATTACTAACAAGAATAAGAGGTGAGCAAATGCAATACCTGAAGAAGTCCACTGCACCGGTTGCCGAAAACGACGAACGCATTCATGCAACGGTTAAAACCATGCTGGCGCGTATCGAGACTGAAGGCGAAAGCGCAGTGCGCGAATATGCTGCCCAATTCGATAACTGGCAGGGTGACTTCATTCTCTCTGACGCCAAGCGTGCCGAGTTAATCGCCATGGTACCCGAGCAAACCCGACAGGATATCCAGTTCGCCTATCAGCAGGTAAAAACCTTTGCCGAAGCACAACGTGCCAGCCTGAGCGAATTTGAGATCGAGTCTGCCCCCGGTGTTAAGCTGGGCCAGAAGATCATTCCGGTAAACTGCGCGGGCTGCTATGTGCCTGGTGGTCGTTATTCTCATGCGGCATCTGCATTGATGAGCATCGCCACCGCCAAAGTTGCCGGAGTCGAAACCATCGTCGCCTGCTCTCCCCCTAAAGATGGCCATATGCATCCGGCAATTGTCTATGCGATGGATCTTGCCGGTGCCGATATCATTCTTGAAATGGGCGGCGTACATGCCGTAGCCACCATGGCGAAAGGCCTGTTTACCGGCGTACCGGCGGACATCCTTGTCGGCCCAGGCAACGGCTATGTGGCAGAAGCCAAGCGGCTGTTATTCGGCGAAGTTGGTATCGATGTGTTTGCCGGCCCCACCGAATCTGCCATTATCGCCGATGACAGTGCAGATCCAATGACCATCGCGGTCGATCTGGTCTCTCAGGCAGAACATGGCTTTGATTCCCCTGTGTGGCTGTTCACCACCAGCCGCCGGATCGGTGAAAAAGTCGCCGAGCTGATGCCTAAAGTCGCCGCCGACATGCCCAACCAGGATGTGGTGCAGTCTGCCTGGGATGTGCACGGTGAGATTATCTACTGCGAAAGCCGCGAAGAATGTGTTGCGGTTAGCGATCAATATGCATCCGAACACTTGCAGGTACTTACTGAAGATACGCACTGGTGGCGCGACAACCTGAAAAACTACGGTTCGCTGTTCCTGGGTGAAGGCGCAACGGTTACCCACGGCGACAAGTGTTCCGGCACCAACCACATCCTGCCAACCAAGAAAGTAGCGCGCTACAGCGGTGGCCTGAATGTGCATAAGTTCCTTAAGATCCTCACCTATCAGGAGATCAGCGAGGAAGCTAACCTGGAGTTCAGTGCCGTCGGTTCACGTATCTCCCGTGTCGAAGGCATGGAAGGCCATGCCCGTGCCTGTGACTGGCGTCTGCGCAAGTACTTCCCCGAGAAAGAGTGGGATTTCCATGTGTACGACCAAAAAAAGTATGACTAGAAGCGCTACGACTGAGGAATGGCTGAGATGAAACAATTTACCAAGTCCTTTACCCAGCAGGAATCGATTCCCGAAGCAGGTATAGAAGCTGCGGTTGCCGTCATGCGCACCGGCCGGTTGCACCGTTACAACACCCTGCCGGATGAGAAGAGCGAAACCGATCGGCTGGAGCTGGAGTTTGCCGAATATATGGGTGTGCCCTACTGTCTGGCGTGTTCCTCGGGTGGCTATGCATTGCATATCGCGATGCGCGCCGCCGGTGTCGAGCCTGGAGACAAGGTGTTGTGTAACGCCTTTACCCTGGCTCCGGTGCCTGGCGCAATCCATAACAGCGGTGCGATCCCAATCCTGGTAGATGTAGCAGAAGATTACTGTATCGATCTGGATGATCTGGAAGCCAAGGCGGCTTCCAGTGGCGCCCGCTACCTGATGCTCTCGCATATGCGTGGTCATCTGGCTGATATGGACCGTATCATGGCTATCTGCAAGCAGTATGATCTGTTCCTGATCGAAGACTGCGCCCACACCATGGGCGCCAGCTGGAACGGTGTAAAGAGCGGCACCTTTGGTGATATCGCCTGCTTCAGCACCCAAACCTACAAGCACATCAACTCCGGCGAAGGTGGTTTTCTAACCACCCGCCATCCGGATGTTATGGCACGGGCTATCATCCACTCGGGTTCCTATATGTTGTTTGAGCGGCATTTCGCAGCGCCACCCAAGGAAGCGTTTGAACAGATCCGCTTCGAAACGCCCAACTACAGTGGCCGCATGGATAACCTGCGGGCTGCCATCCTGCGCCCCCAGCTGGCCGATCTGGAGCGCCAGTGCGAGCGCTGGAATGCCCGTTACCGTATTCTGGAGCAGGTATTTAACCAGTGCGAAGGGGTTCATATCCCGTCGCGCCCGGAAGCTGAACACTTTGTTGCCAGCTCGATTCAGTTCTCCCTGCCCGGCTTTACTACCGAGCAGATTCTCAAGGTTGTCGACCAGTGCGGCCAGCAAGGGGTGGTACTGAAGTGGTTCGGCGATGCAGAGCCTAAGGACTACACCAGCCGCTACGACAGCTGGCGCTATATTAAGGAGATGCCGCAGCTACCGAAGACCGAGCAGATACTCTCAACCCTGCTGGATATGCGTATCCCGCTCACTTTCAGCGAAGAGGACTGCCAGCTTATCGGAGAAGTTATTGTGGAAGTAGCCACGGCAATTCGGGGTTGATGCTTTCCATGCACATTTTCAGTGTATGGCGAGCTATAGCATTTCATCCTCACATGTGTAGGGCGGGACCCGTCCCGCCAAAAGGCTGTGCACCATAGATGTGGCGCCCCTGGTGGCGCCCTACGATGCTTAATATTTCCTTGGGGAGGATCTGCCTGAGAGAAAAAGATACTGTCAAAAGGTTTAAGAGGCGTTCCCCGATAATCAACGATGAACCAAAAAGTGTCTACACAGATACACTCAGACTTTAACGCACTAAGCCTCGAACCGTTTGGCCCCGAATTTTCTAGCCAAAATCCTTAAGCGGCTTTTGAATTCAGAGCGATCCACATAACAGCCCCGCAGATGGCGAACTCCAGTGGCTTCATCGAATGCCTTGCGCCCATGTAGCACCCGTCGGTTATCGAACACCACCATTTCACCCGCCTTGAGCTTCAGCTCAATCATGAAACGAGGATCCTTTAAGCTGGCCATCAGCGCTCGATACGCCAGGTAATAGTCATGCATGACGGCTTCCGGTAAATCGAATATACCCGCCAGGTGAGCGTTGTATTTGATTTCGACAATATTGCCAAAGCTGTCGAGGTTAATAACCGGATGATGTTCCCGAATATCATGGTTGTCATCATGAAACCAGAAAGGAATAGCGTACTGCGACAGCAAGCGAAACTGTTCGGGCTTAGTCTTACGCAACTCTTCCAGCACTCTCAAACCATCAACAAAGGTTGACTCACCGCCGTTGCTTTTATTTTGCAGGCAGTGCAAAAACTGGTAACCCGGCGGTGTTTCCTGATTGGCGAGATCGGTGTGCAGCGGCAGTGCAATCGAGGTATAGGCCAGATTGATCGGATCGGGTACGGATTTAACATCAAAAGTAACACCGAAGTTAGTTTGTCTCAGGTAATCAATTCGGGAGGCCGTTTTGACAACCGCCTCGTCACTATTGGGCATACCATTGATGATCGCCAAACCGAACTTGTCGAGGGATTTCATCCACTGATAGAGAGCACTGTCATCCTTAATAATCTGCTGGTGTTCGCCAACCGGTATCTGCTCAACAAATCGATTATCCCAACTCTGATAACCACTGCTATGCCCATCTCTGAGCTCATCCGAATAGCCATGCAGGCGCAGCCACTGCTGATCAAAATAGCTGGTATGCTGCTGCTCAGACCACTCAATTGTCAGCTTTCCACCGTCCAGTGAAACAGATAAGGGATGTAGACCT
Organism: Amphritea sp.; assembly: GCA_036960915.1. Taxonomy (GTDB): domain Bacteria; phylum Pseudomonadota; class Gammaproteobacteria; order Pseudomonadales; family Balneatricaceae; genus Amphritea. The sequence continues at coordinate 17,017 of JBALVQ010000056.1, forward strand.
TCTGTGACACTGAGCTGCTCGAAATTACGCTCCCTGGTTTTAGGGTGAAAAGCGCTCGGACAGTTGTCCCTCAGCCATAGGTAGTGATAGTTAGCCTTAACGCCATCACTCCATTTTATCTTAAGCGAATACTTGCTCTGCACAACGGAATCAATATACATGCCGCCTTCCAAGCAAGAGCTATCAGGTAGATTTTCCTGAGTCTGTAGCATCGAACGTGTCTCGTATTAGGTGATTAAGGATTCACTAGATGCTATTTTGAAAAAATAATTAGGGCAAACAATGTATTACACCCATTGTAATAAGCTGAGCTAATGGATCATATGAATAAGAACCTACCACCGTTGAACTGGCTGAAAACCTTCGAGGTAGCAGCACGCCTGCTAAATTTCAGTGCCGCCGGCAGAGAGCTGAACATGACCCAGTCGGCGGTTAGCCAGCAGATTCGATTGCTGGAACACTACCTCGATGACCCCCTGTTCAAAAGACAAAACAGAAAGGTATCCCTCACCAATAGCGGCCTGGCATTTCTGCCCGTTGTACAAGATGCTATCGAGCGTCTGCAAAGAGGCACTGCAGATATTTTTTCCCCGGTTGGTAAAGGCGAGCTGGTACTGGAGGTGAATACCGCCTTTGCTATGATCTGGCTCGGCCCCAGGTTAAACAGCTTTTGCTCACGCTATCCCGGACTAAGCTTGCAGATTGCGGATACCAACTGGGAAAGTGAGTTCAATGCAGTGCCCTCAGATCTGTCTATCATTCATGGTAAGGGGGACTGGCCGGGAGTGACCGCTTACCCACTGTTTAAACCCAGACTCAAGCCCTACTGCTCTAAGCGACTGGCCAAACAACTATCCGATCCTGTTGATCTGTTGTCCCAGCCCTTAATAGAAGTTACCGGCAACCGGCAAGGCTGGCTTGACTGGTTTGAGCAGTCAGGTGTTAGCGGCACGGAAAGTATCCTTCGTCACAAAGTAGACAGTGTAGCCATGGCGGTTTCCATGTCAGAATATGGATTAGGGGCTTTTCTGAGTTATGAGGGTTTTGTCTCAGGGAGTGACGTTAAATACGATCTGATGGCCCCCTTTGAATTGTCGATGGATACCGACGATAACTATTTCCTCGTCCATCCCGAAGGTCGCCCGCTGTCGAAGTCCGCTGCTGTATTTTGCGAATGGCTGTTCGAAGAAATCGATTTAAAAATTACTGATTGACCGTGTTACTGGGTTATAGGGTTTTATTTAAAACCCTGCTGGTTTTTCTTGATTCTATAATGGTTTTTCTTATTGCCTTTATGATTTTTCTTATGAATCTCGCAAGCTAATATGTTTGTAGTATCCCGCCGAACATCCGCTCTAAGTGTCTGAATTTACAATTAGTTTCAAACATAACCGAATAATATATCGGTTTTTTACGCATATCTTTACAAGGCAAAACCACCTTGCTGAGGCGATTTATACGAGAATAGCCTTGTAGAACAAAGCACAAGATAGCGGTATGTTTTTTATCTAAATATGGCATAGGCAAATAAAAACCCCTGCTCTAATTGTTAGGGAACCTGCGAATAAGTCCAATGTGTTCTCTGCGGATTATAGAACGGCCAGATGCGCGAAAAACAGTGTAGGAAATGTCTAGACCTTTTCAAACTGTTTGACAAAGCAGATGGCCGTTCTAGAGCCCGCCCTTTGGGGCTTTCAGAGAGACCGGATCTCTCTGGAAGCCAGAGGCGCAAGGGACTTGTTCGTAGGTTCCTTAGATCACGAGGATAGAAAGCATAAAAAACGGATCATGCTGTAACTGAAAAGCGCAACCACCGGTTGCCGATAACAGTTATTAAAAACCTGACTAGACAAAAAACTTGCGGCCCGCAAAATATTGCTAAAGGCCAAATTATAATAATAAGAGGTAAAACAATGTCTATTAGAGAACCCTTTACTGACCTTCAAATCAAGACCGCGCCAAGTGGTTTTTACGAAGGTTATAACCTGCCGATCGCACTGGTCAGCAAGCTATCTATAGCATTACTGGTGATCTGGGCGCTGGTCTGGCCACTGCAGGCGAGTGATATGCTGTCATCTGTAAACAGCACTCTGTTGCAGTATTTCAACAGTTTCTACATTATCGCAGTGGGGGCCTTTGCCTTCTTCTGCTTCTTGGTCGCGGTGATACCCTCATCGGGGCGCCGGGTGTTGGGAACACCCGGGCAAAAACCGGAGTTTTCCAACTTCTCCTGGTTTTCGATGATGTTTGGCGCCGGTCTGGGCGTGGGACTGATGGTGTATGCGACCGCCGAACCTCTGGGGCTGTGGGGCAGCAATCCGGAAATCCTGGCCGGCAATGCCATAGCCAACACCGAAGGCGCTGTTCAGTCAGCTTATCGCTACACCTTCCTGCACTATGGTTTTCACGCCTGGGCCATCTACGTGGTGACCGGCCTGAGCCTGGCCTATTACGCCTATACCCGGGATATGCCGCTGACAATACGCTCGGCCCTGACTCCGATCCTGGGGCGGGCAGCCAATACGTTCGTTGGCGATTTTGTGGATATTCTGGGCGTCGTAGCCACGATTCTGGGTGTATCAGTCACCATCGGTTTCGGTGTCAGCCAACTGGTTGACGGCCTGTACAGCATCTCCGCCATGGAGTGGATGATGACCACGGCCGAAGACGGCAGTAAGGCACCGAGCCGCACCGGACTGATTACCGCACTGGTCTGCATCATGGGAATGTCGATCGTATCCGCTGTTTCAGGTGTCGGTCGCGGGGTGAAATACCTTTCCAACCTCAATCTGGTGCTATCGCTGATCCTGTTAGGCACATTCATGGTTGCAGGTTCTTTCACCTTCGCCATGTCCACCTACGGTGCGGCTTTGGCGGACTATATCCTGAATTTCATCAACCTGTCTTTTGGAGCCTACTCCACACCGGCTTATGAAACCTTTACTGCGGCACTGCCTGAGGCGATAAAAGCGCTGTCGGCCGAAGAGTATCAGCTGGTCGCTCAGCAGGTGTACGGAACAGGTCCATGGGGCTCATTCGATGGATTTAAGGAAAGTCTGCCGGCATCGGTCAAGGCTTTGGAGAATTTTGACACAACCGCAGCGGCGCTGTGGAATACATCTGAACAGGGTCGTCAGTTCGGCTGGCAGTCCGGCTGGACCACGTTCTACTGGGCCTGGTGGATTGCCTTCTCTCCCTTCGTTGGTCTGTTCCTGGCACGCATTTCCAAGGGTCGTACAGTCCGTGAATTCGTTGTCGGCGCGGTGATTGCTCCTTCACTGGTCTGCTTTGCCTGGATGACCATCCTGGGCGCCACCTCCATGGATCTGGAACTGAGCGGCGTGGCTGAAGGGTCGATTGTCGGCGCCTCCGCGACCGCCAAACTGTTTGTCACCCTGCAGCACATGCTCAGCGGCGAAGTGCTCTCGGCTCTGACCATCATGTGTGTTGTCCTGGTCATCACATTCCTGGTAACTTCCGCTGATTCCGGCATTCTGGTCATGAACACCATCATGTCCGGCGGTGCACAGGAAACCGGCGTTAAGCACCGTATTATCTGGGGCCTGATCCTCACATTGGTTATCGCCGCGCTGCTGCTGGCCGGTGGCGGTGGTATGGGCGCCCTGAAAAATGCGATGATCATAGGTGCACTGCCATTTACCATCGTCATGGTGCTGATGTGTCTCGCCCTGAGTAAGGCATTGATCCGCGATCATATGCGCGATGCCAAAGATGAATCAGCGCAAGCAGCACAAGTGGAGACCAGCCAAGCCTGAACCTGAACCTGAGTCTGAAGCTGATCGTCCTAATGCGCTGATTGCAAACAGGAACAAGTAAGAAAAAAGCCCTCGCTCAATTGAGCGAGGGCTTTTTGTTAGCGGCTGGAGCATTAACACTGTTACAAGTGGATAAACATTTCTTCTCTGGGCTTACGTACTTTTTTAAAGCTGGCATGATGGTCGTTATGAGTATCACGATACCCCAGTGCCAGCATGACAAGACTGCGCAGGCCCTTTTCCCTGAGCCCCAGCAAGCTATCCAGCGCGTCCTTATCAAACCCCTCCAAAGGTGACGCATCGACCTGTTCAAATGCCGCCGCCGTCACTGATATTCCCAACGCGATGTAGGCCTGTTTAGCCGCCCAGTGAAGTTTCTCTTCCTCTGCAAAGCTATTCACTGCATTGCTAATCATTGCCCTGTAGTCGGTAAGATCCGCCAGGGGGATACCACGCTGTTCAGCAGTGAGTCGGATGAAATCATCGACGTGTCCGTCATCCACAGTATTCTGAGCAGCAAAGACCAGAAGGTGCGATGCTTCTGTAACCTGCGGTTGATTAAAAGCCACCGGCAGAATCTTTTCACGTAACCCCTGATCCTCAATGACCAACACGGAATAGGGTTGCAAGCCGTAAGACGAAGGCGCCAGATGCGCAGCATCGAGAATCCGTTGGACTTTATACTGTGGCACTTTTTGCCCGTTCATCCGCTTGGCCGCAAACCGCCAGTTCAGTGCATCGGTAATGTTCATAAGCTATTTCCAAATCCTGTAATGGGAATGATCCCGAGTTGGCCCGGCCAGTTTTCCAAAGCTAGGTATTCTCAACCAAATTGCTCTCCACTGCAGGCATGTTGTTAGGGACAGACTGATTGTTGCTTGAGTCGTTGTGAACAGAATTTTCCTGGTCAGCATCACTCTCTGCTGAGTTGTTCTTTGCACCACGGTGAAACAGCAACATACCGATAGCGACCAATACCCCTGCCAGGCCTAGATTAGCAGGAGCCATCTCGCCGAGCACAAAGACAGCAAACAGAGTGCCACTGAGTGCAGCGACGGTACCGATCTGGCTGAGGTAGACAGGGCCAGCCAGCTGTTGCAGTACAAAATAGAACAGGTAGAGAATGGTGAACACCGCAACTTCAAGCGCCAGCAGCTGGAGGATCTGTGCAGATTCCAGCAGAGTCTGAACCTGCCCCGGCTCAACGATCAATGCAAAAGGTAGTAGTGTAAGCGCACCACCAAACATCATCAGCGCCGCCAGAAACACGGGAGAAGCACCAGTGGGCCAGCGCAGAGTGCGGTAGATATTGCCGCAGGCAATCACTACCGGCATCGCCAGCACCAGAAAGAGCCACATCTGCGCTTCACCCGTACCGCCGCTCTTGGACGCTGCCAGTACGATGCCGCCAGATAACCCCAGCAGCACACCTATCAGGCGTAGTGCACGCAGCTTTTCCAGTCGCAGGACGACAGCCAGCACCCAGGTGATGAGAATCGGGAAGGCAAAGCTCAGTGATATAAATCCCGCCCCGACATGGCGTATCGCCAGGAAGCCCAAGGCGTTGGGCAAAGCGAAAAAGGCTCCCGAAATAACGGCATATTCCAGCGAGCGACGATTAAATGACATCGGCTGGCGTCGTATTGCCGTAATTACGCACAGTATTACACCGGCCCCCGCCATCGCAATCATCAGAAATGTTAACAGTGGCGCACCAGCGCCGTCGGCCAGCTTACCTATCACCAAAGACAGCGCCAGAAAAACACCCACCAGCAGCAGGCAAATGAATGCATATACACCGGCTCGATTAGTACTCTTGCGTGACATTTCAATGTTCGACTTGTTGTTGATCGACATCGCCCTTCTCCTGTAGCGTGTTACAATGTGTATTAATGTCAAGTAACTTAATATAAAGTAACTTAATAGATAGTAACTTAACAAAAAGCATCTTGATTGAAAGTATCTTAACGCAGAGATAAATTAAAAACAATGAATAAAGTAAAATTAGCCACGGCTCAGTGGCAGCGGGAGATGCCCGGTCTCGATCTTTTACCGATGAAGGTGGTTGGTAATCTGGGTAAAGCAACCCGGCTGATTACCCGTGATTATCTGAACCCTTTCTTCAAGAGCCACGGTTTACAGCAGGGCGAGTTCGATGTGCTGGCCACCCTGCGCCGCTCCGGCGCACCCTATGAGCTGGCACCGACACAGTTGTTTGAGGCACTGATGATTTCCTCGGGCGGCATGACTAACCGCCTGGACCGTTTGGAAAAGTCAGGCCTGATTGCCCGCACTCCCAATCCGGAAGACCGCCGCGGCACGCTGGTTGCCCTAACCGAGGAAGGCCTGGAACTGATAAACCGCATCGTGCCGCTGCATGTGGAAAACGAAGCGCGTGCACTCGCCACCCTCAGCCGGAAAGAACAGGAGATGCTGGAGAGTTTGCTGGAAAAGCTGCTTGATGGCCTGGATGAAGAATAATTATAGCTATGCCGGGACATATGACGCTAAAGGAGCCCTCCCCTTTAACTTTTAATGCCCCGGCAAAGCTGATCGACTTTTTTCAGTATGGTGGGGATACGATGCTGCCCATGCATACTGGATACTAACTGCTTAGCACTCTCCAATGGTATTCCGATGGATGTTACATAGAGAGGACTGCGCCCCTCGCCCCGCCAGATTTTGCACTGTGCAGGCGTACCGACAAATTTATTCTTGGCTACTCCAACCACCGGCGCAGAACACTCAATCGCCTTGTACAGGTGCATGCCCAAACCGTCTTTAGCCTCTGCGCCCAGGGTCACATAGCCATCGATGACAATCGCTTCCAGCGGCTGATCAATTTCAGACAGCAGAGTAAGAATACAGGGCAATTCTCTTTTATAGAAAGCGCCTGACTCGTAAGGGGCTACCTCAGCAAGTATTTTAACTATCTGCTGATCGACAGTATCCGATTCCCAGCTTGGGAAAAGCACGCCTGCCGCTATTGCCTGCGGATCAGCGTAGTAGACATCTATCGCGACTATCACATCTGAATTTATCCTTGTTTTGTTTTGTTTTGTTTTGTTTTGTTTTGTTTTGTTTCAGTATTACTCGCTCTGGCGTGTTTTCAATTTGAAATTTACAGACTAAAAGCAGGGCCCTTTAATTTTGCTCACCCGTCTGGCGGATACAGAGTGCAATCAGGATGAGTAGCATGGCCGTAATTTCGAGACGTCCCAATTGCTCCCCCAGCAGTACAGCGCCTGTCAGCAGTGCGACAATTAGTTCGGCAGACCCCACAATAGCTGTGATCTCAGGAGCCGTCTGCGGCGCACCGATTAAAAACAAAAACTGGGGTAATGCTGCAGCTATCAATGCTATCCCCAGAATCGCCCAGATACCTATCCAGGAATCGGGTAGCAATTCAATAGGCGCTTGCAAAGCAGCAATGGGTAGCAATACCACGATATGCCCCAGTGTTCCCCAGGCCATTCGCCTGGTTATAGAAATTTTCTGCAACGGTTTCGACAAATACTGAATCTGTGTAGCAAACACCAGAGGAGCAAGAAAACACGCCAATACAGTTAGCCTGGACTCGACGGAAAGGCTATCGGGATCGATCACAAGAGAGGCTGCAACCAGCACCAGGGCAGCAGACATAAAAGCATTTAGCGTCGGTCGCCGTTTAAATACAAGCCAGCCAACGATAACGCTGAAAAACGGATAGGTGTAGTAGATCAGGATTGCGGTCGCTGCGGGAATCGTATCCAGCGCATAGAAATAGCAGAAAATTGCCGCGCCGTTGGCAATGCCAATTGCCAGCATGCGGAGCACTTCTGGCCATTCAGACTGCGGTGCACGAAGACAAAATGACAGCAACAAAGCGGGCAAGATAAACCGATAGAGACTAACCATTTCCGCACCCAAGCCTTCAGCAAACAGCAGTTGCGCAAACAAGGGATTAAACCCAAAGCAGATCGCCGCTAGCAAAATCAACCCTGGCCCGCTGAAAAATGACCGATGTTCCATTATTAGCCTCTAAGTTCGTCCTTTTATTCACTGGACAATAGTTGACTTCTGATTAATATAATATTGAATAGTTCGGCCATTACATGAGAGCTGCTCATGTATTTGTATAGCGAGTGAATCGTATGAGATTGGATATCAGGCACTGGGAAATGCTCAAGGCTATCGCCGAGGCGGGAACTCTGCGACAGGCTGCGGATACGCTGGGCATTACTCAATCCGCTTTGAGTCACCGCCTCGCAGAGGCAGAAAGACGTTTGGGAGGAGCCTTATTCGAACGGGAAGGACGCCGGCTACGACTCACTCCGGCCGGGCGCGCCATGACTCAGACGGCCATCCAGGTGCTGCCGGCACTGCAACGGGCTGAATCTGATTTTCAACAGATCACAAAAAAAGAGGCAGCCGTGGTTCGACTTGGCGTAGCCGCCTACAACTGTTATCACTGGTTGCCACAATTTATGCGCATGGCAGCACGGGAGGAATCAGCTATTCAACTGGAGCTGGTTGCTGCGGCTACGCAGAATCCTATTCGCAGCCTGAATGAAGCGGCTGTAGATGTCGTTATAGCACCAGGCCATCTGGCGACACCGGGAATTACTGCTACACCATTGTTTGATGACCAGCTGGTACTGGTAGTGCCGGTAAACCACTCGCTCAGTAACAAGTCCCACGTAAATGCGGAAGATCTGGCAGACGAAGTCTATCTAACCTACAGCCGTACGACGCAACCAGGATTCGAATATGAGCGCTTTATTCGCCCATCCGGCGTTATTCCTCTGCAGGTAAACGTGGTCGAGATGACCGATGCCATTGTAGAACTTATCGCATCCGGCTTCGGCGTCAGCATCCTGTCAAAGTGGGCCGTAGAGTCAGCATTGGAGAGCGGCAGAATCGCCACGGTGCAAGTAGGGGAAACAGGGCTGGATCTCGGCTGGTCTGCGTTAATGCGAGAGTCCGAAAAGGAGAGCTCACCTACCCGTATTCTTAGCGATCTATTAGCTAGCTGGTACGGTACTGAAACGCTAAGTGCTCCACGTACAACTTAAACGTTGTGCTACACCTCACGATGTCGTTCTGATTCCAAGGTATTATTACCCGAGCCAAGGCCTGCAATTTATCTCTGAAAATAACTGAACTCATTCCACTTCCCCGCTGTCCTACTGTGCTGGTATAGGAGGCTGGCTCGCCAGAGTTCTATCCAGGTAACAAGGAAATCAGAGGAAGCTTAATGAACAAATCCATAATTGTAGGTGCCGTCCTGGGTGCCGTTGGGGTCACTGCCACAGCCACAATGGCAATGCGCAGCAATGCGCCGGAGTTCGCCGATGTACTGAAAGTGCAGCCGGTTACAGAAACGATTAATACTCCCCGCCAGGTTTGCCACGATGAAGTCGTAACCCACAGAAAGCCGACCAAAGACCCGAATCAGATAACCGGCTCGGTTGTTGGTGCCGTGCTGGGTGGCTTGCTGGGCAACCAGATTGGCGGCGGCAACGGCAAAAAGCTGGCAACCATCGCCGGTGCAGCAGCTGGCGGCTACGCGGGTAATAAGACACAAGAAAATATGCAGGCCAACGATACCTATACCACCACCGAAACACGCTGCGAGACCGTCACTGATAGCAAAGAGCAGCTGGTCGGTTATGACGTGGAATATCGACTGGATGGCCAGGTCGCCACCATACGCATGCTGGAAGCGCCAGGGGAACGCATACCGGTTGAAAATGGACAGTTGGTGCTTAACCGCATAACCGCAGACCAGAACGTAAACTAACACGCATAAAGGGGGGGAAGGCCTGAACCTCGTTTGGTCTGCCTTAATGCGTGAGTCCGAAAATAGACATCAACTAATCCAAATACCTATCCATACAACAATCCGTATTTTGACCGGATTACTGGTGGCCAACTAGAACGCTGCTTTAGCTATGATCACTGATAGCGACAACTTATACAGAAGACCTGCCTCTATTTACAATCAATTTTATGCAAGCCTCTCAGTAACCGCGTTTCTTATCCACTACCTGTGGCATAAGTCCATTATCAAGGTAGTTATCAATATTACTGGCGACGATCCGGCTCGCCGATTCAATACTGGTCTGTGCCGAAATATGGGGTAATAGCGTAATGCCAGGATGGCTCCACAGCTCGGAGCTGGTTTCCAACGGCTCCTGTTCAAACACATCCAGTACCGCATGGCTAACCTGCCCTGCGTCTAAAGCAGCAATCAGATCGGCCTCAATAATAGTCGCGCCGCGACCAAAGTTAATCACGCAAGCCCCCGACTTAAGCTGTTTGAAAAAATCGCTATTCAACAGCCCCTTTGTATCCTGAGTCAGGGGTAACAGGTTAACAATGATATCCGCCTGTGCCAGCAGTTCAGTCAGGCCCGGCTCTCCCGCATAGCACTGTATTGCATCCATGTTTTTTAAAGACCGGCTCCAGCCGGATACGCTAAAACCATTCTGGCGTAAACGCTGCGCGCTTTTTTGTCCCAGCTCCCCCAGTCCCAAAAACGCAATCCGACGCTCAACAGGCTCAATATAAGGCCTTGGTTGCCAGGTCGCTGTCGCCTGCTGGGCCTTATACCGGGGCATATCACGATGCAGATACATCACCCAGGCCAATACTGCTTCAGACATAGTCTCCGCCAGATTAGGGTCGACAAGGCGCACAATATCAAACGGCAATTCACTCAGCTCGGCCACCATGCGCTCCACGCCCGCCCAAACCGAATGCACCCACTTCAGGCTTGGTAACTGGGTTAACTCATCCGGCCTGGGGTTGGCCACGATGGCGATTGATGCCTGCGCCCTTTCCTGCTCACTCAGCTGGGAAAACAGGCGTATATCGCAGTGTGGCAAAAGTATCTCTAAGGCAGCCAGCCACACGTTGGCTTCCTGAGTATCAATTTGATGTACGAAAGGGATCAAAGGGCGCATTTAATCATCCTTAAAGGGGTAAATAGCGTTGATTTTGGTATTGGTGTCAGGGAAGGTTATCACGTCTTGAGGAGATACCAGGCACTACTCAATCTGTTTCACCATCAGTATTGCATCCCCGGTGTAGTGAATCAGCGAATGGGGATAGATAGCCTCGCGATTCACTTCCCGGTACCCGATCCGGTCATACAGCAACTTGGCACCACAATTCTGTTCAAAGACGATCAGACTAAGCTTATAGAAGCCCTTGTCACGGGCATGGTCCTCAGCAAGTGCGATTAAACGTGTCCCGATGCCCCAGCCCCGATACTACGGAAAAAACGCGACACCGCAGACAGTCTATACCAACAATATGGATACACAGCCTCCAAAAGCTGCAGCAGAGTGGCCAGGATATGAGTACAACAGAATGGTAGACAGGGGTCTGAACAACCAGAGAACACGCGACACTTGATCTGCCGTTCTCCGATAAGTAATGACAATGAAGTTGAATAAGCAGCTATTACTTAAATTTGTTGTAGGCAAATAGCAGGATAAATGCCCCTGCGGTTGCGGTTGCGATGCTGCCCAGGTTAAAGCCATCGGCACTGCCAATGCCGACAAAGCTGCCTAAAAAACCACCCACAAACGCGCCGGCAACGCCCAGTAACGTTGTCACAATAAAACCGCCGCCATCTTTGCCCGGCATCAACCACTTAGCCAACATACCCGCGACCAGTCCTAAAATTATCCATGACAGAATTCCCATATAAACATCCCTTTTTTAATGTTAGAAGATACTTAAGCTTAACTCGAAGCATCAAAATTGTCACAACCATTTTTTAAAATATATTAACGAACAACCGATAAGCGCTTTAAAAATATAAAAACATTATTATACATTTTTAACATAGACTCATATTTAATCATCTACACTTTATATTCATAAAAAGCACCAACCAGCACGCTAAATCATCCACAAACAATTAAAATATAAAGACTAATAAAACACAAAACAATTACAAAATTAAGTTTATTACGTGTCTTATAATTTAATTTCTGCCTCTGGCTAAATCCGACCAGCAGTTCACCGCACCAAAAAGTACAGACGCTGTCTAACCTCTTCGGACTACCAATGACAGAAGATGATCCTACAACACCCCGAGACACAGGGCTTACAAAGCGGTAAAACATCTGTTTTAAAGCTTTACCACACAATAGTATCCCCTAATCGTTGTATGGATGTCAGGTCGATACGAAGCTCAGATGCCTTAGAAACATGTTTGCGCTCAACTAAGCTTTTGATTTTTATCTGCCCCTGTCTATCTCTCAGAGAGTATTTGTACAGGCAGTATAAAAACAGGTTAATTTCATTTACGCATACCAGCTTTAGACTATAATAGAACAGATGTCAGGTTAGAAGTTGAATTTTTCTCATCAACTCAACGTTGGAGTTGAACATGGAAGAGTCACTAGAAAATACGACAAAGCATGAAAAACTGCCAAAACATATTTTTGAATATATCTGGCGATATTCAAAGACAGAACAACTGTGGTTACTGGCAATAACATTACTCAGCTTTCCAGTTTTGTATTTAACATTAGAGATTCCAAAAAGAATAATTAACGACGTTCTTTCTTCCAAAGATTTTCCGAGAATAATTTTAGGTTTCGAGACAGAGCAATATTATTATTTAGTAGGCCTCTGCATCGCGTTTCTGTTACTTGTAATTACATCCGGCATAATAAAAATGAAGATAAATGTCCGGATGGGGAACATATCAGAAAAACTGGTTAGGCGTATACGCTATCAATTAGTTGAGAATGCTATCAGAGGAAACCCAAAGATCACCCAGGGTGAATTAATTCCAATAATTACGGCAGAAACAGACAAGCTAGGTGGCTTTTTTGGTGATGCGTTAGCAACACCTGCCTTCCAGGGAGGAACCATGCTTACCATCCTGGGTTTCTTGATGGTTCAAAATATTTGGCTGGGATTAGCATCAATTGCAATGATTCCCTTGCAGCTATACTGGATTCCAAAATTACAGAAACAGATTAATCTAATACACCGAGAAACAGTTGCTGAAAAAAGAGTCCTTTCAAGTCATATTGGCGATTCAATCTCTGGGCTCGATAATATTAGATCATCAGGAGCAACGGATTACACACTTTCATTTTTCTCACACAAACTTAGCATACTTTATCATCACCGTTTAAATGTTCACATTAAAAAGAACTTCCTGAAATTCCTTAACAACTTTATAAATCAATTGACGCCTTTCTTTTTTTTCCTGATAGGTGGGATACTGGTTATCCAGGGCGAATTGACCTTAGGTTCTCTTGTGGCTGGCTTATCGGCTTATAAAGATTTAACCTCCCCCTGGAAAGAGGTTCTGGCCTACTACCAGGCAACATCTGAGACCGCACAAAAGTATCATCAGATTTTGGAACCCTTTAAAGAATCTGATATTGAATACGTAGAACCCCAGGATTCGATGCCTTCAAAATCAAACCAGCGCAACTTTTTGTTAGCCGATGTTTCCGTATATGACAGTCAATCGGATACCGAATTAAGTAATATAAATCTGGAGATACCAAGCGGAAGCCTTGTTTCAGTTATCGGAGAGAAATCAGATGAGTTGGATCTTCTCGCCAAGGTCGTTATCGGAATGAAATCGTCTACGGAAGGGAAAATCCAACTCGGTGAATTTAATTACTCTAACACCAAACAGTCTGTACTTTCATCCAGAATCGGCTATTTAGATAATTTCTCACACGTTTTCGGAACCTCGATAGATGAAAACTTAACACTTGGAATAAAACAGAAAATCCCTAACGTGAGCGAACTGGAAGAGGACGATTTAAAATGGATTGATGATGCAAGAAAAACCGGAAACTTTGACATTCCCCCTAATATAAACTGGACTCGCGAAGAGTATTTAGAAATATTAGAACCCGATAACAAGTACGAGTTATTCAAACTAACTGGAATAGAAAAAACAATGTTTTTCCGTGGGCTAAACGCTGGATTTTATCCAGGCTATCACACTGAACTTGCTTCAATGATCAAAAACATCAGATCCACGGTAAGAAGCAGACTCGAGGAGGAAGGATTAAGCGAGATGATATTACCCTTTCACGCCGACACATTTAATCCTTATGCGTCTTTGGACGAAAATGTTATATTTGGCTACCCTATAATTAACAATATAACCATTCACGATATTATCTCCCAAAAATTCACTAAAAAAGTATTAGCTAAAGTAGGGCTGAAAGGACCACTCGTTGAATTAGGAGCCAAGTTTGCTGAAAGAATAATATCAGACATTAAAACCTATGGAGCACATGATCCAAAAGTGGAGCGTTATGACTTTTTGGATACAGACAACAATGAAATCCTGGCCAACCTGGTTGATAAACTGTCCATCCCTTCTGTTAGATTGAATAAAGAAGACAAGATTCATCTGACCCAACTAGCATTTAGAATCAATCCGCAAAGGCATGATTTTAATTTTTTTGATGACGAATTTAAGAAAAAAACACTTTCCGCCAGAAAATTATTCTATAGCCGCTGCCCAGAAGAACTAAGAAATCAGATTGAATTTTATAATGAAAATGAATTCAACCACGGCTTATCTGTTCAATGTAATTTGCTATTTGGAAGAATTTCATTATCAAAACCTGCTGCAAAAAAAGAAATACAGGATCTACTCGAGTCGATTTGTGAGGAGAATGGTTTAGCTAAATCCATCGCAATTCTGGCAAGCGAAAGAAACGCAGGCTTCGGCGGTGCGAACTTACCCAATGATGTACGTGAGGCAATTCCTGTCATTCGTGAGCTTGTAAAAAATCCTGATTTGCTCGTTTTAAATCGCGCGATGCGTGGGCTAAGCGTCGAAAAACGTAGCCATGTCATAGAAGAGATCAGAAACAGGTTCCCAGATATTTCAATTTTAGCCATTGATGACACAGACGTCGAACTCTCCTGTGATCAACACTATCAACTGGTTGAAGGTGCCTTGAACAAAGTATCATAAGCATTGAAATTGAGAGCACGACAACAACTTGTTATGGGTAATTAAATCAAGACCTGCATTGCTCTCCCTTATCGCGTCATCTCCGCCAAAGCCTGGTGAATATCACTTACGACCACAGAGCCTTCTCCAACAGCAGATGCCACGCGCTTTACCGAACCGATACGAACGTCACCCACGGCATAAACGCGCGGCCAGCAGGTTTCGTAACGCGTAGGCATACGATCCAAATCCCAGCCGGCGCGAACCAGATCGATATTGGCGAGGTCCGGTCCGGTTTTTACAAAGCCCTGTTTATCGCAACTCATGTGTTTTGGTAGCCAGCTGGTAAAAGGTGCTGCTCCGATGAATAAAAACACGAAAGGCACGTCACAACGCTTTAACGCCCCCGTCTCACTATTTTTAAAGGTGATTGCAACCAGGCGGTCTTCGCCAGGGTCGATACAGTCGATACCGTGCAAGGTATCTATTTCGGTTGTGGGGTGGAGGTGAATATTGGGAGCCTCTTCCATTCGGCGTACTAGATATTCCGACATGGTGTCGCGAATATCGCCACGCCGGTAAATCATATGTACGGCTTTGGCTGTTTGGCTCAGAAACATAGCACCTTGCCCTGCGGAATTTCCGGCACCAACAACGGCCACTTCAGAGCCGCCACACAGCTGCGCTTCCATCGGTGTTGCGCCATAGTAAATGCCGCGTCCTTCGAAACGTTCAAGATTCTTGATAGGCAGGCGGCGATACTGTGCACCGGTGGCAATTACAACCGCGCGCGCTTTTAGTTTGCGGCCGTCTTCAAGGGTCATGCAATAGGCGTTGCCCTGCTGCTCCAATCCGCTGGCTTTTACGGGGGCGGCGAGGCGTGCTCCAAATTTTTGTGCTTGTACAGAAGCGCGCTCGGCGAGTTCTCGACCGGATATACCTAAAGGAAAGCCGAGATAATTTTCAATTTTTGAAGAGGTTCCAGCCTGCCCACCGGGCCCTTCGGTATCAATGGTAAGTACACTCAAGCCCTCAGATGCAGCGTAGACCGAGGCAGCAAGTCCGGCAGGTCCGGCGCCGACAACGATCACATCGGCACAGGCACCATCTGGTAGCAGGTCCAAGCCAAAAGACTCTGAAATTTCGGCAATACCCGGCTTGGATAGTACTTCTGATGAACCGCGAATCACGACCGGTAAATCAGTTTCAGCTATGCCCTTAGCTTCGATAATCCGCTGCGCCATTTCATCGCAGTCAGGGCTTAACCAGATGTGTGGCACTGCGTGTTTAGTAAGCAGATCCCGGGCGGCAAACACGCGGCGATCATGTGCTTCACCGATAACTATTACAGCCCCAAACGCCGAATCACGGGCAAAGGCACGGCGTGCAGTGAGGGTGCGCACGAATACATCTGAGAGGTTGGAGTTCTCGACCAACAGGTGCTGAAAATTAGCATGGGAAATATGCAGCACCTCACCGTCGAGGCCCATCGTGGCGCGAGCGAGTGCTGCCTGCCCAGACAGTACTGCAATATCCCCTGGAAACTGACCGGCCTCCATCCAGCCCACGCGCTTGGAACCTTCGGGTGTTGCGATATGAATATCGATTTGCCCAGAAAGTGTCACCAGGCAATCGAACTGCCGCTCACCCTCTTCGATAAGCACATCCCCCGCAACGTGGTTACGAACTTCCCCATAGGGCTTTAGTTGTTCAATTTCACTGCTACTAAGCGTGTAATTAATATTTTCCGGGGGCGTCGACATAGGAGTTTTCTCCCTGAGGATTCACAGGACAGTTTATTCACACCTTATCAGGAGACAGCCTCTGCAATGCTTAACAGTAAAACTACTAAGCGCATAACGAATAAGTGAATTTTCAAATGGCACAGACATCAGTATAGACGTCTATTAAACGGATCCGATGGCACTAAGGCATTTAATTTTTAAGTGATTGATATCCCGAGAACACTAAGGCAGATTTTCGAGCATCTCTGCAGCGGATTGCCCTACCTTGCTTTCAGCATCCAACTCAACAGCAGTTGTAAGTGCAATACGCGCTTGTTCGGTATCACCCGACTGGCTATTCACGAACCCCAGGGTTAGCCAGATTCGCTGATTTTTTGGATCAACGGCCACGCCTTCATTGAGCCGGCCTAGTGCTTCATCCGATCTACCCAGATAGTGCAGCGTAATACCCAGGTTGTTATAGGTAATCACATTATCCGGGGCAAATAGCAAGAGCTGCTCATACAGGTGCGCCGCTTTGCCGTATTCCTTGTTGGCAAAGAATTCATTGGCCTGACGTGATATCTCAGCCGGGTCATCGCTAACCGGTATGGATGCTAATGATCCAAACTGAGCGGGGTCGGTTTTGGTAATGCCACCCGGCCATTCAATCTTGGGCTGGCTGACTATTTTGGGTAAAGTGCTAACGGGTGCGGCGTCATCAATGTAGTAATCGCGCGTAATGGCAAACACTACCAGTCCGAAGAAGACCTGAAACACCGCCATCTGAATCCAGAACTTAGCACTGCGAACCATAATAATCACCTTTTCACTGTATCCACTACAAACAGAACAACGATGTGCAGGCAAAGCGAAAGTCAATTTCGCTACGAGGCAGTAACTGAAGTTAAGGCTCTCGAATGCACACTCTACTGGCTAGCCTTACTACAGCCTTGCTGACTGCCTGACCTGTTAAATGATAGCCCAAGCCATTTAATGGGTGCCCTTTTTCCTCGGCTATCTTTTCTAGGGGATCCTTTTTTCGGCACATCTTTTTAAAAGTAAAAGGCATTGATCGATACAGCTATCAATCCTTGAGCATATTAATCAGCCCCGTTTTTGCATTATCAAGCAGGGCCTGCTGATTATCTTGATCCGTTAAACTCCGCGCAATAGCAACCGTACCGACCAGTGTTACCACAAGGTATTGGGCTTGAGAGTGAGCGGTTTTAGCCTGTTTACCTGCGCTTTCCAACACCTGTGATAATTTTGTCACCAGGCCATTAAAAACCGCTTCATAGCTGGCACGCACCTGGCTATTTCTATGAGCTACATCGGTCGATAAAAAAGCCAATGGACAAGGTGAGCTTTCTTGACTTACATGCCCCAGGCTAAGGTACTCGGTAATCAATGTAATGAGTTTGTCAGTGTTTAGGTTGCTGCCCTGCCTGACCAGCAAAGAATGTTGCGCTGCTGTTTGAATTGCCTCTGCATACAAGCTCACCTTAGACGCAAAGTGCGCGTAAAAAGCCCCATGCGTCATTTTTGCATGCTGCATAACTTGTGTGATGGATACTTGATCAAAGCCTTTACGACAGAACAAATCTACCGCAGCCAGCAGGATACGCTCCCGACTTTGTTGTTTATGATCTGCTGAATAAGGCATTACGGGCTCTCCTGAATAAATGCCCAAAGCCAGTTAAGAGCATTTTTATATTATCTTGATCATATATAAACTTACTTTAGCATGGTTCATCTGGTTAGGTTGAAATAAACAGCTGAAGGAACAAAGGAAATCACATGTCGAATGCAAGCCGAATTGTTATCACGGGTATGGGTCTGGTATCACCACTGGGCTGTGGCGTTGCATCGGTATGGCAACGTTTAATCGCCGGTGAATCGGGTATTGGCACTATCAAGGAAGCGTTACCAGAAAGCTTAACCACTGAAATTGCAGGTCAGGTTCCCAGAAATAGCGAACAGGATAACGCGCTCATCGAAACGAATTACCTGTCAGCCAAAGAGCGCAGACGCGTAGATCTGTTTACCCTGTTTGCCCTGGCGGCGGCCGATGAAGCACTCACACAAGCCAACTGGTCACCTGAAACAGAGGATGAGCAACTGGCTACCGCAACTGTGATCGCCACTGGCATCGGCGGTTTCCCTACGATTACCAACGCTAAAGAGGTGCTCGACAAATCAGGCGCTCGCAAGATCTCGCCTTTCACCGTGCCAGCATTTTTAGCCAACCTGGCAGCAGGTAATGTCTCGATAAAATACGGCTTTAAAGGCCCAATAGGCACACCGGTCACCGCTTGTGCTGCTGGCATCCAGGCGATTGGCGATGGTATGCGTTTAATTCGTAGTGGTGAAGCCGAAGTAGTACTCGCTGGCGGCGCAGAAGCCTGTATCGATCCTCTATCCCTGGCTGGATTTGGCGCACTGAAAGCCTTGTCGACTAACAATGCGAACCCTGCAGCAGCGTCACGCCCTTTCGATCAAAATCGAGACGGCTTTGTGATGGGCGAAGGTGCCGGGCTATTAGTAATCGAAACCCTGGAGCATGCACTAAATCGTGGTGCGACACCGCTGGCAGAGATCGTCGGTTACGGCACCAGCGCTGATGCTTACCATCTCACTTCGGGTCCAGACAGCGGCGAAGGCGCGGCCAGAGCGATACAAGCGGCGTTGAAAATGGCCAGCCTTTCAGCAAGGGATATAGGCTATGTGAATGCTCACGCGACCTCTACACCCGTGGGTGATCGTGGTGAAATCAACGCGCTACGCCGTGTCTTCGCCGATGCCGTATCACGAGTGCCAATATCAGCGACAAAATCCGCTACCGGGCATTTATTAGGTGCAGCGGGTGGCGTGGAATCTATCTTTAGCGTGCAAGCATTGCGAACCGGCGTGTTGCCACCGACATTGAACCTGGAAAACGCCGATAGCACCATGGCAGACCTGGACCTGATCCCCCTTGTCGCCAGAGAGGCGCAAGTCGATCACGTTTTGTGTAACGGCTTTGGCTTTGGCGGCGTCAATGCTGCGGTAATCTTTAAGCGGTATAGGTAGGTGTGCCTTTCTATTCGGCCCACAGATATCTAGAAGTGTGGTCAGATAAGCTTTTAATCAGTTCCGTCTGTCCCCACTTCCCTATCACTTACCGCTACATGCTTTCTATCATTTTCTTGATTTTTACTGCTTTTTCAAAATGATCTAATTTATGTGTCATGATCCACCATTCTGCTGCTTCCATTAACAACTCGGGATCATCGTTCTTGTTTGCAAAGAATGCGTAAAAGGATAAACCAACATTCGTGCCTTTTTTCTCAATTTTAGCATTACAAACGTCGATTATTTTTTGCTTTAAAGTGTTTCTCATACATCTCCACAAGATCGAGAGAAAGGTGATAACTATCTTGAAAAACGCCGGCGATTCTGGAACATAGCCCTAAAGAATAAGGGGTATAGCTGCGCCGGACTAGGCCCGAAAACCAGTCATTGAGTTTTTCAAGCAAGCAAACGAGGCCATAAAGTAGGTGTCATCTGATCCCACTTTTTCAACCTTCATACTTTCTAAAAAGGTAGGCAATAGCGAACCTCAAAAATATCAGGGCCTAACCAATCGGGATCGTCACGTCGGGCACCATCCAGGGACATACCGTGACTTTCATAAAACGCCTTAGCCTGGCTATTTCCCTCAAGAGTCCACAGCAGCATTCCGTTATATCCGTTGGACTTTAGCTGGCATATAGCGTGTTCGAAGAGTTTGTGGCCGATTTCTCTCCCTATGCAAGATTCAGTTAGATACAGGTGATGTAACTCACCGAAGCCTTGAGGTGGATATTGAATTTGCCGAGGCATGCATGTGTGAACGAAGCCGACGATGTCGTTATTCTCGACGATGATATGAATCTCTTGAGAATTAGAGATAAACCAATTCTGCCACTTTTTTAGCATAGATTGGTGATCGGTTTTTTCTAAAATGTGCTTTGGAAGCAAAGTATTGTAAGAATTATGCCAACCTTGCGCGTGAATTCTTGCAATTTCAGATATATCTTGTGACTCAGCTACTCGAATCATTTCTACTTCCCTTATGAAGGCTTGATAACAGCTATAGCAAAGAAAAGTGTTTCGATGCAAATGTAATATTTGGATTGCACATAGTCATACCAACGCCCAGCATAAAGGCGAGTGAAACGTAGATTAGCTAGTCCAGCCCGCGCTTTTTGCAGGCGATTGTGCCGCTGCTTGTTAAGTAATTCGGCTAGCGTTGTGTCGCAACAGGATCATTGTCATTCGTTTCGGTAAGTTTCACTGCCCATTTAACAGTCTATTGGCTTCGTTTATGTATAGCTCTCGATATTTTTGCGAGGTAAACCGGACTATAAGCAAGTGGGGTCATAAAATAAGTTTCATCTGACCCCACTTATTACCACTTATTAATAAAATAAGTTTCATCTGACCCCACTTATTTCTGTCCCCACTTCTCTACATGCTTTCTATCATTTTCTTGATTTTTACTGCTTTTTCAAAATGATCTAATTTATGTGTCATGATCCACCATTCTGCTGCTTCCATTAACAACTCGGGATCATCGTTCTTGTTTGCAAAGAATGCGTAAAAGGATAAACCAACATTCGTGCCTTTTTTCTCAATTTTAGCATTACAAACGTCGATTATTTTTTGCTTTAAAGTGCTTCTCATACATCTCCACAAGATCGAGAAAAAGGTGATAACTATCTTGAAAAACGCCGGCTACTCAGGAACATAACACTAACACCCGAAAGAATAAGGCGTAGAGCTGCGCCGGACTAAGCCCGCAAACCAGTCATTGAGTTTTACAAGCAAGGAAATGAGGCCATAAAGTAAGTGTCATCTGCCCCCAATTTTTTAATGTTCATACTTTTTAAAAAGGTAGACAATAGCGAACCTCAAAAATATCAGGGCCTAACCAATCGGGATCGTCACGTCGGGCACCATCCAGGGACATACCGTGACTTTCATAAAACGCCTTAGCCTGGCTATTTCCCTCAAGAGTCCACAGCAGCATTCCGTTATATCCGTTGGACTTTAGCTGGCATATAGCGTGTTCGAAGAGTTTGTGGCCGATTTCTCTCCCTATGCAAGATTCAGTTAGATACAGGTGATGTAACTCACCGAAGCCTTGAGGTGGATATTGAATTTGCCGAGGCATGCATGTGTGAACGAAGCCGACGATGTCGTTATTCTCGACGATGATATGAATCTCTTGAGAATTAGAGATAAACCAATTCTGCCACTTTTTTAGCATAGATTGGTGATCGGTTTTTTCTAAAATGTGCTTTGGAAGCAAAGTATTGTAAGAATTATGCCAACCTTGCGCGTGAATTCTTGCAATTTCAGATATATCTTGTGACTCAGCTACTCGAATCATTTCTACTTCCCTTATGAAGGCTTGATAACAGCTATAGCAAAGAAAAGTGTTTCGATGCAAATGTAATATTTGGATTGCACATAGTCATACCAACGCCCAGCATAAAGGCGAGTGAAACGTAGATTAGCTAGTCCAGCCCGCGCTTTTTGCAGGCGATTGTGCCGCTGCTTGTTAAGTAATTCGGCTAGCGTTGTGTCGCAACAGGATCATTGTCATTCGTTTCGGTAAGTTTCACTGCCCATTTAACAGTCTATTGGCTTCGTTTATGTATTGCGTATTCTGGCCCATTCCGATCACTGATTCCGGTTTAATCCGATCCCCCATTC
>JBALVQ010000155.1:0-3441 GCA_036960915.1 Amphritea sp.
GTTTGAAAAGGTCCAGACATTTCACTGCACTGTCTTTCGCGCATTAGCATGCCCTCTGGGTACTGGCCGTTCTATAGCCCGCAGAGAACATAATGGACTTATTCGCAGGTTCCCTAAGCTAAGCCCGATTATAGCTCTTGGATTTGCTTGACGGTCTGATCTGTGGTGCGAACGGAGTTGGCAATCATGCGAAAGTTGACCATCGCCGCCTGGTAGCCGTCCAGTCCGGGTAACTGCGCGGCGGCGGTGGCGTCGGATACTATCTGCACTTCGAAGCCTTGCTCCATTAACTCACGCATGTGCGACTCGGTACACAGGTTAGCCGACATGCCAGCCAGCACGACCTTATCGATGCCGCGCTTGCGCAGCTGCAGAATCAGATCGTTGGTTTCGGGTCCGAATACCTTATGCGGGCTGGTGACCACGGTTTTACCATCGTTGATGTAGGGCTTGTAGCGTGCCAGCCAGTCAGCCCCGGAATCCTCGAATTGTTCAACCGATAATGGCCCCTTGCGGTCGAACATGCCGATTTTATGCATCAATGTTTCCAGCGCCCCTTCATGCTCCCATTGGTGGTCCTGTGGATAGTAGTAGTGTGGCGAGACGAACACCGGCAGGTCTTTTGCCTTGGCGGCTTTTAGCAAATCCTCGATATGCTCCACAGTGTTATTGGCAGTCACACTCTCACCGACAACACCCCAGGTGACGCCATCTGGGCTGAGAAAGTCATTTTGCGGATCAGTAATAACCAGTGCGGTATTTCCGGCGCTTAGCTGTACGCCGGGATCAGGAAGATCTGCATGGCTGACGCCAGCGAAGGCTGCAGATAACGTGGCTGCTAATAAGGTTTTTTTGGCAAAGCTAAGCATAATAATTCCTCGAAGTTGAGAGACAGTTTGCAGATCAGGGAATCATTATTACCGCTTCAGAAAAGACCTTTAATGGCTGAAAGTGTTACATTTGTGTCTGATCGTATTTATATACAGGTGTCTAATCACAAATGGACGTACTTAGTGACATTCTCCGAGTTATCCGATTGCAAGGCAGCGTGTACTTTCGTTCCTGCTTTTGTTCGCCCTGGGGAATGGAAGTTAGGCAGAGTCCCCGCGCGTCTTTTCACATTGTTGTACGCGGGGAGTGCTGGTTACAGATGGAACATCTAAACCAGCCGACCCTGCTGGCGGGTGGCGATATTCTGGTGCTGCCCCATGGCGCCCCACATCAGATTTCAGATCTGCCTGACAGTCATTGCCTGCCGGGCGAACAGGTGATTACTGCCTATCAAAAAGGGGAGGCGTTATTCGTCGGTGACCACAATAATTTTGACATTGTTTGTGGTTATTTCGAGTTTGATCAGCATTGGTCTCACCCGTTTATTGATGCGTTACCGGAGGTCATTCACTTGCGTCCGGAAGATCGCTATCAGTTCGGCTGGCTGGATAACGCCCTGAATCAGATCATCAGTGAAGCAGGAAATATTCAACCGGGATCAGAAGTGCTGATCGATCGCTTTACCGAAGTTCTGTTTATCCAGGTGTTACGTGCTCATATGCTGACCCAGGGAGACGAGCAGAATTATCTGGCAGCCATCTCTGACAAACTGATTGGCCGTGCTTTATCACTGATGCACAGTTCACCAGAAGAGGAGTGGACGTTAGAAAAGCTTGCCCGGGAAGTGGGTATGTCGCGCTCCGTGTTTGCCAATCGATTTCATGAACTGGTGGGACAACCACCCATAGCCTATCTCTTTGCCTGGCGAATGCAGTTAGCCAAACGGCGCATAGAGCAGACAAAAGCGCCCCTGGCCGATATCGCCGAGCAGGTTGGCTACAACTCCGATAGCGCTTTTAAAAAGGCTTTTAAGCGTTTCTTCGCGCAAACACCGGCATCAGTTCGTAAGGGGAAGAAATAGAAACAGTGCCTTCATTGTGGATAAGTTAGATATGGAGATTGCCTGCACTCATCGCTTAGCACTCAAATTCAATAGGCAGTAATACCTCCAACTTCCACTGTAAATTTTTTAGACTGAGGTACGCAAATGCACCGCATTGATTACAGTTGAAGAGTTTGTGATCAGGCATCGCTGATACTTCCAATAACTGCTTGTGGGGAGCAAGATCGCTTTTTTCGATTAGTTTATTGCAGTCTGAGCATGCTTCTTCTTTGACTTCCATCGTCTAAATTCCTGTCCTTAGGAGTTATGAATCGATTTTAACCGGGGGAATGACCTGCTTGAATAGGAAAAAATCCTATTTTTATGTACTAGCTTCTAAGGTCAATGTTAAATTTGTAGTAGATGGTTACTTATTGATATTAAGGTGTTAATTAATAATCACGGTACTAGTCAGCCATAACCTCAACCTGTG
Source organism: Amphritea sp. (assembly GCA_036960915.1). GTDB lineage: Bacteria > Pseudomonadota > Gammaproteobacteria > Pseudomonadales > Balneatricaceae > Amphritea. Next base: position 2,367 of record JBALVQ010000155.1, read on the forward strand.
TTTATTTCTTTGAAATGACCTTTGTCTGGCTGATTTCCTGGGTATATCCTTAGAGTAAATAAACTCCAGATGACATCACTATGTGTGGATTTTTTGAGTTCAACGTTAGCAAACCCCAGGCAGAGCCGTTGATTGAATCACTCGATATTCCGGATCAGTTACCGCTGTTCAGGGCTAATGAAGGAGCAGGCCCTGCTTCGTCTGTGGATATCGTTGTAACCAGCGGCAGCGATAGAATTGTGGTACCGGCTATCTGGTGGTTGCTGTTAGACAACCAGACGCTTAAGCCTTCCCGATACACCTCGTTTAATACCCGGTCGGATAAGCTGCATGTAAAGAATTCAGCAGGGTACTATCCGTATCGACAGCATCGCTGCATTGTCCCTGCTACCGCCATTGTTGAGGGGGAGGGGGCGAAAGGTAAGCGAAGGTATCACCGCATTGAGCCTGAGAATGCGGCCTTTGCTTTAGGCGGTTTATACAGGCAATGGGTTAATCCGACTACGGGAGAACAGGCGACTTCCTGCTCAGTTATTACTCTGCCGCCGCATCCTGGCTGGGAAGGTATCCATTCGAAATCTACGCCGCTGTTCCTTCCGTATGATGATAAGGCACTGATCGACAAGTGGCTTGATCCATCTTTTACCCAGGTTGAAGAATTTGATCAGCTGCTGGTGCCGGCGTTGAGGGATCGACTGATTGTCACGCCTGTGGACCGTCCTTCTAATCAGCAGATTGTTGGGGATTCTTTTGTGATATAGGGGGGGTGAGCTGGGTTATTTTAAAGCGGGGGCTGGAGGGTAGGTATACTGAAGTGGTGGCGTCTACTGAATAGTTGTCTTAACTAATTGTTTAATATGGTTTCGTTTAGGGTTGGTGCGTGCTTAAACCCCCAGATGTACCCCCTGAAGATGTGTGTTTAATTTTTAATGGATCTACGTAGGAGACACTCATTGTCGAGTTAGGCACGTTAATATCTATTAACGTACCTATATTAGGAGACAGACTACTTAGAACAGGGCGGCTCTGTTCAGCTTAAAAGTTGTTACACCCAGTGTCCGGCAATTCGCTCTAC
>JBALVQ010000057.1:0-37449 GCA_036960915.1 Amphritea sp.
TACGTCCCGCCCAGTCGGTCCACTCGACATCGATGGTGATGCTTTCCTTGAAGGCGACATGCGCCATTTCCAGCGCCAGACGCTCGATATCTGCAGCAGCAACACCACACTCTTTAGCGGCCACTTCCGGCGAGTACTGATCGTCCATGTACTTCTCAACCATGATATCCATGGCGGTACGCAGCGGCTTGCCATCCGGCGTGCGTAGCTCGACACCTTCCAGCGCACTGCCAAACAGAGCCGGCGTGATATCAGGCAGGTTAGCGTCAACAAAAGTTTCCTTAACCAGATCCCACACCTGCGGCTGACCAGGCTTTCCATCTTTTTCAGGGCCCCGGTAGAACAAACCATCGCCCATTTGACCCGGCGTATTAACAACCAGTTGAGCAGAGTTGGTGTAGCGGATCAGGAACTCGTCATCAATCAGCTGATTTTTCAGCAGCACATGCGCCATGGACAGCGCCAGGATACCGTCGGTACCCGGACGGATAGCCACCCATTCATCGGCAATCGCCTGGTAACCCGTACGTACCGGATTGATAGCGACAAACTTGGCACCACGCTCTTTCAGCCGTTTCAGGCCGAGCTTAATCGGGTTAGAGGCGTGATCTTCCGCCACCCCCCACATCATGAAGTACTTGGTATTTTCCCAATCCGGATCACCAAACTCCCAGAAGGCATGGCCCATTGTGTACAGGCCACCTGCCGCCATATTCACCGAGCAGAAGCCACCGTGTGCCGCCCAGTTGATGGTGCCGAACTGGCTGGCCCACATACCGGTCAGCGCCTGCATCTGGTCACGGCCAGTGAAGTACGCCAACTGTTTTGGATCGGTCGCACGGATATGTGCCAGGCGCTTCTCCAGAATATCCAGCGCCCGCTCCCAGGAGATCTCTTCAAACTCACCTGCACCGCGCTCAGTACCCGGCTTACGCAATAGCGGGGAGCTTAGTTTAGCGGGTGAGTATTGCTTCATAATGCCGGAATTACCCTTGGCACAAAGCACCCCCTTGTTGACGGGATGGTTAGGGTTACCCTGAATAAAACGAACCTTGTTATCTTCGACTGTGACCTTGATGCCACAACGGCAGGCGCACATATAACAGGTTGTGTATTTAGTCTCTTGCTTATCGCGATCTTCGAATTCAGGAAGACCGGATTTAACCGGTATGATATTGGCTTGGCTTGTCATATTGATCTTTCACCTAAGAGTATGCTGCTCTTCAAAGCGGTCCTGACTTGTATGATCAGGGATGCTCTGCGTATGAGTACCCAGCTTTATTCATCTTGGAGGGAAATTCAGTCGATACGACCTTTCCCGGCGGTATTGATAGGCCCTGGCAGGTTCCAACAGAAATTGAAACATCGTTGGCCCAACCATTTTGGGTTAGTTCCATTGGTTGAACTGGGTTTTAGTTAATCGGTTTCGCGTTCCGAATGATCTCGGTAGCTAACACTTGCGAGGCATCATAGACCGGCAGAGAATTTTGTAATTCATCTGCGAGTACCGATAATTCTGTGCAGGCAATAATCAGACACTCAGCCCCTTGAACTTTGAGATTCTCTGCCGCCTGTTTAAAATGAAGTATCACTTCTTCGTCCTGTTGGCCCGCTTTTACCTTACGGATAAGGGTCATTAAGTCAGCCTGAACCTCGGGTTCGGGAAATAGCGTTTCCACGTCCCATTTATTGAAGTATTCATGATAAAGCTTGATATTAAGCACTGCAGTTGATGCCAGGACGCCTGCCTTTTTTAGCTTTCCGTTTTCTGTACAAACGCGATCAACGGTCAGATCAATCATGTTGAGTATCGGAATACTCACAGCATCGGCTGTTTCCTGGTAGTAGTAGTGGGCCGTGTTACAGGGAATTACCAGAAAATCCGCGCCGTAATTTTGTAAGCGGCGAGCCATGTCTGCCATACAGGGGCCAGGACTCTCTCCAGTACCTTCAATCAACGCTTTGATACGTGAAGGAACCTTTGGGTTGTTGTCGACGATCATACGAATATTATCTACATCATCATTCGCAGGTGTGCCCTGGATTATTCTGTTCATCAGGTCAACAGTCGCTTCAGGCCCCATGCCTCCGATGATACCTACTATCTTTTCTTTCATATTGGGAGTACATCCTGAAAAGTTAACTTTCTTTTTTAAACTGGGGTAGGGGGTATGTAGCTGATTCTTTATCAACGTCTGTCTATAAAATATAGATTAAGGACCAGGATAAAGTTCTATGCAGATAGCGAGAAAAGTTACTCTACTGTCTGTTGAATAAATCATCTCAGTCTGGACCCCAGTGATACATATTTGTCTATCAGCACCGCCCCGGAAGTTCGGGGCGGCTTGAGTGAGCTGGAAAACAGCTACGTATATTAGCTAGGGCTGTTATAGACCTTTTCGTCCACCTCGTTCTCGCTCTTACCAACCAGGAGGGTAACCGCCATATCGCCACAAACGTTGGTGGTTGTACGGGCCATATCCAAAATACGGTCAATACCTGCAATAATCGCAATTCCTTCTAATGGTAAACCGACACTGGTCAGAACCAGTGACAGCATAATGAGACCTGCGCCTGGAACCCCGGCAGAACCGATAGATGCTAGGGTAGCTGTAAGCATTATTACCAGATAGTCGCCCATGGCAAGGTCGATTCCGAAAGCCTGAGCGATAAACAGCGCTGTGACCCCTTGGTAAATTGCGGTGCCGTCCATATTAATGGTTGCACCCATCGGTAATACGAAGCTGGAAATTCCCTTAGAAACACCGTGGCTTTCACGGGACGCCTTGAGCGTGGCTGGCAAGGTGCCAGAGCTACTGGTTGTGGTGAATGCCACTGCGGCAGGATTCGCCAAACCCTTCAGGTAGCGAAGAGGGTTCAGGCGACCAATCACAGAGACTAGACCAGTATAGACAAGGCCGACTTGAATCAAGGCACCCAGATAAACCACGCCAATTACTTTGGCTAAAGGCAGTAGCAGATCCATGCCGTACTTACCAGAAACCCATGCCATCAAGCCGAATACTCCGTAGGGGGCAAACTTCATAACCAGTTCGGTCAGTTTGTACATGCCCTCAGCAAGACCATCGAACATTTTGATGACAGGCTCGGCTTTTTCACCAGTGAGGCTCAGTGCAATACCTAATCCCAGAGCAAAAACGATGATTTGAAGAATGTTTCCTGCGGCCAGTGCGCCTACCGGATTTTGAGGAATCAGATTAAGTAGCGTTTGCACTAGCTCGGGCGCATCTTTTGCAACGGGGGCCGCGGCGGCAGTCATAGCGATGCCTTCACCGGGAGAAAAGATCAGGGCCAGGCCCATACCGATGGATATGGCTACAGCAGTTGTTGCCAGGTAAAGCATCATTGATTTCAGGCCAACGCGTCCCATCTTGCTCGTATCCTTCATAGAGGTAACACCCACTATAAGAGAGCAGAAAACCAAAGGAACGATAAGCATCTTAATAGCATGAATGAACAATGTGCCGATCGGCTTGAGCATTTCGGCATCCGGGCCCATGATACTGCCCACGATCGCACCGGCAATCAAACCGATAAATATTTTTTTCCAAAGCGCCATACCGCGCCAGAAGCCAGTATTACTATTTTGTGCAATTGATTGAGACATAATTATTCCCGTTATATTTTTTATAGGAATTTCAGGACTTAAAAGGGCCAATACGTCCGTGTGGAATAACCGGCAGCCTTTTTAAACTCATCGCGAACTTAATTGCCAAATCATTTAACGGCAGAAACCTGAATTTCGACTAGGAATTCTGGAGATACCAACTCTGATTTAACACAGGCGCGTACAGGTGGGTTTTCAGGGTCAATCCAGCTTACCCAAGCGTCATTCATGGCCGTAAAGTTGGCCATATCGCTGACCCAAATATTGGCGCCGAGAATGCGGGTTTTATCTGTACCAGCCTGCTTAAGCAACTCATCGATTCGCGCCAGAATATCCTTGGTTTGCCCAAACGCATCTTTCTCCGGGTGGGGTGCCAGCTGGCCAGAAATAAGAACCTGGTCCTTATAGACGACTGTTTGACTCATGCGCTCATTAAGCTGGTATCGTTCTATCATTGATTAAAGCTCCCGTTTGTTATGTTGAAAAAAGCCTCCACAAGGGGGGATTGATTCACTCCTTGTGGAGGAAAAGAAAGGACTAGGGCAGGCCCTGGGCAGCGACCTTGCCTGCCCCGTACATCCTTCTTCAGTTGGAACTGCTCAGGAGTCCTCTCTGCTTGACATTGATTGAGCAGAGAAAAACTACGGACTGCCGTTATTAACGGTAATTAGGGAAGTTGAATGCCTCACGGTAGCCAAATAGTGCCTGGCTGCCGCCGGTATGCAGGAAGACGATATTCTCATCTTCGTTGAAGAAACCCTTACGAACCAGGTCGATTAAGCCTGCAGCGCCTTTAGCTGAGTAAACCGGATCAAGAAGAATTGATTCAGTGCGGGCAAACAGTTCAATTGCTTCGATACCGCCTGCTGTTGGGATGCCGTAGCCTTCGCCAACGTAATCAGAATTGGCAATTACGTCTTCACGCTTAACGACACCAGGAATATTCAAGTGCTCAGCGGTCTGTTCGGCTAGACGGAATACGTTAGCTTCCTGGGTTTCACGTGGGGCACGGACACCGATGCCCAGTACAGGGATCTGGCTATTAGAAGCAACGAGGCCGGTTACCAGCCCTGCCTGGGTGCCTGCACTGCCTGTAGCGTGAACCACGCGATCGATCTTCAGGCCCATATCATTTGCTTGGGTTAATAATTCCAACGCAGCATTCACGTAACCCAAAGCACCAATTGGGTTGGAACCGCCGCCAGGAATGATGTAAGGATTCTTACCTTCAGCACGCAGCTTTTCTGCAACGTCTTCCATCGCCTTGTTCATGTCGGTATCGGCTGCATACTTGCTCAGGGACGCACCAAACAGCTGATCCAGTAATACGTTACCGTTGTAGTTGTAATCAGTGTCCAGGCTGCCAGTGCGATCTTCCAGCAGGATATGGCATTCCATGCCCATCTTAGTGGCGATTGCTGCAGTTTGACGTGCATGGTTAGACTGGGTTGCGCCTTGGGTGATGATTGTATCGGCACCCTTCTCTAGCGCATCGCCCATGAGGAATTCAAGTTTACGGGTCTTATTACCACCACCGGCAAGACCGGTGCAGTCGTCGCGCTTAATCCAGAGGTTGGGTCCGCCCCACTCTTTGCTAAGATTTGTCATAGGCTCAAGAGGAGTGTTGAGATGAGCGAAGTGCAGTCTAGGATGTCGGGACAGATGCATAAGGTTGGTCCTTTTTGTTGTTTGTGATTTTGATAAAAGGTTACATGTAGTTAGCGGGGTTCGGCCAATGCGGATCTGTCTGCCAGCAATTACTTATCCGCATGAGGGCTCCAAGTAATTGGTATATCATTGTTTTTTGTTAGCTATGAGGTGAGTGCTATGGATATAAAATGGATCGAAGACTTTCTGGCACTCGTCGAACATGGCAGTTTTACCAAAGCTGCGGAGGTCCGAAATGTCACTCAGCCTGGCTTTAGCCGCCGCATACGATCATTGGAATATTGGCTAGGGGTGGATCTGGTTAATCGTAACGTGTTCCCCACCACACTCACCAAAGCGGGCGAAGACAGTATTGAGGGAATGCGTAATTCACTGAATTGCCTTTACGAACTACGTGCGCAAGTTCAGGAAAGTTCAGCTCATGAAAAGATGCTGATTCTGTCGACTCAGCACTCCTTGAGTATCAGCTTTTTTCCAAAGTGGTATCAAAAGATTAAACCTGTGACGACAAACAAGGGCATCAGATTACATGCCAGTAACCTACATGATTGCATCATTATGTTTTTGGCTGGACAGAGTGATTTTTTATTATGTTATTATTCACAGGATATGTACCCGGAACTGGAACGGCTGGATATTAATGGGCTGGAGATCGATAGTGAATACTTGCTTCCTATTTGTTCTGCCCAGTCAGAGATTGCAACAAAAGATCTCAACGAACTCGCTGGTATTGATATGGTGGGTTTTCCTGCAGACTCTTTCTTTGGTCGCTTGATAGCAAAGGAATGCATTCCCAAGGCGTCCCCAAATTTAAGCTTTGATTTGGCCTGTGAAACTGCGTTTAGTGACAGTATTAAGGCGATGGTACTCCAGGGCATGGGGATGAGTTGGTTGCCAGCTACTTTGGTAGAGGAAGACCTTGAGCGAGGTGATCTAGTCCAATTGAAAAACCTGCCCATCCACGAGATGAAAATAATGCTCTATCGGCAGAAAACGGCTCGTACTCCAGAAATTGATGTTTTATGGAAATATCTTGCGGCTGGGGATTAGTGGGGGTTCTGTCGCCAACTTTATTCCAACGACAAGTAGGGCTTAAATTAGATATAATTAGGCTGCTAACTGATAAAAGTACTCGAACGCAGGAATTGTTTCTGCGTTGTCATATTGTCCTTTTTTCAACATCTGACAAAGTTCAATACCTGAGAGCGGTACACACTGTAATGAACTATCCCCACCCACCCACGCCGCTAGCCCTCCGGCAGCCTTCAGACTAGCCTAAAGCCTGAAAGACTTTAACCTGGGATGGAGATTGACATGATTATCAGTATGTTAGGCATTGATATTGCCAAGAGTACCTTTCAACTTCACGGCGATGATCCCACCTCCTGTCACAGCGGATCTCCGCAATGCTGCCGAACATGCCTCTTCACAACGTGATGGTGATGTCGCTACGTTTGTTGCTAGTGGACGGATGAGCCGCCAAAAGGAGACCGGTTATGGCTGTTGCTCGTTGGTGGAAACCGCCATGGGGCGGTACGAGACTATTATCAATCCGCGGCTGCCTGGGTGGCGATCTTCAATAGCCTATTAGAAGCTGAACGCCAGAAATCCGGTCGCAGTGTGCAAAACGCATATTAGGTATTGGATATAAGGCCAAATGCAGCCCTGTTCTTTTCCCTGCACATTTTCATGCACCTTTTCATGCATCAATGCCATTGTTTATCTGATTTACCCGAATGCCTGGAGAGGAAAATTCTGGAGTACATAACTTAAGGCTATGGCTAGGTCAAAAAAAGGTAATCGACGCCATGACAGGCTTTGTGGCAATCTGTTGGCAACAAAAAATAATAAATGGCATTACGCTAAAGCAAGCACAGGTGAGTCAGAATGGATTGGGGATTACTTCTACTGGTGACTTTTTTCGCCGCCACGGTCCAGTCGGCCACCGGGTTCGGTTTTGGGCTGATCGCGGTCTCCGCCTTCCTAATCGTGCTGAATTCAGTCGCCGCCATCCAATTGGTGATGATCATCACCTTGGCGATGTCCTGCGTGCATTGGCCAAAGTTGAGGGGCATGGCACCAGGGCTTCTGCTGAAATGGCTATCGGTCGGATGTGCGTTGGGTTTTCCCCTGGGCATTCTGGTTTATAACCAACTGGACCTCGATGCCATCAAGATGGCGGTGGCAGTGCTGATCATCCTGATCAGCCTGCAAAACGGCTGGCATCTATTCAGCAAGGCAAAAAACCGTTCCCTCCAAGAGGGACAACCGCATCGCCGAGGCACCGTAATCGGGGTGGGTGTTGCCTCCGGTTTAATGGCTAGCAGTATGGCAATGCCTGGACCGGCAGTGATGCTCTACCTCTCCAGGACGGCACTCGGCAAAAACGAAATTCGTGCCACCATATTGACCTTCTTCCTGTTCTCTTATGGTGGCGCCCTGCTGCTGCAGGCGACATTAATCGGTATCGAATCCCAAACCTGGCTTACCGCCGCCGTGCTCACGCCTTCCGCCTTGGTAGGGGTGGTGGCCGGACACCTGCTTTCGAAAAAAATCAATCAACAGCTGTTTAAAGGGCTGGTGCTGTTCATTCTGCTGCTGACCGGTCTGTTCATGCTACTGAACCTATAGTCCCTTATTTCAAACGAGCTGAAGAATAAAAAAGAGAGGTAACCATGTTAACCGATAAGTATCCCAGGGTAGACCTGTCCCATACGCCGACGCCGCTGGACAGCCTGAACAACCTGAGCGACAAGCTGCAAGGGCCGCGCATCTGGGCTAAGCGAGACGACTGTACCGGTCTTGCCATGGGCGGCAACAAAGCCCGCCAGCTGGAGTTCTATTTAGGGGACGCGGTTTCCAAAGGGGCCGACACCATCCTGACAACCGGTGCCGTGCAATCCAATCATGTGCGTATGACGATTGCCGCCGCCAGAAAGCTGGGCCTGGAAGTTGAGGTGCAGCTGGAGAAACGCGTCTCAGGCCGCCGGCCGGAGTACAACGAGTCGGGCAATCCCTTCCTGATGAAAATGATGGGCGCCAAGATCCACTACTACCCTGTAGGTGAAGATGAAGAGGGCGCGGATCGTGCCTTGTATGAGCGGGCTGATGAGATCCGCAAAGAAGGTGGAAACCCCTACGTCGTTCCCCTGGCCGGCAACCATGTCCCTTACGGATCTCTGGGCTATGTGAAGTGTGCCGAGGAAATGTTACTGCAGTTCCAGCAACGCGGCTTGTCCATCGATGGCATCGTACTGGCGACCGGTAGCGCAACGACGCATGCCGGACTGCTGACTGGATTGCGGGCTTTGGGCAGCAAGATCCCCGTTTATGGTTTTTGTGTGCGACGTGACCAGGTAGCCCAGGCCGAGAGGGTTATTAACAAAGCTAAGGTTGTCGCAGAAATGATCGATTGTCCCGGTGTGGTTACTGAGGAAGATATCTGGGTTGACGATCGCATGCTACACCCCGGTTATGGCCAGTTGAATGAAGACCTGCTGGAGGCGATACGTCTGACCGCCCATTGTGAAGGTTTGTTGCTCGATCCCACTTATAGCGGCAAGTCGATGGCGGGACTGATTCACTTAGTGACCAGCGGTCACTTCCATCGTGGCCAAAATGTGGTGTTCCTGCATACGGGAGGCACACCGGCCCTCTTCGGGTATCCGGAAATCCTGGAAGATCCGAGCGGAACCTGATAACCGGAAAAGCCAATTCAGATCTTAATAAAAATCACACCCTTATCATCTAACTTATAGGTTTCCTGTTATGCTGAAAAATGTACAGTACCCCAACCGTTTTATATTAACTGTCAGCTGCAATGCTGCTCCAGGTATTGTCGCCGGTGTAACATCCTATCTAGCGGACAGCGGTTGTGACATTGTTGAGCTGGCGCAATTTGACGACCAAAGCACCGACAAGTTTTTTATGCGCATCGTGTTCAAGATTCTTGAAGAGTCCGACCATACTATCGAAGAGATAAAAAGCGGATTCGCTGATCTGGCGGAAAAATTCAGCCTGAATTGGGCTATGCACGATTCTTGTCGTCCGACAAAAGTGCTGCTAATGGTTTCCAAATTTGATCATTGCCTGGATGACTTGCTCTACCGTTACCGTAAAGGAGAACTGTTCATTGAGATAACAGCGGTGGTCTCAAATCATCTGGATCTTCGCCCCATGGCTGAAAGGGAAGGCATTCGCTATGTATATCTTCCAGTGACAAAAGACAACAAGGCTGAACAGGAGGCCGAGCTGCTAAACATCGTGAGCGAAACTGACACCGAGTTGGTTGTTCTGGCCCGCTATATGCAAATACTTTCAAATAACCTGTGCAGTCAATTACGTGGCAAAGCCATTAATATTCACCACTCGTTCTTACCTGGTTTTAAAGGTGCCAAGCCCTACCACCAGGCTTATGAACGGGGCGTTAAGCTTATCGGTGCGACGGCGCACTACGTGACTTCTGATCTGGACGAGGGACCGATTATCGAGCAGTCCGTACAGCCAGTAGACCACACATTTGGTTCAGACGAACTGGTAGCTGTCGGTCGGGATACCGAGACTATGGCGTTGGCACGTGCAGTGAAACTGCACGTCGAGCATCGCGTCTTCCTGGATGGCAATAAAACCGTGATTTTCAAATGAGGACGGACTACACCATGACTCAACTAATTGACGGCAAGCAGCTCGCGGCACAGGTCCTCGAAGAAGTCGCTCGTGACGTCGAAATGCTAAAAGCCGAGCACGGGGTCATCCCTGCGCTGGCGGTCGTACGGGTTGGCGAAGACCCGGCAAGCCAGGTTTATGTGCGCAACAAGGTTAAGCGTGCCACTGAAACGGGAATGCGCTCCATCGAGCACCATTTAGATGCGGCTATTACCCAGAGCACATTGAATAATCTAGTCGATGATCTGAACAAGGATCCGTCGGTGCACGGTATCCTGGTACAGTTGCCCTTACCCGCCCATCTAAACGAAGATGAGATTATCTCCTCAATCAATCCGGATAAAGATGTGGATGGTTTCCATCCGCTGAATGTAGGTGCGCTGGCGTCAGGCCGGTCAGCGCTGGTGCCCTGTACTCCGCAGGGCTGCATGATCATGCTGCAGCAGATACACAAAGACCTGAGTGGCAAAAGCGCTGTAGTCATTGGTCGCTCCAACATCGTCGGTAAGCCGATGGCAGCCCTGTTGCTCCAGGCCAACTGTACCGTGACAATTGCCCATTCACGTACACGCGACATTGAATCGGTGTGCCGCCAAGCGGACATTGTGGTAGCGGCGGTAGGCCGGGCAGGGATGGTCAAATCCGATTGGATAAAACCAGGCGCAACCGTGATCGATGTAGGCATCAACGCGGTTGACGAAGATGGCAAGCGTAAGCTACGTGGCGATGTGGACTTTGACGCTGTTGAGCCAATTGCCGGTGCAATTACCCCGGTGCCAGGCGGCGTCGGTCCCATGACAATAGCATGCTTGCTCTTAAACACCCTAAATGCGGCAAAGCTCCAGGCAGCTTAATATTATTAATTGATACTTGTTCCGATGCTGGTCGCATTCGGTTTTTACCCATTTTTTGGGGCGGGCTCTACCTCAGAGCCCTTTTTTTTGGTTCTTCGTCTGATAGCGTGGATTTTTTGTATAGGGCAGGACTTATTTGAAGGACTGGGCTCCGCCAAAAGGCTGTGCAATATAGATGTGGCGCCCTTGCTGAATATCGCCTTGGGTTAGGATCTGCCTGAGAGAAAAAGATACCAGTCAGAAGATTTAAGAGGCGCTCCACGGTAATCAATGATGAGCCCCTTTATTCTCTGATTAGCATGAAGTAGAGAATAGACGGTGGTAAACGCAGGTTAAACTGTTGTTCGCCGCTAAGCCAAACCCCGTTTTAGCACCAACCACCAGCGACATTCAGTCTTTTTTTAAGAGTGCGGTAGGCCGCCATCCCGTATTTTATCGGTAGACTCCCGTGGGGGCAGCCAGTCGGAGAGGTATGGAATCGTACTTCATTATAGTTGCTCAGCCATGCTTTTTTCCTGCTGCCATGCACCAACGCCATATCCTTTCAGACTCGGGCTGTAGCACTCCGGCTGAATGGGTGTGATCCGGTACTGCAATAACTAGATCAAGTAGTTCGAAAAGCAAGCTCATGAATTCTGCCGTTGGATGCAGCGAAAGGTGAAAAGCCAGCTGCATGATTAGGTCTGTCTCTATCGCCATATCTGAATAACGTGCTTGGTCGCTGGTGTCAAATGCGGAGTCGTTTGCCAGTTAGCAACAGCTTCATTGGTTACCCGTAGGGTGATGCGGCCGCTCCGCCGAGGTCTCAGATCGTCTTCCGCCCAGTTCGTTACTGTGAACTTTCTCTTCGGGATGTGATGTCGAAAAGCAGCGTTGTATTTATTGGGCCTGGGAGAACGGCCCGCCAGTCCAGGCATAAGCTATGTATTGAGCAGCAAGGAGCTGTGATCAATGGGGCGGTTAAAGAGCTGTCTGGCCGAGCAGGGCGCACCAACCTGTGTGATGAATTCAGGCCCTTGGCGTCTGCACATCTCTCCTGAGGAACTCAATGAACCGCTTTGCCGGCACAGATAGCGGCTTGTTCCGGGCAACGACAATTCCCAAGTTTATTGGGATTTCTGGCTCAAAAGGGATGGCGCATACACCTGGAGTCTCGTCACTATAGAAAGAAAAACTATCGACCAGGACTATTCCACCCCCTTCTTTTGCCACCCTTACTGCGATAGCGAAGTAATTCACTGAGATCCCCGGATATTTCCTTTCGGCTAGCTCCGGTACGGCTTCTTCCAGGACGTGGCGGAACTGGGAATCGGCGTAACAGTCTATGGTCGTAATTCCTTTCAGGTCGGCAGCACAGATACTGGATTTTCGGGCGAGTGGGTTATCTTTCGCCATAACGCATACGATTCGGCCAACGGCGAGTGTTTCAGCCTCCAATTCAGGGTTTGCCACCGGGAAGTGAGAGATGCCGATTTGACTGCTTCTATTGTGCACGAGTTCTGGAATATCTTTATTTTTATGCGCTTCAAGGCGCAGGGCTACTTTTGGAAAATGCTTACGAAATTCTGTCATTACGCGCGGGAGTATCTCTAATGCGATCGCCGGCGCCGCAGCGATACGGACCTGTCCGGTTTGAATATCTCGAAGCTGCAGTGCCAGTTCGCGGAGATGGGCCACATCCTGGTTGATGCGGGTTGCCTCTTCGTAAAGCGCCTCCGCTTCGGGTGTTGGACAGAGTCGACCACTAATGCGTTGAAACAGCGCAAATCCAAGCTTTGACTCCGTGTAGCGGAGCAATTTGCTGATGGAAGGCTGCGAGACATGCAAGCTGCGTGCAGCCTCGGTCACCGATCCTGTGCGCATGATGGCCGAGAAAACTTCAATCTGACGGAGATCCATCGGGGGCGTTATAACCTAAAGCTGTGCCTGGGTTAAAAAATGTAATCGACACCCTCTTAGGCCTTGTAGCAGTCTGTTCTTTGCTAGAATAAAAACAAATAGACGATAGAGCTGAAACAGATGAAGATGAAAATGTTAGGCGGTCTTGTTGCGGCCGCATTACTTACCGCGGGCAGTGTCGCCCAAGCTGAAGAAATGAAATTCTTCCGCATTGGCACCGGCAGTTCCGGCGGCACTTATTTCGCCATTGGAGGTCTCATCGCTAACGCCATTTCCAACCCTCCAGGCTCGCGTCGCTGTGATGAAGGTGGTAGTTGCGGTGTGCCGGGTCTAGTAGCCATCGCCCAATCAACCAATGCGTCGGCCCACAACGTCACCGCAATCAATGCCGGGCAAATGGAAGCTGGCCTCACCGGTGCGGCAACGCTTTATTACGCCTATCACGGCGTAGAGAAGTTCAAGGGCAGAGCCAAGCCGAAACTACGTGTTATCGCCAAGCTGTATCCCGAAGATCTGCACGTGGTTATGCCCAAGGGCGCTGAATTGGACGGGCTAAAGGGCCTGAAAGGTAAGCGCGTCGGCATCGGTCAGGCCGGTTCCGGCACCCAGATCGCCGTGGAGCGGTTTCTAGGCGCTCAGGGCGTGAATCGTGGCAACATCGAAGAGGCGGAGCTCAATAACTCCCAAAGCGCCGAACGTATCGCCGATGGTCAGTTGGACGCCTACTTCTATGCCGGCGGAACCCCGCTTGCCGCAGTCATCCAACTGGACAATACAAAAGGCCTGGAGCTTTATTCCTTTACGGATGCCGAAGTGAAGACGTCCCTCGAAGCCGTCCCTTATTATGCACAATCGACGATTAAGGCCGGCACTTACCCAGGTGTCACATACGACGTCAATACCCTCGCCGTGAACGGCATCCTGGTGACCAGCAGCGATCAATCGGAAGAAATGATCTATAACGTCACCAAAGCGTTGTGGAATGAGACAACCCGTAAACTGCTCGATGGCGGCCACGCCAAAGGCAAAGTTATTCGCATGGAAACCGCCCTCGACGGCATTAAGTCTTTGGACGTTCCGCTGCACCCCGGTGCAGAAAAATTCTACAAGGAGGCAGGTCTCCTGAAGTAACGGCAATTCTTCTCTAGACCCTCAGGCGGCGAGGGCGAGCAGCAGCTCACACTCCCGCCGTTCATCCGGATCTTCTTTAAGACTCATTCACGCGTTGCTTTCCCTCGCTACGATCGGCCAAGCCCGACAGGCTCCTGGCCCAATTATCTATGCTTTTGGACGTAATTAGTCACTGTTTTTCAGATCAAGTAAAAAGCTTGATGAATTGAGTTAAACTTATGCTTGCGGTCCCAGGATAGGGGCCAAAAATAGTCATCATAACAAGGATGTGAACTATGGCGATTACTGACTGGCCGGCCCAGGAGCGGCCACGAGAGAAGCTGCTTGCGAAAGGGGCTGATGCTTTGTCTGATGCAGAACTGCTGGCGATCTTTCTGCGTACCGGTGTTAAAGGCAAGACCGCTGTAGACCTGTCACGGGATTTGCTACACAGTTTTGGCAGTCTTCGGTCACTGATCGATGCGTCACAGGAGGTTTTTTGTTCGGCTGCAGGCCTTGGGCCGGCAAAATATGTGCAGTTGCAGGCGGTGATGGAAATCAGCAGGCGTGCCCATGCAGAGCGCTTGAAGCGGGACTCCGTCCTGGATTGTCCCAATGCTGTGCGGCAGTATCTCGCCATGCAGTTACAGGATCGTTCTCAAGAAGTCTTTGCCTGTCTGATGCTGGATAATCAGCACCGGGTGATCAGTTTTGATGAGTTGTTTTACGGCACAATAAACAGCTCAAGTGTGCATCCCCGTGAGGTGGTGAAGCAGGCACTGCAACGCAATGCGGCGGCGGTGATACTCGCCCACAATCACCCATCAGGCATAGCCGAACCCAGTCATGCGGATTGCGCGATTACCAAGCGGCTACAGGATGCACTTGAGTTAGTCGATATTCGCCTGCTTGATCATATGGTGGTCGGGGATGGGGAGGTAGTTTCGATGGCCGAGCGCGGGCTGTTTTAAATAACTATTGTTCTAAATAAATGCGACTGCTCGCTATTTAAAGTAGCTATGGCCAACAGTTTTCTGTACAATGCGCGCTCTTCTATCCCCCGGTACGGGATTTAGTCCTTGTTTTGGACGCTCCGCCTGAGGATACAGATGACAGTCCACGTGTTTATAGGACTTATTAAGCGTCTGTTTCCGATAAGTATCTGATAGAGGGTGACATTAAAATTTTTTAAAGGTATTTAAATATGTCTCGAGTATGTATGGTTACAGGTAAACGCCCTGTAACAGGAAACAACGTTTCCCACGCACTGAACAGAACACGTCGTCGTTTTCTGCCTAACCTGCACTGGCACCGTTTCTGGGTTGAGAGCGAGCAGAAGTTTGTCCGTCTGCGCGTTTCTTCCAAGGGTATGCGCATCATCGATAAGAAAGGTATCGATACTGTGTTAGTTGAAGTTCGCAAGAACGGCAATAAGGTATAAGGAGCAGTAAGATGCGCGATAAGATCAAAATGGTATCTTCTGAAGGTACAGGTCACTACTACACTACAACTAAGAACAAGCGTACTACTCCAGATAAACTGGAAATGAAGAAGTACGATCCAGTTGTACGTAAGCACGTAATGTACAAAGAAGCTAAGATCAAATAAGATCTGATGCTGAAGAAAACCCGGTTCTACCGGGTTTTTTTATGTCTGCAAAACAGTACTTAGCCCTTCGATGTTCACGGATCAGCGATTAAGGCTCGGGTAACATAAGTCATCATTTATTAGTAACATACACTATGCCTGAATTACCTGAAGTGGAAACAACCCGCCGCGGGATAGAGCCTCATATACAGGGACAGAGAGTGGCCTCGCTGATTGTGCGGCAGCCTAAGTTGCGCTGGCCGGTGCCCGAGCACCTGCAAGATATTCTGCCCGGCTTGACGATAAGCTCTGTTGGCCGACGCGGTAAGTATCTGTTGTTAAATACCGCTAAAGGGTCGCTGCTTATCCATTTGGGAATGTCAGGCAGCTTGTATCTGGTTAAAGCGGATCAGCCAGCTGCTTATCATGACCATGTGGACCTGGTGTTGGCCAGTGGTATGGCACTACGCCTTACCGATCCACGACGTTTTGGAGCTGTATTGTGGCAAGGGGTCGATGAAACCCATGAGCTACTGGCGCATCTTGGGCCGGAGCCGCTTTCGGATAATTTTAATACTGAGTATCTGGTTGCCTGTTGTAAACATCGAAAAGTGGCTATAAAACAGCTGGTTATGAACAGCAAAGTGGTTGTTGGTGTCGGCAATATCTATGCCAGTGAGGCATTGTTTGCGGCAGGTATTCATCCAAAACGTGCGGCAGGGCGGATCTCCCGGCAACGTCTGGACTCCCTGGTAATCCAGATTAAAGATATACTGGCGCAAGCTATAGCGCAGGGGGGGACAACACTGAAAGATTTTGTTGGCGGGGACGGCAAACCGGGTTACTTTAAGCAGGAGCTTAAAGTTTATGGGCGTGCTGGTGAGCAGTGTGGGCAATGCGATGCCACACTAAAGGAGATCCGTTTGGGTCAACGTAGTACAGTATTTTGTTCGGAGTGTCAGCGATAATGGGAATTATTGAACCGTTACTAAAGCCAACCCCAACCGGTGGACAGGTGTGTCCTACCCGTGACGATCTATGGCGAGCCTTGGGTAATGGGCCTTTCCTCGCCCATCGGGAAACTTTCCATGTGGGGAGTTTACCGGTGCATTGTGAGATATATGAGCACAGTCTGGAAGCGCCAGTGCTTCTTTTTCTGCCGGGTATCGGTACTTATGCCGAACTGTTCGCTGAGATGTTGTGCAGAATTTCCGAGCATGGCTTCAACGTCATTGCAATTGATCTTCCTGGTCATGGTTACTCCGGTGGTGAGCGGGGGATGTATACCGTTGACTCCGTAGTGGAATCGGTCTCTTTGGTGATTGATGCGCTGGAGCAACGTTACTCAGGGCCATTTGGTATTTATGGCTATTCTATAGGTGCATTGTTGGCTGTCGCTGCGGCAGAACAGGATGATCGCATTGATGCAGTGCTTTGTGGCACGCTTCTGACAACCGAAGTGGCTCCTGATATGTTTCATTATCTGGGTTGGCAGTGGACATGGGGAAGTGCGTTGGTATTCCCTCACGTGAAGTTGCCGCTGTCCTGGATTGTCGATTATGATCAGTTGCTGGCAGGCCATCCCGCAGGCGAGCTGATCAATCAGGATCCTATGTTAGTGCTGGATTATCCTTTTAAAACGCTGGCAAGCCTGTTTGGCCATAAAGCGGGAATTATGCTGCGGGATTATCCATTTAAAATGGCCATTGTTCAGGGGGATGAAGATGAAGTGCTTTCCCTGGATTACTCCAAACAGGTGATCAAGCAGGCTAAGCAACCGATCGAACTAATTGCCATCCCGGGAGAGGGGCATATGGTGCCTTTGACGGCACCTCCCAAATTGGCAGGCATTATTGCCAACTGGTTTGATCTAGCTCTAGGACGTTAGCTTCCAGCTCTGTTAAGGTGAGCGACATTTAAATAGAGCTGTAAGTTTGTACTGGAGTCAGAGTGGCTAGGATCACTGCTTTCGTCGCTTTTGTGTTTTCTGTTTTTCTTCTGTCGTCGTGGGCAGTTGCTGAACAATCGGTTTCAGTTCAGCCTGCTTTAGATCTATCCGTCGCAGAATCATCCGTTTCAGAGCAGGTTCTTACTGAGCAGGAGAAACTTTGGCTGGAGTCTCACGCTACAGTCATAAAAGTCGGCTTTGCACTAATGGCTCCTTACTTATCGAGCCTCAATGATAGTGGCAGTGTCGAGGGCATATCCGTCGATTACCTGGACCTGATGGAGGAGAGTCTTGGTGTCTCCTTTGATTACGTCGTCTATCCTTCTTATGGCGAATTGATGATCGCTGCCAGCCAGGGGGAGATCGATGTTGTTTTCGGTGTAACTAAAACAGCAGAGCGTTCAAACTACCTTCTGTTTACCCCGGTCTATAGTCATCTGGCGAATAAAATATTTACCCGTAGTGGGGAATATACAACGGCGGAAATGGATGATTTTCAAGGTCGGCGTTTTGCTGTGCCCGCAGGTACCGCTCTGGTGGAGTATATTCAAAAGCGTTTTCCCGGTATTCAGCTGATACAAACCAAAGATCTGAAAGAAGCCTTCAGTCTGCTTTCGGCAGGCCAGGTTGATGCTATTGGGTCGTATGCTTCAGCCGGGTTTGTGTTTACCGTCAGTCAGGGGATTGGAAATATAAGCATTGTTGGCGATGTCGGGTTTGACTATAACATCGCCTTTGGGTCTCAACGTGACGAACCCATGTTAAATAAGATATTAACCAAGGCGTTGGCGTCTATTTCTACTGCACATAAAGTTCAGATTGAGAGTCGCTGGTTGCGGCCTGAGGACAGCCAGCGGGTAGACATTGATATTGTGAAAGATGTGATACTGTCTTTGATAGTGGCGTTGTTGCTGGTTGGACTTTTTGCTGTGGTTTTCTGGAACCGTCTGCTAAAGCGTGAAGTGGCGACTCGTAAGCGGGTGGAAGCAAAGGTTAGCTTTATTGCATATAACGATTACCTTACGGGTGTAAAAAACCGGCAATTTTTTAAGGATGTATTGTCTCGGCAGGGGATAAGCGGAATCCGTAAAGGGAATACTTTTAGTATTATCGTGCTGGGACTTGACCGTTTTCGATCAATTAACGATACCCTGGGACATAAAGTCGGTGACTTTATCTTACAGCGAGTAGCTGACCGGTTGATTGAGCGAGTCAGTAGTGATGCTACGGTAGCCCGAGTTAGCGGGGATGAATTTGCGGTGCTGATTACCGGTGAAACCAACCGGGTAATGATTGCTCATCTGGCGGAGATCCTAATTGCTGCGGTTAGTATGCCGATGTCATTGGGCGATCAGAGCTTGAGTGTCAAGGCAACAGTGGGAATTGCCTGCCAGGACACAGTGACAGTTCGGCCTGAGACTGTACTTGAATGTGCAGATTTAGCATTGCATCATGCTAAGCTGATTAATGCTGGCGGCTATCTGTTTCATTCAGAGGATATGAGCCGGGCGTTAGTTGAGCGGCGTAAACTGGCTCAGGATTTGTGCATAGCGCTTAAATCTAAATTGTTATTTCTGGAGTACCAGCCTCAGGTATCAATGCACACGGGATTGGTTTGCGGGTTTGAAGCGTTAGTACGTTGGAATCATCCGGAAAAGGGACGAATTCCGCCAAATGAATTTGTTCAGCTGGCAGAAGAGGAGGGGATGATTATTACGCTGGGTGACCAGGTAATGATGATGGCCTGCGAACAAGCTGCTTGCTGGCTCAGGCAGGGAATTGATTTCGACAGGATTGCTGTCAATGTATCCGTGAAGCAGTTTGCCGAGTCTGAGTTTGTCAGTAAAGTAATCAATGTCCTGGAACAAACCGGCCTTCCAGCTGAGAAGCTTGAGCTGGAAATTACTGAATCGCTGTTCATGCATGATATAAACTCGGCTAGCAAGGCAATGCAGGCCCTCACCTCTCAAGGTGTGCAGTTTGCAATCGATGATTTTGGTACCGGATTCTCATCGCTGCTCTATCTGAAACAGTTGCCTGTAGAAAAAATAAAACTGGATCAAGGGTTTATTCGTGAGATTACCAAAGATCATTCCAGCCTACAGATAGTGAAAGCATCCTTGAATATGGGTCATGCTCTGCATATGACAGTCATCGCTGAAGGGGTTGAGGACGATGCAGAAAAAACCTTGTTGCAAAGTTTGCATTGTGATCAGGCGCAAGGTTATTTATTTAGTCGTCCTCTTCCAGTGGAGCAGATAACTGAGGAACTACTGTTGGCTATCGCAGAGAAAGTAGCGCCCTACGAGTCGGCCAAAATTGTGTCACTAAATCGTAATAGTAATTTAACCTAGCTGTCATCGCCTCTCTTATAAGGCCGTAACCGCTGAAAAGTCTTACGGGAAGCTTGTAATCAAAACTTAGGTTAACGCTTTCGCGGGTGTGAAATTTAGCGCGAATGTCTATTGCTGAGTTTCTTCGGGCAAAAAAAGAGAGTACTTAGTTCCCCTTAAGTACTCTCTTCGAATTGGCTTCCATTTTCCCTGCGGCAAAGTCCTCGGCATCCTGCCTGCACTCCATGCAATCCTTTCCGCTTTTCAAGGCCATCCTGCGACTCACTCCCTGAATGCCTCAATCCCTTGGCGCGTATTGTCTACAATATGGCGGAGGATGAATATAGGAATAATTCCTATTTTGTTAAGCTTATATGGAATAGTTATATATGGATGATAGTTATTTGTTTGAGAGGATAGTTATTTGTTTGAGAGGATAGTTATTTGCATAAGAGGATAGACAGAGCCAGGCGTTGATCATAAACTAACGCAACTATCTTGGTCGGGGTGCCCATATATTTGGGCTGAGAACGAATGTAACCCGCGAACCTGATCCGGTTAATTCCGGCGTAGGAAATCGAGATAAACCGTTCCTGCAGTATTCCTTTCTGGATATCGTTCGGTTTAGCTCACAGCTAACTGGATGTGTTTCATGACACAAGCTACACACGTTCCCATCGCATTGACGATTGCCGGCTCTGATAGCGGCGGCGGTGCCGGAATTCAGGCCGATCTAAAAGCATTCTCCGCGCTAGGCGTTTATGGCGCCTCGGTGATTACCGCTGTAACCGCTCAAAACACCCAGGAAGTACGTTCGATTCATCGTGTGCCTGATGCCATCATTGGCGATCAGATTGATGCGGTCTTTGATGATCTGCGCATTGATGCTGTTAAGACCGGCATGCTGGGCGATGTTGATACGGTCGCCGTTATCGCTGATCGAATGGCACGCCTCAAACCCCGTCATCTGATAATTGATCCCGTTATGGTTGCTAAAAGTGGCGACGCTTTACTTAAGAGTACAGCGGTTGAGTTGCTGAAAGACAGATTGATACCTCTGGCGACACTGATCACACCAAATCTTCCCGAAGCGGCCGTCTTGTTAGGCTGTGCTGAACCCCAGACCCTGGCAGAAATGGAGGTCGCGGTGAAACAGTTGTATCAATTGGGCGCAGGCGCAGTGTTGCTTAAAGGTGGACATCTGGAGGGCAGTCAACAAGCTACCGACCTGTTTTATGATGGCCAGCAGCTGGTTAGCCTGCAGGCGGAGCGAATTGCTACAGGGAATACTCATGGTACTGGCTGCTCATTGGCTTCAGCAATTACAGCGGGACTTGCGTCTGGTCTGGATTGTCTGACGGCAGTGCAGCAGGCTAAAGAATACATTCATGGCGCTATTACGGCGGCAGATTCTCTTGATGTAGGCAAAGGGCATGGCCCGGTACATCATTTTTATAAGTTCTGGTCGTGATCTCACTGATCATGTATCTGAAGCAGACAATAAATAGACAGCGAAAAAATAACAGGTGAACCAATGGCAGATTCAAATACCGTTTTAAGTCGAAGTGCTCAGGTTGATGAGGCTTCTGTACAGCCATTCCCCAAATCGCGCAAGGTGTATGTAGAGGGGTCTCGCAGTGACATCCAGGTGCCGATGCGGGAGATTAGTCTGGATGATACCCCTACTGATATGGGGGGGGAGCAGAACGAGCCTCTTTACGTTTACGATACCTCTGGTCCTTATACGGATCCAAAGGTTGAGATCGATGTTCGCAAAGGTCTGCTACCGATGCGTGCGGGCTGGATTGCAGAGCGAAATGACATCGAGCAACTGGATGGATTGAGCTCGGAATACGGCCGCGGACGTGAACAGGACCTGCGCCTTGATCACCTGCGTTTTGAACTCACCCGTAAGCCGCTACGGGCGCAGCCAGGAAAGAACGTATCCCAGCTACACTATGCTCGTCAGGGAATTATCACGCCGGAGATGGAATACATCGCCATCCGCGAGAACATGAAGCTGGCTAAAGCTCAGGCCGAAGGCCGGATGGTTGATCAGCAGCACCCGGGACATAGCTTTGGGGCGCAACTGCCCGAAGAGATCACGCCTGAATTCGTGCGTCAGGAAGTCGCCGAAGGTCGCGCCATTATTCCCGCGAACATCAACCACCCTGAAATAGAACCGATGATTATCGGTCGTAATTTCCTGGTGAAGATCAATGGCAACATTGGTAATTCAGCACTTTCTTCCTCGATTGAACAAGAAGTCGAGAAGATGACCTGGGGTATCCGCTGGGGCTCCGATACCATCATGGACCTGTCCACCGGTAAAAATATTCACGAAACCCGCGAATGGATCCTGCGTAACTCGCCGGTACCGATCGGTACTGTGCCAATTTACCAGGCACTGGAAAAAGTCAACGGTGTCGCTGAAGATCTTAATTGGGAAGTATTCCGTGACACCCTGATCGAGCAAGCCGAGCAAGGGGTGGATTACTTCACCATTCACGCCGGCGTTTTGTTGCGTTATGTACCAATGACGGCCAAGCGGATGACCGGCATTGTTTCCCGTGGTGGCTCCATCATGGCCAAGTGGTGCCTGGCGCACCATGAAGAGAACTTCCTCTACACCCACTTCGAAGATATCTGTGAGATCTGTAAGGCCTACGATGTGTCTTTCTCGCTGGGTGATGGCCTGCGCCCTGGCTCGGTCTACGATGCTAACGATGAAGCTCAGTTTGCCGAACTGGAAACCCTGGGCGAGCTGACTAAAATCGCCTGGAAGCACGACGTACAGGTGATGATCGAAGGTCCCGGCCATGTGCCGATGCACATGATCAAGGAGAACATGGACAAGCAGTTGACCGAGTGCCACGAAGCACCGTTCTACACCTTGGGGCCATTGACCACGGATATTGCGCCGGGCTATGACCACATTACCTCTGGTATCGGGGCGGCGATGATCGGCTGGTACGGCTGTGCCATGCTCTGCTATGTGACACCCAAAGAGCACCTGGGACTGCCGAACAAGGACGATGTTAAGACCGGTATTATCACCTACAAGATTGCCGCGCATGCCGCTGACCTGGCGAAAGGCCATCCCGGCGCGCAGATCCGTGATAATGCGATGTCCAAGGCACGCTTCGAGTTCCGCTGGGAAGACCAGTTCAATATCGGTCTGGATCCGGACACTGCCCGTGCCTACCATGATGAGACGCTGCCGAAGGAATCCGCCAAAGTGGCGCACTTCTGCTCTATGTGCGGTCCCAAGTTCTGCTCCATGAAGATCTCTCAGGAAGTGCGGAATCTGGATGCAAGGCAGATTGCGGAGATCGAAGCTGCGGCCGACAAGGGGATGCAGGAAAAATCTCAGGAGTTCAAAGAGACTGGTGCAGAGATCTACCACAAGGTTTAATCTGGACGGATAAAGATAAAACCGTTAAGCCGGCAAGCTTAGCGGTTTTTTTATACAGGGAAGTATTTATCCTGCGAGCACATGGATGTGCAGGAGCAGGGTTTGTGGGCAGGATGTAACTCTCTAACGGGAATTATCCTGCGAGCATATGGATGTGCAGGAGCAGGGTTTATGGGCGGGATGTAACTCTCTAACGGGAATTGGCCTGCGAGCACATATATGTGCAGGAGCAGGGTTTGTGTACAGGATGTACGGTATGCTGCAAGGAGCCATGGATGGCGATGCAGCGATGTATATGGATCTGCTTATCCTGCGGGCGCAAGGATGCGCAGGAGCGGGGTTTATCTCTGCGCAGCGTTAATTCTTTCAAGTAATATTCTGAACAGTTCCAGGTGGCTATTGAGATCTTGCGGGAGAGGTGGCTGCGTCACAGGTGGTGTGATAATCGTACCGTCAGAGTTATCCATAGCGCCGACCATCATCAGATTATCAACCATATCGAAGGTTTCTACGGACATTCCTTCCGTGTTGATACCCCGCTGGTGGGGTACTCGGTCAGAATATAACCGTCCATCGAGTGAATATCCCCACACAGGCTTGCCTTGAGCCGTCATGTAACCTATCTCGAAAGCCGTGCCGACATCCATGCTGGGTCCCCGAAAGGGGGTCATGTTAGCGATGATCAGGTCGCATCTGTTCATCAACTCGATGTTAGCTGTATAGATCGCGATACCTGCGCGGAAGGGCTCCATATCAGCCAATTCCAGTGCCGTATCCAGTGGGAAATGGCCGCTAAAGCCGAATTCACGGCATAGCTCTACTTTAGCTGCGCCTGCTTCCACCGCATTGGACCAGAAAACATCGGGGCCGGCTAAATAGATATGTTTACGAGTCATGCTCGATTCAACCTTTAAGCAGCGGGTGGTCGGCGGGTAGTTGACGTGATATCCACAGGGCCAGTTTATGCTTCATGTTGGGCTCGTTATCCTCGCCTTTAGCCAGAGGCTGGATCAGTTTGTCCAGCACCAGTAAGCGGTATATGGCGGTTATCTTATCGCTCGCACTGTCGGTTGCTTCAAAATTGCCGACCCCTCGGGTTTTTATATAGACGCCGCCAATTCGAATTGCTTCTTTTATCAGTGCGGCTTCGTTTTTCAATTTTGACAAGGCTGTACTCCCTCTTTGTAACGCTTAAATGCGAACTATTAATATAACTGACGGCCTAAAGATGACAAGTACTAAGGTTCGGATTTTTAAGGGTTCCTAGTAAGGAGGTCAGTTTGAATACTCTTAAGTGGTTAGCCGTTGTTTTCTTGTGTGTGTTTTCTGCAGCAGTTGCAAGTGAAAGTTCGGCCAGGCAGGAGAATCTTGAAGCAGGCAACGAAGCCCGTATCTTTAATGTTCGCTTATTTCAGGATGAGGATAGCAACTGGCTGCTGCGTGGCAGGGTAACCCGGACAGATAAAGACGTTAAGGTGCCTACAGGGCAGGTGGTGGTGATTGTGTACAATGATGAGGGCAAGCCGGTCTTTGCCCAGTCCTCCCACTACAAACCTGGGTTTGTGCATCGTAAAACCAAGCGTGCTTCCTATTTTACTCTCAATATTCCCGCACAGATAAATATGAACGACCGCACTATTCGGCTGTTTTATAGCAAGCAATAGATAGGCACTATCAAACGACCTGCATAACAGGCCGCTTGATGAGGGTCGTCTTAATGGCTGATCAGGCCGTGGGGCAGGTCTGTCATAACCTGCTTGAAGGTTGACTGCGAAAGGCAGAGTAGATCAGTATGGTCACCGGCTTCCATGAAACAGTCTGGTTCTTCTGCCAGATGGTCATCCCAAATAACGCGCATGTTATAGGCTTGTCCTAAAGCAGGAACTGCTCCTTTATTACAGTCACCAAACAGGATTTTTACATCCCGTTGTCCAGCAGGGGCGAAGATACGACCCATCTGGCGGTTAATTGCATTTAAATCAACACGACGATCGGAAGGGACTACAGCCATCATGAAGCCTTCGTCATCTTTCAGTACAACTGCTTTAGCCATCCTGCGAGCAGGGACATGGGCGGCAATTGCGGAACTTAGAGATGTTTCAGCGTATGGATGCCGAATCAGACGGTAGGGGATATCCCGGCGATTCAGGTAGTTTTGCAATGTAGGTGAAACGGACATGTAATAATCCTCCTGACAACGTTTATTGCATTCCTTGGCATTTCTTTCCACATAAAAGAATAGTTCATGATTTGATTTTTAGCTCCTTTAGGTGAACTGAAATACAGTATACTTGCGGATCAATGTTCAACTTTGCTGGCTATTTTATGAAATACTCTATTATTCCGGTTACCTCCTTTCAGCAGAACTGCACTCTGCTCTGGTGTGAAGAAACCCTTAACGCTGCGGTGGTTGATCCCGGTGGCGATGTGTCCAGAATTCTGAGCAAAGTCGACGAGCTAGGCCTGACTCTTGAGAAAATCCTCCTTACCCACGCGCATATCGATCATGCTGGCGGTACCGCTGAGTTGGCTGGTCAGGCTGGTATTCAGATAGAAGGCCCTCATCTGGAAGATAAATTCTGGATTGATGGCTTACCTCAGCAGAGTCAGATGTTTGGCTTTCCGCCTGTAGAAGTGTTTGAACCTAATCGCTGGCTGGTGGATGGTGATACGGTCACCGTTGGTAATGAGACTCTGGAGGTGCTGCATTGTCCGGGCCACACCCCGGGGCATGTTGTGTTCTACCATAACGCTGAGCAGTTAGCGCTGGTAGGGGACGTGCTGTTTCAGGGGTCTATCGGTCGTACCGATTTTCCCAAAGGTGATCACGATATTTTGATCAGTTCCATTCGTAACAAACTGTTTCCCCTGGGCGATGAGGTGGCATTCATTCCGGGCCATGGACCGATGTCATCCTTGGGTCAAGAGCGACGCACCAATCCCTTTGTCAGTGATCACCGCGGCTAGTAGCCGTCCTTAAATCAGGCGGGTCGGCCTGCTTTGCATGGCCGATTCCTGGAGACTTACAACCCTCAGAGCGCTTTAATTGTATGTCAGGACTGTTTACTGGAATTATCCGGGTCAGTGGTTGAAACGCCGCCACTGACGACAAAGGTTGTTGCCGTGCTGGCAGCTACTGACAGAGGTTCCACTTGAGAGCGTGGCACTATTATCAGGTTTCCTGCGAAGTTATAGGATTGTGGTAAATAGACAGCAACATCCTGGTTAAGGCCGAAATGTTCCAGGTTTTCGCAGGTCATAAACCCAAGCGCTTTGATGCGTCGATCTTCACTGAGATAGACGATAACCGGCTTATCAAAACTCTTTCTATTGCCAAATAGGGCGTTAAACAGGTCCTTGAGCGAGTTGTAGAGCATTTTCACCACGGGAATACGCTCGATGGCTCGATCAATGAACCCCATCAGATAACGGGTTAAATAGATTGAGCCCGCTATACCGGTCAATGTAATTGCTGCAAGGGTTACTAGAATGCCCAGTAGAGAGGCGGTTAGGCCTGGCTCTAATGTGGGAGAGAAATAAGCCACCACAGACCCCATCGCAGAGAAAACCGTTTCATTCAGTGCGGTGAATATCAGGAAGACCAGATAGATCGTCAGTATGACGGGAAGTAAAATCAGCAGCCCCTGAAAGAAAAAGCGCAGCAGTATTTTCATGAATAATTTTCCTGATGAAATTCAGTGATGAGGGGGCTTTCAGCTATACTGAGATTACTCTTGATATCATCCGGGAGTAGTTCAATGCATCAAATTATTTACGGTGATTATAAAATCACAGCATTGGTTAAGCCGCTCGGTCGCCGCCGTTGGCTTCTGGAACCAAAAATCTACCACAAAGACCCCAAGGATACGATTTTTCATAATGCAGGTGAACTGGAAAGCGGGCCTGAAAATCAGGTTGTCGCTAGTTCTGAAGAAGAAGCGATTAGACAATGCTTTGAGCTGGGAAAATTGGTAATCGATGCGGATTTGCATTAGCCCGAGTATTTCATAAAGGCGCTTCAATTAACGCTGCAGGTCCGATAGTGCCTGAAATTCAGCTTATATTAGAAAGTTACACTATGTTGTCGCTCGGGGACATCCATGTCCCCGAGACATACAGGTACGTCCTGTACATAACCGAGTAGCCGCTGATCGGTTTTTTGGAAAATCTGGCGTTGCATTTTGCTTGATCTTCCTTGAGCCTTGCCCCTTCGAATAATGGAGGACCAGGGCTTAGCGAAAGATCGACACTTTTGCGCGTCCATGTGCACGCGACATACTGTGCATCCTATACATAAAACCCAACTGCTTAGCCAGATTTCCCAGAAATTCCAATCCCTTCACGAAATCTCCGGGTTAGAAATATCACACAAATCCAGAACGTTAATTACAGGCGATTTAATACAATCGGTTAATTCGCTGAGCCCGTTGGTGCCGAGTAATTAGTGGAAAAGTAGGGGGGGATTAAGATTGATGAGGGCGAGACTGATATTCAACCGATTGCATCTCGACCAGGCGGCTGTGGGTACGTGCAAACTCAAACATCAGGCTGCCTTCAATATATAGCTGGTCAAGGGGAACAACTGCACTTAGAAATAGATTCACGCAGCGATCATAGAGCTCATCAATAAGGCTGATAAAACGTCTGGCTGGATCATCCATGCGGGCAAGGATGACTTCTCTGTCGCCAGCTCTTACTGCACTACTACCATCTTCAGTACCTCTGGCTTTTATACGTTCATAGGCAATGCCGCCCAGGGGCGGAATATTGCTGAGTATTATCGTATGGTAGTGACGTGCCAGTTCAATATAGTCAAGCTGGCTGCGGGGGCCTTCGCATAGCGCCGAAAAATCAAACCAGATAATATCAGTGGAGCGCTTGCGTACGATGATCTCCCGTCCCAGTATTATGACCGGCTTCTCGATTATGCGGCGCTGATTGATGTTAGCGAAATGCTCATGCAATGGTTGCTCATTGGTGGTCAGAAAATAGTTTTGTTTCAGCGTGAGTGTTCTTAAGCGGTGGTCGATAGCACCATCCAGATGCTTGATAACAAGCTGTTGTTGGATCATTTTGATGATTGGTTGGATGCGATCCTGATAAAGCGTGTCAGTATATAGCTCATCAGGCGGTCGGTTTGAGGTGGAGATTAGCACGACCCCCTTGCTGAATAGCGCCTTTAACAAGCGGCCAAGAATCATCGCATCACCGATGTCATTCAGATAGAACTCATCAAAGCAGATAACCTTGCACTCTTTGGCCAGTCGGCTAGCAATCCTGTTAAGCGGTTCCTTGTGACCTTGTTCCTGTCGAAGCTCACGGTGTATTCGCTCCATAAAACGGTGAAAATGCAGGCGTAAGCCACTGCCTTTGGGTATATGGGCGAAGAACAGGTCCATCAGAAATGTCTTGCCCCGACCGACAGATCCCCAGATATAGATACCCTGGGCATCCAACATTCGCCAATGAGATTGATGTAACAGCTGGTAAAGACGATCCAGTTCCACAACAAGTTCATTCTGAGCGGGATCGCTTTGATAATCCTGCTGGGTGATCATCTGTTGGTAAATTGCTTGGAATGAGGCGTTCATCGGTCAGGATCATCTGTCGGTTTAGTGGGCGGATATATGGTAAAGGTTTTCGTCAAGGATGCTATAGGGTAATCTGCGCAACAGATGTATGACGGGGTAGATTAATGAGCAATACAGAAAGTCCAGCAATGCCGGTTATACGAGGTAGTATGCTTGATGAACAGATGATGATTACCGAGCACCTCAATGCGGGTATAAGTCGGCCGCAGTTGTTGTTATGGCAGTACGACACAGCAGCAATTATTATGGGATGTTCGCAGCGTCCGGATGAGGCGCAGGCGCAACGTGCCGAGCAGCTTGGCTTGCCGATAGTGCGCCGTGGATCCGGTGGTGGTGCCGTACTGGCCGGTCCCTGGATGTTGAGTGCAACTCTCTTTATTCCGGTTGAGCATCCGGTGGCTGCGCTGAACATTATCGAAATTTTTAGCTGGCTCGAGAAGGTCTGGAAACAAGCACTTATCGATAGCGGTGTGCCGTGCAAGGGAGTCGATAAAGCGCTGATTGATGAATCCAAAGTGATCTCCAAACAACATGGCGTAGAATGGGCCTGTTATGCCTCGTTGTCTCATGGGGAGGTTGTCAGCCCGGACGGTCGTAAGCTGGTCGGTCTGGCGCAGATACGTAAACGCCAAGGTGTTGCACTGGTCAGCGGTTTGCACTTGGCGCCTTGCGATTGGCGCGTGCTCTGTGATGTGGTTGTTAACGATACGAGTCAGGCGGTAGCCCTGGAATCTTTGAACAGTAATGCGGAACAGCTTAGTGGTATTTCGGTGGTTGCTTTGTTACCGGAAATTATTCAGCGTTTTTCGGCATGCTTGCCAAATGATTTTGAAATAATGAGTCCTGTTCAAGGTGAAGGTAATTAATCGCTACACCGCCATCCATGGCTCTTTGCAGCATACCGTACATCCTGTACGTAAAAACGGGTCTTAAAGACCCGTTGAATAGTATGTTTATCTGCATTTTTACATGTGTAACAACTATATGGTGTAACAACTACTTATGTAACAATTGGGCCAGCTCAACCAGTTGCGGATTGAGCGGCTTGCGTTTTACCATGACGTCTTTCAGTGGTACGGTGGTTATTTGGCTATTTTTTACGCCGATCATAATATCGTTATAGCCCGCCAGCAGGTAATCAATGGCTGAAGCACCGAGGCAGGAAGCCAAAACGCGATCATGCCCTGTGGGGCGACCACCTCGTTGTATATGGCCTAGAATACACACCCCAGGACTTTCACCGTGCGCTTCAAGTTGCTGTGCCAGGCGGTAGGTTAGGCCAGGTTTTGGACCCTCCGCGACAACAATAATACCGCTGCTGCCTCTGCCTTCAGCGCGATCATTAGCCAGCGAGAAACACAGTGATTCCAGTTTGAATTCATACTCTGGAACGACGATCATTTCTGCACCACAGGCAATGCCAACCTGAGATGCAATATGTCCGGAATTGCGCCCCATTACTTCTACCAGAAAAATCCTTTCGTGGGAGACTGCGGTATCACGGATCTTATCGATAGCCTCTAATGCGGTGTTGACGGAAGTATCGAAGCCGATCGTATCGTCAGTACCATAGATATCGTTATCGATCGTACCCGGTAGGCCGATAACGGGGACTCCGGTTTCCTGGGTCAAAAGGTGAGCCCCGGTCAGAGAGCCGTCACCGCCGATGACTATCAATCCATCGACCGAGTGTTCTCTAAGTATTTCTGCAGCCTGATTGCGCACAATCGGATCTTTGAAAGCTTCACAGCGGTCGCTTTTTAACACAGTACCACCACGTTGAACGATATTGCTGACGTCAACAGATTTTAGCTCTGTCATATCACCAATAATCAGTCCGCTGTAGCCACGGTTGACACCGAAAACCTTGATGCCCTGATTGAGAGCGGCACGGGTAAGGCCGCGTATTGCCGGGTTCATACCCGGGGAATCTCCACCACTGGTTAAAATGGCGATAGCATTCAGATTTTTGCTCTTTTTCAATACCGGCAGTTGATACATAGGCTCATCCTTATCCAGATCTTGTTCCTTAGTATTCGGCTGTTATCGATTATAGGCAACTGGTTTTCAGCTTCTGTTACAGCCCATAAATTAATTATTAGATCATTATGGAATTTATGCTCAGGTATTCAGGGGCTAAGTGGTATCTATTCTCAGGAGCTGCTAATACTGTTAGGTGGTGAAGGTTTAAGGCGGGAGTGGAACAGGATGAGTCAGCGCTATCCACATTTAATAGCAGAATCAATTCTTGCAGGATTTATTTTATATCGGGAACGCTTTCAACAGATAACCGCGTACGCACAGTTAAATTTTGAAAAGGCTGATTGGCAGGCTGTTCAGGGCTCTGCAGCAGAGCGTATCGACCTATATGAGGAAATGGCACTGCAAGTAACCCAGCATATACGGGAGGAAGTGGATGAAAGGTTACTGGACCACAACCTGTGGATGACGGCGAAAACCTGTTATGGCCAACTGGCATTACAACGCACTGATGTCGAGTTAGCAGAAACCTTCTATAACTCAATCTATTGTCGGTTGATGGATCATCTGCAAATTACCGAGCAGCACATGTTTATCCGTTCGATGATCGAGAATCATCAAATCATATCTGGCGATGAAATATATAGTAGCTATGAAATGCAAAATGGCCTGGTAAAGATGTTGAGTCGGATGCTCGATGACTTTAGTTTCAATATCCCATGGGAAAACAAGCGGCGCGATATTCGTAATCTGGTCAACTATATGCGCAACAATGTTCCTGCGGATGTGATAGCGGATGAGCAGGCGACTATCGAAGTGGTTAAAGGTATTTTTTTTCGCAATAAAGGGGCCTATATTGTCGGCCGTGTTCATTTTGATAATACCGCGGTGCCTTTTGTGCTAGCGGTTCTAAATAATGAGCAGGGAGCGGTTTATGTTGATACTGCGATTAGCGAAGAGAATGATGTTTCGATTATCTTTAGCTTTACCCGAGCCTACTTTATGGTGGATGTGAATGTTCCTTCTGAATTTGTGCGTTTCCTGCATTCACTGATCCCAGTGAAATCTAAGGCGGAGTTATATAACTCAATTGGTTTTTATAAACAGGGCAAGGCTGAGTTTTATCGGGACTTTGTGGACCATCTGGCACAGTCTGAGGATCAGTTTAGTATTGCTCCGGGGACCAAGGGAATGGTGATGACGGTGTTTACACTGCCCTCTTACCCGGTGGTATTTAAAATTATCAAAGACCGCTTTTCCTCTTCGAAACAGATCACCCATGCCGGAGTAATAGAAAAGTATCAATTGGTAAAGCGTCACGATCGAGCTGGCAGGATGGCCGATACTCAGGAGTTTATAAATCTGACGTTTCCCCGCGAGCGTTTTTCAGATGAACTGCTGGCAGAGCTGCATAAGGTTGCAGCATCCTCGGTTCAGGTAAAAAAGGACAGTATTACGATTACTCACCTTTGGACCGAGCGTCGCATGACACCACTAAACATATTTCTCAATGAAGTATTGGCGCGTGGTGATGAAGCGGCGTTATTCCATGCAATCAATGAATTTGGGAAATGTATCAAGCAGTTAGCGGCCGCGAATATTTTTGCCGGAGATATGCTGTTTAAGAATTTCGGCGTAACCCGCCATGGGCGTGTAGTGTTCTATGACTATGATGAAATCCTGTATTTAACTCAATGCAACTTTCGCAAGATTCCTGAACCCCTTTATCCCGAGCAGGAAATCTCAGGTGAACCCTGGTACTCCGTCGGTGAATATGATGTGTTTCCAGAAGAGTTTCGAATGTTGACTGCCTGTAGCCGTACTATCAGAAAAATATTCAATGAACTGCACGGTGATCTTCTAGATGTGAGCTGGTGGCATGGGATGCAGAAACAAGTTGAAGCGGGAGAGATTGTCGATCTGTTTCCCTACCGTAAAATTCGACGCTTTCAACGTACAAAGCCCAAATAAATAGTAAATGGTAAAGGTAAACTCATATAAATCAAAATGATATGGGGATCAGATTGGCTAGTTTATGATAGCGCTTAGCTGCTTAAGAGCGCTAGAAATTGCTTTTTTTATGTGCTACTACTATTTTTAATGTGCTAATACTTGTTTATCGTGGTGCAGGGATGTTCACGCCTTTCAACTGATGCTTGTAAAAGCACCAGCTTTTCAGATGGTTATCAACCATATACTGGACGTCAGCAAAATCCCGGCTACGCTTTTAATTAAATCATTGTCGTACCAGTTATTGCTGGCTGGATGGATAATTCTTATAAATCATAGGGAGTTCAACATGGCTTTGCGAAACACAATTACCTCCGCACTGTTAGCAATCGGTGTGGGGGTGGCAGCGCTGGGTATTACCACTACCGCGTCAGCGCAAGAGTTCATTACTATCGGTACAGGTGGTGTGACGGGGGTGTATTACCCTACCGGTGGTTCGATCTGTCGCTTGGTCAACAAAGGACGTAAAGATCACGGCGTTCGCTGTTCAACAGAGAGTACCGGTGGTTCAGTTTACAACCTGAATACTATCCGGGCTGGCGAACTGGATATGGGCGTAGTTCAATCTGACTGGCAGTTTCATGCCTATTACGGCACCAGCATATTCTCTGAAGCAGGTGCAAATAAAGACCTGCGTGCGGTGTTCTCCGTACACCCTGAGCCGTTCACAGTCGTTGCCCGCTCTGACAGCGGCATTAAAACCTTTGATGACATCAAAGGTAAACGTGTCAATATCGGTAATCCGGGTTCCGGTCAGCGTGGCACCATGGAAGTGCTAATGGGAGCTAAGGGCTGGACAACTGACGATTTTGCTCTGGCATCCGAGCTGAAAGCATCAGAACAGGCAAGTGCGCTGTGTGATAACAAGATCGATGTAATGGTTTATACGGTGGGTCACCCGAGTGGTGCGATTAAAGAAGCAACCACAACATGCGACAGTATGCTGGTCAATGTTGGCGGTTCAGCAGTTGATAAACTGATAGCTGATAATAGCTATTACCGAACAGCAACAATTCCCGGCGGCATGTATCGCGGTAACGATCAGGACACAATAACCTTTGGTGTGGGTGCAACCTTTGTGTCTTCCACTAATGTACCTGAAAATGTGGTCTATGAGGTGGTTAAGGCTGTTTTTGAGAACTTCGATACTTTCCGTAAGTTGCATCCTGCATTTGTAAACCTGAAGAAAGAGAACATGGTGAAAGATGGTTTATCTGCTCCGCTACATCCGGGGGCACTTAAGTACTACAAAGAAGCGGGTCTGCTGTAAGGCCCTGCAATAACAGACGGGGCCTAAAGGCCCCGTTTTCTATCGCAGGGATTAGCATAGGGAGGCTCTATTGTGGCAGAAGATAAGCAGGCAGCGGATGCAAGCGGCAATGTACAGGAAATGGTGGCGCACTCCGATAGCGGTGCCCGTGCGCCAATAGGTTTGGCGAAGAAGTTACTTTGGGGGGTGGCGCTGTGCTGGGCTCTGTTTCAGCTTTGGTATGCATCCCCTTTACCCTTTATATTCAATATTGGCGTGATTAATGATACTCAGGCCAGAGCGATACACCTGAGTTTTGCCATCTTCCTGGCGTATACCGCCTTTCCCGCATTTGCGCGATCCCCAAAAGATTATATTCCTTTACAAGACTGGATTTTTGCTCTGCTCGGGGCGTTTAGCGCATCCTATCTGGTGATTTTTCATTCTCAACTGGCTGATCGTGCCGGAGCGCCGATTACTTTAGATTTAATAGTAGCTGTTTGCGGAATGGTGTTACTGCTGGAAGCGACTCGTCGCGCGTTGGGTCCTCCCCTGATGGTTGTAGCGATTGTTTTCCTGATTTATACATTCGGTGGGCCCTATATGCCGGATGTGATCGCCCATAAAGGGGCTAGCCTGAGTAAAACCATGTCGCATCAATGGTTGTCAACGGAAGGTGTTTTTGGCGTTGCCTTAGGTGTATCAACCAGTTTCGTGTTTCTCTTTGTTCTGTTTGGCGCCTTGCTGGAAAAAGCCGGTGCCGGTAACTATTTCACCAAAGTGGCCTTCTCCCTGCTGGGGCATATGCGTGGAGGCCCGGCTAAAGCCGCCGTTGTTTCATCGGGATTAAGTGGTTTAATTTCCGGATCGTCCATCGCCAATGTAGTTACGACCGGTACCTTTACTATCCCGTTAATGAAGCGAGTTGGTTTTCCTGCAAGTAAAGCGGGAGCTGTAGAGGTGGCTGCTTCAACCAATGGTCAGCTGACGCCTCCTATTATGGGAGCAGCAGCTTTTTTGATGGTTGAATACGTAGGTATCCCTTATATAGAAGTTATCACACATGCAATCCTACCGGCGCTGATCTCCTATATGGCGTTAATCTATATTGTTCATTTGGAAGCGGCGAAGGCTGGTATGGAAGGGTTACCGCGCAGGTATAAGCCGACGTTGGCGCAGTCATTGATGAACTGGGTAGGAGTGATTGTCGGAGTATGTGTTCTGTCGCTGGCAGTCTATTACGGCGTAGGCTGGACGAAAGGTGTTTTTGGGGCGTGGGCCAGTCCAATCCTTGCGGTAGTTATCGTAGCCGTGTATATGGGGCTGTTGAAATACTGTGCGTCATACCCGGAATTGATTGTGGATGATCCAAACTCGCCAGTGGTGGAGCTGCCTGAACCAGGTCCTACCATTAAATCGGGTCTGTATTTTCTGCTGCCAGTAGTTGTCCTGGTTTGGTGTTTAACCGTAGAGCGGTTGTCTCCGGGGCTTTCTGCTTTTTGGGCCACTGTTTTTATGATTATCATTGTGCTGACTCATAAGCCCATCAAAGCTTTCTATCGTGACGAAACTGCATTGGTCCGACGGATGAGAGAAAGCTGGCAAGACCTGCTGGACGGTTTGGTAACAGGCTCCCGAAATATGATAGGCATAGGCGTTGCTACCGCGGCTGCAGGTATTATTGTGGGGACCGTGACGTTGACCGGTATCGGCCTGGTAATGACAGAATTTGTTGAATTTATCTCCGGTGGCAACATTATGCTGATGCTATTGTTCACCGCGGTGATCAGTCTGGTGCTCGGAATGGGTCTGCCGACGACGGCAAACTATATAGTGGTGTCAACCCTGATGGCGCCGGTCATTGTGGCACTGGGGGCCCAACATGGTTTGCTGGTACCGTTGATAGCTGTCCACCTGTTTGTATTTTATTTCGGTATTCTGGCAGACGATACACCGCCGGTGGGGCTTGCTGCATTTGCTGCAGCAGCCATTGCACGCAGTGATCCGATAAAGACAGGTATTCAGGGGTTTACCTATGACATCCGCACGGCCGTGTTGCCGTTCATGTTCATATTCAATACCGAGCTGTTGTTAATCGGAATTACAGGGCCGGTTCATCTGTTACTAACGATATTTGGAGCGGTCGTTGCAATTCTGATATTTGCGGCTGCGACACAGGGCTTCTGGCTGGTACGCAATCGCTGGTATGAAACCCTGCTGCTTCTGCTGGTGGCTTTCAGCATGTTCAGACCGGGTTTCTGGTGGGATGAAATATATCCTCCAATTAGGCAAGAGGCGGCAGTAAACATAGAAAAAGTGGTTGAGGCTATACCTGTTGGAGAGAAAATACGCCTGGCCGTTACTGGGGAAACCATAGACGGTAATCTAGTGACTAAAATTGTCGAGTTACCATTGGTGCAGGGTGAGGACGCAGCGGCAAGAATTGAATCGGCAGGAATGATCCTGCGTAAAGAGGATAATAGTATATGGGTTGATCAGGTGGTTTTTGCTAGTGAGGCACAGAAGGCCGGAATGGATTTTGATTGGGAGATCCTGAGTATCGAGGTTGAGAATGAACGACCGCCCAAGCAACTACTCTATATACCGACTTTACTGCTGCTAATTGGCATGGGGACCTTGCAACTGCGCCGCCGTAAGCAACAAGAGGTGTAGAGAAAATACTATGTATAACAAAATACTCGTTCCTATCGATTTGGAGGATATCCCCGGCTCGAAGAGAACGTTAGAAGCAGTAAAGGAGTATGCCAGCGATGCTATGGAGTTGGAGATAATGACAGTGTTACCGGGCTTTAATATGCCACTTGTAGCATCGTACTTTCCCCAGGGTATGATTAAGCAGGCCTTGGATGCTATGCGTAAAGAGCTTACTGATTTAGCACAAGCTGAGCTGGGTAACAGTGTTAAATACAGCATCTGGGTAACTGAAGGTAAGGCGCCGAAGCGAATCGTAGCCCGAGCTGAAGAGATAGGCGCTGATCTGATACTGATTCGCGCTCAGCGACATGGTGCTGTCGAGCATGTGATGATGGGCTCGGTAACCGCCAAGGTTGTGGAGCTGGCGAAGTGCTCGGTGCTGGTTGTAAAGCCTGCGGCAAATTGATCAAAACTTGTTGAAATAAAGGCGCCGCAGGCGCCTTTGTTGTTTTTGTAATATTTTTGCAGTTTTTGATGTTTTTTTGCCGGCTTCAGTTGACACTCCATCCTATAGCTGTAGAATGCGCCTCCTCGCTTGAGACAGCGGCTTCTAACGAAGCGCTACGGATCGCGAGGCATTTGGTTAACTGATTGATAAACAAGGTTTTTCAAGAAGAATTAATTGGATGTGAAGGACGCAGGATTGGTTGAAAGTTTATTACAAACTTCTCAAATAAAACGGTTGACTTCAACAGGGTGTCGAGTAGAATACGCACCTCGCTTGAGGCGGCTCACAAAGCCCCCAAGCATCGCTCTTTAACAGATTGATCAGATAATTCGTGTGGGCGCTTGTTGAG
>JBALVQ010000058.1:0-36151 GCA_036960915.1 Amphritea sp.
CTGGCCGTTCTATAGCCCGCAGAGAACATAATGGACTTATTCGCAGGTTCCTTAGGCCTGAAACAAGCCACTACTGAAAAACTTAATACCAGACAAACTGCTATCGAAACGCGCTGATGGCGGCTATGCCCTGGCCACCACAACTCCAGCAGTGATTAAGATCCTCGAGATCAACACCACCCAACGCAAACACGGGGATCGGTTGCTGCTCCGCCAGCTGAGCAAACTGCTCCCAGCCCAAGCCTTCTTCATCAGGATGGGTGGTTGTGTGGTTAACCGGAGACAGAGTGACATAGTCCAATCCCAGTTCAACAGCTCTATTCAGCTGTGCCTGAGAGTGACACGAAGCGCCCAACCAACGGCCGTTAAAACCGGTCCGATCATTCAGAGCCATCAGCCGCTGGGAAGTCAGGTGCAATGCATCAACACTTGCCGCATTCCCCTCGGCAATTGAGCCATTCAGGATCAATCCGCCACCCAGCTCGCTAAGACGTGCTTTTAACTCAACTGCCAGCCCTATAAGACGCTCACCCTCAAGTTGTTTAGCGCGCAACATTACCCATTCAGCGCCCTTATTCAGGGCCTGTTCCACGCTGGGCAGATAGCTTTCAAGCAGGTAGCCTTCAAGAGAAGTGACTGTTGCGGTTATAGCTATTCGGGATGGCAGGAGTACCGCATTGACGATCGGCTTATTCGCAGCAGGAAATGGATATTCATGCAACTGATTCAATTTCACCCAACGCACCGGCTGGCCCTCACGACCATAGGGTTCGCCGCTAAAGCGGTCAACGCGGAATACCTCCAGCAACACTGATTTATCAGGATAATGATAGGGCACCTTGATCAGCGGACGAGTCGCCTGCTGGTCAATCTCGATTCCCAGCTCTTCATGCAACTCTCGAGCAAGAGCCTGGCGCACATCCTCACCTGGCTCTACTTTACCACCGGGAAACTCCCATAAGCCGCCCTGGTGCTGCCCCTTACTGCGCAGAGCCAGCAACAACTCACCTGCCTCGTTAAAGATCGCGGCAGCAGCAACATGAATAATCTTTGGCAACACTTTATCCTCAGAGAAGCTATTGCACTACACTCTCATCAAGAGCAATAATCAGGATCGGTAGTCTGCATTGATGGCTACGTAATCCTTACTCAGATCCGTTGTCCAGACAGTCTCGGCATTGCTACCACGGTTGAGGACGATGTGAATTGTGATTTCTTCTTCATTCATCACAGCTTGCCCTGATTCTTCAGTGTAACTTGCTGCACGACCACCGTTTTCCACGATACAGACATCACCCAGATAAATTTGCAAAGCATCCACATCCAGCTGCTCGACTCCTGCATAGCCAACAGCCGCAAGAATACGTCCCCAGTTAGGATCACTGGCAAACAGAGCCGTTTTTACAAGCGGAGAGTGAGCAACAGCATACGCTGCTTGCAATGCCTCTTCAGAGGAAGCAGCCTGCTCCACGCTGATAGTTACAAATTTGGTAGCGCCCTCACCATCGCGAACAATAGCCTGAGCCAGCGCCAACATAATTTCATCCAGCGCGTCGTTGAACTTTGCAAACAGCTCAACATTATCCTCAGTTACTTCGAGTCCGCTAGCACCAGTGGCGACCAGCATGCATGAGTCATTCGTCGAGGTATCGCCATCAATGGTGACGCGGTTAAAGCTCAGATCAGCAGAACGCTTTAGCATCTTCTGGAGCAACCCACCACCAACGGTTACATCCGTTGCCACATAGGCCAGCATGGTCGCCATATTCGGTTTAATCATCCCGGCACCCTTGGATATACCGGTCAGGGTGATCGTCTCCCCCTGGTAATCAAACTGCATGGAATATGCTTTAGGGCGGGTATCGGTAGTCATGATACCGCTTGCAGCGTCTAACCAGCCATCATCAGCCAACGCAGCAAATGCAGCTGGCACAGCGGCTGTAATCCGCTCGACAGGTAATTTCTCACCTATCACGCCCGTAGAGTAAGGCAATACCTGCTCAACCGTAACACCTGCATAATCGGCCACAGCCTGACAGCATGTCAGCGCATCCGCGTAGCCTTCCTTCCCTGTACCCGCATTGGCATTGCCCGTGTTAACCAGCAGGTAGGAGGGCATCACTGCTGACAAATGGGATTTACACATTTGCACCGGGGCCGCACAAAACTGATTCAGAGTAAACACACCGGCAACTGTCGCACCTTTCGCCAGTTCCATAACTACCAGGTCCTGGCGGCCAGGCGTCTTAACTCCTGCAGATGTAGTACCCAATCGAAAACCTGCAACCGGATGCAGTACGGGTAATGTTCCAGTGCCAACAGCCATCACTCACTCCTAAAACGTAAAAAAAGAAAGGTAACTATTCAGCGCAACCAGAAAACCGTCATTCCGACAGTGTTTTAGCCGGAATCCAGAGCTTTAAAAGACTGGATCCCCGATGAAAACACCTGTTTATCTGTGAAGACGGGGATGACAATAATGTGTTTGGTCGTCATGCTGAACATAAGTCGCTCTTGTACATCCATGTGCCCGTGCCTTATCTATTTAGAGAGGCGTACATCCTGTACATAAAAAAGAAAGCAGCTAAGCTGCTTTCGCTGGGAACCTCTGAAAAAATTCCGTATCGAGTTATATGAACCGGTGCGGTTCGCAAGCTTCACCGGCAGCCTACGTTTTTTATCGAACATGTAGGGTGCTGGTTTGCATGCCCCGCGAAGCGTTCAGCGTGGCCCACGAAGTGTTTTGGCCATTGGCCATTGGGTAGAGGCACGAACCGCACCAAGCTTTACGTATTAACTTAGCTTTCCGTGGCACTGCTTGTACTTTTTACCTGAACCACAAGGACAAGGCTCGTTACGGCCAACTTTCTTGGTTTCCCGAACAAAGGTTTCACCAGCCGCTTCTGGCTGCTGCTCATCCAGTTCTTTACCCTGCTCGGAACCGTTACTCATGGCAGAGTGCTCTTCATGCTTGAAATCCATCTGCTGTCTTTCAGCCTGTTCACGGCGTTGTTGCTCCA
The DNA here is from genome assembly GCA_036960915.1 of Amphritea sp. Lineage (GTDB taxonomy): Bacteria > Pseudomonadota > Gammaproteobacteria > Pseudomonadales > Balneatricaceae > Amphritea. Next base: position 3,021 of record JBALVQ010000058.1, read on the forward strand.
TCGCCTCAATCTCTTCAGGCTGTCTTACCTGTACATTACTGAGAATCTTAATAACATCCGTTTTGATATTTCCAAGTAACTCTTCAAACAGAATGAAAGACTCACGCTTGTATTCCTGCTTCGGGTTCTTCTGAGCATAACCTCGCAGATGAATACCCTGACGCAACAGATCCATTGCCTGCAAATGCTCTTTCCATAAAGTATCCAGAACCTGCAACATTACCTGTTTCTCGAACATCCGCATGTTGTCGGTACCGACCATCGCCTCTTTAGCCTGGTAGTCTTCAACGATGTCCCGTGAAATACTCTCACGCAGGGTTTCTTCATGCAGGTTATCATCCTTCTCGAGCCAATCTGAAACCGGCATTTCCAGACCGAATTCGTTTTGGATATGCTTCTCAAGCCCGGCGATATCCCACTGCTCCTCAAGGCTCTGCGGGGTAATATAATCACTGATCGCATTATCGACGACTTCCGCTCGCACCGCGTTAATCGTCTCGGAGATATCATCTGTCGCCATGAGCTCATTACGCTGGTCATAGACCGCTCGACGCTGATCATTGGCAACATCATCGTATTCAAGCAATTGCTTACGAATATCGTAGTTACGGCCTTCCACCTTGCGTTGCGCTTTTTCGATAGCGTTTGAAACCATCTTGTGCTCGATCGCCTCGCCTTTCTCCATCCCCAGCGCTTTCATAAATTGACGCACCCGATCGGATGCAAAAATACGCATCAGATCATCTTCCAGCGAAAGGAAGAACCGCGAAGAACCTTTATCTCCCTGACGACCCGCACGACCACGCAGCTGATTATCGATACGCCGTGACTCATGACGTTCTGTACAGACAATGTGCAAACCACCGGCTTCCAGAACAGCATCATGACGCTGCTGCCACTGGGCTTTAACCACAGCAATCTGTTCTTCAGTCGGGTTATCCAGTTCTGCCAGCAACGCTTCCAGCTTACCGCCAAGTACGATATCGGTACCTCGACCCGCCATATTAGTAGCAATGGTGATCGCTCCAGGACGACCCGCTTCAGTAATAATCACGGCCTCTTTACCGTGATTCTTGGCGTTGAGTACGTTGTGCTGGATATTCTTTTTATTCAGGAAAGCAGAGATCAGCTCAGATGATTCTACTGATGCTGTACCCACCAATACCGGGCGCTTTGCTTCGACACAATGTTCGATTTCCTTGAGGATGGCTTCATACTTCTCCTCAACAGTCAGGAACACCAGATCGTTATAATCGATACGGGCAACCGGCACATTGGTCGGAATAACAACCACATCCAGACCGTAAATCTGATTTAATTCAAACGCTTCAGTATCAGCAGTACCGGTCATTCCTGATAATGTTTCATACAACCGGAAGTAATTCTGGAAAGTAGTGGAAGCCAGTGTCTGGCTTTCCTGGTTAATCGTGACGCCCTCTTTTGCTTCTACCGCCTGATGCAAGCCTTCAGACCAGCGACGTCCTGGCATAATACGGCCAGTGTGCTCATCAACGATTACGACCTGGCCATCTTGCACGATATAATCAACATCGCGCTGAAACAGGTTATGCGCCCGCAAAGCAGCTAACACATGGTGAAGCAGACTCAGATTCTGCGGTGCGTACAGGCTTTCACCCTCGCCCAGAATGGCTTTTTCAACCAACGTCTCTTCAATTTTCTGATGGCCCTGCTCAGTCAGCTCGACCGTACGATTCTTTTCATCTACCGCAAAATCGCCGTCGACCTCCTCTTCGCTTTTAGGATCGATTTCACCCTCAAACTTACGCAAAGCCGGAATCAGGACGTTTATCTGCTTGTACATTTCCGAACTGTCTTCAGCAGGACCTGAGATAATCAGCGGTGTACGCGCCTCATCAATCAGGATAGAGTCAACTTCATCCACCACGGCAAAGTGGAAGTCACGCTGCACCTTGTCTTCAACACTAAACGCCATGTTATCGCGCAGATAGTCAAAGCCGAATTCATTGTTTGTGCCATAAGTTATATCGGCTTGATAGGCATCACGTTTGATAGCTGCATCCTGCCCGGATAACACAACACCAACAGTCAGTCCCAGCGTTTCATACAGCGGACGCATCCACTCGGCATCACGACTAGCCAGATAATCGTTGACGGTAACAACATGAACACCCTCACCGGTCAAGGCATTCAGATATACAGGCAACGTGGCTACAAGCGTTTTACCTTCACCGGTGCGCATCTCGGCAACTTTGCCATCATGCAAGGTGATACCACCGACCAGCTGCACATCGAAGTGACGCATACCCATCACCCGCTTGGATGCTTCACGGACAACAGCAAAGGCTTCTGGTAAAATTTTGTCCAGTGACTCGCCCTGGCTTAACTGCTCTTTGAATTTTGTTGTTTTAGCTTTTAAATCGCCATCAGACAGGACTTCCAGCTCGCTCTCATAAGTATTGATCTGTTTGACGGTCTTTGACATCCGCTTAAGTTCACGATCGTTCTTGCTTCCAAAAATTTTCTTTAACATCGAGGTCAGCATAATTTGATTTTTAACCCTTGAGAGCCGGCTTAAGCTATTAAATTCACGCAATATTCTACATCTATTGGGGCATTAAAATGAATCTCAACCGAGATAATTTTTTTAGCGGTAGAAAAGTGGATTTCAGACGTAGAAAAGCCGAGCGACCTAGCTCGGCTTTATCAAAATAAAAATAATTTTAATCAACTAACCAAAGCGGGTTTCAGATAGGAAATTGGTACTGTTTGCTCTTTGTCCTCGTATGTTACGATCTCCCAGGCATCGGCTGTATCCAGTAACTTTCTCAACAGCAAATTATTGAGGTAGTGACCGGATTTATGACCATGAAACTCTCCGATCAGGCTTTTCCCTAACAGGTACAGATCGCCGACTGCATCGAGTACTTTATGCTTAACAAACTCGTCATCGTAACGCAGGCCGTCTTCATTAAGGATACGATAATCGTCAACGACGATTGCGTTATCCATACTGCCGCCCAAAGCCAGGTTCTGAGCACGCAGATATTCGATATCACGCATAAAACCGAATGTCCGCGCTCGGCTTACCTCTTTCACGAATGAGGTACTGGAAAAATCCAGAGAGGCTTCCATGTTGCGGCCGGCAAAAGCAGGGTGATCGAAATCGATAGTAAAGCCAACTTTGAAACCATTGAAGGGTTTAAAACTGGCCACCTTATCATCCAGCGAAACAGAGACTTCTTTTTTAATCCGAATAAACTGCTTGGGCTTTGACTGCTCTTCAATCCCCGCTGACTGAATCAGGAAAACGAAAGGCGCTGCACTGCCATCCATAATAGGTACTTCTTCAGCACTCAGCTCTACAACGGCATTATCAATACCCAATCCTGCCATTGCAGACAAAAGGTGCTCTACCGTTGAAACCCGTACATCGCCATGTTGTAAATTTGTAGACAAGGTTGTATCGCCTACATTCTTGGCACAGGCGTGAATTTCTACGACCGGGTCAAGATCAACACGACGGAAGACAATTCCAGAGTCAACCGGCGCAGGTTTCAAGCTCAGATACACTTTCTGCCCTGTATGCAGGCCTACACCCGTTGCTTTGATGCTGTTTCTGAGAGTTCGCTGTCCGATCATATTTCCTACCAAAAAAAGGTTTACGCGGTATTAACCCGGCATTGTAACAAAACAGCGCCGATATCAGCAATAACAAATCCAGCTATCAAATGCTTCAGCCAAACGAAGCAACAACTCTTATTTTAGATAAGCCGCAGCACTTGCTTCAGATAAGCCAAAATGCCCTTTATTAATCCGCCTGGCGTCTCAAAAAGGTGGGAATATCCAAATAGGTTGCCCCCTCATCATCTGTGCCGGTATTCGACATCGCCTTGCCAGAAAGTTCCGTATTATCCGGGTTATTATTTGCTGCTCGAATGTCATCGGCCTGACGGCGATGAACAGCCGGCATTTCCAATTGTTTCAGATCCAGCGAGCCGTCCGGTTTACGGTTATTGCTAACAACCTTAACCGTTTCAGGCTTGGAGCCTTCGCGCTGCAACCCGGTTGCGACCACAGTCACCTTGATATCATCAACCATTTCAGGATCTATTACGGTACCTACGACTACTGTGGCATTTTCCGAGGCAAACCCTTCAACCACCTGACCGACTTCCGAGAACTCACCCAGTCCAAGGTCCAGGCCGGCGGTGATATTCACCAGAATACCGCGTGCGCCCTGAAGATCGACATCCTCCAGCAATGGGCTGCGAATCGCCGCTTCTGCCGCTTCCACGCCACGATTCTCACCCCGTGCAGTACCCGTACCCATCATCGCCATGCCCATTTCAGACATCACCGTGCGTACGTCTGCAAAGTCGACGTTGATCATACCCGGACGAATAATAAGATCCGCAATCCCCTGCACCGCACCTTTCAACACATCATTCGCGGCATTAAAGGCATTGATCAGGCTGCAGTTCTTACCCAGTACCTGCATCAACTTCTCGTTCGGTATAATGATCAGGGAGTCGACGTTTTCCGCAAGCTCCTTAATCCCCTCTTCGGCAAGTAGCATCCGTTTACGGCCTTCAAACGGAAACGGTTTTGTAACCACCGCCACGGTCAGAATACCCAGCTCTTTTGCCACTTCAGCGACCACGGGTGCTGCACCGGTACCGGTACCGCCGCCCATGCCAGCGGTGATAAACACCATATCTGCACCGCTAAGCATTTCGGCTATCTGCTCGCGATTCTCCAAAGCAGCCTGACGGCCAATTTCAGGATTAGCCCCAGCCCCCAGACCTTTGGTTATTTCTGCCCCGAGCTGCAGCACACTTTTGCTCAACGTATTGGTCAGTGCCTGCGCGTCGGTGTTCGCACAAATAAATTCGACACCATCAACATCTGACGAAACCATGTGCTGAACTGCATTTCCGCCCCCGCCACCAACGCCGATCACTTTGATAACGGCACTTAGTGGTACGCTATTGACTAATTCAAACATATCCATTCCCCTTCAGGTTCAGTGCCCAACCTTCACCTGTAATTGTCTTTTTCATTATCTGTCTTTTCTGTTTAATAACCGCCATTCCAAGCTGGCAGAAACTTGTACTAACTAATAACTCGTTTACTTTTAGCGGCCCATTAAAAATTCCCCTGGAACCACGTTTTCATACGGCTGAAAATATTTTCCGCTGATGACGCTTCATTCTGTACCTGAGTGGCTTCGCCCTGATGCTGTCCAGCGTCCTGCTTTGCATATTGCAGCAAACCAATACCGGTGGCATAAATCGGACTATTGAGAATATCTTCCATCCCGCGCACCCCTTTAGGGATCGCCAATCGAACCGGCATATGGAAGATCTCTTCAGCCAGCTCAACCGCTCCTTCCATCTTCGCAGTACCGCCGGTCAATACGATGCCAGCGGCCGTCATATCCTCAAAGCCGCTACGACGCAGTTCAGCCTGCACCAGGATGAACAGTTCGTCATAGCGGGGTTCCACAACTTCAGCCAATGCCTGGCGAGACAGATCCCGTGCAGGACGATCACCAACACTGGGTACCTTGATGGTTTCGTTCACGCTAGCCAACTGAGCCAGGCAACAGGCATATTTAATCTTGATATCTTCCGCATGCAACGTCGGTGTTCGCAGTGCCATGGCAATATCATTGGTCACCTGATCACCGGCGATCGGAATCACCGCGGTGTGACGAATGGAACCACCGGTAAAGATGGCGATATCGGTGGTGCCGCCACCCATATCCACCATACAAACCCCCAGTTCTTTCTCATCATCGGTCAAAACCGAGTAACTGGATGCCAGCTGCTCAAGCACACTGTGATCCACTTCCAGGCCACAGCGCTGTACGCATTTTTCGATATTCTGGACGGCGTTCACCGCGCCGGTCACCAGATGCACCTTGGCTTCCAGGCGCACACCAGACATTCCCAGAGGCTCGCGAATACCTTCCTGATTATCGATCACATACTCTTGTGGCAGGATATGCAGAATTTTCTGGTCTGCGGGAATCGCGACCGCCTGAGCAGCATCCATCACCCGCTCAAGGTCATGTTCCAACACCTCACCATCGCGTACTGCCACAATGCCATGGGAGTTCATACTGTTAATGTGGCTGCCGGCAACGCCTACGGTCACCGAGTGAATCTTACAGCCGGCCATCAGCTCAGCTTCTTCCACCGCGCGCTGAATGGACTGTACAGTGGACTCTATATTGACCACGACTCCGCGTTTCAGGCCGCGCGACTCATGCGAGCCAATACCCACGATATCGATCATACCGTCCGGGCCAATCTCACCCACCAGACAGACCACCTTCGAGGTACCTATATCCAGCGCTACGATCATATTACTGTTTAATGCCATTGCCCTGTTCACACTGTTCAACCTTTCTGTTCCTGTTCTACACCAGGCTGCTGACGCCATTTAACCGCCATACCATTGGTATAGCGGATATCGACCTGCTCTATTCGTCCCGCTTCAGCAAACTCTTTCAACCGGGACTTATACACACTCAAAAATCTTTCCAACCGCTCTATAACATGTTCACGTCCAACCACGACACGCATGCCGTTATCAAGACGTAATGTCCAGGCACCACGAGCCTCCAGCGAAAGCTCAACAACCTGCAACCCAATCTTGCGAAACATCTGATTCAGATCGTAGTACTGAGACATCAACTGCCCGGTATTACTCGAAGGTCCTTCAAGTAACGGTAACTCTGCGTAACTCGCAGCGGCATCAGGCCAGAAAATATCACCCTCATGGTTTAATAATCCACTTCGTCCCCAGCGTGCAACGGGGACCTCCTCTTTCACATCCAGAGCCAGCGAAGCTGGCCATTGACGACTAACATTTACCTGATATACCCAGGGATGCGCCTGGATTTCGTCCTTCACCCGGGCAATATCTGCCGAAACCAGGCCACCATTTAGCGCCCCTACAGTGGTTTTCGCCAACTCGATCTTATCCAGATAACGGGTCTCACCGATGATAGTAATTCCCGCTACGGGCTGATCCAGCCAGCCATAAAAACGTTGCATGACACTGCTGCCCAGAGCAACAAACACCGCTAACGCAGTCAATATTGTGGCCGGTTTCAGCCACCAATCGCCATCAATCGGCAGGCGAAGTTTCAAACTTCGACCACTATCTGATTGAACATCTGTTTTAACAACAGCCACACGCGAAGCACCCTTTACCTGGGGCATTTCCTCTTGCGGCTTATCAAACAGATTTTTGATCATCGCTATACTGAACCTCGAAGTATTGCCACCACCAGCTGTTCAAAACTGATTCCCGCTTCGCGCGCCGCCATGGGTACCAGGCTATGATCAGTCATTCCGGGTAATGTGTTCACCTCCAGCAACTGAAAACCATGCTGCATATCCATCATCACATCAACACGCCCCCAGCCCTCACAGCCCACCATATCGAAGGCTGTCTCGGCGAGCTGCTGCAACTCGGCTTCCTGCTCAGAACTCAAGCCATGATCAAAGCGATATTGAGTATCATTTGCCTGATACTTGGCATCAAAGTCATAAAATTCATGGGGCGTTTCCAGGCGAATCACCGGCAGCGCCTTACCCTCCAGCACCGCAACAGTGAATTCAGGTCCATTCACCCAACTTTCAGCCAGCACCGCACGATCAAACTCTGTTGCATCCGCGTGGGCTCTTTCAAGATCAGCAAGGCTGTTCACCTTACTCATACCGATACTGGAGCCTTCGTGGGCCGGCTTTACAATCATCGGAAAACCAAGGCAGGCCGCCAGTTCCGCATAATCCATAGCGCCATTGAGTACTGCATATTTTGGTGTCGGCAATCCTGACGCAGCCCAAATCTGCTTACACTTAACCTTATCCATACCCAGCGCTGAAGCCATGACACCACTGCCCGTATAGGGCTTACCCATAATCTCCAGTAGCCCCTGGATAGTGCCATCCTCGCCACCACGGCCGTGCAATATCAGGAATGCCCGATCAAACTCAGCAGTCATCAGTTGCTGTACAGGATTTTGGCCATTACCACAGAGATCGATACCAAAGGCATCGACACCTGCGCAAACAAGTCCTTTGAGAACTTCCGCACCACTTTTAAGTGAAACAGAACGCTCTGCAGATGATCCACCATAAATGACAGCGACGCGTCCAAATTTCAGCTGCTCCTGGCTACTAATCTGATAGTCAGCCATCAGCTGCCTCCATCATTACTGGCAGAGAAATCAACATTCACTAGCACATGGGCAAGTGCAGTAATGTTGCCTGCGCCCTGGGTCAACAGCAGATCCCCGGGCTCTAATAAATTACTTAATAGATCAGGCACCTGATCCGAAGATTCCACAAATATCGGATCGATACTGCCGCGTTGACGAATGCTACGGCATAGACTTCGGCTATCGGCGCCCGTTATAGGTTCTTCCCCGGCTGCATAGACCTCCATCAACAGTAATACGTCGACATCGGAGAGTACCTGAACAAAATCTTCATATAGATCCCGGGTGCGGCTATAGCGGTGCGGCTGATTGATCATTACCAGACGCTTATCCGGCCAACCTTCTCTTACCGCTTTAATCGTCGCCTGTACTTCACGCGGATGATGACCGTAGTCATCCACCAGCATTGCGCTGCCACCGTTGACAGGAATATCACCCAATACCTGGAAACGACGCCCCACCCCCTGAAACTTTGTAAGGGCGGTACATATCGCCTCATCGTCGATACCTTCATCAGTGGCAACAGCAATAGATGCCAGGGCATTCAACACATTGTGGTGCCCGGGCATATTCAGGCACACATCAAGATCAGCGTGGCCATCGGGTCGCTTCACGGTGAAACAGGTTTCCATGCCGGATTGGCTGATATCGACAGCCCGATAATCAGCCTCTTCATCAATCCCGTAAGTCACAATAGGACGACCAACTTCCGGCAGGATCTCTCGCACAACCGGATCATCGGTACACAAAATGGCCAGACCATAGAAAGGCAGATTGTGGAGAAACTCAACAAAGGTCTTTTTCAGCTGACCAAAGTCGCCACCATAGGTATCCATATGATCGGCATCGATGTTGGTCACAATTGCAACCATCGGCTGCAGATGCAGGAACGAAGCATCGCTCTCATCGGCCTCCGCCACCAGATAACGACTGTCACCTAATTTAGCATTGGTGCCGGCGCTGTTAAGGCGGCCACCAATAACAAAAGTAGGGTCTAATTCAGCTTCAGCCATAATCGAAGCAATCAGGCTGGTCGTAGTCGTTTTACCGTGCGTGCCTGCAACCGCTACACCGTGTCGATAACGCATCAGTTCAGCCAGCATTTCAGCACGTCGTACCAATGGGATGCGGCGCTCGCGGGCAGCTTTAACCTCGGGATTATCTTCCTGTACAGCTGTGGATGTAACCACTACATTAGCCGCGGTAACATTGTCTTCACTGTGACCAATAAAGATTTCAGCCCCCATAGTTTGTAAACGTTCGGTCACTACGGAAGCGCGTATATCTGAACCGGATATCTGATACCCCTGGTTCAGCAATACCTCGGCGATGCCGCACATTCCGACACCGCCAATACCGACAAAATGGATACGGCGGATACGACGCATCTCAGGCACTTCATACACTGCAGCTGTATTTTCAGTCACTATTTCATTACCTCCAGGCAGACTCTCGCCACCGTTGCTCCAGCATCCGGCCGAGCAAGGCCTCTGGCTTTCTCTGCCATTACGGCCAAAACATCTCTCTGGCCTAACTGTTCAGTCAAAATTCTCGTTAAATTCTCAGTATCCAGCTCAGCTTGCTGAACCAACAGCGCCGCGCCCTGTTCAGCGAGAAAACCGGCATTACCGGTCTGATGATCATCAACGGCAAACGGAAACGGCACCAACACCGATGCCACACCGGCAATGCTCAACTCACTAACAGTTAACGCACCCGAGCGACATAACACCAGATCAGCCCAGCCATAGGCTTCATCCATACGTTCAATAAACGGCACAACACGAATATTGGCCTTATTAGCCAGCCCCAGACTCTCATACTGCTTAAGCGTTGCTTCAATATTACGCTTACCGGCCTGATGCCAAATATCCAGCTCTACCGAGTCCGGTAGCTCAGCAATGACTTGCGGAAGCAAATTATTTATCGCTTGCGCGCCTAAACTGCCACCCACCACCAGTAATCGAACCGGCCCTTTGCGATCTGTAAAACGCTCTGCTGGAGCAGGCAACTGCAAGATATTGCCACGCACAGGGTTACCCACTGGCTGGCTGTCTACTTTGCCTTTAAAAGCACCACCGAAGGCTTCCAATACTCGCTTGGCAAAGCGGGATAGAATTTTGTTCGTCATCCCTGCTACGGCATTCTGTTCATGAATGACTATTGGCACACCAGTAAGCCAGGCAGCCAGGCCGCCGGGGCCGGAAGCAAAGCCCCCCATCCCCAATACGACATCGGGCTTCACCTGGCGCAATACCATCAACGCCTGATAGAGCGCCAAAATTAGTTTGAAGGGTGCCAAAAGCAAGCTTAACTTACCCTTACCCCGCAGACCGGTTACGTTAATACAGTGCAGTTTTATGTCCGCCTTGGGTACCACGTCGAACTCAATACCTGCCCGCGTACCGAGCCACTCCACATGTATACCTTGCTGTTGCAACTCATCCGCAGTCGCCAGTGCCGGGAAGACATGCCCTCCGGTACCTCCTGCCATAATCAGAGCGACTTTCAAATCATTCATCTTCATTACCTGCTTTATCGCTGCGACCCTTACGTTGCTTTTTTTCTAATGCGTTTTTTCCCAGTGCCTTTTTATGCACGGCCTTTTTATTTACTGTCTCTTTATCCGTGACTGCTTTTTCCGGGATAGGGTTTATCAGGCGCAACAGCTTCAGTTCGTAATCGATACGCAGCACGATAGCGATCATCACACAGCACACCAACAAACTGCTGCCGCCGTAGCTCAACAGTGGTAGCGTTAACCCCTTTGTGGGTAATGCGCCAACATTTACACCGATATTTATCAATGCCTGACCGGCCAGCATAATGCCGAAGCCATAGGCCATATACGCCATAAAAAACCGCTGCAGTTTTTCTGCCTGGCGGCCAATACGAAATATCCGTACCACCAGCAATCCATACAGCAGCACAACCACTAACGCGCTTACCAATCCCATCTCTTCAGCAAGCACAGAGAAGACAAAATCAGTATGCGCTTCAGGCAGGTAAAACAGTTTCTGTACACTGTTACCCAGTCCCGTGCCGAACCATTCGCCACGACCAAATGCGATCTGAGCCTGAGCCAGTTGATAACCACTTCCATAAGGGTCAGACCAGGGATCCAGGTACGTCTGCAATCGCGCTACCCGATAAGGCTGCACCACCGCCAATGAGGCGATAACACTCACGCAGCCCATCACTACCAGCAAAAACTGATTAAACTTCATGCCGCCCAGGAAAATCATTCCCATCACGGTGCCCATCAATACAACCGCAGCACCGAAATCCGGCTCCAGAATCAACAGCAACACAAAAAAAGCTAATGGCAGTGCCGGCTTGGCAACCCCCTTCCAGCTACTGCGCACCTCGGATAAGCGTCTTCCCAGATAGCCGGCCAGGTAGATCACCATAGTAAATTTTGCGACTTCTGATGCCTGCAGGTTAATGGGGCCAAATCGAATCCAGCGCACACTGCCATTCACCTCGCGCCCGATTAATAGCACCAGACACAACAACAAAAAACCTATCAGCAACAGCCAGGGCCCCGAACGCTGCCAGAAACTAATCGGCACACGTATCATTATTGCCGCGGCAAACAGGCCCAGCAAAATAAAGCTGCCATGGCGAAACATATAATGAAAAGGATTACTGTTCTTTACTGCAGCGACTTCAATCGATGCCGAGCTGATCATGATAAAACCGATCACCAGCAACATCAGGGTGGCCATCAACAACCACGGATCAAACGGCAACACCTTTGCAGGCGTATTTCCAGGTGCTGGAACCATCTGATGATCCATCGCTGCAGTCATCATAGAGCCTCCACCGCTTCGATAAAGGCATCGCCACGGGCCGGGAAACCACTAAACATATCAAAACTGGCACAGGCTGGAGAGAGCAGCACAATATCGCCCGAACGTGCCAGTTTTTTAGCCTGCTGCACAGCATCAGACATATCGACTGCATACTGTGCTTGCACCGAGCTAACCGCAGACGCAATCTGTGGCCCATCTTCCCCGATCAATACCAAGGCACGGCCGTAGTTTGTCAACGGCTGATTCAAATCACCAAACTCAGCGCCTTTACCAACACCGCCAGCAATCAGAATTATTTTACTGTCGCTGTCCAGCGTAGCCCCCAAACCGTTCAGCGCAGCAACCGTCGCGCCGACATTGGTCCCCTTACTGTCATTGAAGTAGCTGACCTGCGCTTTATCTATCACCCACTGGCAACGGTGTTTCAATCCTGCAAACTGCTGCAGGGTTTCCAGCATAGAAGCCATTGGCAAATTAACGGCTTCACCCAGTGCCAGCGCAGCAAGTGCATTCGCTACATTATGCTGGCCACGCATTTTCAGTTGTTTAATCGGCAGTAATTTATTCCGCCCTCTAGCCAGATACTGCTCGCCATCCTCATCCAGCAAACCATACTGATTTAGATCAGGCCGATTCAGACCGTAATCAACCCGACGCACATCGCTATTGATCAGCGGCGCAGTCAAAGCATCATCACGATTGACTACTACTTGCTTAGTCCCCCGGAAAATACGGTGCTTGGCCTGATAATACAGCGGCAGACTATTAGCGTAACGATCCAGATGGTCAGGACTGATATTCAGTACCGTTGCCACTTCAGCACGCAGATCATTTACCGTCTCCAGTTGAAAACTGGAAAGCTCCAGCACATAGAGCTGCTGTTCCCCGTCGATCAGCATATCCAGTACTGGAGTTCCCAGATTTCCCCCAACACCCGTTTGTAATCCCGCATCAATTGCCATCTGCCCCACCAGAGTCGTAACGGTACTCTTGGCATTGGAACCGGTGATAGCAACAATTGGCGCACTTACCTCATGGCAAAACAGATCGATATCACCACTCAGACGCGCGCCGGCTGTGACTGCCTGCTGAATCGCCGGTTGATCCTTGGCAACACCCGGGCTAAGCAACAACTCGCTGGCTCTGCTCAGTAATTCAGCATCCAGCGGCCCGCAGTACAGCTCCACATTCGGGAAGTCTGTTTTTATCTGTTCCAGATTTGGCGGCGTTTCACGGGTATCCACCAGCACAAAGGGTAGCCCCTTGCGAGCCAGATAACGCGCGCAGGAAAGCCCGGTTTGGCCTAAACCGATAACGATCCGTAACTGATCTGTGGCGATAAGACTCACAATGGGCTCCGTTAACGTACTTTCAGGGTAGCCAGACCGACCAGCACCAAGACCACGGTGATGATCCAGAAACGCACAATTACCCTGGGTTCAGGCCAGCCTTTCAATTCAAAATGGTGGTGCAATGGTGCCATACGAAAAATCCGCCGCCCCGTCAGCTTGAACGAGGCAACCTGCAAAATCACCGACACGGTTTCGATCACGAACACTCCGCCCATGATCAGCAGTACCAGTTCCTGGCGGACAACAACCGCGATGACACCCAGTGCAGCACCCAGCGCCAATGCGCCAACATCCCCCATAAAGACCTGTGCCGGATAGGTGTTGAACCAGAGAAAACCCAGTCCTGCCCCCACGATAGAACCGCAAATAATGACCAGTTCTCCTGACCCCAGAATATAGGGAATATGCAGATAATTAGAAAAATTCACGTTACCGCTGAGATAGGCAAAAATACCCAAGCCGCCAGCAACCATGACAGTCGGCAGGATAGCCAGGCCATCCAGGCCATCCGTCAGGTTAACCGCATTGGATGTGCCGACGATGACAAAATAGGTGAAGACGATATAAAACAAGCCCATCTCAATAGCGACGTCTTTAAACAGCGGAATGATCAGCTGCGTTTCAATCGGCGCCTGGGCCGTTAGATACAGTACGACAGCAGCACCCAGCCCACCCACGGATTGCCAGAAATACTTCCACCTGGCCGGCAACCCACGTGGATTTTTCTCGATAACCATACGGTAGTCGTCCACCCAGCCGACAGCACCAAAAACAAAGGTCACACCCAGCACGATCCAGACATAACGGTTACTCAGATCACCCCAAAGCAAGCTACTGATCATGATCGCCAGCAGAATCAGCGCGCCCCCCATCGTGGGTGTTCCAGCTTTACTCAGATGGGACTGTGGTCCATCGTCACGAATCGTCTGGCCAATTTGCTTACTGCGCAACTTGCGAATCAGTACCGGCCCTAGCATCAGCGAAATAACCAGTGCCGTCAGGACGCCCAGGATACCGCGTAAAGTCAGGTAACTAAAAACTGCAAAACCGCTGTAGTATTCACTTAACCAGTTAGACAGAATTAACAGCATGAATTGCGTCTCCCCTCTATCAGACCGGTCACGACCTGATCCATTGATGCACTGCGAGATCCTTTCACCAGTACGCTGCGTTGTATTTCTGGCAAGCTGCTCAGCAGCTCTACCAAATCATTTTTTGTAGACAGGTTGCGTCCATCCTTACCACCGGCCGCACGATAAGCATCCGATGTAGCCAGAGAAAGTTTTCCACAGGTAAATAACCGCTGCACCCCTTGCGCTGCCGCATACTCACCTACCTGATAGTGCTGTTCGACCTCACCCTCACCAAGCTCCCCCATATCGCCAAGTACCAGTACCGATTCACCATCAAGATTGACAAGTGTATCGATGGCAGCCTTTACCGCATCAGGATTGGCGTTATAACTGTCATCAATTAACAACGTCGTTTCATCCAACAGGGTTGGGCACATCCGGCCGGCAACGGCTTTACACAAACCCAGGCCCGTAGCCACATCTGTTAGTGAGCAGTTATCGGCCAATGCAGCTGCCGCAGCCGCCAGGGCGTTGGCAACGTTATGCAGCCCCAGCAAAGCAAGTTCAACGCGAATGCTTTGTTGCCGATAGTTCAGGACAAATTGATTACAACCGCTCAACTGCTGTTGGATATTCGAGGCATATACATCGGCCGCACTGCTATGCATTGAGAAGGTCAATATCGGCTGTTTCTTTAGCTTTTCCAGCCAGACAGGCGCATGCGGATCATCCAGGTTAACAACTGCCGTACCTTTCTGAGAAAGGCCTGAGAAGATTTCCGCCTTGGCGTTCACCACGCCCTGCAAGCTGCCAAAACCTTCCAGGTGCGCACCAAAAGCATTCGTAAGAATTGCCACATCAGGCTGCGCCAGGGCAACGCTATAGCCTATTTCATCAGGACCACTGGCGCCCATTTCTATGACTGCAAATTCATCTGTTGATGACAGGCGTAACAGGGTTAACGGCACACCTATATCGTTATTCAGATTACCCTGTGTCGCCAGTGTCGTGCCACGCTGTGAACTAATTGCTGCCAGCATCTCTTTAACAGTGGTTTTGCCACTACTACCGGTAACGGCAAACAATACACCGTTAAAAAACCCGCGGTTATATTGCGCGACTTTGCCTAACGCCAAGCGGGTATCCGCCACCACCAGCTGAGGTATATCGATATCAACCTGATGATCGACAACAACGGCAACAGCGCCACTTTGGCGTGCCTGTTGTATAAAGTCATGGGCATCAAAATTTGGCCCTTTCAGGGCAATAAACAGATCGCCCGCCTGTACCCTACGCGTATCGGTACTGACACCGCTAATAGCTACATCATCACCCAGCAGTTGCGCAGACAGTACGCCAACCAGGGCTGACAAATTAACTAACCCGTTCATCCAGCCCCCCTTTGAGAATAGCCACATCATCACCCAGCGATTGCGCCAACAGTACGGCATCCAGGGCTGATAAATTAACTAGTCCGTTCATCCAGCCCCCTCTGAGAATAGCCACATCATCACCCAGCGATTGCGCCGACAGCACGGCATCCAGGGCGGCTGACAAATTAACTAGCCCGTTCATCCAGCCCCCCTTTGAGAATAGCCACATCATCACCCAGCGATTGCGCCAACAGTACGGCATCCAGGGCGGCTGACAAATTAAATGGGCCGCTCATCCGACCGCCCTCTGAGCCAATGCCTGACGGGCAATCTCTACATCATCAAACGGCATTCTTACCCCTTTTACTTCCTGATAAGTTTCATGTCCCTTACCAGCAATCAATAAAATATCATTCTCAGCTAATGCCGCAGTAGCATGCTCAATAGCCTGCTCACGATTACTGATGCTGGTTACTTCGGCATCTGACTCAATGCCAGCCATAATCATCGCAATAATGCGCTCAGGGTCTTCACTGCGAGGATTATCGCTGGTTACCACCACAGAATCTGCCAGGTGCGCAGCGATTGCGCCCATCTCCGGGCGCTTCCCCGTATCCCGGTCTCCACCGCAGCCAAACACGCACCACAGCCGACCATTACAGTGGCTATTCAAGGCCAGCAATGCCTTTTCCAGCGCATCAGGCGTATGCGCATAATCCACTACCACCAGGGGACGGCTATGCATCACAATCTGCATTCGTCCTGGCACAGCGGTAATGCCATTAACCGCCGTTTCAATCTCTTCACGGGATAACCCCAGCTGACCTATAACACCAATAGTTAACAACAGGTTACTCAGATTAAAGCGTCCTATGAGACCGGTTTTAAGCCCAAGGGTTCCCCACGGAGTATCAATCTGAGCACAAATCCCATCGGTTGATAGCGTTATCTGCCAGGCAACAATATCCGCATCCGGCTGTTCGCCAAATGAAAAGCAGCGCGGCCTCTGACTGCTCTCTAAAACAAGAGGTTTCAATAAAGGCTGTTTTGCTATCTGCTCCACCAGCTTCTCACCAAAACTGTCATCCCGGTTAATAACCAGATAAGGCACATCCATTGCGGTAAACAATTGCGCTTTTGCAGCCCCGTAAGAATTCATATCGCCATGGTAATCCAGATGATCCCGTGACAGATTAGTAAAGCCCGCAACATCAAACTCAACCCCGGCTACTCGCTGCTGATCCAGTGCATGACTGGAAACCTCCATCACAACCGCCGTAGCTCCCTTTGCCAACAACTCTGCCAGCAGGGCTTGCAGGCTGATTGCATCGGGCGTGGTATGGGTTGCCGCCTCCAGCCGTCCCAGCAAGCCATTACCCACGGTACCAATTAGAGCGCTTGTCTCTCCGGCACTTTCCAGAGCCTGCGCCACATAATGACTGCAGGAGGTTTTACCGTTAGTTCCGGTAATCCCGATCATCTTCAACTGCCGCGAAGGTTCGCCATAAAAACGTGATGCGACACGACCAATTAGGCCATCGATATCCTCGACCCCGATTACCGGCATGGAGCTTCTGTTACAATCCACACCCGCCAATTCTTCACGGCTGACAATAGCCGCCACGGCACCGTTAGACGCGGCCGCCTCAACAAACTCAATACCTTTATGCTGCACGCCAGTGCGGGCAAAAAACAGATCGCCAGGCTCTACCTTACGGCTGTCCAGGCAGATCCCTGTCACCATAAGCTCAGCCACATCCTGTATCTGGTCAGCTGGGACCAGCGACATTAGCAGTTGCTGTAATGTAAATTGCGGCTGCATACGCATTAATGCATCACCATCTGGGTTTCAGTTTTCGACCATTTGTCAGGTGCGACATTCAAAATACGCAGTGCACCGCCTACCACACGTGAAAATACAGGCGCAGCTACTTCACCACCGTAATACTCTTGTCCCTTCGGATTATCGACCATAACAACCGCAACAATCCGTGGATTCTCTATCGGTGCAACACCGGCAAAGATCGACACATACTGATCATCCTGATAACCGCCCCGGCCTACTTTATGAACCGTTCCGGTTTTTCCACCAACACGGTAACCATCGATAGCTGCACGGCGCCCGGTGCCGCCTTTCTGGGTAACCGTTTCCATCATCAGCAACACTTGATCTGCAACCACTTGCGGCATCACCCGGGTTACCGGTTCCGGACGGTCCAGTTTCATCAACGATAACGGGCGTTTAACACCGCCGGTCGCAAACGGCATATAGGCCTGCGCCAGTTGCAAAGGCGTCACCGCTAAACCGTAGCCATAAGACATCGTTGCCCGCTCAACCAGGCGTTTTTTGGGTATATATGGCAGCACACCTACCTGCTCGCCGGGAAACCCGGTACCGGTTGACTGACCAAGGCCGACATTATGTAAAATATTACGCACCGCATCTTCGTGCATACTCAGCGCCAGCTTGGTCACACCCACGTTGCTGGATTTGGTAATAATGTGAGAAATATCGAGCTCGCCGTAGTTACGGTGGTCGCGGATTGTTTTGCCTTTTACCCGGATATAGCCTGGCGACGTATCAATGATTGTTTCCGGCTTGTATTGGCCGCTCATCAACGCGGCAGCAACCGTCAACGGCTTCATCGTTGAACCTGGCTCAAAGGTATCAGTCACCGCTCGGTTACGCAGCGATTTCATCCCCACACCCAGATTACTTCGATCATTAGGGTTGTAAGACGGCTGATTGACCATCGCCAGCACCTCTCCGGTATGCGCATCCAGCACAACCATTGCAGCAGAGTCCGCCTTATGCGCCTGCACCGCTGCTTTTAGCTCGCGGTACGCCAGATACTGCATCCGCAAATCGATACTCAACTGCAGGTCTTTACCCTGAGTCATCGGCTCGATCTCACGGATATGCTTAACCGTGCGCCCCAGCAGATCACGCATTACCAGTGTTTTGCCCTGAACACCCTTAAGCCACTCTTCATAAGCCAGCTCAATGCCTTCCTGACCAACACCGTCAACATTGGTGAACCCCACCAGATGCGTGGTCACCTCTGATGCAGGATAAAAGCGCTTATATTCACGATCCACGTAGAGACCTGGCATTTTTAATTTATTAATTTTCTCCGCCAGGGCTGGCGTAATATGACGTTTCAGGTATAGGAATTGACGGCTTCTCGCCCGGGAAATTTTACCTTGTATCTTTTGACGATCACTTTTCAAAAGAGCCGCAAGACGGTCTATCGCCGTATTGCTTAAATCGAACGTTTGCGGATTCACCCACACCGTTGATACCGGAGCACTCACAGAAAGAGGCTGACCGTTACGATCACTAATCACACCACGGTGTGCCGGAATCGCGGCTGTACGCAAAACACGCGCATCACCCTGGCGCTGCAGGAAAGCCTGCTCCTGCACATTCAGGGAAAGCATTTTGGCAACAATTAATCCAGCGACCAGCAGCAAGAGCACAAACACCAGCCATAAGCGCCAGCCTTTAGCGGCACGAGCTTGCAGACTTTCTTCAGCGCTCATCCCGTACCACCTCAATCTGCTCTGGCACCTTCATCTGCAGGCGTTTCGTAGCAACAGACTCAACCCGGCTATTCGCCGCCAAAGCCCCTTGTTCGAGCAGCAACTGACTCCATTCCACCTGTAACTCATCCCACTGCTGAACCAGCTCTTGCTGTTGATTAAACAACAATCGGTATTGGTAGGCGGCATAAATCACCACCAGTGCAGAAACAATCAGCATCACGGTTACCAGCATCAGTGCCACTCCCGACCGTACCAACTCAACAGGTTCAATTAGCTCTCCCGGCTCCTGTTCCTTCCCTTTCAGCCATCCTGGCAATACCAACTTCATTTAATTTTCGTCGCTGCCCGCATCACAGCACTGCGTGAACGGGGGTTACCCTCGACCTCACCCTTACTTGCCTTAACTGCTTTGCCCACTGACTTGAGGCGTTTTTTTAGCATATCATCGGTAAACGGAATCCCCAGAGGCATGTGTTCATCGCCTTTAACGTGTTTGCGTATAAAGCGTTTAACAATGCGATCTTCCAGGGAGTGGAAGCTGATAACGACCAGACGTCCGCCTACTTTTAACACTTCCAGAGCCTGATCCAGGCAGTTCTCCAAATCTTCCAACTCACGGTTGATAAAAATTCGAATCCCCTGAAAAGCTCGGGTAGCAGGATTCTTGCCTTTCTCCCAGGATGGATTTGCCTCAGCGATAATTTTTTGCAACCGGGCGGTAGTCGTAATCGGTTCTATTTCCCGTTCTTTAAGAATCGCCCGAGCCATACGACGGGAGTGACGCTCCTCGCCATAGGTGTACAACACATCAGCAATTTCAACTTCACCAGCACGTGCCAGCCATTGCGAGGCGCTTTCCCCAACATCAGGATTCATCCGCATATCCAGCGGACCATCATTCATAAAACTAAAACCACGCTCCGGATCATCCAGCTGCGGTGAAGACACACCCAGATCCAGCAACACGCCATCAACCTGGCCGGTTAATCCCCGAGCCTCTACAAATTCCTGCAGCTGCGCAAAAGACCCTTGTTCAATGCTAAAGCGGGAATCATCAGCAAACCGCTCCTGTGCACAGTTGATCGCTTCAGGGTCTTTATCAATCGCCAATAGACGTCCCGATTCAGATAACCGTCCCAACACCAGCGCAGAGTGCCCGCCACGCCCAAAGGTACCGTCGATATAAAAGCCATCCCCTTCACCAACCAGGGTATCCACTGCCTCATTCAGTAGAACTGTAATATGACGATATTCTGCACTCATGTGCTCGTAACCCCTGTCGGATTAAAGTGATAAATTAGTTAATTCGTCAGGCAGTTCCATACCGCCATCGACGTCAGCCAGATATTCTTCTCGAGTAGCCAACCAACGGTTTTCACTCCAAATCTCAAACTTGCGTCCCTGCCCCAGCAGAACAATCTTCTTATCCAGTTCCGCGTACTCTCGCAGTGGCGCCGGCAGCAGCAGCCGGCCATTCGTATCCATATCCAGATCGGTAGCATGACCGATCAATAAACGCTGAATTCGACGCGCAGCAGGATTAAAACTAGGCAAGGCTTCTATCTTTTTCTGGATCTCTTCCCATTCAGCTAACGGGTATAAAAGCAGGCAGCGCTCTTCGGTATCAATCGTTGCAACCATATGCCCACAGCAGTGCTCCGTGATCCTGTCACGGTAGCGTGCCGGTATGGCCATACGGCCTTTAGCATCAAGATTGATTGGATTAACGCCTCTAAACACTTAGAAATCGCCCCAGGAAACCAATTTAACCCACAATTACCCACAATTACCCACTACACGACACTATAGAAATTAACCCTCTAATTTGCAAGGCCGGGAACTCGTTCTGGGAGATGATCTTAGAGACTGTATTAGCGGAATAGATAATCAACCAGAACAGTATCAACACCATCCTGGTATTTCTTTTACAAAAAAGTTAATTAGATTTGTAAAACAGATAGCTCTTTTCAACTAAATTGAGAGCTACATGAAAAAAAAGAAGGTTGAAGAGTTCGCCGATAAGCCGGGTTCTGTCGTGGACAGTCATTCATCTAGGACCTGCGTCGCCACAGATCTCAAGCGACCTACCCGAATCCAATGCGAGCCACACCTAACGGATTCCTATTTGGTCTTGCTCCAAGTGGGGTTTACCATGCCGTGAAATGTTACCACTCACGCGGTGCGCTCTTACCGCACCCTTTCACCCTTACCGGCTTCCTGATTCGAAAATCAGGCTGCTTAGGCGGTCTACTCTCTGCTGCACTTTCCGTAGGCTTTCGCCTCCCAGGCGTTACCTGGCACCCTGCTCTATGGAGCCCGGACTTTCCTCCCCCTTTTTCAAGGCGACGACTGTCTAGCGAACTCTTCGGCGCACAGGATACCAGCATACACTCAGGAAGCAAGCCGGACGGCCTATAACAGCCATTATTGAGGATTGTTTATTGCCGATCCAATGCTGCCTGATAAAGGACTTTTTTCTTAACGCCGGTTATTTTCGCCGCCAACGACGACGCCTGCTTAACTGACAACTCTTCAAGAAGAATATCCAGCACATCAGAAGCCCGCTCATCCAACTGCGTAGCATCTTTTTTTGCAGCCCCATGAATAATCAGCACGAACTCGCCTTTGCGCTGATTTGGGTCGGACTCTACTTTCTCCAACACCTCCTGGACGGTACCCGCAATAAACGTTTCAAACGTCTTCGTCAGCTCTCTTGCCAATACGAGCTGACGATCTGCACCAAACGCTTCCACCATTGCCCTCAGGCTATCCTGAATACGGTGCGGAGACTCATAAAACAACAAGGTACGCTGCTCAGTAGCCAAGGCCGTATAATAAGACAACCGCTGCAGCGACTTTGCCGGCGGAAAGCCTTCAAAAGCAAACCGATCAGACGGTATCCCCGCGGCGCTTAACGCAGCCACCATCGCGCAACACCCCGGCACCGGTACCACATCATATCCAGCAGCTCGTACTTCACGTACCAAAACAAACCCCGGATCAGAAATTAGCGGCGTTCCGGCATCAGAAATCAATGCTACGCTGTCACCTTTTTCCAGTAGGGCAATAATTTTTTGCGGTTGCTGGCGTTCATTATGATCATGAACTGCTATCATCTGCGTTTTGATATTAAAATGTGATAGCAAACGACCACTGTGACGGGTATCTTCAGCTGCAATTAATGCCACCGATTCTAATATTCGGACGGCGCGCGGAGTCATGTCATCCAGATTACCAATTGGCGTTGCTACTACATAGAGAACTGATTCTGACATCGGAATTTAAACTTATTAATTTTTCAGGATGTGAAAGTATATGACGTTTCCAATCCGCCTGTCTCTCATCATTACAACATGCCTCACCATTATGCTCGGCGGGTGTAGCATTCAAACCGGTAGCCAGGCCCCTGCTGATATAGCAAAATCCGACGCGCTACAGGTGGAAAAACTAATTGCCGAAGCCGATAACTCAGCGCCAATCAAGAGCGCACGCCTGAAAGCAGAAGCAGCCCGCATTCTCGTTAGATTAGATCGCCGTACAGATGCCGCTAACCTGCTGGAAGAAATTGATCTAACCCTCCTCGCGCCAGCACTACGCTTTGAAATCGCAGAATTGAAGGCACGCGCAGCCCTCGATCGGGAAGACGGTATATCAGCCATGCGCTACCTGCAGCAACTGCCAGAGGACAAAAGCTCACTGCCAATTGAACGCCAGTACCAGATTGGCCAAATGCAAGCCGACGCTTACCGCTTTCAACAGGATAATCTAAGCGAAGCTCAGCAACTGATACAGTTAAGCTCCCTGACACCGCAAGCCGACAAACAGGCGCTACACGACCGTATCTGGTCAGTACTGCTCGCCCTGCCGAGCCAACAGCTCGACCAGTTATCATTACGCCCCAATAACACATATCAGGAACAAGGCTGGTATGAGTTGGCACACAACGCCAAAACAGCGACCGACCTGACCAGCCAATCAATCAAACAGGAACAGTGGAAGATACTTTGGCAATCACACCCCGCCTTTGAATTGCCGCCAAGCAATTTACAAACACTCGCCAGCGCAGAACAAATAGATGCATCACACATAGCACTGCTACTGCCATTAAGCGGCAAACTGGAAAAGCCAGCCGAAGCCATCATGACCGGCTTCATGAGCGCGTATTACAATACAATGAGAAATGGCGAAGAAACATCGACCGTCACCATGCTCGACTCATCCCAAATCAACACCCCTGAATTACTTTATCAAGTCACCCAGGAAAAGCAGATCGATCTAATCGTCGGCCCCCTGGAAAAGGATTTTGTCAACCAGCTGATTAACTACGGCTCATTTGACATCCCGATCCTGACACTTAATGTCGTTGCCGGCAGCATGCAGCAGAATATTTATCAATTCGGGCTCGCCATCGAAGACGAAGCCATCCAGGCAGCAGAACAAGCCTGGCAGGACGGCCATCGCCAGATGCTGGTCTATACACCGGATACCGACTGGGGAATCCGCGCTCAGCTAAGTTTCAGCCAGCATTTCGAAGCATTAGGCGGCACGGTTCTAACCACAATCAACCACCAAAGAAATGCCAACTATTCCGAAGATATAGCACAGCTTCTGGGCACCGGCGCCAGCATTGAGCGCAGCAAAAAAATTGCCCAGACAATTGGCGCACGGCCCGAAAGCGAAGATCGCCGGCGACAGGATATTGACGCCATCTTCCTATCAGCACTTCCCGAGGCCGCACGCCAAATTAAACCAACCCTGGCGTTTCATTACGCGGGAAGAATTCCCGTCTATGCCACATCCCATGTTTACTCAGGCGTAGAAACCCCCATCCGCGACCAGGACCTTAACGGCATTCGATTCGTCGCCACCCCATGGCTAGTAGAAGAACCTTCCAGCCTTCACTTACAACTGGCCCAGCAACGCGATAACACCAATTCCCGTTTCGGTCGCCTATACGCCTTAGGGATAGACGCCTTTCAGCTATACCCATACCTGGCACAACTGGCAGCCTTCCCTAACACACAAGTCAATGGTGAGAGCGGGATACTAACGATCCCCCATAACAACCACATACAGCGCCACTTGACCTGGAGCACCTTCCGTGACGGCAAGCCACAACCAATAAAATAAGCAGGAACAATGATGGATCGACTTACCCGCGGCAAGGATGCCGAAAACAATGCGTTTAAATTTCTTAGCCAGCAAGGCCTGAAACATCTAACCCGCAACTACCATTGCCGACACGGAGAGATAGACATCATCATGCTAGACAGATCTACTCTCGTATTTATTGAAGTCAGAGCAAGGCAATACAAGGCCTGGGGCGGAGCCGGTGCATCCGTAGATACACGCAAGCAACGTAAGATCCTGAAAACAGCACAGCACTTTTTAAGCACTCACCGGCAGTTTCAGGATGCCGCTTGTAGATTCGATGTAGTAGCATATGAAGGATGTTTTACAGCAACAGATACAGGCAATGCTGGCGATTCCTCGCCCGTATGGTATAAAGACGCCTTCAGGCCTGAAGCCACTTTCTGAACAGGAGCCCCGATGGTACTTCAAGATCGCGTAATTAGCCTTTTCCATAACACCATGGAGGTTAATGCCCAAACCATCGAAGAATATACACCACTCATTGCCCATGCCGGCGAGCTCCTGTTGGGCTGCCTGGTATCAGAAAGCAAAATCCTCTGCTGCGGCAATGGCGGATCAGCGGCACTGGCGCAGCATTTCAGCACGCTACTGATGAACCAGTTTCGTCATGAACGCCCCGGCCTACCCGCAATATCTCTTGCCAGCGATGGCTGTGCAATCACCGGCATAGGCGATGACAGCCACTACAATGAGGTTTTTTCAAAGCAGATACGCGCCCTCGGCCAGCCTGGCGACTTACTCATCCTTGTATCTACCGATGGTCGCGCCGCCAATCTGGTACAAGCAATACAGGCAGCCCACGATCGCGAAATGCTCGTCATCGCACTAACCGGCGGAACTAATGACGACATAAAGTCTCTACTACTGCCTGATGAGATCGACTTCTGTATCCCCGCAGACGACGAAAGCCTTATCTATGGCGCTCACATGCTAATTTTGCATGCCCTTTGCGACCTGATTGATTATCAACTTTTTGGTGGAGAAGAATAAATGAAACGCGTTATCGCCCTGATTCTTAGTAGTGTTCTGGTAACTGGCTGCGCATCAATTATAGGAGCAGCAAAAGAAGAACCCATCCAGGAGGACACCGGTAACCGTACCAGCGGCAGCTACGTTGACGATGAACTCATAGAAATAAAAGCCACGGTAAACATGGGCAAAGGCTCTGAGGAGCTACGCAACAGCCACATCAGCGTTATCAGCTTTAACGGCGTTGCACTGATAACCGGACAAGTCGCTACAGAGAACAGCAGGAGAGAAGCCGAACAAGTGGTTTCCCAGGTACGTAAAATTCGTCGCATTCATAACGAGCTAACCATAACCAGCCCAACCTCAAGCCTGACTCGCGCCAGCGACACCTGGATTACAGCCAAAATTAAAGCCAACATGCTTGGCTCAGACAACGTCAATGCAACACGCATTAAAGTCGTTACCGAAAACGGCGTGGTCTACCTGATGGGACTGGTAACCCAGCAAGAAGCCGACAATGCCGTTAATCTGGTTCGCGGCGTCAACGGCATCCAGAAAATCATCAAGATTTTTGAATATATATAACCTAGAGTCGCTAGAACGCAGCAAAAATCGCTGCTTGCTAGTAGCTAGTTGCTAGAAAAAAACCGCCACTTGGCGGTTTTTCTTTAATGAGAGCAATCACTACGACACCCTGTAGGAGGCGCGCCCCGCGCCGAGAGACCTACACCTTGCAAGAAAACATTATCGCGGCGAGGCGTCGCTCCTACAGCAAAGCTTCGCTTTGCTATTTAACCACCTTCAGAGCAGGCCTGGACGGCTTTTTGGGCTTAGGCGGCTCATCATCCGGCTCAGAAGAAGACAGCTTAAAGCCATCCACACCCGGCTCAGCACCAAACCCCATCCCCATACCGTTCTCACGCGCATAGATTGCCAGCACAGCAACCATCGGCACAAAAACATTCATCGGCACACCACCGAAACGCGCACTAAAACTCACCGCGTCACTATCAACCAACAACCCCTGCACAGCGGTCGGTGATATATTCAGAACAACCTGCCCATCACTGACAAATTGCGTTGGCACCATCACGCCTGCTATCTCGGCATCCACCACTATATGTGGTGTACAGCCATTATCCTGAATCCACTCATTCAGAGCCCTGACCAGATAACCTCGACTCGGCTTCATACTAAACTCCAAAAAAAAAGGATGAGTAAGCCTCATCCTTTAGATAAAAACAGACGTGAGTATCAGTCACGCATCTCGCGCTCTTCTTCAGACAAACTAACCTGAAAAGACTCTCTTTCAAACAGACGAGACATGTACTTCAACAGATGTTTGCTCTGCCCTTCAGGCAACTCAACACCCAGGATCTCAAGACGCCACAACAGCGGCGCAAGACAGCAATCAACCAATGAGAAATCTTCACTCATGAAGTAATCTTTCTCAGCAAAGATCGGTGACACTGCTACCAGGCTATCGCGCAAATTTTTACGCGCCTCATCCACCTTATCCTGATCATCGCTGGTCATGATAGTATCAGCCAAACTACACCAGTCACGCTGAATACGATACATATACAGACGACTTTCAGCACGCGCTACCGGATAAACAGGCAGCAACGGAGGATGAGGAAAACGCTCATCCAGATACTCCATCATCACACTTGACTCATACAACACCAACTCACGATCCAGCAGCGTTGGCAGGCTGTTATATGGATTCAATGACGCCAGATCTTCAGGCAGATTGTTAGGATCACAATCATTAATTTCGACTGCCACGCCTTTTTCAGCCAGCACGATACGTACGCGATGGCTGTAATGGTCATTACCATCTGAGTAAAAAGTCATGGAAGAACGCTTGGCCACTACACCCATTAAATCACCCCGTTATACTAATACTAATATTAGTACCAGTTCTGTAAAAAAAGCATACACGGCCCGCAATTGAGCCGTGTATCCGTGTACTGCACTATGCAGACGTCTTAGTGAATGTCTCTCCAGTACTCTTTCTTCAAAGCGTATGCAAATACGAAGAAGATCGCCAGGAAGATCAGAACCTTTTTACCTATCGCTTCAGACTCCAGCTTTACAGGGTTACCCATGTAAGACATGTAGTTTACCAGATCATAGACAGTCTTATCGAACTCTTCGCTCGACATAGAGCCTTTCTTGCTCTGAGTCAGACAGCCGCCCATGGTTTTACCGGTCAGCGGATCAATCTTCTTCTCATGATGCAGTATTTCTTCAGCTGTACAGTTAAGAGCCTGCTCACCCTGAAGACTCTCCAGCACGTTAGGCATACCCACATCTTTAAAGATAACGTTGTTTACGCCCCAAGGACGACTCTCGTCCTTGTAGAAACTACGCAGATAAGTATATATCCAATCATCACCACGCAGACGCGACTCAAGCGTCAGGTCCGGTGGAGGACTACCAAACCAGTTACCCGCATCAGCAGGCGACATCGCGATAGTCATCTGCTCACCGGATTTCTGATCACCGAAGATCAGATTCTCTGCCATCAAATTGACCGGCATACCGATATCATTGGCAGCACGATCAAAGCGCTGGTAATTCGCAGAGTGACAACCCATGCAATAGTTTACAAAGGTCTTCATACCGCGCTGCAGGGAAGCATGATCAGCATGATCAGTTTCAATATGATCCAGAGGCGGTTTGCCTACAGATGCATTCACTGCCACCGGCAGCATCACCATCATCAAAGCGATAAAAAACTTTTTCATTAGCCTGTCACCCTTTCTGGTACCGGTTTAGTGCTTTCCATTCTGGTGTAGAACGGCATCAGGAAGAAGTACGCGAAGTACAAGCCCGTGCAGATCTGCGCAACGATAGTACGCCCTGGTGAAGAAGCAACCACACCCAGATAACCCAGGATCACAAACGAGATTGCAAAAACAACCAACCAGATCTTGCTCATCATACCCTTGTAGCGCATGGATTTAACCGGACTACGGTCAAGCCAGGGCAGAACAAACAGGACGGCAATCGCACCACCCATTACGACAACACCCGGGAACTGAGATCCCGCAATTGGTGGAATCGCACGCAACATCGCATAGAACGGCGTGAAGTACCAAACAGGCGCAATGTGCTCAGGTGTCTTCAGCGGGTTAGCCGGCTCAAAGTTTGGCTTCTCAATGAAGTAGCCGCCCATTTCCGGGAAGAAGAAAATTATCAGACAGAAAACAAACAGGAACACCACCACACCCACAATATCTTTTACTGAGTAGTATGGATGGAAAGGAATACCATCCAGCGGGATGCCATTCTCATCTTTCTTGTCGTTGATCTCGATGCCGTCAGGGTTGTTGGAACCCACTTCATGCAGCGCAATGATGTGCATAACAACCAGAGCCAGCAGAACGATTGGCAAGGCAACAACGTGCAGCGAGAAGAAACGGTTCAGTGTGACGCCGGAAATTACATAGTCACCACGAATCCATTCAGCCAGGTCCGGACCGATTACCGGTACCGCAGAGAACAGCGACACGATAACCTGCGCTCCCCAGTATGACATCTGACCCCATGGCAGCAGATACCCCATGAAGGCCTCAGCCATCAGCGCCAGATAGATCGCCATACCGAATATCCACACCAATTCACGCGGCTTACGGTAAGAACCGTACAGAATACCACGGAACATATGCAGATAAACAACCAGGAAGAATGCAGATGCGCCGGTAGAGTGCATGTAACGCAGCAACCAACCGTATTCAATATCACGCATGATGTACTCAACAGAAGCAAAAGCACCATCCGCTGTTGGGTTATAACTCATCGTCAGCCAGATACCGGTCAACAGCTGGTTAACCAATACCAGCAACGCCAGCGATCCAAAGAAGTACCAAAAGTTAAAGTTCTTTGGGGCATAGTATTTTGCCAGATGATCATCCCACATCGCAGTCAGCGGGAAACGATCATCAATCCAGCCCATTACGCCTGGATTTCCTTTATTACGAGAGCCAGCCATTACCCAACCTCCCTATCAAGACCAACGATAATCACGTTATCGCTCTCATAAAAATGAGGCGGAACAACCAGGTTACTTGGGGCTGGAGAGCCTTTCAGTACGCGGCCAGACAAATCGAAACGTGAACCGTGACAAGGACAGTAATAACCACCAATCCACTCTTCACCCAGATCAGCAGGCGCAATTTCAGGACGGTACGTTGGAGAACAACCCAGGTGTGTGCAGATACCCACCAATACCGCGATATCCTCGCGAATGGCACGTGCAGGTGTACCAGGAACATAATCAGGCTGCTGTGGCACAACAGATTTAGGATCGCTCAGGCTAGGATCCAGTGTTGCCAGACCAGCCAGGGCTTCAGCACCACGACGTACAATCCATACAGGCTTGCCACGCCATTGAACAATTGCCTGCTGACCAGGCTCGAGCTTGCTGACATCCACCTTCACAGGTGCGCCCGCCGTTTTGGCTTTTGCACTCGGATTCCAGGAAGCTACGAATGGAACAGCAGCTCCCACGGCACCCACTGCCCCAACAGCAGAAGTGGCACCGATCAGGAGACGTCGCCGCCCCTTATTCACGCCGTCATTACTCATTAAGATTTTCCCCTCACTCAACCATCTCTTTCTGCATTGCTGCAGAAATTTCCGGCTACTCAGTAATGAATACCGAATTAACGGATTTTAAAAATGGGCCAAATAATAAAGAAATCCCCCTCTCCTTACAAGGTAATTTAGGTCTTATACGCGCTTTTTACGCCTATAGTTGACCCTATCAGGGGATTAAATTTCAGCCAAAAAAAAACGCCCGGACCATAATGGCCAGGGCGCTTTCTGTAATACCGATAAATCGGTATTGAATAGCTTAACGCTTGGAGAACTGTGGACGCTTACGTGCTTTACGCAGACCCACTTTCTTACGCTCAACTTCACGAGCATCACGGGTAACGAAACCAGCAGCACGCAGTGCAGGACGCAGAGTCTCATCGTACACCATCAGGGCACGAGTAATACCGTGACGAATAGCACCAGACTGACCAGTATTGCCGCCACCTTTAACAGTAATGAATACGTCGAATTTCTCAACATTGCCTGTCAGTTCCAGCGGCTGCTTAACAACCATACGCGCTGTTTCACGTGCAAAGTAAGCATCCAGAGTACGCTTATTTACAGTGATTTGACCTGTACCTGGACGCAAGAAAACGCGTGCAGTTGAAGATTTACGACGGCCTGTGCTGTAATACTGAGTAGTAGACATATTAACCTTCCCCTTAGACGTTCAATTCTTGCGGCTGCTGTGCCGCATGCGGATGTTCTGCGCCTGCATACACCTTCATTTTGGTGTACATAGCACGACCCAGGGGACCTTTAGGCAACATGCCCTTAACAGCCAGTTCGATGATGCGAGTTGGATGAGTTTCAACCATCTTCTCGAAAGAAGTTTCACGCAGACCACCAGGGTAACCAGTATGACGGTAGTAAGTCTTATCCTTACGCTTGTTACCGGTTACGTGTACTTTTTCAGCATTGATAACAACGATGTAATCGCCAGTATCAACGTGAGGAGTGTATTCTGCTTTATGCTTGCCGC
Organism: Amphritea sp.; assembly: GCA_036960915.1. Classification (GTDB taxonomy): domain Bacteria; phylum Pseudomonadota; class Gammaproteobacteria; order Pseudomonadales; family Balneatricaceae; genus Amphritea. The sequence goes on from JBALVQ010000058.1 coordinate 34,111, forward strand.
GTAGACGACGAGCAATTTCTGTAGCCATACGACCTAAGGTTTTACCCTCAGCATCGATAACATACCAATCGCGTTTTACCTCTGCAGGCTTTGCGCTAAATGTAGTCATGATAAATTTCGCCTATACATCAGTCTAATCCCCCAAAACATAAGCTTTGACGTGATTGACGACCTTATAATTATTGGTTGCTCCGAGACGGAAACAACGTCATAAATCCCTGACCTAAATCGAAGGAGCGCGGATTATACTGCAATTGAAGATCTATGCCAACATTAAATCAGTTGCTAGTAGCTAGACCGCCGCAAAAAACGCGGCTCGCTAGATGCAAGGCGAAGCCTAGCTTGCTAGAAAAAGCCAGAATCACAATCAAAAACCAAAAAACACAGCAATAGTGCGCTCCTAGCTCCTAGCCACTAGCCACTAGCTACTAAAAAGAAGGCTTCGCCTTCTTTTACGCCCGATGCTCTTTCGCCAGGTATTCGTGTGACTGCATCTCAAGCAAACGGCTCTGGGTACGCTGAATCTCAAATTCCAGACGCCCTTGCGTATAAATCTCGTAAATAGACTTTTCTGCCGAGATTATCAGCTTAACGCCACTGTCGTAGAATTCATCAACCAGATTGACAAATCGGCGCGCAGCATCATCATTCGTGCGTCCCAACTGAGGCACATTACTGATCAGCACGGCATGGAAAATTTTTGCCAACTCAATATAGTCATTCTGGCTACGCGGGCCCTCGCACAGCTCGGCAAAATCAAACCAGACAATATCTTCACAGCAACGCCGGGACTTAATATCCCGACCGTTAATTTCCAGCACCTCAGCTTCGACAACCTCTTCCAGGTCTGGCGCCAGGCTTTCGAAGCTGGTATTCAAACTAATATCTGCTGCAGCATCCAGAGGAAAATGGTAAAGCTCTGCCTGCTCCAGGGTACGCAGACGATAATCAATACCACTATCCACATTAACCACATCGGTATACTTGTTCAGCATATCGATTGCCGGGAGGAAGCGAGCCCGCTGCAAACCATTTTCATACAAGCCATCAGGAACAATGTTCGAAGTCGCCACCAGACTAACCCCGTTATTGAACAACTCCTGCAGCAGCCCACCCAGAATCATCGCATCAGTGATATCGGTAACAAAGAACTCATCAAAACAGATAATCTGAAACTCTTCGGAGTACTTTTTGCCAATTGCCACCAACGGATTAGGCGTGCCATCCAGCAGTTTCAGCTCTTTATGAACCCGCTGCATAAAACGGTGAAAGTGGGTACGCTCCTTACGCTCAAATGGCAGACTGTCGAAGAAGGTATCCATCAGATAGGTTTTTCCGCGGCCTACCCCACCCCAGAAATACAGCCCTTTAATAGGCTCAACCTGCTCTTTCTTAAACTTACCGCTCAGGCGCTGCATAAAGCCCTGTTTCAGCGGTGGATTCTGAGCTGCAACCAGATCATCATACAAACGCTGGAGGTTTTTAACCGCCATCTCTTGGGCTGCATCGTACGAGAAATCATCCCGTTTAAGGTCTTCTTTATAGCGCTCTAAAGGAGTCATGCCAGAACCTGTATGTATTATCCAAGCAAAAAAGTAGCAAAAAAATTGAGGTTGCGAACTTTACCTAGCAACGCTGCATATTGCAACGCAGCAAAGGTCTATATCCCCCAACCTGTGGGAGAGGCGCCCCGCCGCGATTATCCCTGTTCTAATTCAAAAACATCGGCGCGAGGCGCGCCTCCTACAAGAACATCACCCCTTACCTGTGGGAGCGGCGCCCCGCCGCGATCATCCCTATTCTAATTAAAAACCTCGGCGTGAGGCGCGCCTCCTACAAGAACATCACCCCTTACCTGCGGGAGAGGCCCCCGCCGCGATTATCCCTGTTCTAATTCAAAAACATCGGCGCGGGGCGCGCCTGCTACAAGAACTGCACCACTTACCTGTGGGAGCGGCGCCCCGCCTCGAGTATCCCTGTTCTAACTCAAAAACATCGGCGCGGGGCGCACCTCCTACAAGAACATCACCCCTTACCTGTG
>JBALVQ010000059.1:0-36019 GCA_036960915.1 Amphritea sp.
CAAAGGAGGTCCGAGAAGGGCCAAATTAGTCCTCTCGACCACGAACGCTATCTGTTTATGGATGAGAACTAGCTAGCAAAGCTCTGCTTTGCGGTCTCGCTACTCCGCGAAGTCTTGCTTCGCGGCTGTGGTCTGATCCAGCGGCTCAATACTTACTTTCTGTTTCCTGTCGCCCAGTTCTGAAATCAGCATGCCCGCAATAATTAGTCCTGCGCCGATCATTCCCTGGGTACCCAGGTGTTCATCCAAAAACAACCAGGCTGCCAGGTAGGCAAATACCGGTTCGGTGGCGAAGATAAGTGCAACCTTGTGGGGTTCCAGTATCTGCTGACTGGCTGATTGCGCCCAGAAAGCATAGGCCGTACCCAAGATTCCTGCTATCAGAATGGCGGCGATAATAATCGGTGCTGAGAGTTGTTCCTGCCAGCTAACAGGGTTTGCATCCGGGTAGTAGAAGGCCGGCTCAGGACTGATCAGCGCCGCAACCGTGCTGTAGATCGCAACAGCAGCCAGCTGGATGATACTGAGTGGAATGACCGGCAGGTTGTCGACGAATCGGCCGGTGAGGATAATATGACTGGCAAAGGCGAAAGCGCAGATCAGCACCAGAATGTCGCCGTAGTTGAACTCCAGTTTATCGCCGATGGTCAGCAGGTACAGTCCGCTGGTTGCAGCGACGACACCGATCCATACCGATTTTGCTGCATGGGTACGGAACAGCAGAAAACCGAGAAAAGGCACAAGTGGTACGCTCAGGCCGGTGATAAAGCCGGCATTGGAAACGCTGGTGAAGCGCAGACCCTCGGTTTGGGTGTAAAAGCCGATAAATAGCAGCAGGCCTAACAGCAAGCCCGCTTTTAGCAGAGCGATATATGAGTACTGAGTGTTTTTCTTCCGGGTGAACCATAACAGCGGTAACAGGGATAGTGATGCCAGGGCAAAGCGTATTGCATTAAAGGTGTGGGTAGGGATCTGCGCAACCGCAAGATCGATCAATACAAACTCACCACCCCAGACAAAACTTACCAGAAGCAGAAGTACAACTGCGATGCGGGGAGATTTGATTGCCATTAATGTTCTCCTGAATGACCAATATGTAGGCTTTATCCGGCCACTTTATTATGTTGGCATAACTACGCTCAACGCCCACCTACGAAGTGTAGGAGGCGCGCCTCGCGGCGAGGGCGTCGCTCCCACAATTATAGGAACATCGTGCCCGGTAGCGCTATTTGCTGCTTTCTGTATCAAAACGCCCCCTGACCTTGCGGTCAGGGGGCGGGCTGTGGGTAGTGAGCAATTGGTTTAAGCCATAGCAAAGCCCAATATCAGCAGGGAGGCAAAGGCTAATACAGCACCGATTAGTGCATAGGGAATCTGCGTCAGGGCATGCTGCATCGGGGTACAGCCCGAACCTTGTGAAGACAGTACCGTTGAATCACTGAAGAAGCAGGCATGGCTACCGAATGCGGAGGCGGATAGCAGCGCGCCTACGGTCAGTGGCATCGACATGTCGAAGCTTATAGCCATAGGAATAACAATTGGCAGGGAGACAACAAACACCCCCCAGCTGGAGCCGGTTGCAAATACCACCGCCGCCATCGATGCAAACACCAGTGCTGGCAGTACTTCTTTTGACAGATAAGGTGTGAGTGAATCGATGATATACGGAGTCATACCCAACTGATCATTGATGTCCTTAACCATAAAGCCGGCACAGACTACGGCAATCGGATGCAGCATCACCTTGAAACCGTCCAGCATGGAATCAACCAGCTGGGCAAAGCTCAGCAGACGCTGCCAGAAGTACAGTACCATGGTGAACATGGAGGCAACCAGAGCGCCTAATAGCAGATCGATTTCGTAGTAAACACTGGCGGCAACCAGTACGGCCATTGGCAACAGGAAGTTGATCAGTCCGACAAGAGAAGAGGTCTTTTTCATCTTGGAAGTATCGAAACCATCGGTCACGATGCCATCAGGAATCGGCTGGCCTGCCTGGGCACGTTTTTCGGCCTGTTTCATCGCACCGAAGTCACCGAGAATGCCGGCGGCAACCAGAAATACCACTAACAGGGCTGCCCAACCGTAAACCATGTAGGGAATCGACTCGATATACAGCGACATGCCGTTGCCTTCAGTCGTCGCTCCGTTCTCTTCCAGCAAGGCTGCAAAGTAGACTGCCCAGGTGGATACCGGCACCAGAATGCAGACTGGAGCAGCGGTGGAATCAACCAGGAATGCCAGCTTCTCACGGGAGATCTTGTAGCGATCGGTCAGGTTTTTCATTGAGGCAGAAACGGCCAGAGAGTTAAGGTAGTCATCGATAAATACCATGATTCCCAGTGTACAGGTGGTCAGCATCGTGCCGCGCTTGCTTTTGATACGCCGGGCCAGCATCTCGCCAAAACTGAGCACGCTGCCGCCACGCTCCAGCATATTGATCAAACCACCCATCATGCCGCAGACCAGTACAATCCAGGCGATGGTTTCATCCATTACCACTGACATTGATAGATCCCCCAGGCCGCTGACAACATTGGTGGGATCAAGCAGCAACAGTCCGGCGATGATACCGGCAAAGATGGATTCCAGTGGTTTTTTGGTAATCACCGCTACCAGCAAGATCAGCAGGGCAGGCAGCAGGCTGTAAAAGCCATAGCTTTCGCCCTCAACGTGCTGGGTTGAGAGATAGGCAAAGAACCCCATAATAGCGCCGAAGAAGATTAACCACTTTTGCGGACTGTGGGTGGTCTGTGAAACGTAACCGTTAGTGTTGGTATCGGTATTGCCTACGGTACTATTTTCGGTACTGGGCTGAGCGACTTCTGTACTCATAAAACACCTTAATTGTAATTTTTATAACAGATTTAAAACGTAGTTAACCCTGGTGAGCATGCCCTGAGAGGAGCATGATCACAGTCGATCAGAACAAACCGTGGGAAGAAGGCTAGATGCCTAATTTATCGCGCATTGTGTAATACCAGGCGCCCATAGCGGTGTATGGGATACGCAAAGTGCGCCCGCCCGGGAAAGGGTATTGCGGCAGACTGGCAAATACGTCGTAGCGTTCCGCCTGCCCCTGAATGGCGTCGGAAAGTACCCGGCCGGCCAGATGTGAGCAGGTTAAACCGTGGCCGCTATAGCCCTGAGCGTAGTATATATTGCTGCCGATACGGCCGAGCTGGGGCAGGCGCATCAGGGTGAGCAGGAAATTACCGGTCCAGGCGTAATCAACTTTGACGCCTTTCAGCTGAGGAAATGTTTTTAGCATGTTCGGTACGATCAGTGACTCGATCTTGCTAGGCTCGCGGGCACCGTAGGTGACGCCACCGCCATAGATCAGCCGGCCATCGCCTGAGAGGCGGAAATAATCCAGCAGATAGTTGCAGTCTTCGACACAGTTATCCTGAGGCAGCAGTTCTTTCTGTTGAACTTTGCTCAAAGGCTCGGTAGTAATTACCTGAGTACCACAAGGCATCGCTTTCTGTTCGAGTTGCGGAATCAGACCGCCCAGATAGGCGTTGCCGGCAACCACCACGAAGTCGGCAGTTACACAGCCGTTACGGGTATGAACTTTCGCTTTAGTACCCTCTTCAACGCGGATCACTTCTGAATCTTCGTAGATGACTCCGCCCAGGGATTCCAGTGCCGCGGCTTCACCCAGCACCAGATTCAGCGGATGAAAATGACCACCGCTCTTGTCCAGCAAGCCGCCTTCATAACGCTCGGAGCCGACATGTTGGCGGATGCTGTCAGCGCTGAGCATTTCCAACTGGGTATGGCCGTGCGCTTCCCACAGGGCTTTTTTCTCTTCCATCTCGCGCAGCTGCTTGCTGTTACAGGCTGCAAAGATACCACCTTCTTTCAGGTCGCACTGGATATCATATTTGTTAACAAAGTTACGGATGATCTTGCCGCCTTCGAAGGCCATTTTGCCCATCTCGGTGCCAGTCTCCTTACCGTAGTGCTTCTCGATGAAGTCGATATCACGGCTGTAGCTGTGCACGATCTGGCCACCGTTACGTCCAGAGGCACCAAAGCCGATGCGGCTGCCTTCGAGTACAACCACGTTGAAACCGCTCTCAGCCAGATGCAGCGCCGTGGACAGGCCCGTATAACCGGCACCGATAATGCAGATATCGGCGCTAATCTGCTCGCTAAGAGACGGGCGAATGCGTTTATCATTGGCCGAGGCGGCGTAATACGATGTGGTGTGAGACGGAGCTGCCATAACTAACCTCTGTATTGCGACTCACAGGGGGCGCCAAGGCGGTCAGCTATGAGTAATCAAACGTATATTCCTGAGTCGGCGGGTAACTGTAATTGAAATCCCCGGCGCGACTACTGCTTAGGTTATCCACAATACGTGTCTGTGACAGGAAGTTGATATACCCACCAGGGTATATTTTGGTTGCCGGAGCAGTTTAGCTTGGTGCGATTCGTAAACTCATCGACACCCTACGATTCTCATCGAACATGTAGGGTGCGGGTGAGGTACGAACCGCACCGATCCATTAATAGCCACGTATCTGCGGTTAGTTGTTGATAGAGGCTCGGTATAAAGCCGCTAATGGTTCAGCTTTTTGCAATGGATTGCAGCAGGCATTTACTGAATATATCGATAATCAGTTCGTTACTGTGCTTCTTGCGCCAGATCGCCTTGAAAATATTGGTATAGCCATAGGTCTCCGGGAGTAAAGGACGCATCTGCTGTTCCAGTCCCCAGTTATTGACCAGGTGGCGGGGCAGGATCCCCAGGTAGTGTCCGCTGAGAATCAGGGTGGCCCGCGATTCCTGGTGATGGGCTCGAGCCTGTTTATTCCACAGTTTCATGTCCGGGTGCATCTCCCGCCCTGGCATCAGGCGGGGGGACTCTACAAACTTATAGAGTTGTAGCTCCTCTCGGGTGATGCTGTCTTCATCCTTTTCATAGAGGGGGTGATTGCGGCCGCAGTAGAGCAGCATCTCCTCGTCGAACAGCGTCAGGCTTTCGAGTTCAGGGTAATCATGGGGCAGAACGGTGAGACCGATATCGACCTGTTTATCGAGCACCGCGGTAGTGATCTCGTCAGAGCTCATTGTGCTTATTTGCACCCGCACGTCAGGCGCCAGTTCAGAAAATCGGTTTAGCGCTTCGACAACACAGGAGTTATGAGCCCCCAGCATATGTTCAGCAAACCCCAAGTGCAGATGACCAAGGATGCGGTTATGGGAGCGGTTTACCCGGTTACGGAACTGATCCACTGCACCCAGCAGGTCGAGGGTGGCATCGTACACAACCTGACCCTGCTCGGTGAGGTTGAAGCCGCCACGACCACGATCACAGAGGCGCATATCCAGACGCTTTTCCAGATCGGAGATGTAGTTGGAGATGGTGGAGTTGGCCAGATTGAGCTGGATTTCAGCGGCGGTAAAGCCGCCAGCTTCTGCCACTGTTTTGAATACTCTTAACAGACGTAGATCGATATCGGCGAGCTGTCCTGATATTGCTGCTTTTTTGCGTCCCATGTTGGCCTCCAGATCACCGGCCTAACCGGAAATAGCTAATTACTTTTGGATATGCAAATGTGAGTCTATTTAAATCATTATATAAGCCAAAGAAAAACTGGTCTACATTTGGAACCATAAAGGGATAGCAGGATTTTTTTAATGCCGCATTCAGCTATCCGGATGCAGGAGAGATATATAACAATGACAATCCAACTAAAAGATTCCAGCCTGTTGAAAACTCAAGCCTTTATCGATGGTCAGTGGGTTGATGGCGATAAGGGTGAAACCTTTGCAGTGACTAATCCTGCAACGGGAGAACACCTGGCCGATGTGGCCAGTGTCGGTGCTGATGAAACCCGTCGTGCCATCAGCGCTGCTGAGCGGGCGATGGTAGCCTGGAGAGAACTGCCAGCGAAAACTCGCTCAGAACTTTTAGAGCGTTGGCATGCCCTGGTCATCGAAAATCAGGAAGATCTGGCGGTGTTGATGACTGCCGAGCAGGGTAAGCCATTGTTTGAATCCCGTGGTGAGATTGGCTACGGCGCATCATTTATTAAGTGGTTTGCCGAAGAAGGCAAGCGCGTTTACGGTGATATTATCCCCAGCACGCCTGATCGTCGTGGCGTTGTGGTTAAGCAGCCGGTAGGCGTTGTAGCTGCGATCACTCCCTGGAATTTCCCTAATGCGATGATCACCCGCAAAGCCGCGCCTGCATTGGCCGTTGGCTGTGCAATGGTGCTGAAGCCAGCTGCCGAGACGCCGCTTTCAGCGCTGGCGCTGGTTGAACTGGCTAACCGTGCCGGACTGCCTACTGGTCTGTTCAGTGTGCTGCCAAGTGCTAATGCTAGTGAGGTTGGCGGTGAGATGACCTCCAACCCGGTGGTTAAGAAGGTCACCTTTACCGGTTCTACTCCAGTCGGGAAACTGCTGATGAAGCAGTGTGCCGAAACCGTCAAGCGTACCTCTATGGAACTGGGTGGCAACGCCCCGGTAATCATTTTTGACGATGCTGATCTGGATGCTGCAGTTGCCGGTGTACTGGTTGCGAAATACCGGAACTCAGGCCAGACCTGTATCTGTGCAAATCGTATTCTGGTTCAGGAAGGCATTCATGATGCTTTTGTTGAGAAGTTTGCAGCTGCAGTGAAAGACTTCCGCGTAGGTAACGGCTTTGATGAAAGCTCTACCCATGGCCCGGTTATTACCGAGAAGGCTGCGGCTGAGATTCACGCCAAGGTTGAGAGTGCAGTGGCTGAAGGGGCGACAATTGTTATCGGAGGCAAGCCTGGTGAACTGGGTGGTAGCTTCTACGAGCCAACAGTACTGACCAATGTGACTGATAAGATGCGCGTATTCCGTGAAGAGATCTTCGGTCCGGTGGCGCCGGTGTTTAAGTTCAGCACTGAAGAAGAAGCGATCTCGATGGCTAACGATACCGAGTTCGGCCTGGCAGCGTACCTTTACACTGAAAACCTGGGTCGCATCTGGCGTGTTTCCGAGGGTATCGACTACGGTATGGTCGGCGTGAATGAAACCGCGATCAGCTCTGAAGTCATTCCATTTGGTGGCGTGAAAGAGTCCGGCCAGGGGCGTGAAGGCTCCAAGTACGGTCTGGATGACTATCTGGAAACCAAGTATATCTGTATGGGTGGCCTTTCTCGCTAAAAGACACATGTATAGCTGTCTAGAGATGAGATAGCGGCGTTAAATTTAGTCTCAAAATGCTCATTTACACATGTAACCCCACAAGGGGACAGTGACTGCGCGTTTTCGTCAAAATTTGCCTTGCTCTTTCATCTCTATCTCAGCTCTGCAAGCGCTTTAGATTGAATGAAAACTTCCTTGTTTAAGGTTTAAGGGAGTTTTAGAGGAACAGTATTATGACTAACATTATCTATCCAACAACGAATCTTCAGGTAACCGAAACGCTTACCATCGAGCGTGGTGACGGTGCCTACGTGTATGACAGCAATGGTAAGCAGTATCTGGAAGGGCTTGCAGGTCTTTGGTGTACTTCGCTGGGGTACAACAACCGTGAGCTGATCGATACTGCCAGTGAGCAGATGGGTAAGCTGGCTTACTCGCATATGTTTGGTGGCAAGACCCATCAGGTGGGTATGGATCTGGCGGAAAAACTCTCAGACATGGTGCCGGTAGAGAATGCCAAGGTGTTCTTTGGTAACTCCGGCAGCGATGCCAACGATACCCATATCAAGATGCTGCGTTATTACTTTAATGCGATCGGTAAGCCGGAGAAGTACAAGATTATCTCCCGTGACCGCTCTTACCACGGCGTGACTGTTGCGGCGGCATCCCTGACCGGTCTGCCACCGAATCACACGCATTTTGATCTGCCGTTTGATGCCCTGGGTGTGCTGCGTACCGATGCACCGCATTATTACCGCAACGCGTTGCCGGGTGAGAGTGAAGCGCAGTTTGTTGAGCGTATCACCAACAATCTGGAACAGATGATCCTGGCAGAAGGTGCGGATACAATTGCTGCATTTATTGCTGAGCCGATTACCGGTGCCAGCGGTGTAATCGTGCCGCCAAAAGGCTACTACGAAAAGGTTCAGGCGATTCTGAATAAGTACGACATCCTGTTCTGGGCTGATGAGGTAATTACCGGGTTCGGTCGTACCGGTAACGATTTTGGTTGTACCACCATGAACATCGAGAAGCCGGATATGATGACGCTCGCCAAACAGCTTTCTTCGGCTTATATGCCGATCAGTGCTTCGGTGATTCGCGGTGATATGTATGAAGCGATGATCGAACCGAGCGCAAAAGTAGGCGTATTCGGACATGGTTATACCTACTCCGGTCATCCTGTGGCTTGTGCTGTTGCCCTTAAGACGCTTGAGATCTACCATCGCGACAATATCTTCGGTCGTGCTGCAGAAATAGGCGGCTATATGCAGAAGCGTTTGCGTGAGTTCCTGGATCATCCGCTGGTGGGTGAAGTGCGTGGCGAAGGCATGATTGCCGCTGTGGAAATGGTTGCCAACAAGCAGACTGGTCAGGCATTTGTCGGTGGTGCTGTCGGCGCTTTTGCTCAGCAGGCGTGCCAGAACCACGGCATGATTACCCGTGCGGTTGCAGGCTCATCCCTGGCATTTTGTCCGCCACTGATTGTGACTGAGGCACAGATCGACGAGCTAATCGAAAAGTTCAGCAAGGCGCTGGATGAAACACTGGATTTCGTGACTAGAGAAGGACTGCTGGTTCAGTAAGGTTGTTAACGGGAAGCGTTCCCAAGCACTGTTAACACCTTCCCGGACTGGGGTGTTAATGCAATCAGGGGGTTACCGTTCCCCCTGGCCCTGTCGGCTTGCTGTCTGACAGGGTAAGGACGAAATGAGTAGGTCTCCAGTTTGCGGCTGGGGCTATTCAGTCTGTCCTTAAGTCCTATGCACTTTTGTCGAAGTGCGTTCTTGAGCACTGGTCCACTAGGATCATCTTTTCGGGGGGGCTTCGCCCCCCTTTTTTTTTCGGTTACTATGCGTACAATTTTTTATTTAGGGTAGCTATGATGGAACTATCTGAACTACACAGCCATAACTGTGCTACAGCGCCGCAGGCTGTAGAAAACCAGCCTTCTGAGGATCCCAGGGGCTATGCCCGGCTGAACCGGCACAGTTTATTCGATGACAGTTATGCGGATCTTCATACCCGGCCGTTTCCGGTATCGTCAATTCCGCTTCGGGTTTCCCACCTGTCTTTTCTGAATGAGGATAAAGTCAGCCATGCGGAGGAACTGGCGCATCTGCGACAGCTATGCCGGCGTTATAGCATCAATCCACCGGCTGAGGGCGACTCCTGCTTTTACCAGAATTTCGGTGAGTTTGAAGTGCGTTGGGAGCGGCATACTGAATTCAGTAGTTATACCTTTATGATGCACGGTAGTGGTGCGCGCCCGTTTGAGCATCCACCAATTGCCTTGATTCCGGCTGACTGGTTGCAGGCCATTCCCGGCAAAGTGATTGCGGCAGTCCATATCGAAGCCCTTGAACCTGGCACGGAAGAAGTGGATCGGGAAAAGTTGCGCCAGTACTTCGAAGGGCAGCGCCTGATAGGCTCTGAATTGCGCAATGGCGCGGCTACAATCTGGAGTGCATTCCGCCTGCATAGCGATAACTTTAATCGTATTCTGCTGCTTAATAACACGATGAATGAATGCCAGAGTGGACGGATGCTGCGTGCACTGCTGGAGCTGGAAGCTTATCGTAATATGATGTTGCTGGCGTTTCCTGTTGCCCAGGAGATCAGTGGCCAGGTCAGCCTGATGGAAGCACAGCTGGCCCGCCTGGTACGGCAGATAAGTGGCGCCCGGGTGGCTGAGGATGAGCCGCGCCAACTGGGGGAACTCTCTGACATGGCAGCCGCAATTGCCGAGCTGATTGCCCGCTCCCGTTATCGATTTGACGCCGGAAGTGCTTACTACCAGATGGTGCAGAGCCGGCTGGAAGAGCTGGAAGAGCAGGAAATTAATGAACTGCAGACAATGGCGGCTTTTATTGATCGTCGCCTCTCGCCGGCTTTTCGAACCGTAGAGGCCACCAAGCGCCGCCTGGATGACCTGTCAGGCCGTGTAGACCGTGCCAGTGACTTCCTGCGTACCCGTATTGATATGGCAATTGAAGCGCAGAATCAGGCGCTGTTGAAATCGATGGATCGTCGTGCCCAGCTGCAATTCAGGTTACAGCAGACAGTCGAAGGCTTGTCGGTAGTAGTCATCTCATACTATATTCTGTCGCTGTTCGGCTATCTGCTTAAGGCGGCTGACAGCTATTTTCCAGGGATCGACGTTACGCGTACCACAGCATTGCTGGTGCCTGTGATATTGACATCAGTTTGGCTATTGAGTCGTCGCTTAAAGAGTCGTTTGAAGCGGCATGAATAAGAGGTCGAACTGAATATAAGCAGCCCGGAGACATCCGGGCTTTTTTATTTGGCCAAAGACTGAAACGTCAGGGTCCCAGCAATTGGGTCGAATTAAGGATTATCTTAGGAACCTACAAACAAGTTTCTTGGATCGTTATAAGGGGATCGTTAAAAGCGTTAAAAGGGGATAAATTTATTTATAAAATGCTTAAAATAGTAACGTCCCTTTTCTTGTATCTTATCTATCGTTGCTGATACAAGCTGATAAGTCGTGCGATCAGGATGGTGATGTAAAGCGTCCCGGTAATAACTTCAAGTACCGACCAGATCCGGGCGATAGCACTGACGGGTGTAACATCGCCGTAGCCCAGCGTCGTGATAGTTACGAAACTAAAATACAGAAATTGATTCCACTCATTATAGATACTCACGCTGATCAAGTTGAAAGCTCCCGGAGTGATAGCCTCGATCGCGCGATATGAAACAGCCCAGGTTAAACCGAGCCCAAGGTAAACGCTGACGGCGCCACAGAGCATATTGAAATCAATTTTCGGGGCCGTTAAAACCTGCTGAAGGACGATGCAGATGATGAATGAGTTTAACAAGATAAATAACAGATCCCCAAAAACCTTTAAGTTGCTACCGCTCCAGATGAGAGGGGAGAAAACGACAACGACCCAGGGAACGGTAAGGCACAGTGCAATAATCAGATGACTGCGGTTGTGATTGGTAATGTGGAGTACTGCCAGAATTAGCAGTGTAAACAAAATATCGATGTAAAACTCATGTAGTCCCATTACCTCAAATAGGGCAGATAGAATCAGCAGCATAATAATGGCGCAAAACAGGAGAAAGAAACGCAGGCTGGAAAGGCGTTCAATAACTAATTTCATGATCAAGCCTGCGTTGTTAGTTTCATCACAATTATTTTTCTATGAGCTATTTTAGCTTGTCCTGTTTGGGTGAAGGGATACGATAAAAGATTGCATAGAGTGTGGGTACCAACAACAAGGTCATCGCGGTTCCAATGGTCAACCCTGCCATAATCGTGACGGCCATTGCCTGCCAGAAGGGATCAGGTAACAGCGGGGCCACCCCCAGGATTGTGGTTGCAGCTCCCAGGGAGATGGGACGGACACGGCTGGCACCCGCCTCGATAATGGCCTCATGGTGGGGCTGGCCAGAAACAATATTGAGTTTGATCTCATCAAGTAGCACGATGATGTTCTTGCTCATCATTCCAGACAGACTCATCATACCCAGCAGTGCAAGGAAACCAAAGGGCATGCCAGTGGCAATCAAGGCGGGGGTGACGCCGATGAAAATGAAGGGAATGGTGAGGAAAATAATAAATATCGGGCGAAAAGCGTTGTAGAGAACGACGACGATTAACATGATCACTGCCATCGCAGGAATAACCCCCGGGAGCAATGACTTCTGGGCATCACGGGTGCTTTCATCTTCACCATCAAGGAAGATATTATAGCCTGGGGGCATCTCGATGGCCGTTATTTTGCCGAAGGTGGCCTGTTTAAGATCCGGGTAGGTTGTATTGTTTGGTGTTGCCTGAACAGTGACTGTACGTCGGCGTCCCCAGCGAACAATAAAGGGCTCCTCCCAGTCCAGTAAAATAGCTTTCGTTACCTGTGATAAAGGCACTGTTTCAGGAAAGTACGTTTGCTGAACCTGCAATGTGCTCATCTCGGCGGCCTTGCGTCGTTCGTTTTCATTATGGCGCAACAGAATCGGATAGAGATCGTCACCCTGGCGATAGAGACCGACATTAAGGCCATCATAGGCGACACGAGTTGAGCGTGCGACATCCTCGCGGGTTACCGTTGCCCAGTGTGCACGCGCTTGATCGTAATCAGGCACCAGACGCTTGGTCATATTACCGACATCGGTGCGTACCTCTTTGGCTTTCGGTTCGTCCATCAGGATAGCCACTATTTGATCGGTTATGTCCCTGAGTACTTTTACATCAGCATTGGCGGGTCCGGAGACATGGTAATCCAGCTTCCAGGTATCACTAGGGCCTACACCGTATTTTCTCACACGAGTGAAAAGCGCCTGGATAGTTCTCATTAATCCAGGGTTCTATATCGGCAATGAGTGGATCTATCTGCTCATAATCGGTTGTATTGACGACAAGCTCCGCATAGTTCTGGTAGGGCAACTCGGGATCTACCGGAAGGTAAAAACGCGGAGGTCCCTGGCCGATAAAGCTGCTCACGCTGGCGACACGGGGATCCGACATCAGATGAGCCTCGGCGGGTTTAATACCCTCTCCTACATCCTGTATTCGTGTGCCGTTGGGATACCAAAAATCAACCATCAACTGGGCCCGGGCAGAATCCGGGAAAAACAGCTGTTTAACCTGGCCGAAGTTAACCATGGCGATTGTAAGGAGTCCGGCCAGCGCAACAAGAAATGGCCAGCGAAAGCGCAGCATAGTCCTGAGGAGCCCACGGTAAGCACCCATGGATTCCCTCTTATCGTCGCTATTCTCATCCTCGGGTTTCGGGTCGGGCAGCATGTCAATACATTGCAACGGGGTGACTGTCATTGCCAACAACCAGGAGAGCATCAGGGAGGCCCCAACCACGGTGAACAGGGTACGGCAGTATTCACCGGCATCAGCATCTGATGCATAAATTGCATAAAATGCCATGACTGCGATAACTGTTGCCCCCAACAGTGACCAAGAGGGCTGAACCGCTGATTTTATAGCCGCCTCGACTCGTCCCATTCCCTGTTTCATGCGCACCTGGATGCCATCGGCCACCACGATGGAGTTATCCACCATCATTCCCATCGCGATGATTAAGGCGCCCAGCGACATGCGTTGCAGGGGAATGTTAAAGATAGAGAGGAAAACGAAGGTTCCAAGGATTGTCAAAAACAGACCCGAACCGATGATGACGCCCATTCGCCAGCCCATTGGAATAGTAAGTACGACAAGGACGATCAGCACTGCTTCAGCAAGATTGATCAGGAAGCCGTTGATGGACACTTCGACCAGCTCCGATTGCCATGCAATCTTGGAAATATCGATACCGATGGGAAGCTCCGCCATGATTTCGTTCAGGCGTTGCTGCACATTAGCGCCTATTTCGACTAGGTTGCCATCCTCTACGGCCGCTAATTGTATTGCTAAAGAGGGGGCGCCGTTGAATCGCATCAGGCTTCTGGCGGGATCCATATATCCGGTCCGCACTGTAGCTATATCCTTGATCCGGATTAATTCATTTTGGCTATTATCTCGTTTGACGGAGTTGGTATTATCTGCAGTAGGACGCAGGAAAAGCTCGCCAATGTCCTCCGGCGAGTTGAACCTGCCTGAAGGTGCAATACGGATTCGCTCTTGCTGGACATCAACGAAGCCGGCATCCAGTACCTTGTTTTGGGATTGCAGGGTTTCGACAAAATTCTTTGCGCTCAGGCCTCGCTCGGAAAGCTGTTGTTCCGATGCTTCAAGGTAAATAACCTTGTCCTGCACCCCCCAGAGCTCAACGCGAGCCACACCTTCGACCAGACTCAGTTCTTTCTTGATCGCATCGGCATAATTTTCGAGTTGGGTATAGTTAAAACCGTCCCCGGAAATAGCCATCACAAACCCGTAAACGAAGTTGAAATCATCTGATACATCGGGTGTTCCGACACCCGGGGGAAATTGCGGGGAGACATCGCGGATTTTCTTGCGCATAGAGTCCCATATTTGCGGCAGCCGATCCGACCAGAACTGCTCCTTGATATCAACCTTGATGATCGAGAGTCCCGGTCTGGAGAAGGAGTAAAGGTGTTTAAGTTCAGGAACCTCCTGAATAGCTTTCTCGATGCGATCGGTTACTTCAAGTTCGACTTCCTGGGCACTCGCCCCCGGGTATTCGGTGACGATTACCGCCTTTTTAATGGTGAAGATAGGGTCTTCCAGACGCGACAGAGAGGAGAAACTTGATACCCCGCCTGCGATAATAAGAAAGACGATAAAGTATGAAACAGCTCTGTTTGTGACTGCAAATTCCGTAAGGTTCATTGTATACCTCCGGTATGCTGCTCCTTGAGTCGAACTACCTGGCCTTCGCGCAAAACGTTTAGTCCGGCCGTGGCTATCCAGTTACCGGGTGTTACCCCGGCGGTCACTTCTATGCCCTGGGCGGTCAGTTTTCCCACAGTTACTTCGCGTCGGGTAGCTACAACGGTTCTTTCCGTCGTAGAATCATCGGTGGCGGCTTCGCCGTGAGGCAGCAACAACCAGACAAAACTCTTTCCTTCCTGATCGGAGGCCACCGCCGTGGTTGGTAATTGTATGCCGAGCTCAGCATCGGGTGGCCGCAAAAAACTGCGTGCTACACCGGCCATGCCCGGAAGGATTTTTCCTCCGTTTGTAGGTTGAGGCATACGTAGCGTCACAGGAAAGGTTCGCGTTTTCTGTGATGCTTCCTGTCCGACCTCAAAAATGCTGGCGGAAAGAATAACACCGGGTAGTGAATCAAATGTGACTTCAATTCGCTCGATATAGGGCCGATAGGACATAAGGCCTTCCGGTATGTTGATGACCATTTCAATCTGAGTGCTATCTAACAGCCGGACAATCGGTTGCTTGGCATTCACATCCTCGAAATTTTCAACATATTTGGAAACGATGGTGCCGTCGAAAGGAGCCCGCAGAGAGGTGTAGTCGAGTTCGTCCTGCGCGGCATTGACGGCGGCCTCAATGGAAGCATTTTCGGCTTCTTTAGCGGCGATATCCTCCTGCCGGGCACCACGTTCTCCAATACGGAGTTGCTCTTGACTATGACGCAGGTCGGCAGCGGATCGATCACGTTGCGCCACCGCACGATCAATCATATCCTGACTGATCGCACCGCGATCTTCGTTGTAGATCGACATGACGCGTTTGAACTCTTTTATGCCAAGCGCGCTTTGGGCACGGGCACGGTCAACATCAGCCTTGAGCCTGCGAATGTCCTCGGGTCGAGCTGTTCGCATGGCCTTCAATTGAGAGGACGCCCGGCTAGCTTGCGCCTTGATGTTACTTAATCTTACATCGTAGTCGCGGGGATCAATCTGTGCGACAAGGTCACCGGCTTTGACTACAGTACCGATATCAACAGGCAGGGATACCAGCGGCCCCTGCACCCGGAACGATAAATTAACTTCCTGTGTCGCTTTGGCCTGGCCGGGAAAAGAACGCTCCATGAAATCCTTAGCTTCTGGAACACGCGTTGCGATAATCGGCCGTATAACTTCTGTTGCAGGAGGCTCTTCACAACCCGATAGGAAAAAAATAGATAACAATCCAAGCAGCAAAAGCTGAACTTTAGTTTTCATGAGGCGTACCCCTTTTTTTACAAATAATATTGCTTATTGATCAGTTGGTGATTACCAATCCGGGGAATGTTTCACTGTCGTTTTGCCAGCTTCTTCACCCGTTTGCGGTGCTTTCTCAAGATCTGTTGCGGGTAATAGATCACCCCAGTCAGTGCGGGCCTTCATCTCTTGGAGCATTGAATCAGGCACCAGGGTATTTAGATCCCGTGACTCCCAGCCGCCGCCCAATGCCCGGTAGGTCGCGATAAGGTTCAGCGCAATGCTGCTGCGGCTTTGAGCCAGACGGTCCTGTTGGTTCACAAGGAAACGCTGGGAATCAAGTACCCGTACGTAATCGACAATGCCCCTTCGATACTGTAGTAATGCAAGATCTGTAGAACGTTTTGATGCTTTTACGCTATCGCTCAAAAATTGAGTCTGATCCTGGGATTGAAGGAATCCGGTTAATGAATCTTCGACCTCCTGATAGGCGCGTAGAACGGTGTTTTGATAATTGACTGCGAGCTCCTGAAAGCGGGCATCCTGAATGCGTACATTATTTTTTAAGCGGCCATAATTAAAAAACGGCAATCGCAGGGAGGGACCAAAGCTTCCAGTGAAGCTGTCGGCATCGAATATATCGTTTAAGCTGGAGTTATTGGAACGGGAATCGGTGGAGCCACCGCCTGCTTCAAAGCCGATAAAACCGACCAGCGTGAAACGAGGATAGAGGTCTGCCTTGGCAATACCGATGCGGGCGCTCTGAATAGCGGCATCAAGCTCGGCGCGTCTGATATCAGGCCGTCTGCGTAGTAGATCAGCTGGGATGCCGATGGCTACATCCACCGGGGCTTGTGGAATGGCCCCTGACTCTCCGAGAATTGTATCGAGTTTATTGGGAGGCGTCGCGAGCAGTACGCTGAGAGCATTCCTGGATTGGTGAAGTTGTGTCTTTAAGACTGGAATCAAAGCCTGCGTATCGCGCAGCAAAGCCCGAGCTTGCTGTACATCCAGCTCAGTTACGGCCCCGCCGCGAAACCGCACCTGGGCAATTTCCAGCGTGCGTTTTTGTACTGCTACGTTCTCTCGGGCACGCTCCAGCCTTTCCTCCAGTTCACGAATTACCACATAGGTCGTAGATACCTGGGCATTGAGCGCGATCATAATATCATCGTAATCAGCGATTGTTGCCCCAAGACGTGCGTTGGCGGCTTCTATGCCACGCTCAAATCGCCCCCAAAAATCCAGCTCCCAGGCTGTATCGAGTCCGATTCTTCCCCTTGAGTAGTTATGATCAAGTTGGGCGGCATTGGGTGCATTCTCGCTACTCGAAACAAAGCTGTATCCAGCCACGACATCCTGTGTCTGCGGGTATTTGTCGCCTATTGCAATGCCAAGCAGAGCACGTGCTTCCAGTATCCGCAGCCCAGCGACTTGTAGTGTCAGATTATCTTTGCGTGAGGTTTCAACCAGTTGGTTGAGGATCGGGTCGTTAAAGACATTCCACCAGCTAGAGTAGTCAACAGCCTGTTTTTTGATATCCGCTGCATCAGTTTTGGACCATGACTCCAAGTTGGGCGCCTCTGGTTTGACGAAATCCGGGCCAAGTTTCGTACAGCCACTCAAGGCAATGGATAAGGCTAAACAAGCGGGTAAGTAACTCTTATGAATCAGGTAGTTAAATTCGGTATTGAGTGTCCAGGTAGAAGTCTTTTTCTTATTTATAATTAATGTGTTCATAACTATAAATATCTCCCGTTATCAATGCGGTGAAACTGATAGTTAGTACAGAAAATCAGCATTCACAGTAGATATTACGGAGGACATTTTATGTTGCCGTAAAGTGTTTCAGCGGCGTAACATAAAGTACCTTCCTTGGTAACCGATCATCAGTCTAGTCAAACTTTTAATTAAAGTAAAAATTTTTTAAAAATACTTTTTGTTGTTGGATTTAATATTTTGGTAACGGGTGTTGATTTTTTTGTAGCCGTTTTTTTAAATATATTGAAAGTTTGTTGTTAATAAAGGTTAAAGTTTATTGTTTGTTTCTAATAGTTTGTGGATGAAATGTTAGGAATATATATGTAAATATTTCGGTTTCTTATATCGGGTTTGTGTTAGGTGTGTTTGGCTTAAAATATTTAAAAAACAATAAGTTGAATGTTTTTTGTTATGGCTCTTGAAGTTTAAGGGCGCTGGTTTTTATACTTATTGATTTGTCTTTTCTAATATTTGATGTGGTGTGCATTTTTTGTCGCGCAAGGCTGTTTTATAATATATATATTAAATGTGTAACTTATAGGTGCGTTGTTATTTCTTATTCAGCAGTTACTTGCTTTAAACGGAAGTGACTCATGGTTTGTTTTTACTTGACGCTCTAAATGGTATTAGAATGTTGTTCCAAGAAACTTATTCTGAAGGTGTCTAGTGCAGTGCTGCACATCGGAGTTGAATTCGCGGGTCCTGTTTTCACGTTCTTTCTAAGTAAATAACTTTCTATGCCTAAATCTTTAAATGGGTCAATCCTGGACTTAGAGAGATCTGAAAATCTACATTATATTGACTTTTTATCACTCGAGCGGCTAACTCCTGACAGCGCCCTGATATGTAAAGGCTGAAATGTCAGGGCAACGTGACGAACGCGTCTCCCCTGTTTTTACTGTCACTGTCATAGTCAGGGATGGGGATGTTATTATTAGCGTCTTTTCTTTCTCTGTGTTAGCTAGTCCGAGGCCTGTTGATGTCTATTGCCCCTACGCCTTCTGTTGTTTGCATGCCTCAGGATAGTCAGGGCTGCCTGGTAGTCTTAGATTTTCTGGTGCGGAAGTTCCCACAAATTTCCCGTGATGTATGGCTGCAACGTATGCAAGATGGCAACGTGCATTGGGATGATGGCACGCTGATCACTAAAAGTACCCCCTATGTAGCACAGAAGAGAATTTCATATTACCGTGAAGTGGCACAGGAGCCGGTTATTCCTTTTACTGAAACTATTTTGTTTCAGGACGATGAGTTACTGGTGGCCTGCAAACCCCACTTCTTACCGGTAACCCCAGGCGGTATTTATGTACAGGAATGCTTGCTGAACCGCTTGCGTCGCTCCACCGGTATTAAAACTCTGGCGCCCATTCACCGTATCGATCGGGAAACGGCAGGTATCGTGATGTTCTCGGTTAATCCGGATCACCGCGGGTGTTATCAACAACTGTTTGCTAACAGGCAGGTGCGTAAGCACTATCATGCCATTGCTCCGATTGTTATATGTGAAGATGCAAGTACAGGAGCTAACGCTGGCGGAGAAGAAGCCTGCTCTGATGCCTTGATAGGACGGCAATGGTTGATTGAAAGCCGTATGGTGAAGGGGGAACCCCGGTTCCGGATGAGGACGGTAGACGGTGATATTAATGCTCGCTCGACGATTAAGTGTGTCGATGTCCGTGCGGGTCGGGGGTTTTTTCACCTGAGTCCTTTGACAGGGAAGACCCATCAGTTACGTGTGCATATGAGTGAGTTAGGCTATCCACTGGAAAATGACCGTTTTTACACTGAACTCCAGCCAAGGGTTGCGGATGACTATCAGCGTCCTTTGCAGCTATTAGCAAAGCAGATTGAATTTACTGACCCTTTGAGTGGCGAACGCAGATATTTTCAAACGGATAGGTGTTTAAATTGGTAGCCTGCGGGCTCAAATACGAGCCACTTCATAGGCTCTTCTACTCTAAACTTTAGTTGGCCGGTGTTGTCCTATTAAGCCAGAACTCTGCCGCCTGTAGGGAAGGGAGGGGCGCTTTTTACAGTTTATAGGAGTGGAAAGATTGGACTCGTTAACGCATCTGGTGCTGGGGGCTGCTGTCGGTCAGGCGGTATTGGGACGTAAGGTTGGCTACCGTGCTGCCATCTGGGGTGGGGTCTGCGCCACACTGCCGGATCTAGATGTCTTTATCTCGATGGGTGGGGCTGTGGCGGACTTCACCTACCACCGCAGTTTTAGCCATTCCCTGTTTATGCTGGTGTTGATCACGCCACTTGTTACCTGGTTGATTCTCAAGTTTCATCCGCAGAAGGCGGTTTATCGCCGGGGCTGGTTCTTGCTGGTGTTGCTGGCACTCACCACGCATCCCCTGTTAGACAGCTTCACCGTCTATGGCACTCAACTGTTCTGGCCTCTGGGCACTGTTCCGGTGGGGCTGGGCAGCATCTTTATTATCGATCCCTTATATACCCTGCCGCTGTTGCTGGGGCTGATAGCGGTACTATCGATGCGTCGCAATCCCCGCCTGGGGCAACGGTTGAATACTGCGGGTTTATTGTTGAGTAGCTTGTATCTTGTCTGGAGCATCGGTGCGCAAAGCTATGTGCAAGGGGTGGCAAAGGAGAATATGGCAGCTCTGGGGGATGGCGGGGGGTCGCTGCTGGTCACACCAGCACCCTTCAACACGCTGCTATGGCGGGTGTTAGTGATGAACGGTAGTGGCTACCGGGTAGGTTTCTATTCGCTGCTGGATGAGGAACGGAGTATCCGTTTTGTTGATTATTCCAGTCAGTCATCGTTGCTGGATAATCTTCAGAGTTACTGGCCGGTACGGCGGTTGCAGTGGTTCACCAGGGGATTTTATAAAGTAGAGAATTTGAACGACGCGGTGGTGATATCAGATCTGCGCATGGGTGTTGAGCCTGAGTATCAATTCAGTTTCAAGGTAGCGGATATTAGTAACCCGCACCCGAAGCCTGCGCCCGTTGAGTTGCTGGATTTACATCGGGACTGGGAACAACTGCCGGCGCTGATACGACGGATCTGGGTGGAGCCCGAATAAAGAATAGGGTGGGTATCGCGAGTATCTTACTGAAACGGTTGGCATCGTTAGTATTAAGCCCAATAGGCTGATAGATAATAAACAGTTGTTTTATGCTTTACGAGATTCTGCTATTTTAGTCGCACTCCCGAGTGCCTAAACCGAGTGCCTGAATCATAACATCAGCACTCAATTGATGAATCGATATTACCCAATCTGTTATCTGATAATATTGGAGCCAGAGAGGCACGGAGGGCATTAGTCACTCACAGTCAATCATCAGGGGAGTAGCGAAGTTCCGTACCAGATTGCCCCGAAGAGCATTCGCGGGCACCAGTGTGAAAAAATTGCCTAAATTCTTGATACCCTCGTGACGTCCACATGAGGCTTCTGTCTTTGATTACATTCTGAGACCCTTACTTTTATTTATCTCCCGGAGTATTTGCATGACCGTATCTTCGCCGCGTTTTTCATCCATCGCCCTAGTAAAAGAGATAGAGTCGCCGGAAAATCCCGGTGCAATGGAAAAACGTGTTGCATTGGTGCCCAGCGATGTTGGTAAGCTTAGCCAAGCCGGTATTAAGGTTTACGTCGAATACGGGGCAGGAGAGGGAGTGGGCTTCAGTGATAGTGAATACCAGAAAAATAACGCCATTATGCAAACGGCAGAGCAAATTTATCGAGATAAAGAACTCATTATCAAGTTTAAGGGCCCATCACTTTCCTCTATTGAACAGATGCGTGAGGGGTGCACCTTATTCTGTATGGCGCATTTCCACTCCTATCCTGATCGAGCTAAATTACTTCAGGACAGGTGTATCAATGTATTGGCAATGGAAGAAGTATGTGAATCGCCCAAGATTCAATCAGATCAGGTTATTTTAGGTCGCCAAGCCATGGCAAGGGCCTTATCGCCCTTTTTGAAGGATGATACCGTCGGTAACTTGCGGGTAAGGGTTATCGGGTGGAGCGAACGATTACGCGCTGCTATTCGCCGTTGTGGTAATCGTAATCCCCGCTCGCTTCAGGTCATGCAGCCAACGCTTTCATTCGATGATCTGGATGCTGTCGGAGCCAATGCTCTTTATTTCTATGACAGTCAGAGCTTTGACGATCAACAGGGTGTGCTGGCCAAACTGAAGAATGAAGGGACGCATCTTTATGACCTTCATGAGTTTGAATAGCAGCAGGGGCAGGCAGCTATTGCCGCTTATCGAGCAAGTCACCCGCCTGCCGAATTTGGCTTGCGCCGTATCCAGTGTTTACATGAAACCGGTCAAGCAGGGGCGCGGTATGGTGTTAAATTATTGAAAGAAAATAAACCGACACTGGATATAGCCAATGCAAAAGCGGTTATTCTGGGTTATGGCAATGTAGCTCAAGGGGCGCTGCACGAGTTACACCGCCAGGGGATCAAAAATATCCAGGTGTTAGGTCGTACACACACTGCTAAGAGCCGTATTGATTATTGGCTAAAGGATGTGGATCTAGTGGTAAACGGTGCGGAGCAGTCCCCTGAATTACGCGGCGTAAACTTTTTAGTCAGTAATCAACAGCTAAAAGAGTTGGTTCCTGATCAGTCAGTCGTTATCGATTTAGTGGGTGGTAGTGCAACCAATAGAAGTCCTGTGGAAGCGGTTATCAGTTGCAGTTTTCTAACAGAGCCTTACTTTGTGCAGGACGGTGTCACCGTATCGTCTCTATGGGGATGGCCAATGATGGGCATGATGCGTGAGACAGCTATTCGCTACTCCGGCCAAATAGTTGACGTATTAATCGGTCATGAAAAGCTCATTGAGGGACTTGATGCATTAACGCCAGGCATTCAGCGAGCATTGGTTTGTGGCCCTTATAATCATTAATAGTCATACAACAGAACGTGTAATGATGAGATCTGACAGTCACATCCTGAGTTAGCCGGTAACTGTCAGATCGGGTCTGGATTACAACACCTTATGACCTAACCAGGTCATAAGGAGGTATTGATGGGCCTATTACTTGAATCCAGCCTTACCTGAAAGTTTTTCGCACTATTCACTTTTGTTGCTTTTGGCAACATACAGGTATTTTTCTTTTGTTGGTTTTGTCACTGTCTCTTTGCGCTTATTAAGCGGACGTTTCAGTTTCAATGTGCCTTGCAACTTGGCTTTTGATTTGCCTTCAGGCTTAGCTTTGTCTTGGCGCTGGTTTTTGTCTTCGGTCTTAGTCTTGTTTCGAGACCAGACGTTATCTTCAGATTTTTCTCTATTCTGACGCGGGGTTTTATCTTCAGACCTGGCTTTGTTTCCAGACCAGGCGTTATCTTCAGATTTGCCTTTGTTCTGGCGCGGGGTTTTATCTTCAGGCTTGACCTTGTTTCGAGACCAGACGTTATCTTCAGATTTGCCTCTGTTCTGGCGTGGGGCTTTGTCTTCAGGCTTAGTCTTGTTTCGAGACCAGACGTTATCTTCAGATCTATCTTTTTTCTGGCGCTGAATTCTGCCTTCAGTCTTTATTTTGTTTTGCTTAGCTTTGTTCTGACTTGTTTCGAATTGATTAGCTTCGTGTTGATATCCGTGTCTGTCGTTAGGTTGGGCAGGGGACAGTTCAGCCAGTTGCATTGGCGTGAGCTGTGACGCTTCCATGGTTTTACTGGAGCTTGTGATGAGCTGGTTAAGTTCGTACATTTCGCGCTCAGTCAGGTGGCGCCATTGGCCGATACCGATGTTATCGACAATCAGATTCATGATGCGCATGCGTTTAAGCTTTTGAACCCGATAACCCAGATGCTCACACATCCGGCGAATTTGTCGGTTGAGCCCCTGGGTGAGGATGATTTCAAAACCAAATTTGCTTGTCTGTGTCACCTTACATTTGTTTGTGACGGTATCGAGAATCGGTACCCCGCCTGCCATCTGCTGGATAAACCTGTCGGTGACCGGCTTATCCACAGTCACTAAATATTCTTTTTCGTGGTTATTACCCGCACGCAGAATCTTATTAACGATATCGCCGTCATTGGTCAGTAATATCAGCCCTTCTGAAGGCTTATCCAGACGCCCAATCGGGAATATCCGCTCGGGGTAGTTAATAAAATCGACGATATTGCCGGCAACATTGCCAGCGGTAGTGCAGGTAATTCCCGGCGGTTTATTGAGGGCCAGGTAGATACGCTTGGGCTTGGTGTTTACCAGCTTGCCGCGAACTTTAACCTG
Organism: Amphritea sp.; assembly: GCA_036960915.1. GTDB lineage: Bacteria > Pseudomonadota > Gammaproteobacteria > Pseudomonadales > Balneatricaceae > Amphritea. The sequence continues at coordinate 23,675 of JBALVQ010000059.1, forward strand.
ATCACCAGGCAGTACCTTAGTCCCCATTTCAATAGGCTGGTCATTGATGGTGATGAGTCCCTGATCAAGTAGCTTGTCAGCATCACGGCGTGAGCAAAAGCCCGCCTCACTGAGGAATTTGTTAACTCTAACGGCAGCTTCTTGTTCGGACTGTTTTTCAGGCTTTGGTTCAGACTGTTTTTCAGAATTGTGTTCAGACATAAAGAGGGGCGGCTAAGTAATAATAGATTGATTCATTTTATCACTGATTCTCTGCGCTTAGCGAGATAAGAAAATCGCAGGTACTGAGCTTTCTAAATCACATCCACCCACTGGTTCAACTCAGCCTGCAGAGGGCATAAATAAACGGGCCGGAGTTCAGATGGTGTCTGGTTTAGTTGTTAACAATAGCATATGGTGGGCGTCTTAAAATTTTTCGTGCATTTGATCGGTCCTGGTGGGTAGTCGAACTTCGTTAAGTGGCGACTGCTGGGGATTATTTTAACTTTTAAACTGCTATATGGATTCAAGAGTCCTAAGTCAGGACTCAAAAGAAGAGTATTATGCGAATTCTGCACACCTCCGATTGGCACTTGGGCCAGCATTTTATTACCAAAAGCCGCGCAGCCGAGCATCAGGCGTTTATCGCCTGGCTGTTAGAGCAAATAGTTCAGCAGCAGATTGATGCGGTGATCATTGCTGGCGATGTATTTGATACCGGTGCGCCGCCTAGCTATGCCCGTGAGCTGTACAACGGTTTTGTGGTCGAGATGAATAGGCTTGGCTGTCAGTTAGTCGTGTTGGGCGGCAACCACGATTCCGTTTCTACCCTGAATGAATCTAAAGGCTTGCTGGCCTATTTGAATACCCAGGTTATTGCCAACGTTCAGCAGGAGATTGAGTCTCAAATTCTGGTTCTGAAAGATCAGCAAGGTAATGCCGGTGCGATTTTGTGTGCAATTCCATATATCCGCCCTCGCGATGTAATGATCAGCAAGGCTGATGAATCAGGAGCCGAGAAACAGCAGGCTCTGGGGCAAGCTATTTCGGAACATTACCAGCAGCTGTATCAGCTGGCCGAGCAGAAGTGTGCCGAGTTTGATAAACCTTTACCCATTGTGGCAACCGGGCATTTAACGGCGATGGGTGTGAAAAGCTCTGATTCGGTCCGTGATATATATATAGGCACCTTGGAGGCGTTTCCTGCCAAGGCGTTCCCGCCTGCGGATTACATTGCACTGGGCCATATTCATCGTCCCCAGATCGTCGCGCAATCGGACCACATTCGCTACTGCGGCTCTCCTATCCCGCTGAGTTTCGATGAGCTGGGCAGTCAAAAACAAGTGCTGTTGGCTGAGTTTTCCGAGGGAAAATTATCCCGGATCGAATCTATCGCTGTACCCTTATTCCAGCCTATGCAAGTGATCAAGGGCGATTTGGCCAGCATTGAAACTCAGTTAAAGGATCTGTCGGCGCATGTCGATGAATTGCCGGTCTGGTTGTGTATCGAAGTAGAAACCCAGGATTATCTGAACGATCTGCAGCAGCGTATTGAGGCAATGACAACCGAACTGAATGTAGAAGTGTTGCAGTTGCGTCGCTCTCGTACCAATAGACAAGCCCAGATTGAACGGGAAGAGAAAGAAACGCTGGCAGAGCTGACACCACAGGATGTGTTCGAGCGACGTTTAGCCCAGGAGCAATTCGATACCGAGGAAGATCAGCAGCGCTTAACGCGTATCCGCAAGAGCTTCAGCGAGATTCTGGATGAAGTGCGTGCGCCAGAGACAGATGTTGCAGAGACAAGTGCTCCAGAATTAAATACGCCAGAGATCGATGTTTCAACATCTATGGCTTCAGAATTAAATACACCAGAGACAGATGTTTCAGAATCTATAACTCCAGAACTGAATACGCCAGAGACTGATGTTTCAGAGATACTTGCTTCAGAGGCACTTACTTCGCAGGTTAGTGTGCAGAAAGCGCCTGAACAAGAATCCCTTTTTCAAGACGTCGCAAAACGCGAGGGCGATGCATGAAAATTCTGAGTTTACGTTTTAAGAACATTAACTCGCTGAAAGGTGAGTGGAAAATAGATTTCACCAAAGCCCCTTTTGTAGATAACGGGCTGTTTGCGATAACTGGCCCAACAGGGGCTGGCAAAACGACCATTCTGGATGCTATCTGTCTGGCCCTTTATCACCGCACGCCCCGACTCAATAACATATCCAAAACTACCAATGACTTAATGACCCGCGGCACAGCCGAGTGCCTGGCTGAAGTGGAATTTGAAGTTAAATCAAATAGCTATCGGGCATTTTGGAGTCAGCGCCGCTCACGGGATAAGGCCGATGGCAATTTACAGGAAGCAAAAGTTGAGCTTGCCAGCATTGTCGATGGCAAAATCATTGCCTCTCAGGTGAAAAAGAAAAGCCAGCTGGTGGAATCGATTACCGGGCTGGATTTTGCGCGTTTTACAAAATCGATGATGCTTTCGCAAGGACAGTTTGCCGCGTTTCTGAATGCCGATGCCAACGACAGGGCCGAGTTGTTGGAGGAGCTGACGGGCACTGAGATTTACGGGCTGATCTCGGAGAAAGTGCATGAGCATTTCAGTGCCACTAAAAATCAGCTGGCGCAACTCAAAGCCAGGGCCGATGGGGTTGATTTATTGGGTTCCGAACAGCTTGATGTCTTATCCGGGCAACAGAACGCCCTAGCCAGTCAGGAAGCTGAAGCCGAACAGCAACAGCAAAAGTTGCTGTCGCATAAACAGTGGTGGGAGCAGGTTGTTACCGCTGAACAGGCACTTGAGCAGGCAACAAATAATTTGAACCAGGCGCAACAACGCCAACAACAGGAACAATCGGCCCTTGAACGTTTAGCTCAGGCAGAGCCGGCAGAAAAGCTGCGTACGGTATTTACTTTGCAGACTGTAACTGCGGATAAAGTCGCTGGGGCGCAAGCTGAGCTTGCGCGTTTAACCCGGGCAGTAGGGCAAGCGAATAATACTGCGGAACAGGCAAAAGAGCAGTTTACCCAAGCCAGTAATAAGCACACCCAGGCTAAAGAAGCGCAACAGACTCTGGAAACCTTGCTGAATGAGAAAGTTGTTCCATTGGATGCGCAATGTAAGCAAATTAGCGATCAACTGGTGCAGGTCCAGACTCAGCTCCAGGCTCAGGAAGAGCAAAGCGGGCAAGTGATGAGGCAACTGCAGGAGCGACAAAATCAAACCCGGCAGCATCAAACGCAATCCTCAGAACAGGAAGTTTATTTAGCGCAGCACAGTAATGATGCGGTGCTGGGCGAGAAGCTGCCACTCTGGCAGAACCGCTTTAAGAGTCTGGAGCAGTTGGGTGAGAGGAACAAAAAACTGCAGCAGCGGCGTGCTCAAATCGACAAAGACTCCGGGCAGTTAGCGGTAGATCAGCGGCAATGCCAGCAAGATCTTATGCGTAAAACAGCGCAGGTTGAACAGTGCAAAGTGGCTCTGGTTGCTGTTGAGCAGACTGTGGTTCAGGCCTTAAACGGCAGCGATGAAATTACCCTGGAAAAGCAGCAACGCTTACTGGCCGAACAGCATGGTTTACGGGTTGAGTTGCAGGCGCTGGCTCAGCAGTCGCAGCAACAGCACACCGAGCAGGAGCAACTGCAGGTGCAGCAGCAGGGGTTAACTGCTTCAAGTCAGGAGCTGGATAAGCAGGTTGAAAAGCTGCGGCAACTGTATAAAGAGAAGCGCGAAAATCTTAAAGATCTGGATAAGCTGATTGAGCAGGAAAAGCGCATTGCTGATCTAACCGCAGAGCGTGCCAGGTTGCAGCCCCATGAGCCTTGTCCTTTGTGCGGATCGAAAGAGCACCCTTTGGTCGAGAGCTATCAAGCTCTGAATCTGTCACAGGCCGAACAGCGTCGCCAGCAGCTGCAGACTGAATTAGAAACCATTGAGCAGCAAGCCAATCAGCTCAAAGAGCAGTTGACCAGGGAACAGACACAGCTGGCTGAGGCTAACAGGCGACTGACCCAGATTACTGCAGAGCAGGCGGGATTGCAGAATAAATGGCAGCAGGCGGTTACTGCGCTGCAGGTTGAGCTTATTATCACCGAACAGGAAGCGTTAACCGCTTACCTAAGTGCGGTTAACACCCAGCAGGTCGGGTTAACTGAGCAGCTTGAGCGCCTGAAGCAGCTGAATCAGCAGAAGCAGGCCGCTCAGCAGGTGTTAATCAGAGCGGAACAGACCGAAACAGAGGTGCAGCATCAGATTGCTCTGCATTCTCAGCAAGGTGAAAACCTTGGCAAGGAGGCAGCGCAGGTTGCTACCGAGCTGGAACAGCAGAAACTGGAACGCCAGACACTGGATATTGAGTTAAAGGCGCAACTGGCTGAATGTGATTTAACACCACCGCAGGCTGATCATATCGATAGCTGGTTACAGCAGATGCAGCAGGCGGCAGAGCAGTGGCAGCAGGCTGAGAAACAACGCCAGATCCATCAGGACGCACTGAAAACCCTGGCATTGGAAAGCCTGAACCTGACTGAGAAACAGCAAGGTTTAACTACCCAGCTGGCTGAACTTAATAAGCAGCAGGCTAGCCTGGAGGCTGAGTTAAAGAATAACCAGCAACTAAGGTGTGATCTGTTTGCTGATAAATCGGTTCCTCAAGAGCGCCTTAATGCCCGGCAGTTGAGCCGGGATACGGAGCATGAGCAGCAGCAATTGCAAACCGCGTTGCACAGCGCTAATCAGGCATTGCAAAATCTGACCGGGCAATGCAGTGCCGCGCAGCTCAATCACGCGCAACTTGAACAAGAGGCAACAACACGCCAACAGGCGTGGCTGACAGAGTTGGCATCCAGTCCGTTTGCCACTGAAGAGGGTTTTACTGCTGCACTGTTAGGCGAGGACGAACGTGAGCGTCTGGTCGACCTGAAACAACAGCTTCAGGCAGAGTTACAACGTGCGCAGGCCTTGAAAGAGCAGTCAGACCAGGCTTTGCTCCGCTTACATTCTAGTGCGGAACAGCAAGCTCTGGCGAAAACGCCATTTGAGCAAGTAACCGGGCAGCTGCAGGTGATTAACCTGCAGTTGAAAGAGGTGACGCACCGACAGGGTGAGATTAAACGTACGCTGGATGATGACTTTCAGCGGCGCAGTAATCAAACGGCCCTGTTTGAGCAGATTGATCAGTGGCAGGAGAAATACGATGACATCGCTTATCTGCATGCTTTAATTGGTTCGCAGAAAGGTGACAAATTTCGCCGTTTTGCTCAGGGCCTCACTCTGGACCATCTGGTGCATTTAGCGAATCGTCAGCTTGATCGACTGCATGGCCGTTATTTATTGCAGCGCAAGCAAACTGAAGCCCTGGAACTGCAAGTGCTGGATACCTGGCAGGGCGATTCTATCCGCGATACTAAAACGCTTTCCGGCGGGGAAAGCTTCCTGGTTAGTCTGGCACTGGCGCTGGCCCTGTCAGATCTGGTGAGTCAAAAAACCAGCATTGATTCCCTGTTTCTGGATGAGGGCTTTGGCACGCTGGACAGCGAAACCCTGGATACGGCACTTGATGCCCTTGATAGTTTGAATGCGTCCGGAAAGATGATCGGCGTAATCAGTCATATCGAGGCCATGAAAGAGCGTATTCCTGTGCAGGTGCAGGTGAAGAAAATGAATGGCCTGGGAGTTAGCCAGCTGGAAGACAGGTATCACATTCGCTAAATTGCGATAATTATCAAGCTGTTGAGTGGCTGCTGGTGAGTAGTCACTAGCGATCAACTATTAATCATCAACCAAGGAGCATGCTGCTACAAAGCATCTGCTCAGAGCTTTTCGGTGCGCCCTGTAATCACTTGCAGGTTGAGCGTTTCTGGCGGCAGGCAGATTTCATCGTTGCAGGCCTGTAGCGATATCTCCAGTGGCAAGCGAAAAGGCAGTGAAGCCTCAGTTGATATGCTGGCTTCAATGTCGACGTGACCGGCAAACAGAGCCAGTGGTTCCTGCTGAAATCCCAGGGTGCGTATTTCGGCTTGCGGATAGTTGATAACAACGCTTTCTGCAAACCGCCTATCAGTAACCTTTACTTGGGTTGGGATGAGGTTGCTTTGTAGCGGTTTGTCAGAATTAATATGCCAGCCATCTGCGGTTTTCAGACGGATACGAATGATATTCTGATCGATATGATAGCGAGCAGCAGCACGGATATGTCCTCTGGCCGCGTAACCCAAAGTAGAGAACTCACCTGCCAGCTGCTGTTGCAGGCTGGCCAGCAGGTAGCCATGGCTGAGTGGCTGGCGTAGTACCGAATCGGAACTGGTGTTGAGTACGGCTTCCGCTTGATGCTGATAGCCTTGCTCGCCGCTACGCATAAACAGTTTATGCAGCACTTCATGGGCAATTGAGTTACCTGAGGGGGTGGTACCATCCGGGGATGATTTGGGGCGAATCGGCAGGCCGCTATCACTTGCGGAGAGGAAGTAACCGCCACTTTCGGTATCCCAGAAACGCAGCTGCATCTGTTCGACCACAATAACGGCTTTATCCAGCCAGTGTTGCTTGCCTTCAGTGTCATAGAGGGCCAGCAATGCCTGGGCAAAATAGGCATAGTCTTCCTGAGTTGCCGCAATCTTACTACCGGCTACACGACAGATTCGCTGTAGCTCCAGAGAGTCGTTGTTGCAATGCTGCCAGAGCATATTGGCTGTTTTAACCGCCGCATTTCGGTAACGTTGTTCGGCAAGAATGTCGCCTGCTTCGGCCAGCGTGGTAATCATCATGCTGTTCCAGGCAGTGACTATTTTACTGTCCAACCCGGGATGGATGCGCGTTTCTCTAACTTTATAAAGTTGTTCACGTAAGTCATCCAGTCGGGGCAGTAATTGAGGGAGAGGGTAATTGTACAGCTTTGTAAAGGTTTGAAGTGAGACTGGCAGGTGTAAAATATTGGCGCCTTCGAAATTTCCATTTTCAGTCATTCCGTATAACTGAATGATAAAATTGGCATCTACGCGGTTAAGGATCTTTCTTATCTGTGCAGGTTTCCAGATAAAGAAGCGTCCCTCTTTACCCTCACTGTCAGCATCTGTCGCGGAGTAGAATCCGCCCTCAGGGCTTTGAAGGTCTCTCAATACGTAATCCAGTGTCTGTTGCGCGACGCGTCGGTATTCTGGCTTGCCTGTCAGGCGCCAGGCATGCAGATAGATTCGGGCCAGTAATGCCTGGTTGTAGAGCATTTTTTCGAAGTGTGGCACAAGCCAGTCTGTGTCAGTGGCATAACGATGAAAACCGCCGCCTATCTGATCATAGATACCACCGCGCAGCATGGCATCCAGGTTGCTTTGAAGGGCTGTCAGTAACGCGGTATCCGGTTTTTTTTCTGCCAGTCTCAACAGTAGGAACTGAAGTGGTTCACGGGGAAACTTTGGTGCATTACCAAAGCCACCGGATATCTCATTATGATATTCCAGCAGCTGCTGCTGAGCGGTTTTCAGGGCGCTGATGCCCACTTGCTGCATCTGCTGGCTGCTCTGCATCAGCAGATTGATGCTATTGATGACCTGTTCGGCCTGGCTTGTCAGATAGTCTTGCTGAATTAGCCAAAGTTGACTGACCCGGCTGAGCAGTTCGGAAAATTGATCCGCAGGATAGTAAGTGGCTGCGAAAAATGGTTTGGCACCGGGGGTGAGAAAAGCCGACAATGGCCAGCCGCCGCGTTTGCTGATGAGTTGAGCGGCCAGCATGTAAATTTCATCTATATCCGGACGTTGCTCACGGTCCACTTTTATGGCAATAAAGTGGCGATTGACATAGTCGGCGATTTCTACATTTTCGAAGCTTTCATACTCCATTACGTGACACCAGTGGCAGGTAGAATAGCCTATGGAAAGGAAAATAGGCTTATTTTCCCGGCGCGCCCTCTCCAGGGCCTCTTCTCCCCAGGGATACCAGTCCACCGGGTTGTGTGCATGTTGTAACAGGTAGGGTGATGTCTCCAGCAGTAGCCGGTTACTGTAAATTGGCGAGCCGTTATCATTGAGGTGGCGGGTGCGGGGAGTGTAGCCTGCGCCCTTGCTGTGTAAAGCTGTGTCGATAGCTTGCTGTAAGGCGGTATCCCGTTGGGGAGTATAAGGCGTGGAATTCATACTTGAAGTCTTTTCTTGTACAGCTTTTTCTTGTGAACCTTGTCCTGGAACAGTGAGTTCTTGAGTAACTATTTCTTGCGAGCTTACGTTGAGTGCGCAGGTCAGGCTAAGCACTACAGCAACGCAGGCAGTAAATACTTGTTTAATGCGATAGGAAGACACCTGATCCATTACCTCTTAAGGTTTTAGAGTCAGTATAGTTTGCTTTGATCTTTACTATCGGGCTAATCTGAGGTTATAGCTTCGAGAGGGGGAACAAGGATGGTAATGCAGTGGGAGAACTTACTGACAACCAAGCGTTATGGCCATGAAAATATTACGCCTGAGGAGATTGGTCGTAGTCACTTTCATAAGGACCATGACCGAATTGTTTTCTCCAGTGCCTTCCGCCGTTTGGGGCGCAAGACACAGGTCCACCCGCTGGCACTGAATGATCATATCCATACGCGACTGACCCACAGTATCGAGGTGGGCAGCTTAGGACGTAGCCTGGGTATTCTGGTGGGTGAGCTGTTACAGGAAGAGCTGCCTAAGTGGATTAGTCCCCATGATTTGGGCACTATTGTACAATCGGCTTGCCTGGCCCACGATATCGGTAATCCTCCCTTTGGTCATGCCGGAGAATTTGCTATCCGGGATTGGTTTAAGCATGAAGCAAGTGACAAGCTGCTGGCCTCTCTGAGTGACATTGAACGGCTGGATCTACAGACCTTCGAAGGTAATGCCCAGGGGTTCAGAGTCGTTACCCGTATTGAGAACAACCTTTTTGCCGGGGGACTTCGCCTTACCTATCCTACCCTGGGTACGTTATTGAAGTACCCCTGGACAGTAGAGCGTGCCGGCATCAACGATAAGTTCAGTTGCTTTACTGCCGAACGGGAAATACTCAGTGCATTGGGGCGTGAGCTGGGGTTGGTGAAACTGGGAGAGCATTACTGGTGCCGTCATCCTCTGGCTTATTTGGTCGAGGCTGCTGATGATATCTGTTATGCCATTCTTGATCTGGAAGATGCGATAGAGCTGAATATCCTGGGATTTAATGATATTAAGCCAATTCTGCTATTGCTCTGTGGCGACCTGAATTTTGAGGACGAAATTTTTTCCACCCAGGCTTCGGCGCGGCGTAAAATTTCCGCGTTACGCGGTAAGGCGATGGAGAATATGATTGAGTCCACCGTCAGTGCGTTTATGGCAAACTTGCCGCAGATAATGACGGGGGAGTATCGCGGTGAGCTGCTGGCGGATGGTAACTCCGAGGTTCGTAAAGGGTTGCAGGATGCAAAGGAGCTGGCTAAACAGCGGGTGTTTCCAGATAACCGTAAAGCTGAACTGGAAGTGGGCGGGTACAGTACTTTAGGCACGTTGCTGGATGCTTTTTGTCATGCGGCCTTTGAGCTGCATAGCGGCGGGCACAAGCAATTAAGCTACCGCAGCCAGAAAATTATTAGTCTAATGGGTATTCATAGTCCTGAAGCCCAATGGCGGCTGTATCCATCTTACATGCGGGTACTCGATTTTATCGGCGGTATGACGGACAATTATGCTGCCCACCTATCCAGCCAGATCTCTGGGCGTCGATTTAGCCCCTAAGTCCTTGATTTTCCGTTAACCGCTTAAACTGCTTTGGCACAAGATGGACCGCCATGTATACTCTCGTTCTATCTGTTTTGTAGGCTATTTGTAGGCCAGCACCGGGGGCGAATGAAAAAACGATTAACCAAGGGCTGGATCGACGGCATCAAGGTCGACAAGCGAACGCGATTTACTGACACCAGCATGCCGATTTTAACCCTGCGAGTGACACCTGCCGGCGGCAAAACTTTTTACTACCAAGCCCGACACAAGGACAGAGGGATGGTCGAGCGCAAGATTGGAACCTTCGGCCAGTGGACCATCGACCAGGCCCGGATCCGCGCTGCCGAGTACGCGGCAGCTTTTAACGCCGGCACCGATCCCGACTCTGCAGCGAAGGAAGAAAGGAAACAGACGGTCTACCTGGACGAAGTAGCAAAGGGATTCCTGGACCAGTACGAGCGCCAGGTAGAAACCGGGGAGACACGACACAACACCTGGACCTGTTACGAGCGAACCTACCGGCTTCACATTAAGCCGAAGCTGGGCGCCAAAAAGCTGCGGGACGTTGAGCCCGCCGACCTGCGCGACCTCTTGCGGCTCGGCCAGTTCGGCCAGAGCCAGCACAACCACATCATCGCCACCACCAAAGGCATCTATACCTACGCCAAAGACGGCCTGGGGCTGGACATACAACCACCCCTGGACGGCATCAAACGGCGGGAGCAGAACAAGCGGGAACGGTACCTACGGCCCGACGAAGTGGGCCGGCTGTTTGACTCGATCGCTCAAGAGGACCAGATATACCAGGACACCGTCCTGCTGCTGCTTTTTACCGGGCAGCGCAAGAGTACGGTATACACAATGGAATGGGCCGAGATTGACATGGAGCGAAGCGTGTGGACGATCCCAGGCAGCAAACAGAAGAACGGCAAGCCACATGCGGTCCCATTGATCGACGACGCTGTAGCAATCCTACGGCGCCGCAAGCAGGAGGCCAGGACCGGCACCCGGTATGCATTACCAGGAAAGCGAACAGCGCACCTAAGTCCGAAAACGGAGCGCTTCTGGATCCGCATCACAAAGCGAGCCGGGCTGCGATCGGATGACCACAGTGAGCGCCTCACCATCCACGACCTACGCCGAACCTTGGGCAGCTGGCAAGCAATGGAGGGCGTCGGACTTCAAGCGATCGCTAAGGCGCTGGGACACAAGAATATCAACGTCACCGCCAGCACCTACGCGCACCTGGACGCCAACGCAGCTCGGGGAGGCATACAGACAGCCATTGCTGCTATTAACCGGGCAGCAGGCAGAGACAGCGAAGGAGAGGCCAGTAGGAAGGCTGATGCAATTCTGGAGGGGTTGAGCGAGGAAGAAAAAGCCGCCCTGATAGAGCGGCTTAAATAATTGAGCTCAGACTTTAACTGACGGGCGGTGTCAGGTTTGTGCCAAATCCGGACTTTTAGGGGACGCTAATATAGCATTGCACCTGCCACCCTTCAGTTCCAATAGCGGACACTGAATGTTTACCTATCCGAGCTTCAGCTTGCGGCTCCTGTCGACACAAACCTGCCGTTCACTAAGCAGCGAGGATTTACCGGAACCATTGGGGAAAATTGGGAACAGAGTCGCGTTAGTGTAGCGCCTTCGGCTCTATTTCAGACTGCACAAGAGGGGTCAAGTCTGCCTTTTGCCTGTCAACTCCCACCGGTTGAGTGACCGTTCTTGGCCTATAATGTTGGGTAGTAGTTCTTAAGTCAGCTCTTTAAATTCTCATCTCTACCTAATGATTTTTGTAAGAAATGGAGCGAAAATGTTGATATCTAATATTGTCGTAGCCGATGACGGCTCCGACCACGCTATTGCCGCCTTAGAAATGGCCGTTGATCTAACATTGAAATTCGACGCCAAGTTAACAGTTGTTCATGTATTGACCCACGATTATCCACCTGAGGAGATGCAACATTTTATAGAGTTGGAGCAACTGGCGCCTGGTGAAATAGCTAAAGAACGGGTGGTTGTTGTGATGGGAGAGCGAATTGTCAAAAGCGCAATAAAAAAAGCGACTAAGTCCGGCGTTAAAGACGTATCATCTGTGACTCGCTCTGGTGATTACGCAAACTGTATTCTTGAGGTCGCAAAAGAAAAAAATGCTGACATGATTGTCATGGGGCGCCGTGGCACTAGCGAGCTGAAAGGTCTGCTATTCGGCAGTGTTTCTCATAAGGTTTCTCAACGGGCTGACTGCTCTGTTCTAACTGTAAAATAACAAATTGGAAAGTGCTGTAGCGTGAAACCATGGAGTAACGCAGCATCTGAAAGCTGCCCCTTACGGTCACATGTAAGCTCAACGATATGACCATACCCTTGAGCGGCAGCTGATAGCCGTATCCTGCCGAAAGCTGATGCTCAGATAGCCCCTGCCTTGATGACCGCTATGGAGAAATGTGGATTGAAGGTGAGGCTGACGCTAGCCGATCATCATCGTCTGCAATGTGTCAGGAGCGACCAAACAGCACCAGAAGTAGCAGCTCAACGATGAGGTCGTTTTGTGCCAAAACCTGACACTGACCGTCATAAGCGTTCATTGAACTTATCAATGTAAATCATAAAACCAAGAGTTTTTACTCTCACCCCAAATATTACAAC
>JBALVQ010000060.1:0-34664 GCA_036960915.1 Amphritea sp.
TGTAGAGCGAATTGCCGGACACTGGGTGTAACAACTTTTAAGCTGAACAGAGCCCCCAAAAGAACTAAAACTATGGAATAGGCGTGAAACTATGTTAAGTATTGAACGGCAGAAGTATCGAAGGAGCATAGCGTAGCAGGGAAGTAGGTAAAATTTTAAAACACATATTGATTTCGCTCTAAGGCTTCACGTATTTTTGCAGTTATACAGAATTATTTGCAGGGTCAGCTTTTAGTGATTTCGGGTTAGGAGATAAAATGGCAGACGCAGTAATCGACAAACCGGTAGGGACATTTTCCAATCAGTGATTATTACCTAAACTGCCAGTCCCGGATCTGGAGGCGACATGCGCAAAGTTTTTAGAGTGGGTTGCACCTCTACTTACAGAGCAAGAACTTTGTGATACTCGTAAATTAATTGAAGCGTTCCAAAGGGAAGAAGGTGCGAAGCTTCAAGCAAGGCTTTTGACATTTGCATCAGACAAAACTCTCCCTAATTGGCTGGAATCCTTTTGGCTGAAGTCCTATTTAAAATATCGAAAGCCAATTCCAGTCAACAGTAATGTTTTTTACTTGCTTGATGAAAAACCCGATTCCACTAACCTCTCTCAAACGCAAAAAGCGGCGTTGTTAATAACAGATCTTTTCGAATTAAATACCCAGATTGAAACCGGGAAGCTGTTGCCAGAAACAGAACAGGGTAAGCCTCTGTGCATGACGCAATACCGTTATTTGTTCAGCACTACTCGAATTCCCCGGTTGGGAAACGATCAACTTAAAACGGATAGAAGCTCTTCCAAGGCGGCTTTTATCGCCGTTTTCAGCCACGACCAAATATTTAAAGTGGATATTTGCAGTGCTGAGGGCGAGTTGAAGCCTTGTTGGGAAATCGAGCGTGAATTGCAGGCTATAGTGGACCGTTCAGCAATTAAATCCTCGCAATCGGACACATTGCCTTTGGGTGTTTTGACAACCCTGCCCAGAGACGAATGGGCCAATGCGCGCGATTTTCTGGTGGGCTTTTCAGTGCAAAATGAGAAGGTATTAACGGTTATTGAAGAGGCGATGTTTACCCTGAGCCTGGATGACGCCAAGCCACAAACCAATTTGGATAAAGTCCGTTTGCTGATGCATGGCACAGGCAGGAACCGCTGGTTTGATAAGTCATTTCAAGTAATTGTTTGTGCCGATGGTACCGCAGGGATAAATACAGAGCATTCCAGAATTGATGGCTCTACTACCAGTGTTATGCTTAAGTTTCTTGCTAAAAAGAACGAGCAGAGAAGCGCAGTGACAGAGTGGAAGCGCGCCGTAACTATCGAAACCCCTGTTCCTTTAAAGCTTGAGAGTGCCCCCCAAATTACTCAACAGATAAGAGTCGCTGAAAGCAAATATGCAGACTTTATAGGCAATACTGCAATCCGCGTGTTGGAGTTTAAAGCGTTTGGTCAACAGCAAATCAAATCTTTAAAAATTAGCCCCGACGCCTTTGTGCAAATCGCGTTTCAAATAGCTCAATACAAAGCCTTTGGGAGAATTGAAAGCACTTACGAAGCGGTAATGACCCGACAGTTTTTACATGGCAGAACAGAAACAATGCGCCCGGTAACGACTGAATCCACGCAGTTTGTAAAAGCTTTAGTTGATGGGTCAGATGGCTGTGTGGACAAGCCACGGTTGCGGGAATACCTAAGCCGATCGGCCAGCAAACATATCAGCAGAATTCTGCAATGCAAGGCTGGAGAGGGCATTGAACGGCACCTGTTTGGGCTGCAAAAAATATATGAGACCTGCGGTAGTGAGCTGGGTATAAATAGCTTGCCAGCACTGTTTGAAAGCCGTGCTTTTCAAGCCCTGAGTTACAACCGATTCTCTACCAGTACGGCGACACCCGTTGGTATGTGTTTAGCGGGTTATGGGCCGGCGGTTGAGGATGGCTATGCTATTCGCTACATTATTAAAGCCGACCAAATTAACTTTACCCTGACTAGCCGTACTCAGCAGGAAAGTAATTTGGAGCTGTTTACCCGGCAACTGGAGCAGGCTCTGCTGGACCTATCCCTTTTATTAAAGCAAGGGGCTGGTGAATTCAACTTATAAGTGCAATACCGCCTACGCAACCTGTAGTGACTCCCGAAGGATCATTTCAGACGGCCTGAACACAAGGCACTTCCTCACTCTCAGTCTCAAGCGCTTTTCTACTCGTCTCATATCTTCATATCTTCATCACTGATCAAACGTAATCGGTGCCTTGGGGTGTGTACTGCCGCAACAGCACGTTTAAAATATCATTCAACCCGCGCTTCCAAGGTGAATACGGATGAGGAAAGTAAAACTCTATGCCGAGTGCATCTACTAGGGCCTGATTCTCCACGAATTCAGAACCTTTATCTGAGGAGAGGCAGCCAACATCAAAGGGTCAATTCCTGCAAAACACAAATAGAAGGGATCAAACAGCAATCAACATATGAAAAGATATTAGAAACTAAGCAACAACAAGAGGCCGTACAAGGGGTTAAGGATAAGTAGCGGTTGTTGATTTTATGGTGAGAGGGTGGATGACAAATAAAGCGCAAATCGTTGCCAAAAAAAAGCGCGTGGTACACCAGCTCCGACCAGAGCCCAGAAACAACAAAGCCCGCTAACTCTTTAATAGAGATTAGCGAGGCTTTTGAAGTAGTGGTGCCCGGAGGTCTGGACTTGTAAGTAGCCGAACCACCGACACTAGGGTTCTCTAAATCCCAGACGCAAAAAAGCCCTGCTACAAAGGCAAGGCTTAGTTGATTTCTTAAGTGGTGCCCGGAGGCATGAAATTGTAATTAGCCGAACCACCGACACGAGGATTTACTAAATCCCAGAAACAACAAAGCCCTGCATTTTACTGCAAGGCTTGGAAGTAGTGGTGCCCGGAGGCGGACTTGGTACCACACTTCTACTCTCTCGCAGAGCGCCTGTAAATAATTGATGTTTAAGGTTTGGGCGTGTGCCAGACTGCTGCTGAGTTATACAAGTGTACCACCCTGGTGTTATGAACTCGAATCGGTTGTTCATTCTACTTGCTTGTTTATCAGCCCGTAGTCATAGAACTACGGGCTGATAAAGACCAGGACATACTTATCTCATCAACGCTACTAGCCTTGTGATACCTTCTCTATGTCAGTAATTGGAGAAGTGATGTATTTGGAGAGTATGTGAAGAATCACAATATTGAAGTAAGTGTGTTTTCAAAATCTTCGGAAATCCCATAAAAACAATAGGGGTTTAAAAACTGTCTGCGCCAGAAAAACTTTTGGTCAACTTCTGATAAGCCTCCTTCCTGACAAATTTCAGGATAGAATTCTTTGATACTTGTCACCAGTGATTGAATGATGCCTTTAGCATTATCCTCTGAGAGAACAAAAGATGGTGCAGAAGCCAAACAGTTAACTAATCGACTTAATTTATCACTTCCGTGAATATTCATTGCCTGTGATGCTTCTCCACCTGTCCTGTTTTGAGGGCAAATGTCATAGGCGGGCGTCAAGGTTAACTGTTCGCCATCCCAGAATGCGGCATGGTTCCGGGCGTGGTCATCGGTGTTTCCTACCAGGATGTTAAAAACCATCCGCTTATACAGTTCATGCAGAGTGTCTCTTGGGGTGGTGAATTTATATCGGATTTTTTCAGCAAGATCTTCGTAGCTGGCATAACGTGCTTCATTTTCAGAAATTCCTAAGATGGTTAAGCCGGATACCATGGCTTTTCGACACCATTTTTTGTCGTTGTTGTGGTAGCGATCAAATCTTTCGATGAGTAGTACGTCTTTGCCTAAAGCTTGTGTTAACTCTACATTCGCAACATTAATGCCTACTTTCTTTGCCATTTTCATGGCAACATACTCTGCCTTTACAACACTGTAGGTATCAGAGGAGCCTGAAAACTTGGCAATATATTTTTTGTCATTACTTTCAATGCTAGCTTTTGGCCGAGCCCCGCCAATACTTGAACCGTGATTGAGTGCCTGGTCTAGCTCTTTTGTTAGTGGCACGCCGGTATCGACAAGCTCGGATGCTTGCTGGAGCTCTTCGAGGGTGGCTGATCTAGGATTTCTTGGGTTATAGGCTGTTGCCGATTCTTGGAAGTCCAGTGCGCCAATTCGGTCAGAGCCGGAAAGTAATAGGTAAGCGAGTTCACCAAGTTCAGTCAGGTCTATATCTTCTTTTTTATTACCGGTGACTTGATTGATAATGACACGGCGACCCCATGCATCAGGTGAACCATCCCTAATACAGCTTGGCATATCCATTCGTTCTAATAAGGGCAACCTGCCCGCCTTCAAAGGCAGTTCAGGTTCGTATATTGGGATTGCATCTTTTCTGTTCAGATAACTTTGACCATAGTTAAAGGCCAGTTTGCCGTTACGCCCCTCTATTCGCCCGGCGATAACCGGTTCGCTCTGATCTTTAAGCCATATCCAGATGAAGGCTCCTGTATTATTAGAAGTCATCAAATACCTCGCTTGATTCAGAATCTATGCGCTTGGGAAGTAAGGCAAGTTGCAAATCAAGTTTGTCTTGTAATGTATTTAGATTGTTATCGTCGGCATCAAAAAGTGCTATCCCAAGAAGGGATGCTATCTCAAAATGGAGGCCTAGTTCGGTCGCAGGGCTGCCTTTCTCAATTTGTCTAATCGTAGAGCGAGAAGTACCTGCTCTCTCCGCTAGTTCCATTTCACTCCAGCGCTGTTTCTTTCGGGCAAGTCTGATCTGTGCTGCAAACAGCTTGATGGCTTTTAGGGTGTGGTTTGAGTATGTGCGGCTGTTTCTACCCATTTACTAGTCCTCTGGTCGATCCTTCGCTATTTTTAAGGTAGGGCGTTTTTGCGATGTTGTCAATATAATTGTATTAAGTATTGTGCATAGCATTGCGTTAAGTTTAATACTTAACGCAATTTATAGTGTGAAGTACTCTTGTGGTATGTTATCAGTATTATTGTATTAAGTATTATGCATAGCTATTTGTTAAGTTTAATACTTAACACAATTTATAGTGTGGAGTACTTTTTAGGTATAGAGTGTTTTATATCAGGCAGTAAGGTGGTTTGAGTTTTGTTGAAGCCTGCATCGATTGATGCTATCACCTCTATGCACTACCAATTCGAAGCCATTCACCCCTTTACCGATGGTAATGGCCGTACCGAAAGAATCCTGAACATTCTCTATCTTGTCCAGGAAGAACTACTGGGCTTGCCCATCCTGTATTTAAGTCGTTATATCATCGCCAATAAGAGCCAGTACTATAGTAATTTGGTAGAAGCCAATATCGCCAAGCGGCAAACAGCGTCTGAGTATCTTAAGAGATTAGTGAGTATAGGTGTGCTGACGGAGCAGCAGGTAGGCAGGGAAAGGCTTTTTGTTCACCCAAGGTTGATTGAACTCATTACAAGAGACGCAAATAGTTTTGTGAAATATGAAACGTAGAATGCATCCCGTAATACAGGTACGGTTGTGCATCTTTGTATAGCGAGTAGAGTGATAATTCGCTTTATGGATAACAGTTTGCTGTCGACCAAAATCGGCTATTTTGGATTTAAAGTTAAGTGAAGATGATAAAGACGGATGTATTAAGCCAGAAAAAAATTGAGCAGGCTTCAGCGGAGAAAATCTCCCCATCTCAATTTATGAGAGAGCTTCGGCCTGAGTATTACTCGGATACCGAAGATCGGGTAGCATACCTGTTGGAGTCAGCAGTCTTTGAATACCATTTGGATTCTATTACTTCGCGTAATCAGACCCATGGCTTTGAAATATTCTGCCGAAAACTCTGTGAGCGAGTAATCTGCCCTAATCTAAGACCTCAAACTGGGCCCGATGGAGGAGGAGACAGTAAGGCGGATACAGAATCTTATCCAGTCGCTGATGAAATAGCGGTTCTATATGTAGGTGAAGCTAATGGAGGCCGTGAAAGATGGGCATTCGCTATCAGCGCCAAAAAAACTTGGTCGCAGAAAGTTCGCAATGATGTAAAGGGAATCATCGAAACAGGTAGAAATTATGACAGGATAATTTTCGTTACCAGCAGATTTGCGAGGGCAAAGGACCGCGCCCGTATTGAGGACGAACTATCAAAAAAGTACAACACTCCCGTTACGATTCACGACAGGTCTTGGATTGTAAAGGAAATCATAGAAAACGACCGCAAGGACCTTGCCTACAATTATCTGAGAATCGGTGAGGCAAAAAGTGACCCGTTCAGACTGGGTCCAACGGACTATTCCCGTGCACAGCAACTTGCAGATATTGAACACTCAATTGATGATCCAGAAGCGTTTTGTGGTATGGAACAGCAGCGAGTTACGGAGGCGCTTGTCGCAGCTAAACTGTCACGAAATTTAGAGCGCCCCCGCACTGAAACTGATGGTCGGTTTCTTCGTGCTATTCGGTTGGCAAGCACAGATGGCACGTATCGACAGGAACTTGAAGCTAACTACGAGCATATATGGACTGCATTCTGGTGGTTTGACGACTTTCAGTTTCTAAAAGATTCCTACGAATCCTTTGAAACTCTTGCGCTGAAATCCGATCACGCCATAAATTTTGAATTCCTGTGCAACCTGCTTCAACTCTTCGTGAACTCGATTGTTCACGGACACATGTCCCGCGATGAATGCAAGCTTGATGAACGCACAACAAACCTGAAGCTGGCGCTGGAACAAATCGCCGGAAATAAGGACCGGCCCAATAATAGTCTAGAAGCGGAGACGTCCCTCCTTATTATTCGAATGAACCAAGTTATGATCGATAATCGGCGCGACGGGTTGTCCGATATCTGGTACGAGTTCGCTGCCATATTGGAGAAAGCAAGCGGTCTTGGTGAGTTCAAGGCTGATCGGCTGGTATCCATGGTGGAGATCGCCGGACAGGTCGCAGGAAATGACCCCGCCTACAACGATCTCGTTGAAAAGATGGCGGAGTTTGTCGCCAACCGAAAAAGTGAAGCCGAAGGTGCCTTGATACTTCTCAAGCGCGCGGAACAGCTCGACCTCGAGGATCATTTTGACATGATCCGTCTCCTCGGGAAGGCTGCGATAGGACTCACTAAAAAAGAATATTCTGATCATCTAATTGAGGCACTTCAGCTCCTGACGCTAGCTTATAGAAGTGCCGGAATGTTGTGGGCAGCGCGGGCAAGTTGTGCCTTCCTCGCGGCAACCCTTGTAATAGAAGGTGAGGAGGAAAGTCAGTTATCGGTCAGCTTCGTTCCAACGATGAAGACCTGGGCCTGGTTGGCACTAGAGTTACGTCACCTTCCTGACTTCCTGTTCGCGATCCAAATGTTAAACGGCGCTTTAGCCACCCTTCCGCTGACAGAGGACTCCAAGGCCAAAGTTAGCGAAGATATCCGCGAGTTGGACGTAGCGCTGGGCAGTTTATTCCTGAATTTAGATGAATCCGATCTTCGTAAGCTGGAAAACGTGCCGGATGTGCTTGAAGCATTAGAATTGTTCATGGCTCGATCCGCACTCCTTTATATACTAGGCCACATGGAGACCCTTCGTATCGACGGTAGCCTACCAGTTACGGAAACGGACGAAGACGTAAATCGTATATTTTCGTTGCTCGCGAGCCAGCCGGTTGTTGAAAATCTGCGTGGCACGATCACCTTAAACTCTGAGGAACTACAAACTCTGAGTACAACCATTCTTGGCATGATCGTCGAGATCAATATTGAAGGCAGCCGCCAGTCCATCCTTGTTGCAGAAGCTGTCCTTGGGTCGCTGGAAGCGTTTTTTGCTACCGCGATTGAACAGCACGTCATTCCTCATACAGAGAAATTACGCATCAATTTAATCGAAAGTGATGAGATATCAGAGCCATCCTTTGAGATGAACGTGATGGATATGGCTGGTAGTCTCATCTGGCCCCGTGCACTTTCCCCTACAAGTTTCGAACAACAGAGAGATGTCCATAGGTTTTTGACTGAGGTGTCAGGGCATGTCCTCGCCACGTCCTGCGTAATCGACGATGTAGAGACCCTGCTACAAAAGCTCTATGTCGATGAGGCAGTACAGAACAGAATGACAATGGTAGCGGTTGCTTCCAATAGCTATAACAGGGTGTCATCGAAAAAAGTGTCACGAATGTCTGATTGGCAAGACGCTGTGCAAAAATCTTATGAATTACGAACCACGCGTCCCACGCTCACGCTTATTGAACTTAAAGACGAAAACGTTACAGACTCGAACGATGGAGAAGAGCGTAGTGATAAACCGCCCGAGGTAAAAGACCACCGAGCACTAAAAGTCCGGTCAGTTATTGATGTTCATTCTTGGGATCAAGCCTGTTGGAGAGGTACAGCTTATGCGCAGTTTAGCCCCTCCCAGCCGCCGTGCGTAGCCTTTCTCTTTGAGAATGAAGAAGGCGCTAAAAATATTTTTGAGCGCTGGCGAGAGCGGTTTGGCACACAGGATGAAAATGAGGAGATTTCCTTGTCCATTATACGTCAGCTGCCGCAGCAGAATAAGCACCACTATTGCGTCTTGATAACTTCTAAACTTCCTGAAGCTGGCGACTGTAAATCGGATCAGATAATTACAATGACTACTCGGTCCATGGTGATGGAACCCGACAGTGATGTTAATCTGGAAAGGTTTCTGGAATCGTACCGCCACTTCGGAGCGTTCTATTTATTGCCAGCTTTACTAAACGATACAGGCACGCCTGAATTTGTTTTTGACCTCGCAATATTGAAGCATGACCTCACTGTCAAATTGGCCGCAAATATTAGCGAACATGATATCGAGGCTATGGCGCTTCACAAGAGCTTTGGTGTTTAGTTGTCAATGAAAAATAAATATATATGATAAGTGGGGTCAGATGAAACTTATTGCTTAGGAAGTATCGCCATTTGCGAAGTTCTAACTACTATTCAAGAAACAAAAAAGCCCCGCATTTGACTGCAAGGCTTTAAATAAGTGTGCCCGGAGGTCTGAAGTTGTAAATAGCCGAACCACCGACACGAGGATTTTCTAATTCCCAGACGCAAAAAAGCCCTGCTACAAAGGCAAGGCTTAGTTGATTTCTTAAGTGGTGCCCGGAGGCGGAATCGAACCACCGACACGAGGATTTTCAATCCTCTGCTCTACCGACTGAGCTATCCGGGCAACTCAAGAGGTGCGTATTAAACTGATTTCGTCGCTCCCTGTCAACAGGCTTGAACGGTAATTTTACTATTATGTGGATTAGGTGCTGGTGGCGAGCTGAAAAAGGCTTCATTTGATTGTTTTCTGATCAGTCAGCAGGCGCTTTCAAGGTCAAATTTTGAGGGCCGATCTTTAAGGCTGATTGTAGCAGCTGACTTAGCAGGCTTATATCGCAAAGGAATGTGCCCGGAACTGGCTGTCCGGGCATCGGGAGTATTACTTAGGCCGTTACTTGGATGGTGGTACGTAGCCTTCGGCTTTCTCGTAGTCTTCACCCGCCATGAATTTCTCCATTTCCTGTTGCAGGAATTCACGGCTGGTTGGGTCCATCAGGCTGAGGTGTTTTTCGTTGATCAGCATCGTCTGATGGTTGCTCCACTCGGTCCAGGCTTTTTTGGAAACATTGTCAAAGATATCCTGGCCTTTCTGGCCCGGATACGGTGGGCGATCCAGGCCTTCGAGTTCCTCTTTGTACTTGCGGCACATTACGGTGCGGGTCATGGTGTTCTCCAAACTAATTTATTTTGCCTGTTTAGCCAGTAATTTCTTTACCGGGGCGGCCAGGCCAATCTTTTGTGGTTGGCGTAAGTTATACCAGAGTGCGGCGACGCCTTCCATGACATGATTTGTAGGGTCTTTCTCCCGTAGTGCTACTTTTACCGGCGTAATGTCGAGATGGAAGTGGCTAAAGGTATGCCTGACGGGCTCCAGCGGTGCGGCACTATCAAGATTAATGGCTAAGCCGGTTTCCTGTTCGGCATCGCGCAGGTCCCGGGTTTCCGGCAGACTCCACAGTCCACCCCAGATGCCTGTGGGGGGGCGCTGGCGTAACAGTATCTGCCCTTGATCGTTTTCGATTAGAAGCATGATGGTCTGTTTTACCGGCAGGACTTTCTTGGGCCGCGAGGCTGGCAATTCGGTGGTTCTGCCTTGTCGGTAAGCCTGGCAGTTCTGTTGCAGGGGGCATAGCAGGCAGGAAGGCTTACTGCGGGTGCAGAGTGTCGCCCCCATATCCATCATCGCCTGGGTATACTCACCCACCCGCTGATCCGGGGTGTTCTGCTCGGAATACTGCCATAGCTGTTTCATCACCGCAGTGGTGCCTGACCAGCCTTCCAGCGCATAGTAGCGTGCCAGTACGCGCTTGACGTTACCATCCAGAATGGCGGCACGCTTGCCGGTTGAGATGGCCAGAATCGCTCCGGCAGTGGAGCGGCCGATGCCGGGTAGCTGTTCAAGTTCAGCGACAGATTCGGGGAATTGGCCTGCATAGTCACGGGCGATAATCCGCGCGGTCTTATGGAGGTTTCGGGCCCGTGCGTAGTATCCCAGTCCTGTCCAGAGGTGGAGTACATCATCCAGTTCTGCCGTGGCTAAGTCCTCTACAGTGGGAAACTGCGACCTGAAATTTTCGAAATACGGGATTACAGTGGAGACTTGCGTCTGTTGCAACATGATTTCAGAGAGCCAGGTGAAATACGCTGTTTTCTGCTCTTGCCAGGGGAGATTGTGACGCCCGTGCTGGTCAAACCAGTCCAGCACGGCGTCAGAGAAGTTTGTTGCGTTCATTAATTAATTGAATAGACCTTTTAGTAGTTTTGAGGCATCACTCTCTTCGCCATCACCGCTGTCGCCGCCGAGCTTATCCAGCAGTATTTGGTCCAGCTTTTTCTCCAGCTTTTTCTTCGCCTTCTGCTTGATGATGTCTTCCAGCACACCGGCATCCGGGCGACACAGTTTGGCAGGATCATCATCGAAACTGCCTTTACAGTCCACTGGCCATTCGATGCCTTGCAGGGCGTTGTTTACCGAGCAGGTCTGCTTGAACAGGTTTTCGTTGATGGTCAGGCCGAGGCGGTAATTCAGATTGGCAGCTGGCAGGTTTACCTTGCCGCGCCCCTTTACGTCTATGGCATCCAGCGCCGCTTTCAGATCGTTGTTGCTGACCACGCCGTTGGTGATTTTGAAGTTACCGCCCATATTGGCAAATGGGGTGGACGGGTCGACCTGCTGGGTATTGACGCCCAAGCTGCCTGCGGTATTAAAGCCCTGACAGATAGTCTGGGCAATATCGATACCATTGATCACACCGTCTTTCATATTGACGGATGCAGTACCGTTGAGGCTGTTAACTATGGAGTGAACGGAAACCCCCGTGGCGGTCACCTTCGCCTTGGTACTGAACGTGCCGGTTACTGCATCGGTATCAGCCACATCCTTGAGCATATCGCCGATCTGGATGCCGCTGACCACCTCATTGGAGCTCAGGCGGGCAGGTTTCTTGCGGACATCAATCACGGCGCTGTTGCGGATTGTACCGCCATACATATCTGCATGGATCTTAGTTGCTTTCACCAGACCACCATGGGCGCTGGCTTGCAGCTCCAGTTTGGTCAGTGTCAGGCCGGAGATCAGTAGTTTTTGCAACCCCAGCTTGGCATCCAGCTCCAGTGCTTTGAGGGGCTCAACCGGAATTACCGGCTCTTTGGAATAGCGCTCGCCACCTTTTTTACTGGCTGTGCTTTTACTGGAGGTATTAGGGGTTGCACTGTCGCCATTTGCTGCCTTGGCATCGCCTGCTTTGGCTGGCGGCAGGTAACGGTCGGCATTGATCTCATCGCCTTGCAGATTCAGGGCAATGGAACCGTTGGCCAGGTTGTAGCCGATATTACCGTTGAATTGTGTATCGTCCAGACGCAGCTTTAGCTTGTTTAATCCCAGCGTATTGGCAGGGCCGCTTAACTCAGAGCTGAAGCTGATCGCTTTCAGTACATCAGGGTCTGTAGTTTCAATCGCTGGTTGGCCAAGCGCTGTCAGCAATTCCTGCAGGCTGAATGTGTCGACGCTCAGTTTGCCCGCAATTGTTGGCTTGGTAAAATCCTGGATAAGGATGTTACCGCTGGCCTTGAGATTTGCAGCGCTCAGGTTGAGGTTATCAACTGTCGCGGTTTGTTTACCCAGATCGCTGCTGATATCGGCATTCAATGTCAGGTTTACCGTGTTGCCATTAAACGGCTTGCCGGTGAGGCCCAGCATGCTTTCCAGGCCTTTGATCTGATATTGCTGGTTAGCCAGATCCAGGAAGAACTGGGCAACCAGTTTGGCATCAACCGTCAGCTGCTTCTCATCGTTTTGAAACTGTTCTGCCTGGAAGCTTAACTCTGCCGGGAAGAATGCCTGGGTGACAACCTTACCGGAGGTCATGGTGAAATTGTTCAGCAGGATTTTGCTGCCTGCTTGCTGGTCTGTATAGCTGATATTACCGTTGCTGATGGCAATGCTTTCGATATCCAGGGACAGTGCCGCGCCGCCAGCTGCTTCAGCACTGCTGGGCTTGTCATCAGTCACCGTGGAGTCAGCAGGTGCTGCTTCACCGGTTGCCCAATTGGTCTGGCCGTCAGCGGTTTTGATCAGATTCAGCGTTAATCCGTCCAGTACGACGCTACTCATCTTCACGCTGCCCGATAGCAGGGCGGGTAGCTCAACCGACACCTGGGCCTGATTCAGCTCTGCCAATTGTGGCTGATCCGGATAGTTGACGCTGATCTGATTGATCTCGATACCCAGCCAGGGGAATACCGACCAGCCAAGGTCTCCTTTGATCTCCAGTTCAATACCGCCCTTTTCGAACGCAAGTTCCTGAATTTGTGGCTTATATTCATTGGGATCAAAAAACATCCCCAGCAACACACCGCCGGCAACAACGACTATCACCAGCAGGGCCAGCAGACCTCCAACTATTTTCAATAGACCTTTCATGGATCCTCCTTGGGCTGCACAGAAAGCTATGGAATTAATATAGTAACAGAACAACTCTAATGACCAAGACTTAAGGTTAACTGAATCGCTTTTTTATCAGTACGTTGGCAAACAATTGCCTGGCTGTTGACGTCTCGCTCTGCTGACGACTAAAACTGCTTTGCGGGGGTGCGCATTCCTGCTTTATTGGTTGTATAATGGCCACTTTATTTCTAAATAACGTTGCTTACAACGTTTCAATAACAGCGGAGAACATCATGGCTGAGCGTAAAGCCACCGTCACCCGTAATACCCTGGAGACACAGATTACGGTATCTGTGAATCTGGACGGTACCGGCACACTGAAAGCTGAAACGGGTGTGCCGTTTCTTGAGCACATGCTGGATCAGATCGCCCGCCATGGCCTGTTTGATCTGGATATCAACGCCAAGGGTGATAACCACATCGATGATCACCATACGGTGGAAGATATCGGTATTACGCTGGGTCAGGCGTTCAAGGAAGCGGTGGGCGATAAGAAGGGCATTCAGCGCTATGGGCACGCGTATTGCCCTCTGGATGAGGCGCTGTCGCGTGTGGTCGTGGATTTCTCCGGTCGTGCGGGTCTGGATATGAAAGTGGAGTTCACCCGTGCCAATATTGGACGCTTTGATGTCCAGCTGTTCTGGGAGTTTTTCCAGGGCTTCGTAAATCATGCCGGTGTTACCCTGCACATCGATAACCTGAAAGGCTTTAATGCCCACCACCAGGCCGAGACTATTTTCAAGGCGTTCGGCCGTGCGTTGCGCAGCTCGCTGACGATTGACCCGCGGGCCGCCAACATGATGCCATCTACCAAGGGATCGCTGTAAATGAGCAGTGTTGCTGTAATCGATTATGGGATGGGTAACCTGCATTCGGTTGCCAAAGCGCTTGAATATGTAGCGCCGGATGTGGAAGTGCTGGTGACGGCAGATCCCGAGAAGGTGCGTAATGCCGACCGTGTCCTGTTACCCGGTGTTGGTGCGATTCGCGACTGTATGGCCGAGATTCGTCGCCTGGGCGTCGATAAAGAGGTGGCGGAAGCCATCGCATCGGGCAAGCCGTTTCTGGGTATCTGTGTCGGCTACCAGGCACTGATGCAAAGCTCTGAAGAGAACCATGGCGTAGCGTGCCTGGGGCATTTCGACGGTCAGGTAAAGTACTTTGGCGATGAGCTGAAGGAAACCGATGGCGAGCGCCTGAAGGTCCCGCATATGGGCTGGAACGAAGTGCAGCAGAGCAGTGATCATCCATTGTGGGCTGATATCGCTGATGGCAGCCGCTTCTATTTTGTCCACAGTTACTATGTGGATGCACAGGATAAGGATCTGGTTGTCGGTAATTGTCATTACGGTGTTGATTTCGACGTGGCGATCGCCCGTGATAACGTATTTGCAACCCAGTTCCACCCGGAGAAAAGCCATTCGGTGGGCTTGCAGCTGCTGAAAAACTTCCTTAACTGGGATGGCAAGCTGTAAGTCTGCGGAGCAGTTTTCGGAGCTAAGTATGCAAAGTGGCTGTCTAATTTCTGACAGCAATGAAGTAAGTGAACATAGGTAATCAATCATGGCATTGGCAAAACGTATTATCCCTTGTCTGGACGTAGAAAACGGCCGGGTCGTAAAAGGGGTGCAGTTTGTAGATATCCGTGATGCCGGAGATCCGGTAGAAGTGGCCAAGCGCTACAATGAGCAAGGTGCCGATGAAATCACCTTTCTCGATATCACCGCGACCCATGAGGGGCGGGATACTATGGTGCATACGGTAGAGCGTATGGCGTCACAGGTATTTATCCCGCTGACAGTTGGTGGTGGTATCCGCACCTGTGAGGATATCCGTACCATGCTGAACGCCGGGGCCGATAAAGTCTCGATTAACAGTGCTGCGGTGTTTAACCCTGAGTTCGTCCGCGAAGCCGCTGAACGCTTTGGCTCTCAGTGTATCGTCGTAGCCATCGACGCCAAAAAGGTGTCGCAACCGGGTGAAACCGATAAGTGGGAGCTCTTTACCCACGGTGGCCGTAAGCCAACCGGATTGGATGCGATTGAATGGGCGAAGAAAATGGTGAGCCTGGGGGCCGGCGAGATTCTACTGACTTCGATGGACCAGGATGGCGTCAAGAACGGTTATGACCTTGGAGTAACCCGGGCGATCAGTGAAGCGGTGAATGTGCCGGTAATCGCATCAGGCGGTGTGGGTAATCTGGACCACCTGGTTGCTGGCTGTATCGAAGGCAAGGCGGATGCGGTTCTGGCGGCGTCGATCTTCCACTTCAATGAGTACAGTATTCCCGAAGCAAAGCAGTATATGCACGAAAAAGGCATTGAAGTGCGACTTTAAGTTCTAAAAAATACGGGTCAAAAAATCGACGCTGAACGAAACCCCTGCTTAACTAAGTAGGGGTTTTCTTATTTCAGGGGGGGCTGTATGTACAAATACATCTCAGGTTTTTTACTAGTTTCCCTATCTTTTTTCAGTTGGAGCAGTGCCGTAGTGCGTACAGCTCCTTTACAGGACTTGTTGGTGCAGGTGGAGTTCAGTGCCCCGGCAAAGGCAGTCAGTTACGAAGATAGTATTCTCAGTGCCCAAATCAGTGGCCAGTTACTGGAAGTATTGCCCAAGGTCGGTGAGCAGGTTGACCAGGGGGTGCTTTTGGCGCGTATCGATTGTCGGGATTCCTTGCTCATAAAAACCAGTGCGCAGGCGAATTTAGCCAGTTTAAATGCCCAGATGCGCCTGGCTACTGCACAATTGACCCGTGCGAAGCAGCTGCAAAATCGCGGTAATGTTTCTCAGGAACGGCGTGATCGGCGCCAGGCTGAACTGGGTAGTTTGCGTGGTCTGCAGCAGGCTGCAGACGTAGCGCTGTAACAGGCGCAGTTAGCGGTTTCGCGGTGTGAAATCCGGGCTCCGTTTCCGGCCATTGTTACCGCCCGTCAGGCGGCTATTGGAACGCTTCTTACCCTGGAACAGCGGTGCTCTCTATTATCAACAACACCCCGCCGGAGCTGTCAGCGCAGCTATCACCCGCGCAGGTGGCTAGCCTGCAAGACGGTAAACATCTGGTGTTTGAGGCCTATGGAGAGCGTTTCCCTCTGCAGCTGAGAGTGGCCGTCGATATGATTAATCCGACCACGCGCACTCAGGACGTGCGCCTGGAATTTGCAACTGAGAGTCCGTTGTCGGGGGCGACTGGGCGGCTCAGCTGGCTTAGCAAGGATCCTCATCTGCCAGCCCGTTATGTGGTTCGCCGTCATGACCAGTTGGGGGTAATGCTGTATCAGCAGGGCAAGAGCGTGTTTCATCACCTCAGAGACGCTGTAGAGGGGCAGGCGGTTGCGTTTGAGTTGCCTTCCAATACACTGCTGATCACGGATGGACGTCATGCGGTTAACCACGGTGACAGTGTCACCCTAATGGAACGAAAGGCAGGCAGCTATGCTGCATCGGCTGCTGAATAATCATGTTCTTGCAAACCTGACGTTTGTTCTGGTATTGGTGATAGGGCCCTGGCCTATGGCTTGTTGCCGCGCCAGCAGAATCTCAATATCAATATCAATATCAACTACAACTGGATAGCCGTCACCACCGTATTTCCGGGGGCGGCTGCCAGTGATGTCGAAAAACGCATAACCGATCCGCTGGAACGGGCGGTGCGCTCTATTGCCGATATCCGCTTCCTGTCATCTAACAGTCGTCAGGGGTTATCGAGCCTGTTGATCCGCTTTGAAGATATTGATGACACCGTTTTTGATAAACACCTGAGCGATATTCGTCGCGAGATACAGAACAGCGAAGATGAGTTGCCCGCGGCTGCCGATGATCCCTACATTCGTGAGCTGACCAGCTCGAGTGCTTTCCCCTCGTTAATGGTTGCGGTTATCGGTGAAGCCGATGACGAAAATCTGCGCATCCAGGCGCGTATTATTGAGAAGGACCTGGAGGGAATAACAGGCGTCGATCGGACTGATCCCATTGGCCTTGATGATCCAGAGCTGGAAGTTCGCTTTGATACGGATTTGCTGGAGGCGATGGGGCTAAGTCCGGTGCAACTGGCGGATTCTGTAAGACTTTGGTTTCGTGATATCAGTGCCGGCAGTATGGAGGTGGCTGATCAATCCTGGCTGGTGCGTATTGCCGGCCGTTCAGCCGATCCGGACCAGGTGAAGCAGATCCCGTTGATTGGCTTACAAGGTGAAGAGATTAGGTTGAGCCGTATTGCCAATGTCGTGCAGACTCGTGAGAAAGCGACACAGGATGCGGTTATCAACGGCAAGCCGGCGATTGTCTTCGCGGTAATGAAAAAGGCCAATGCCAATACCATCGATCTGGTCGAGCGGGTGAAGGCGTATATGGAGCGCCGCAATGCATTGAAAACGGCCACCGGTGTTGAGCTGGTGCTGGTGGATGATCAGACCATACCTACCCGCGGAGCGATTGACCTGATGCAGAACAATGCCCTGATCGGTCTGTTTCTGGTGCTACTGGTGGCTTGGGTCTTTCTCGGCGTACATATCGCTGTATTAACAGCTATAGGCATTCCATTTGTACTGGCGGGCACTTTTTGGGTGTTATGGGGGATCGGGGAGGCGCTCAATGTTACCGTGCTGTTAGGCGTGGTGATTGTGCTGGGGATGCTGGTGGACGATGCGGTGGTGGTGGTGGAAGCAATCTACCACCGCTTGCAACAGGGCCAGCCGGTTTATCAGGCAACCATAGATTCTTTACAGGAAGTGGGACGACCGGTGACCAGTGCGGTGCTTACCACCATGGCCGCGTTTCTGCCGCTGATGCTACTGCCGGGGATCGGTGATTTTATGCGCGTGATCCCGATGGTAGTGACCATCGCCCTGGCAATCTCGCTGATCGAAGCATTCTGGATGTTACCGGTGCATGTCAGTGTGGCGAAGGTTAATTTTAATAACCCGGGGAAAATGCAGCGCTTTCGAGTGCGTATGACCCGGAAAATCCAGATCACCTATATTCGTACGTTAATCAGAGCGATGCGTCGCCCGCTGCTGACCTTTGGAATAATTGGCCTGTTGTTTGTTGGCGCTATCGGTGCGGTGGGGGCGGGGCTGATTAAAATGGATTTTTTTGCTTCAGATCCCTTACGCCTGTTTTACGTGAACATTGAAATGGCACCGCAGATCTCATTATCGACCACCATGGATAAGGTTAAGCAGGCTGAAACCATTGTGCGCAAGCACCTTAAAGACGAGGACGTACGTGCGGTGGTGGGCTATGCCGGCCAGCAGTTCACAGAAACGGCGCCGCTTTTTGGCGACCACTATGGCCAGGTGTTAGTCGGGCTGAAGCCTAAAACGGATGATAACCGTAGCGTTGATGAACTGCTGGCGGCAGTACGTGAGGATGTGCTGGCGTTACCGGGACCGGTGAATATCACGTTTCTGCGTTTGGCGGGAGGCCCTCCGGTTTCTAAACCGATCAGTATTAAAGTACGCGGTGATGAATACCCTGAGATCCGCGCCGCTGCGGATGCCTTACAAGCCTATATGCATACTGTAGCGGAGATCAGCGATGATGCTGGCGGTGGTCGGATGGCACTGACCCTGAAGCCAAATTATGATGCGATTACCCAGTCGGGCTTAAATCCCCTGTCGGTGATTCGTACTACCCGGTTACTGGTGGATGGTGAAGTGGTTGCAGATATGCAGCACCAGGGCGAAAAGCTTGAGGTGCGGGTTCGGGCTATCCCGCAGTCGTACACCGATATTGATCAGTTGCTGATGTTTAAACTGAGTTTGCCAACCGGTGAGCAGGTGCCGCTGTCTGAGCTGGTGCATTTTGAGCGCAATCAAGCCCTGGGTAATATACGGCACTATAATTTTCGTCGCGCTATCACCGTAGAAGCGGATCTGCTGCCCGATAGCATTGATACGGTGACGGCAAATGCACTGGTGGTTGAGTACTGGAATAGCGAACTGCAAGCGCAATTCCCCAACCTGGATCTGGATTTCTCCGGTGAGCTGGATGACATTCAGGAGAGTCTGGATGCGATTGGCATCCTGTTTCTGTTTGGGGTTGGCTTGATGTATCTGATTTTGGGCACTCAGTTCTCCAGTTACATTCAGCCGTTGATGATTTTGATGGCTATTCCTATGGCTTTCACCGGCGTGGTGATGGGGCTGTTAATTACCCAGAATCCACTGAGTTTGTTCACAATGTACGGCGTCGTAGCGCTAGCGGGTATCGCTGTTAATGCCGCAATTGTGTTGATCTCTGCAGGCAATCAGCGCTTGGATAAAGGGATGTCGGTTAAACATGCCACCTTGTATGCTGCACGCCGTCGGGTTATTCCAATAATTATCACCTCACTGACTACGATTGCAGGGCTGTTCTCGCTTGCGACCGGTTTAGGTGGACAGTCGCTGATCTGGGGGCCGGTGGCGACCGCGATTGTAAGCGGCTTGGCTTTCTCGACCGTACTGACTTTATTCCTGATTCCGATGTTGTATCGAATCTTTATGCAGTGGTCCTGGCGCAAACGGCAATAAAAGGTTCTTAGTCCGATAGTGTGGAACCTTTTTTTGAGGGCCAAGAGGTATGAACCGCACCAATACAAAACTGATACCGCAATCCCGGTGCTTGCCGCCAACGCTTTCGATTGTGGCCGCCGTATTGTCATAGCTCGACGGATACACATTGGTTGTAGCGGCCTTTGTAGCCGGATCAAAACTTTACTCAGCAAAAGGGATTATAATAGTGCCTTCTAGTAGGCGCGGTTTATACCCTTCTGTCATAATAGCGTCATCAAACATGAGTCTAATATTGCTCTTAGAGGAATTCATACGTGTCTTTTACCAATAGCCAGCGTTTTTACCCTGAAACCCGTATGCGTCGTATGCGTGCCGATGACTTTTCCCGTCGCCTGATGCGTGAAACGGTGCTTACGCCGAACGACCTGATCTATCCTGTATTTGTTATTGAAGGTGAAAATCAGCGTGAAGCGATCCCGTCGATGCCGGGTATCGAACGGTTGAGTATCGATCTGCTGGTCAAAGAGGCGGCAGAACTGGTAGCCCTGGGGGTGCCGGCCGTGGCGCTGTTTCCGGTCACACCGATGAGTGCCAAGTCTGAGCTGGCAGAAGAGTCCTATAACCCGGATGGGTTGGCGCAGCGTGCAGTTAAAGCACTCAAAGATGCTCAGCCTGAGCTGGGGGTGATAACCGATGTGGCGCTGGATCCGTTTACCACACACGGCCAGGACGGCATCATTGATACGCAGGGCTATGTACTTAATGACTGCACCGTCGATACGCTGGTACAGCAGGCGCTGTCCCATGCTCAGGCGGGAGCCGATATCGTTGCTCCCAGCGACATGATGGATGGCCGTATCGGTTGCGTTCGCGATGAACTGGAAAGCAATGGTTTCGTTAATACGCGAATTATGGCGTACGCTGCCAAGTATGCGAGTGCTTACTACGGGCCTTTTCGCGATGCCGTAGGCTCAGCAGGGAATCTGGGCAAAGGTAACAAGTTTAACTACCAGATGGATCCGGCGAACAGCGATGAAGCCCTGCACGAGGTAGCAATGGACCTGGCTGAAGGTGCCGATATGGTGATGGTTAAACCGGGCATGCCTTATCTGGATATCGTACGACGGGTAAAAGCTGAATTAAAGGCGCCGACATTTGTTTATCAGGTGAGTGGCGAATATGCGATGCATATGGCGGCTTTCCAGAATGGCTGGCTGGATGAGCGTAGCGTGATGATGGAATCCCTGACATGCATTAAGCGCGCAGGTTGCGATGGCATCCTGACTTACTTTGCCAAGCGTGCGGCGCAACTTATGAATGAATAACTTTATGGCTTACAGAGCGATCCGATATCTGTGTTAACGGTTTGCGTCCGGCAGGCGTTCCTGAGACAACCAGTATGCCTGTATCCGTTGCCTTGATCTCAGACCGCTCTGGAAGCCAATACCTGCTAGTGTACTAACGTGCGCGACGCTTTATCGAAGGGTAGGATCTGGAACTTGACGGAGAACAGAGATGGTTGAACAGGTAGTAGAGCATAGCGAAGCCTCAATTGCGCTGGTCGAGAGCCGCGAGGCTATTGCGGTTACCGAGCCTGTAGCGGAGACGCCGGTTAATCTTAAAGCGCCAGAGCTTTATATCAACCGCGAATTAAGCCATCTGCAGTTTAACATCCGCGTGCTGGAACAGGCGCTGGATGAAACCCATCCGCTGCTTGAACGGCTGATGTTCCTGTTGATCTTCACCAGTAATCTGGATGAATTCTTTGAGATCCGTGTCGCCGAGCTGATGCGTCAGCTGAAATACAGTCGCGAGGTGGTGGGGCCGGATGCGATGCACCCAAAAGCGGTGATGAATCGTATCGGTGAAATCTGCAGTGCCCACGTCGAGCGGCAGTATAAAATTCTTAACGAGATTATTTTTCCCGAGCTGGAAAAAGAGGATATCCACTTCCTGCGTCGTCGGGACTGGTCGGATGAGCAGCGCGAATGGGTGAAAAACTATTTTGAAGAGAAAGTCTTACCGGTGGTCAGCCCGATCGGTCTTGATCCTTCACACCCGTTTCCGCGGCTGATTAATAAGAGTCTCAATTTCATTGTTGAACTGGATGGTAAGGATGCGTTTGGGCGTGAGAGCGGCCTGGCGATTATACCTGCGCCGCGTTCCCTACCGCGGCTGATCCGGTTGCCGGATAATCTGTGTGATGGTGGTGATAACCTGATTTTCCTTTCTTCCATCATCCATGACTTTGCGGACGAGCTGTTTCCGGGCATGAAGGTCGAGGGCTGCTATCAATTTCGTATCACCCGCAATGCCGACCTTACCTTTGACTCTGAAGAGGTGGAAGATCTGGCTCGCACCTTGCGTGGTGAGTTGCACTCGCGCAAGTATGGCGATGCGGTACGGCTGGAGGTCGATCAACGTACCCCTGAAGCGCTGATCGATTTCCTGTTGCGGGAGTTTAACCTGGATGAAGCGCACACCTATCGGGTTGATGGCCCGGTAAACCTGACGCGGATGATGGCGTTGCGCAGTATGGTCGATCGCAAAGAACTGTGTTGGAAGCCCTTTACCCCGGGTATGTCTGGCAAGTTGAAGCAGGGCAATATTTTCGATGTATTGCGCCAGAAAGACCAGCTTTTGCATCACCCGTTTCAGTCGTTTTCACCGGTTGTCGATCTGTTGCGCCAGGCGGCAAAAGATCCTCAGGTGCTTGCGATTAAGCAGACCCTGTACCGTACCGGTGTAAATTCCGATATCGTCGATGCCCTGGTCGATGCGGCGCGTAGCGGTAAGGAAGTAACCGTGGTGATCGAGTTGCGCGCGCGCTTTGATGAGGAGAGTAACCTGCAATTAGCGAGTCGTCTGCAGGAGGCCGGTGCACTGGTGGTCTACGGTGTGGTTGACTATAAAACACACGCCAAGATGATGCTGGTGGTGAGGCGCGAAAAAGGCATGCTGGTGCGTTATGCGCATTTGGGGACCGGTAACTATCATTCCGGCACGGCACGCCTGTATACCGATTACAGCTATCTAACCCGTGATGCTGATGTGGGTGAAGATGTGCATAAAATCTTCCAGCAGCTGACCGGCATGGGCAAGATTCTGCGCTTGAAGAAGCTGCATAATGCGCCGTTTACACTGCATTCACGCATGCTTGAACTGATTCAGCGTGAAACCAAACATGGAAAGGCGGGCCATATCATCGTTAAAGTGAATGGTCTGACCGACCCACAGTTGATTCGAGCGCTCTATAAAGCCTCACAAGCTGGCGTTAAGATCGAGCTGATCGTGCGTGGCATGTGCCGCCTGCGTCCAGGGCTGGAAGGTATCTCCGAAAATATTACCGTGCGCTCTATCGTCGGCCGTTTTCTTGAACATACCCGGGTTTTCTACTTTGGTAATCAGGGCGACCCTGATGTCTATTGCGCCAGCGCCGACTGGATGGAGCGTAACATGCGCAACCGTGTTGAGACGGGCTTCCCGCTGTATGGCAAGCTGGCTGATCGGATTAAGCGGGATCTTGACCTGCATCTGGCTGATAACAGCCACAGTTGGGAGTTGCACTCCGATGGCAGTTATACCTTAAATCAACCGTCGGAAGGTGAAGAGCTTGTCAGTGTTCAGGCGGCTTTTCTGAGTGAATTTGCTAGCTAAACCATTCCCTTTGATCCAGGCGATCTCTTCTGGTCGCCATTTTCCTGTTGAAATTTGTCATCGATGTGACCATTTAACAGGGACATGATACATTCTGTTGATTCTTACCCATTAATTGTGGAGAATTGCCCGCTTTCCTGTGTTTCATATACGAAACCTGGATGGGGAACAGTTGATCCTGTTCAATGCTCTCTTGACGTAGGGAGTGCTATCCTGCACATTTATTGGCCGCTACCCGCGCAATAATAATACGAACGGAAGCCTTATCATGGCCACTGCCAAATCGGCTCTAGAGCTGAAAGATATACACAAGTCCTTCGGTAACCTTGAGGTACTCAAGGGCATTTCACTGACTGCCAATGATGGTGATGTTATCTCGATTCTGGGCTCCAGTGGCTCAGGCAAAAGCACCCTGCTGCGTTGTATCAACCTGCTGGAAAACCCCAGTAAAGGGGAGATTGTTGTTGGCCAGGAAGAGCTGCAGCTGAAACCCGGTAAAGATGGTAATTTGATAGCTGCTGACCGCAAGCAACTGGAGCGGATGCGCGCACGCATTGGCTTCGTATTCCAGAGTTTTAATCTCTGGCCCCACAAAACCATTCTCGAAAATATTATCGAAGCGCCGGTACAGGTACTGAAGCAACCTAAAGCACAGGCGGTTGCCCGTGCTGAAGCGCTGTTGAAAAAAGTCGGCTTGACGGATAAGCGCGATGCATATCCTGATAATCTGTCCGGCGGCCAGAAACAGCGTGTTGCTATTGCCAGAACCCTGGCGATGGATCCACAGGTACTGCTCTTTGATGAACCGACATCGGCACTGGATCCGGAACTGGTCAACGAAGTGCTGGCGGTTATGCGTGAGCTGGCCGACGAGGGCCGCACCATGTTGATCGTGACCCATGAGATGCGCTTTGCCCGTGATGTTTCATCACAAGTTGTATTTCTGCATGAAGGCCAGATCGAAGAGATGGGCCCTCCTGATCAAGTGTTCAATAACCCGAAATCCAAACGTGTTCAGGACTTCATGTCCAGTCATCGTTAAGGGTTTCAACACCCCTAATAACAATATAAAAGGGAAATTACTCATGAATATTCGTAAATTGTTTGCCGTTGCGACTCTGATTACCGGCAGCCTGATGTCTGCACAGAGCGCAATGGCTGGCGATAAGATCCGTATCGCGACTGAGGGTGCATACGCACCGTTCAACATGGTCGATGCCAACGGTGAGCTGAAGGGCTTCGATGTTGAAATCGCTAACGCCCTGTGTGCTCAGATGAAAGCAGACTGCGAAGTCGTTGCCCAGGATTGGGACGGGATTATCCCGGGTCTGCGGGCACGTAAATACGATGCCATCATTGCTTCAATGTCGATCACTGAAGAGCGTATGCGGGTGGTGGATTTCTCTGAGAAATACTACTCCAACGTGCTGGCCTTTGTGACACCGAAAGGCAGCAGCATCAGCACCACAAAAGAAGGCCTGAAGGGGCTGACTGTCGGTGCACAGCGTGCCACTATCGCCGGTCAGTACCTGGAAGATAACCTGGCTGATGTGGTTAATATCAAGCTGTATGATACTCAGGACAACGCTTACCTGGATCTGTTAGCAGGCCGCCTGGATTTGCTGTTGTCTGATAAGTTCCCGGCTTATGACTGGTTGAAGACTGAAGATGGCCAGAAGTTTGCGTTCAATGGTGGCGATATCGATATCGATGACAAGATCGGTATTGCAGTACGTAAGGGCGATCCTCTGAAGGATAAGTTCAGTGCAGCGATCAAGGCGATCGTCGCTGATGGTACTTACGAGAAGATCAACGCCCAGTACTTCCCGTTCTCAATTTATTAAGTGATATCGGGCCGGCATCTTGCCGGCCCCTTTCCTACAGGCTTCTCACATGGATCTGCAAGGCTTTGGTCATCTCCTGATCTCCGGCACCTGGATTACCGTTCAGCTGGCCCTGGCCAGTTTGCTTGTTGGCCTGATATTCGGGCTGGCAGGAGCTGCCGCAAAATTATCCAATAACCGTCTGGCTCGCTGGATTGCCACTGGCTATACCACCCTTGTGCGTGGTTTGCCTGAGCTACTGCTGGTACTGACCATCTATTTTGGTGGGTCCCAGCTGCTGATGTGGATGGCCAGCTGGTTTGGCTACGATGAATATATTGAGATTGGACCTTTTATTGCCGGAGTAGCTGCCCTGTCCATAGCCTTTGGTGCCTATGCCACGGAAGTGTTCCGGATGGCGATGCAGGAGATTCCCAAGGGACAGTGGGAATCAGGCCTGGCTTACGGCATGAGCCCGGCCCGAACCTTCTTCCGTATTATCCTGCCGCAGGTATGGCGACTGGCTATTCCGGGCCTGGGTAATCTTTTCCAGGTGTTATTGAAAGATACCGCGCTGGTTTCCGTGGTGGGATTGAACGATATTATGCGCCAGGCTCAGGTGGCAATTAGCGCGACCAAAGAGCCCTTTACCTTCTTTCTGGTCGCCGCGTTTATCTATCTGATGCTGACGGCAGTCGCCACCGGCGTGACGATGTTTATGGAGCGGGCCAGTAATCCTGCTGCACGGGGGCGCTCATGAGCTGGGAATGGGATGTAGTATTCA
Organism: Amphritea sp.; assembly: GCA_036960915.1. Taxonomy (GTDB): domain Bacteria; phylum Pseudomonadota; class Gammaproteobacteria; order Pseudomonadales; family Balneatricaceae; genus Amphritea. The sequence continues at coordinate 25,725 of JBALVQ010000060.1, forward strand.
AGTATTTTCCGCAACTGCTGGATGGCGCCTGGTTAACCCTTGAGCTTGTGCTGGTGTCTGGCCTTATCGGTTTTGCTTTGGCGGTACCGTTAGCTCTGATGCGTGCTTCGACTAATGGCTGGGTTCGGATCTTGCCGTTCAGCTTTATTTATTTCTTTCGCGGTACGCCGTTGCTGGTGCAGATTTTCCTGGTGTATTACGGCGCCTCACAGTTTGAGGTGATCAAGGCCTCATTCCTCTGGCCGGTACTCAAAGAAGCCTACTGGTGCGCCATCATCGCCTTCAGCCTGAATACAGCAGCCTATAGCGCTGAGCTGTTCCGTTCAGCTATCCAGGCAATCCCTACCGGGGAGATTGAAGCGGCTGAATCGGTAGGCATGAGCAAACCGTTGATGATTCGCCGGATCATTCTGCCCCGGGCATTTGGTATTTCCCTGCCGGCTTATGGCAACGAGGTTATCCTGATGCTTAAAGGCAGCGCCCTGGCCAGTACCATCACCCTGCTGGATCTGACCGGTATGGCGCGGACGATTATTGCCCGCACCTATACCCCATTGGAGATGTTCCTGGCAGCTGGCCTGGTTTATCTGGCGATCAGCGCGCTGGTTATCGCGCTGTTCCGTTTCATGGAGTATCGTCTGAATCGTTACCAGTACTACAATCATACCGATACACCGAAAGATCTGGATCCGCAGTTGCGGGACCCACATATCGATAATTAGTCAGTGCTAGTTCGCCTTAAAATCTTCGAGCAAACTGGCATAGCCGGCTTTGAAGTCCGGATATTTAAAGCGATAGCCACTGTCCAGTATGCGCTGATTTCGACAGCGCTTACTGCTAATCTGGCGGATGGCACTGTGGTGCTGAATAGTTGTGCCCAGTTGTTCTGCTAGCCAGTGTGTCACGTCGTATAGTGGAGCAGGGGCGCTGTCACTGGCGAGATATACTTGCTCAAGTGCCTGATTTTCCACCCGGTCGATCAGGTGGGCAAGTACCCCGACACAGTCATCCCGGTGAATGCGGTTGCTGTATTGCAGTGGTGTTTCAGCATAGCCTGTACCGTCTTTTACCTGGCGAAGCATATAGTTTCTGCCGGGGCCGTAGATGCCACTGAAGCGTACCACGCAGCCTGGAATTTCATTGTTTAATGCGCAGTGTTCCGCCTCCAGCATGATCTGACCTGAGAACGTTGCCGGCTCGGTGGCTGACGTTTCGTCTATCCACTCATGCTGGCACTGGTTATACACCGCGGTGCTGGAGACAAAGAACAGTTGCTTGGGCTTGCCGGTGGATCGGTTTAGTGCCGCTTGCAGGTTAGTTAATCCGTTAATATACGCATCACGATAGTGCTGTTCATCCCGCTTGCCTGCGGCAACACAATAGATAACGATATCAATATGCGCCGGTAATTGTTGTAATGAGGCTGAATCGGTAAGATCCGCCGCTATTCCTTGGATCGATTGCGGTAGCTGGTTTATATTACGACGAAGGCCGTAAACTTGATGGCCCTGGCTGGCGAGCTGAATGCCCAGAGCAATACCGACATCGCCGCAGCCGGCAATTAGAATCTGATGTTTGTGCACAGGCTTTCCTGAAAGTTGAGATAACTGGCGACATCATAACAAAGGAAGTACCCGCATGACGCTGACAGAGTTACGTTACATCGTTACTTTAGCTCAGGAACAACATTTTGGACGTGCCGCTGAGCGTTGCTTTGTTAGTCAGCCAACCTTAAGTATCGCGGTAAAGAAGCTCGAGGAAGAGTTGGGTACTGCGCTGTTTGAACGCAGCAAGCATGCGGTGCGGGTAACGCCTGTCGGGGAAAAAGTGGTGCGCCAGGCGCAGACAGTCCTGGAGCAGGCGGAATCGATCAAGGATCTGGCCCAGGAAGGCAAGGATCAGCTGGCCAGTCCGTTGCGCATCGGAGCCATCTATACTATCGGACCTTACTTGTTTCCCCATCTGGTCTCGCAGATGCAGCAGCGGGCTCCGCAGATGCCGCTCTACATCGAAGAGAATTTTACCGAAAGCTTACGAGCGAAAATTCGTAACGGTGAGTTGGATGCCATCATCGTTGCATTGCCTTTTAATGAACCCGATATTGTAACCCGGCCGCTCTATGATGAGCCGTTTATGATGTTGCTGCCTAAAGATCACCCGCTGGCGAGCAAAGAGCTGATTGACAGCCAGTCCCTGCATGAGCAGGATCTGTTGCTGCTGGGGGAAGGTCACTGTTTCCGTGACCAGGTGCTGGAATCCTGCCCAACCCTGAGTAACCATGCAACCGATCGTCACACCATCACTGAAGGCAGCTCGCTGGAGACCATCCGTCTGATGGTGGCTTCCGGACTGGGCTCCAGTGTTTTGCCGCAGTCTGCTACAGGAGGCGCTTATCAATCTGATCTGGTGGTAACCAGAAAGTTTAAAGCGCCTCAGCCTGTGCGTACGGTAGCGCTTGCCTGGCGGGCTAGCTTTCCACGCCCGCAGGCGATTGATCTGCTGATTGAAGCGATTGGCAGTTGCCCCGTCCTGAAAACGGATAGCTAAAATAATGGACGCAGCATCCCTTGCCCGGCAGCCGGTGTCCATCCTTAAAGGGGTGGGCGCTGCGCTGGAGCAAAAACTCCAAAAACTCGATATCCAGACTCTGCAGGATATGCTGTTTCATCTGCCGTTACGCTATCAGGATCGCACCCGCATTATGCCGATTGGCTCATTGCGACCCGGCGATGAGGGCGTGATTGAAGGTGAGGTGAAAGGCGCTGATATTGCGATGGGGCGCCGTCGCAGTCTGGTTTGTCGGCTGCAGGACGGTACCGGTACTATCACGCTACGGTTTTTTCACTTCAGTGCGGCGCAGAAGAACAATCTTAAAGCGGGTGTCAGGTTACGTTGCTTTGGAGAGATTCGCACCGGCGCCAGTGGCCTGGAAATCTACCATCCCGAGTATCGCCGTGTGGATGACTCGGTGATTACGCCGGTAGAAGAATCGCTGACGCCGATCTATCCAACCACCGAGGGCCTCAATCAAACCCGTTTCAGATCGCTGACTGACGCGGCGCTGTCTTTTCTTGAATCCGGATCGCTGACCGAACTGTTGCCCCAGTCAATTTTGCAGCAGTGGCGCTTACCTCCGCTGAATGATTCAGTACGTTATTTACACCGTCCTCCGGTGGATGCTGATCTGGAGCAGCTGGCAGAGGGCTATCATCCCGCCCAGCGGCGCCTGGCATTCGAAGAGCTGCTGGCACACCATTTATCATTGCTTAAACTGCGAAACAGGGCGCGACAGCAAGGGGCTCCGCTGCTGTTGGCGGATAATCGCTATAGCGATCCGTTTCTGCAGCAATTGCCTTTTCCATTGACCGGTGCGCAACAGCGGGTTGCTAAAGAGATCGGTGCAGACCTGCAACAGCCCTTCCCGATGCTACGTTTGGTGCAGGGGGATGTAGGCTCTGGAAAAACCGTCGTTGCTGCTCTGGCAGCCTTGCAGGCGGTAGAAGGCGGCTTTCAGGCGGCTGTGATGGCGCCTACCGAGATTCTTGCCGAGCAGCACTTCATCAACTTCAGCAACTGGCTGGAGCCGCTGGGGCTTAAAGTGGCCTGGCTGGCCGGCAAACTAAAGGGCAAGAAGCGCCAGGTGCAGATGGATGCGATCAGTAGCGGTGAGGCCCATGTTGTGGTGGGTACCCATGCGTTGTTTCAGGATGATGTGCTGTTCAACAACCTGGGGCTGGTGGTGGTTGATGAGCAGCACCGTTTCGGTGTGCATCAGCGCTTGGCGCTACGCGAGAAAGGTCGTCAGGATGAGCGTGCCCCCCATCAGTTGATTATGACTGCCACGCCGATTCCACGAACGCTGACGATGAGTGCCTATGCGGATCTGGATTGTTCGATCATCGATGAGCTGCCACCCGGGCGTACCCCGGTAAATACGGTGGTTATCTCTGATCAGCGGCGCGCGGAAGTGGTGCAACGGGTCAAGGATGCCTGTATGCAGGGGCGGCAGGTATACTGGGTTTGCACCCTGATCGAAGAATCAGAGGCTCTGCAATGCCAGGCTGCAGAAGTCACCGCGGAAGAGCTGAAAATAGCTATGCCGGAACTGCGTATCGGCCTGGTTCATGGCCGTATGAAGGCGGCGGAGAAAGCCGCAGTAATGGCCAGCTATAAAGCCGCTGAATTGGATCTTCTGGTCGCCACGACGGTGATTGAGGTGGGTGTAGATGTGCCCAATGCCAGTGTGATGATCATTGAGAATCCGGAGCGCCTTGGATTGGCCCAGCTGCATCAGTTACGTGGTCGGGTAGGTCGTGGTTCGGTCGAGAGTTTCTGCCTGTTGATGTATCATGCCCCGCTGTCTCAGCAGGGTCGGGAGCGACTGGCGGTGATGCGCGAGACCACGGATGGCTTTCGTATCGCCGAGAAAGACCTTGAATTACGTGGTCCCGGTGAAGTGCTGGGTACCCGACAGACGGGTATGATGTCGTTTCGGGTTGCCGATCTGCAACGCGACGGCGATCTGCTGACCAGGGTTAAGCAGGTGGCCACCCAGGTTGCGGCAGACCCGCTGCTATGTGATGCTATTATTCAGCGTTGGCTGGGCCGTGATGAGCAATATGCCGCAGTGTAGCTACCTTAGTTAATAAATACGCTATTAATAAATAGTCTGTGAATTACCTCTATTATTAAACAATAAGCCTGTACTGAGTCGAGTTTATATTTCTATTATGGCCGTTCCTCCTTGTCGTTTCTCAATCGTAGAATCTGATGCTCCTATAGAGCTGTTGCCACAGGATTTAAGTGCCTTTCGGGAGGGTAACTGCGGGGTAGATTATGTGCACCGGCTTGATTCCGGTGTCACCGGTCCTGAATTGACTATCGTAGCGTTAACACATGGCAATGAGTTGTGCGGGGCCAATGCGCTGGTTTGTCTGCTTGAAAATGGCATCCAGCCGACCCGAGGCGCACTGACGCTGGTATTTGCCAATGTCGATGCGTATCGCAGCTTTGATCCGCAACGCCCCTTTGCCAGCCGTTGCCTGGATGAGGATATGAACCGCCTCTGGCATGCGGATCATCTGGCTCAGGCAAGCAGCAGGGAGAGTCGTAGGGCGAATGAGATTCTACCGTTTATCAATACCGCGGATAGCGTGCTGGATCTGCATTCCACCACACATCCGGTTACGCCGATGCTGATCTATCCGGATAAAACGCGTAACCGCAGTTTTGCGGACCGGCTGGAATTTGTTTTTCCGCACCTGCTGTATGATCTGGATTGTTATCACCCGGGTATGTTGGTATCTCATCACGAGCGACATGCGCCGAGCGGGGTGTCTATTGTGGCGGAATGTGGTCAGCACTTCTCTGTGGCGGCGACACAGCAGGCGATAGCCACAACCCTGCGCTTTATTGAGCAGCATGGGATGCTGGATCCTTCAATTTCAGTGCCTGAATGGGGGTATGCCCCCGATGATCGTGCCGGCCACTACCGAATCGATCGGGTTCTACAGGCGCAAAGTGAACATTTCCGTTTTATCGAGCCGTTTAAAGGCTTCGAGCGTTTCCAGAAAGGGGAGTTGTTCGCGACGGATGATCAGGAACTGATTGCAGCACCGTTTGATAACTGTGCCCTGATTATGCCGGCACGGGTCCCCGTCGAAAGCGAAGAGGTCGTGACTCTTGCTGAATTTCTCGGTTAATTACAGGATATAGAAGAGTGACAATTTCAGCACAGCAACTCGCCCTTATTGAGCAGCAGCTAGGCCGAACGCCGCGGGGGATTGTTGATATCGCCTGGCAGACGAAAGCAGGCGTTCCCGCAGTGTTGCAGATGCGCTCATTAGTTGATGATCAGCCCTTTCCGACTTTGTACTGGCTGTGCTCGAAAGATATCTATCAGGCGATAGCCGAGATTGAAACCGCAGGCTGGGTCAAACAGATCGAACAGCAGATCCAGGAGGATGAGACGTTGCGCCAGGCACATCTGGCTGATCAGCAAGCTTATGTGGCGTTACGTTGGCAGAAGATGCTAGACACCGACCGGCAACGCATTGCCGAGCTGGGCTTTAGTGAGCTGTTTGACAGCTACGGTATCGGCGGTATTCGCCACTGGGATAAGGTGCGCTGTCTGCATATGCAGTATGCCTATCATCTGGCGGTTGGCGGCACTACTATTGGTCAACGCCTGGATCAGGAGTTTGCCCTTGGTGAGCTTAGGATAAAGCTTTGAATGCTCTGTCGGAGTAGTAGAGAAATGGCTTGCCAACCCTGACATGTCGTTCCTGGACATCCATGTCCCCACGGCATACCGTACATCCTGTACATAAAAAAAGCAGGCCGTAGCCTGCTTTTTATGTATTGGACGTAATACCGATCAATCTTACTGGCCGGTTAACACCTTGTACTTGTCCATCAGCTGGTCTTCAGTTTCCACATGGTCCGGATCCTTAGGGATACAGTCTACAGGGCAAACTTCAACACACTGTGGGGTGTCGTAGTGACCGATACACTCAGTACATTTCTTAGGATCGATCTCATAGATCTCGTCACCCGGAGTGATCGCCTCGTTAGGGCATTCCGGCTCACATACGTCACAGTTAATGCATTCATCTGTGATAATTAATGCCATTGTTGGCTACCTCACTCACTCGTAATTACAAAAATTAGTGCCCGAAACGCTCTTTCAATGCTTGATTGACCGTAGGGTGCACAAATTGTTCAACATCTCCGCCCAGGCTCGCGATTTCTCTGATCAGGGTAGAAGAGATAAATGACAGATCCTCAGCCGGCGTCAGAAATAAACTTTCTGCTGTCGGCGCCAGCTTGCGATTCATGTTGGCAAGCTGAAATTCGTATTCGAAATCAGAAACTGCTCGAAGGCCTCGCAGGATGATATTGGCATCATGCTCCTCAACCAGTGCTGCAAGCAGGCAGTCGAAGCCGACTATTTCAACATTATCCAGATGAGCGACAACAGTTTTTACCAGCTCTACACGCTCATCCAGAGGCAGTAATGGCGCCTTCTTGGGACTGGCGGCAATAGCCACCACAACGTGATCAAAGAGCCGTGCTGCACGTTCAATAAGGTCGGCGTGGCCGTTGGTAATGGGATCAAATGTTCCCGGGTAAACTGCAATGTTCATCATTTATTCACAGTTGCTCTGCTTGAATGAATAATAGCAATATCCGCAAGTGCGCGATATTAGCTGAAATACATGGCATTCACAAATACAATAATAGAATGTGTTAATTTCTTATAAGTATAAGAAAGTTTATTTTAATTCCATACAGGAATAATGGTTAATGCAAGAACGGGTGATTTTCATGGCAGGTAATAAATTACTGATGCGTGCTCTCATGATTTTAATGGCAGCTTTTACGCTAAGTGGTTGTCAGGCCTTACAAAGTATTGATAAGGGCTTATATAACGTTGCCGAATCGGTATCGGAAACAGACCGGGTGACCGGTCAGCGTACTTTGAGTATGGCCGATCGCAGGGCGCAGATTACCCAGGGCAACCAATACATAGAGCAGATGCTGGTTAAGGAGAAGCAACAGGGCCGAAAACACAACAGTGAACTGGATCGCGCTCAATATCGCCGTCTGGTAACTATCTTTGATCGTGTACATCGGATTAGCCATCTTAATCGGGAGCGCTGGCAGCCAATTCTGATCGACCGGGATTCTTTTAACGCCTTTACCACCGGCGGCACTTATATCGTGGTGCATCGGCAATTGATGAAGCAACTCAACGATGCTGAGGTGGCGGCGGTTATTGGCCATGAGGTAGCGCATACAGTTGCTAACCATGCGGCGGAACGCCAGACGCATCAGCAGCTGAGTACCCTGACGTCATCCAATGCGGTGCGCCGCAAAGGCTATCAGGCGGCCTTTACTCATGAGCGGGAACGCGAAGCCGATAAAATTGCTATTTTATATAGCGCGCTGGCGGGCTTTGATCCCTACGCGGCGAGCCGGATATGGGCACGCCAATATGAGAAAGAAGGTAATGCCCGCAGCCTGTTTGCCCATGACCACCCGGTGAACGCTGAGCGTGCCGCCGAAACACGTAAACTTGCCGGTCTTGTGAAAGGTTACTATACGCCTGGCAAGGTCAATCCCAATGCGGCTGCGTTGCTGAATAATAATGCCCTGTGGCAAAAACGCGAAAATCAGCATGCGGCAACTGCCGGTCAGGGTGGTGGCGTTGCGGCGGTCTTATCCACTGCATTTGGCGCCTATGTGGAGCATCAGGGAGCCAAGCAGGAAGAATCCCGGCAGGCACAGCAGGCGGGCTTTGTGCGTGCCGTTGAACAGACTATGAAGCTGGAAAAGCAGACTCTGATTGGTGCTACAAGCTGGCAGACGCGTTGGTATTACCGTGGCAATATTCCACTTAAAGGTGTTGTCATGGGTCTTCTGGCCCAGGACTCAAAAGGGAAAACCCATCGCTATATTGTGCACTATCGTAATCAGCTGCAGCCCGGGCAGCGTTTTGAGCTGGTGTTCAGGCTTGACGATGGTACAACCCTGAAGCAGCTGCAGCAGATGAAGGCCCGCTATTACCTGGATGATGCGTTACCGGTGAATTAGTAGTGGGATGTTAGTGGCGAGTTGCTAGAACGCAGCAAACAGCGCTGCTTGCTAGGAGCGAGAAAAAGCGAAAGAGCCTTCCAGAAGTGGGAAGTAGCGAGACCGCCTCGCAGGCTCAGCTTGCTAGACGTCGCTACGCGACTTGCGAGTGGCGAGAAAAAGCCAAAGAGCCTTCTAAGGGAGGACGGTGCGATAAAAATCGTACTTAACTGCGTAAGAAATGGCAGGAGAAATAACGCGCTTTGGAAGCCGTTTTTCGTTGTCAGTTAAAATGAGTCGTGCAGATAATCTTGTCTAGCCACTAGCCACTAGCCACTAGCCACTAGCCACTAGCCACTAGCCACT
>JBALVQ010000061.1:0-34403 GCA_036960915.1 Amphritea sp.
CCAGGTGGCGCCCTACAATACTTAATATCGCCTTGGGGTTGGATCTGCCTGAGAATCGGATAGTTCCAGGGGGTGATGGCCGCACACACGCCGTAGGGTTCATAGCTGATTTCTGTAACGGTTTGTCCGTCATCCAAAAATTCCGGCTTAAGGACCTGCTCAACTTCGGCTGTTTTTTTACTGATACCTCGGGCACAAAAGCGAACCTCACCAATCGCACTCGATAACGGCTTGCCCATTTCCCGGTGTTGCTGCGTGCCCAGCTGTTCACTTTTCTCAAGCAAGGCATCGGCCGCCTGTTGCATTTTTTCTGCCCGCTGTCTGAAATCAAGTCGCTGCCATGCAGGCTGGGCTGAGCGGGCCAAATCGATAACCTGGTGATTTTGTTCTGAAGAGGAAGTTTCAACTTCACCGGCCAGCTCGTGATCGGCCGGGTTGAAGGGTTGTAATTTACCGTTCATCTGAGAGCCCGCCTGCCTTGGTAAATACGGTATCGTTTTAGCATATACGAGAAAGGTGATAATTTCTTTGGACAGGGGGAGCCGCAGTTGTATTCGTTTTGGGCAGCTGGGTCGGTTATTTACAAGGGCTATGCCTACTTGTATTTCTTACTATCTATTCTCTTCTACCAGCTGATTCACATGGTCGACACATTCACCACAGCGTGGCTGCAGGCCATGCACTGCAAATATCTCACGGTACTCTTCTTCACCGTAGGCGATGCAATCCTCAATATCAGCGACATACAGATCATTGCAGGTGCAGACCAGGGTTGGATCGTTGGCTTTACGGGTAGTGTCCATAGTTGTTCTTCGTGCAAGTCGCTAATTAAGCAAACATTCTAGGTGCTGGAAGCAACGCTGAGTAGTGAAATCGCTGCAGCCCTTCATGAGGAGATTTGATACATCGGTTAGCGGCTTGCACAGCGCCCGTTCGTTGTTCGTTGCTCCTTGTTCGTTAGAGAAGCCTAATAAGCATCCGCCAGATGGTCCAGCGGTTTACCGGCTGCCGATTCGTGTCGCTCCACCCGCGTGGTATGCAGATACTGGGACGTCGTGTCGATACTGTCGTGGCCGGCATCGGCCTGCACATGGGATAGCGGTCGATTATTCAGGTTGATGTCGTGTGAGATGCCGGTATGGCGAATGCTGTGGGGAGTCATCTGGCGCATTTCCAGGGCATCCTGCTCCAGGCCATCTTTATGCGCCGCATCAGCCGCCTTGCTGAACACTGCGTTAATCTCTTCTCGCAGCTGGCGTATGCCCAGATTGGCATTCAGCAGACCCGCATCACGTCCCCGCCCGGCAGCTCTGTGGCGTACAAACAAAGGCGCGTCTTCATTGGGGATCGGCAGCTGGCTTAAGCTCAGATAACGCCGGTAACGCTTCAGCGCTTTAAGCAGCTGGTTCGACACTGCGACGGTACGTTTCTTACCGCCCTTGCTGCGCGGAATATGAAAGCCCCACACGCCGGTCTTAGAATCGCGGCGAAACTGTCCCATCACCGGCGAAAAGCCCGGCCGGGCAGCGGCTTCCGAGATACGCAGATAGCAGCCGTACATCAAGCTGATCAGGAACAGCGTGCGTTCGTGCTCATCTGGATCGTGACTGGCCAGCTTTTCGGCGGTTGCGATCACGTAGGACCACTGCAGCTCGCTGAACGAGCGGATTTCTTCATCGTCCTCATGCATCACCTGGCTTTGCGCAGCGGACTTGAATCGGCCGTTTTTCATCAGCACCATCGCCGGATTACGCTCGGTGTACTCTTCGTTGATCAGATAGGCAAAGAATGAAGACAGGATCGCCAGCTTGGTTTTCAGCGCCTTGTCGGTAATCTTGTAAGGTTGTTCAATACCATCGCGTTTCTTGCCCAGAAATGGCCGCCACAGCGAGTTAGGCTGGCGTTCACCAAGATCCTTGTTTAGCACAAACTGAGCGACATTGCGGTAGGCGATCAACGCCGCAGGTGGCTTGCTGCAGTAATCGATATAGCGCACTAATACGCGCCGCGTAATATCGGCAACAGATACGCCTTCTGCATCAAACGCCCAGTGCAGGAAAGTCGTCAACTCGCTACGGTAAGTCTTGTAATTGTTCTCGCTAAAGCGCTGCTCAAGCAGCCAGTCGACAGCGTATTCGTAGATCAACGCGGCATCATCCACCTGCGTCATCGTCACGTTGGCGAGGTATTGGTTAACCACCGCATTACCATCTTCAAGGTGATCGATGGCATCAAACAGTGGCATGGCTGGTGGCAGCTCTAACATTGTTATTGCACTCAGTAGGTTTAAATTTTACTTACAACAAGAATAGCAAAAACAAAGGCTTATATGTTAATTGTTACAAACAGAATTAATTAAATTTTTGCACTTTTTATACAGGCTGTTACAACCTAAAGCATCCTGATCCGAATCTACTCAAGCCAATAGCTTTCCCTGCTTAATTTATCTTTTCTTGACATAGATCAAGTTAGTTCTATAATTTTCAGAAATTACTGTAAATTCAGAAAACATCAAAATGAAACTTACCGCACTGACTCAATCCCTCGTTCTGCACTTTGGTGAAATGGGCTCCCGCTGGGGTCTTAATCGTACCCTTGGTCAAATGTATGCTGTCATTGTACTCACCGAGCAGCCCCTTAACGCCGACCAGATCAGCGAAGCGCTGCAGATCTCCCGCTCTAATGTCAGCATGGGACTGAAAGAATTGAAGTCCTGGAACCTAATCAAATTGCAGCATATTCCCGGGGACAGAAAAGAGTACTTCACGGCACCGGAGGATGTGTGGGAAATCGCCAAGACTTTACTGGTGGAACGTAGAAAGCGCGAACTGGACCCGACTTTAACCTCATTACGCGATGCCCTGCTCCAGAGTCCTGCCAATGATGATGACAAATACGCCCAGCAGCGTATCAAAGAGATGCACGACCTGATGGAAATGATCACAGTCTGGTCCACGGAACTGCAAAACATGTCCTCATCAAAGCTATCCACTTTGCTCACTTTAGGCTCAGGTTTAAGCAAAATCCTCGATGCCAAAGACAGAATTCTTAAAAAATAATCGAAGAGGTTTTCCTCATGTTAGAACTAGCCGACGCTAATGCCACCAGCTTTATGCTGTCACGCATTCAGTTTGCCGCAAATATAAGTTTTCATATTCTGTTTCCCACCATCAATATCGCACTGTGCTGGATGTTACTGTTTTTCAAAGTCCGCTATAGCCAAACCGGCGATGATAACTGGTTACGGGTCTATCGTTTCTGGGTGCGCATCTTTGCCCTGACTTTCGCCATCGGCGTTGTCACAGGCATCACCATGTCGTTCCAGTTTGGCACTAACTGGCCAGGCTATATGGAAACCGTGGGTAATATTGCCGGGCCATTACTGGGCTATGAAGTACTGACCGCGTTCTTCCTCGAAGCTTCCTTTTTATCCATTATGCTGTTTGGCATGGACAGAGTATCGAATCGAGCACATACACTGGCCACCCTGCTAGTGACCATTGGCACAAGCACATCAGCCTTTTGGATTCTGGCCCTGGACTCCTGGATGCAAACCCCTACGGGCTTTGAAATGCGCGATGGCGTCGCCTATGTCACCGACTGGTGGCAAGTGATATTCAATCCCTCACTGCCCTATCGCCTGGTACACATGCTACTTGCCTCAGGGCTCACCGCAGCATTTTTCGTCGCGGGTATCTCTGCCTATCGAATCTACAAGGGGGACAATAAAAAATCGGCTAAGCTGGCACTCAATTTTGCGATTGTAGTTGCGGCAGTTCTGATCCCACTGCAAATGTTTATGGGTGATCTGCACGGATTAAATACCCTGAAGCACCAGCCGGCAAAAATCGCTGCGATGGAAGGTGTCTGGGAAACCCAGTCATCAGTGCCGCTATTATTGTTTGCTCTACCCGATGCCGAGGCAAAGACCAATCACCTGGAAATTGCGATTCCGAATCTCGCCAGCCTGATTCTAACCCATGAAATGGACGGCGAAATCAAAGGATTGAATGAGTTCGAAGGAGAGCATCCTCCTGTGGCCCCGGTGTTTTTCAGTTTCAGAATCATGATTGGCGTCGGGGTACTGATGCTGATTGCCTCCTGGCTGGGTGGCTACTTTTTTGTCTATAAAAAGCAGTATCCCAACTGGTTGCTTAAAGGCACCATCGTGATGACCTTTTCCGGCTGGATAGCCACCCTCTCCGGTTGGTATGTCACCGAGATCGGCCGCCAGCCTTACCTCGTTACCGGTATTCTAAGGACCGAAGATGCGGTCACCCAGATCCCCCCTGAATCGATAGCTATCTCCCTGGCTATCTACTTATCACTCTATGCCTTCCTGCTGACCGCCTATATCGGCACGTTGTTTGTCATGGCGCATCGGGCAATCAAGCTGGAAGCTAAAAATCCAAGTTTAGCGGACATGCAAAACGATAAACTAATCGAAGAGCCAAGCTCAGAACTGCGGAGCACTAATCCATGATAATTCCAGAAAATGATTGGCTGCCTGTCGCCTTTGTTTCACTGATGGGTCTGGCGTTTTTAATCTATGCCATTTTAGACGGTTACGACTTAGGCGTAGGCGTATTGTTACCCAGGGATAATCAAGATCAACGCGATACCATGATCTACTCTATCGGCCCCTTCTGGGATGCCAACGAGACCTGGCTGGTGATGGCAATAGGTCTGCTGCTTATTGCATTCCCCAGTGCTCACTCCTATATTTTGCAAGGGTTATACCTGCCGACGTCGCTGATGCTGGCAGGGTTGATACTTCGAGGCGTGGCATTCGATTTTAGAACCAAGGCCCCAGTGCGTTTCAAGCGCAAATGGGATCTTGCGTTTAAAGCAGGCTCACTGCTCGCCACCCTAACCCAGGGATATATGCTGGGTCGTTATGTCACCGGGTTTGAAGATACCCTGACAAGCTATAGCTTTTCAATATTAGCCAGCATCTGCGTGACAGCCGGTTATTGCTTTATCGGCGCAGCCTGGCTGGTTATGAAGACCGAAGGCGAGCTACAAATACGCGCGGCAAGATGGGCCAAGGCTTGTAATCTATTGATGGCCGTTGGGGTTATTGCGGTTTGTATCAGCAACTTGTTGATCAGCGATATAATGTTTAACAAGTGGATAGGTTTCCCGCAGATCTTCGTCTTGATTCCGATGGGGATACTCTTTGCATTCCTGTTTGTGATGATACATTTCTACCTCAGCCGCGTCCCCGTGAGTGATGATTTTGGTTGCTGGATGCCCTTTGCCGCCGCAACCATCATCTTTATTCTCTGCTTCTGTGGCCTGGCCTATAATTTCTACCCGTATATCGTCTGGCAGAAAATAACCATCTGGGAAGCTGCCAGTGACAGAGGCTCGCTGATGTTCATCTTTGTCGGTGCGGCGGTGGTACTCCCGGTAATCCTGGCGTATACCGCCTATTCATACCGGGTATTCTGGGGCAAGAGTCGCAAGTTAAACTATTAAATCGATAGTCCTTACTGCAGCCAAGTAATGACTGACAAAAGTTAATTACTGCATCACAAGCCCGTCTGAATCAATCAGACGGGCTTTTTTGTGGTTCTTCGTCAGCACCCACCCTGCCTTTCATATGCGTAGGGCTGGACCCAGCCAGCCAAAAGTCTATGCACCATATGTGAAGTAGGCGCACCAGGTGGCGCCCTACAATACCGACTCATTCTTCACGAGCACCCACCCTGCCTTTCATATGAGTAGGGCTGGGCACCGTCAAAAGGCTGTGTACCATAGATAAGGCGCCCCAGGTGACGCCCTTGTACCGACTCATTCTTCACTAGCACCCACCCTGCCTTTCATATGCGTAGGGCGGGACTTTTTTTGAAGGGCTGGGCACCGCCAAAAGGCTGTGCACCATAGGTAAGGTAGGCGCCCCAGGTGGCGCCCTACAATACCGACTCATTCTTCACGAGCACCACCCTGCCTTTCATATGAGTAGGGCTGGACCCGGCCAGCCAAAAGTTTATGTACCATAGGTGAAGTAGGCGCCCCAGGTGACGCCCTACAATACCGACATATTCTTCACGAGCACCCACCCTGCCTTTCGTATGCGTAGGGCGGGACCCGGACCGCCAAAGGGCTGTGCACCATAGGTAAGGCGCCCCAGGTGGCGCCCTACAATACCGACTCATTCTTCACTAGCACCCACCCTACCTTTCATATGCGTAGGGCGGGACTTTTTTTGAAGGGCTGGGCACCGCCAAAAGGCTTTGCACCATAGGTAAGGCGCCCCAGGTGGCGCCCTACAATACCGACTCATTCTTCACGAGCTCCCACTCTGCCTTTCATATGCGTAGGGCAGGACTTTTTTTGAAGGGCTGGGCACCGCCAAAAGGCTGTGTGAGCATTGTTTGTTATAGGACTGGTTAAAAGGTCCCCTTACCAGGGTCTGATCGGAACGCTTGAAATACTGTTTTTGGGAGAGCCGTCAACCAGCTTGTCTGAATACACCAGATAGATAAGTACATCCCGCTTCTTGTCATGAAAACGCACCACCTGCATCGATTTAAACAGGATAGAGGTCTTCTCCTTGAATACCTGCTCCCCATCTTCCAACTCGCTATCGATCTGGATAGGCCCCACCTGGCGACAGGCAATCGAGGCATCCGCCGTGTCTTCAGCGAGGCCTAAGCTACCGGTTATACCGCCGGTTTTAGCCCGACTCAGGTGGCAGGTAACGCCGCTGACTTTGGGATCATCAAACGCTTCGATGACGATCTTGTGGTTGGCACCGATCAGTTTAAACGTGGTGTCAACGCTGCCTATCTCTTCAGCCTGTGCCGCGGCCGATATTGTCAGGAGAGAGTATGTCAGTAGCGAGATTGCACCGGTCAATAATCTGTTCTTAATCATGGAGTTGCTCTTTGTCTTATTGAGAGTATTAAAGAGAGTATTAAAGAGAGTAATTAAGTAATGAAGTAACGGATGATTATAGCGCGAAGATACTATTCAGAGGAGTTCAAAGATAAACTTCTGCCCAAAACTAAAATAGACTTAGCCTGCTGCAGAAGAGAACGACCCCTTAGATAAAATTTAATCCACTGATATTCGAAAATAGCTTATTAGTTCATTGAAATTCGCTAATTTTTCGCACTATTCCAATGAAATTCGCATGGATAGCTTGTTAAGCCACTGAATTTCACCTACCGTAGAGCCTAGACTATTTAAATTCACATCAGGAGTCGCACCATAATGCCTGATCTCTATTTCACCACAGATACAGCAACAGCAAAGTCCCTGGCAAAACGCACCCAGAAAGGTGAGTTGAACCGTATAAGACAAGGTATCTATACCGACGCTCCGCTAGACGAGATCACGTCCCTGCTCAATCTTCGTTGGGCAGATATTGTTGAGTATCTGCAACCTGATGCTATCGCAGCCTATCGAACAGCCTTTGAACTTACGCCTGTCGATGGTCATGTATTTGTTGTGGCTGATGTAAAAAAGCGCTTCAAGATTGCCGTGACTTCAGCCCTTACTATCCAAGTGCTGCCTGGTAATACACACTTTATGACAACACGTTTGTTCAAGCAGATTGAGAGTAGTAATCAGACAAGGCAGTTACTTGAAAATCTGATGCCAAGCCGAAAATCGGCCAGCGTGGTAAAGTCACTGGGTGCTGAATGGGTTGAAGGGCGTTTGTGTAAGATTCTAGCAAACAAGAATGGCGAACAGGCTCTGAATTCGATTAGGGATGAGGCTAAGGCGCATTCAACCGAATGCGGTTTACAAGAAGTATTGCCTCAACTCACTCGGATGATCGCAGCACTGCTGGCTTCTCATCCTGTTGAAGGTGCTTTAATTACACCCATAGCAATCGCCACCGCCAAACACGAACCATTTGATCAGGATAGGATTAGATTGTTTCAAGCACTGGCTGACTACCTGAATAAATGCGACTTAAAGCGAGTGTCCTATACATACAATCAAGCGTCATGGCGCAATCTATCCTTCTTTGAAAGCTACTTTTCAAACTACATAGAAGGTACTGAGTTTGAGATTGATGAAGCTGAACGGATTGTGTTTTCACATGATGTGATTAATAACCGACATGCCGATAGTCATGATGTGCTTTCTGTATTCAATCAAGTTAGCGACTATCAGGAGATGTCAATTACGCCTGATTCTGCGGATGAACTCATCCAGTCGCTTCAGGAGCGTCATGCAGATGTCATGTCCGAACGTGTAGATAAGCGTCCTGGGGAATTTAAAACCACTAGGAACCAGGCAGGTGGAACCCTGTTTGTTGAACCTAAGGATGTGGTTGGGACTCTCACACGCGGATTCTCGGTATATCAGAATCTTCCCGAAGGTATGGCGCGTGCCATTTTTATGCAATTTATGATCGCTGAGTGTCACCCGTTTGACGATGGCAATGGCAGAATCTCGCGTATCATGATGAATGCTGAGCTTCATTCAACAGAACAATACAAATTGATCGTACCGACCGTGCATCGTGAAAGCTATCTAAATGGCCTTCGACAAGTATCCAGAGAAAGTCGTTTCAAAACACTGGTGAAGGTTTTCTATCAGCTTCAGCACTATACCGCATCAATTGATTGGATTGATTACGGTGAAGCACGTCAGCAGCTTGAATCACATCAGGCTCATTTATTGCCTGATCAGGGCATTGCAGAGTTTAATAAACATATTCGGCAATTTAGGTTTGCAGCGCCTTAAAAAGCTTTGAGTTCCGAGTGTCTGCTTTGAGTGGGTATTCCTGTATTTACCAACGGCTCAATACAAAGAAGGGCCGATGAATCTCTTCACCACCGCTTCATGACCCTTGGGTTTTCCGGCTGACTAAACGGGCATGGACCTAAAATGGACATGGACTAAGCCCATTGATCCGCTCGCCGGTAACCGGGTGGTCAAACGCTATGCTGGTAGCATGCAGCATTAACCGCTGGGCCATAAAAAACGCTTCATCCGAAGCATACAGATCACAGCCCAGGATCGGATGCCCTATTTCGCGGCTGTGAATACGTAACTGATGGGTACGCCCTGAAAGTGGTTTGAAAAGCACCCGTGTTGTTGATTTTGCCGTAACCGGCCTGGATGACTCTGTTTGCGGCAAGCATTCAATTACCTGATAGTGAGTCAGCGCCGGCTTGCCGGTTTCATGGCAGATCTTCTGTAACGGGAAATCCCCCTTGGCGATCGGGAAATCGATACGGCCCTCATCAACAGCCAGGTGGCCATGCAAAATGGCAGTGTAGGTTTTCTCCACACTGCGCTCCTGAAACTGTTTGGTAAGCTGGCCGTTAATCTGCTTGTTCAACGCGACCACCATAATGCCCGAGGTACCAAAATCCAGTCGATGCAGCATAGTTGCAGTCGGGTAATCCTGAACCAGACGGAAGTGCACCGAATCCTTATTCAGCGGATGCTTACCCGACAGGGTCAGCAATCCTCCCGGCTTATTGATCAGTAACAGGTGTTCATCCGCGTACAGAATCTCTATCTGCTCGTGACAGATAGGTACGATAAAGGGATCAGCCTGGGGTTGCATGGAAGGTGCTCAACTTAGACAAAGTTTCATTTTCCAGTATGTTGTCTACTGGAGCAATAGTACGCTGTAAGTTGTTTATCATCCTTGAACCTACTCTCCCTTTGTATGGTCAGAGAATGACTTTTTGATTCCTTCGCTTCATCTTGCTCTTTTCAGGCTGTTCCTGGTGAAGTCACTCTCTGTAAGGCCAGTGTGGAAATTGTACGCGCTCCAGATGAGCTGTGTGCTTTTACCGTTCTGATGGTTGACCATGTTCATTTCGTCGGGCCGCCAGTACTTGTCCAGGTATTGCCTGTAGTCCTTGAAAGTCAGGGTCTTGAGGTGCGACTTTTTACGATCATATAATTCGACTTTCCATCGACGATATTGGTCTTTGCCGATCCAGCTAACAAGACGTGTGTAACCCGAATTCTTTATATCAACCGGATAGGATTCGACAACAAAGCACTCCTGCCCTTCATACACCTCATCACGAAGCCATTTATAGGTGTATTTCTCGACCTCCTGGCTTGCGATGTCCTCATAGGCAAATTCACTGCCCATAAATGAGCCCGACTTGTTACGCGAGGCGATGCGTTTTACCCGCTTCAGGGCAGGCAAAAATAGCCACTGATCATCATCCTTTACTTTATGAGTAAAATTAAGAAAAGCAGTGCCCTTTACATCCTTGGGCGTATCGAAGATCGTGAGCGTTTTATCACCATCACCGGGCACTTCGAGTGACTTGCCTCGAACTTCCCTTCTGCTCTCATCGCCATGCCGGTTTCGCAAAATCATTGTCAATGTCGATTCGGAATCATTCCAGCCATTATCGCGCCGATCGGCTTCACGGGCGATCTCTAAACCTTTTTCTTCCTCCATCCCGGCAGATACAGCCATCGGCATCATGAGTATTGAAAGTAATGCAACCATCAGCATGATTTGCATGGTTGCACTCCGGGTTTGCGATGTTTACTAATCTTCATAAGCAGGGCCGGCAAAAACAGAAAGTCCAGGACCAGCGCTAAGAGAATGGTCACGGCTGAGAGCAGGCCCATATCGGAATTCATTCTGAAACCGGAAAGCGTGAGCACCATAAAGCCTGCCACAAGTGCCGCCGTCGTTACCCACATCGCCGTGCCAACGGTATGAAACGCATACTGTATTCCCTCTTCGGGTCCCATGCCGTGTTCACGGCGAGCACGCAGATACTTGCTGATGAAATGCACCGTATCATCCACCACAATACCCAATGTCATCGCCACAACAACCGATAGACCAAGTCCCACCTGCCCCATCACCATGCCCCAGATTCCAAACGCCATAAATGCTGGCGCCAGATTCGGCAGCAGGCTGATCAATCCAAGTCGAACGCTCTTCAAGGCAAGGATAAGGATAAGGGAGATCAGTATCAGTGCACCAAAAGAGGCACCCAGCATAGTATTAATATTACGCTCCGACAGATGCGCCCAGATCACCGACAGTCCTGAGCCATAAGTGAACATACTTGGCGGTGCATTTTGCTTCAGCCACTGCCGCGCCTGCTCCTCCAATTCACGAATCTCCCGCGTGGATGTGTCCCTGATGATAACCGACATGCGGGTTGCCGACTTATCTACATTGATCTGGTTATTGAGATCCAGGCCAAAGGGTAAAGACAGTTCATAAAGCAACAGATACTGAGCCGCAAGCTCCCGCGATTCAGGAACACGATAATACGCTTCATCATCTGCATGCATGTTCTTGTTCAGGCGTTTCACCGTATCGGTAATGATGCCAACCTGCACCACCTTTGGCTGTTGCCGATACCAGTTGGCAAACGCTTCCACGGTCGCCAGATATTCAGGACTATTGATCCCCCCCGACTCCTCCGCCTGAAGGGAGTACTCGATAATATCCATACCGCTCAAGTTCTGCTGATAGAAGTCGCCAGCCTGGCGCACCTCATATCGCTCACCCAGGTAGTAGAGGAAAGCGTCATTAAGTTCAATACGTGCTATTCCTGCGCTTAACAAAATGAAGCAAAACAACGAACTCCAGAATACCGCATCACGTCTTTTGATAACGAAACAGGCCAGCCAATTGCAGCACGGGGGTAACTCAGAACCGTTGCTCTTTTTTATTCTCAGAGGCAGGAAACTCAGCAGCGCAGGGAGAAATAAAATAGAGTAGATGAATGCCGCCATAACCCCCACCGCTACGATGTTACCTAAATCACGAAAAGGCGGGGCATCGGAGAAGTTCATCGACAGAAAGCCAATAGCGGTGGTGATACTGGTCAGGAACACCGGTTGGAGATTGACCCTGAATGATTCAACAATGGCATCATGCTTTGATTTTCCTTCCAGCATATACCGATAGACCGATGCCTGGATATGCACACTGTCCGCCACGGCAAGTGTCATAATAATCGTTGGCGCAGCAATCGATGCAGGCGTAAGACTGATACCAAACCAGCCGGCAAGACCCATACCGGTCATCATCGATATCAGGATAATCAGAAAGGTTGTGAACATCGCCACGATTGAGCGCAGACAGAAACCGATAATCACGATCAGTGTCAGGTACATGAACGGAATCAGATTCATCATGTCATCCAGCGCGATCTCACCAAAGGCATTGTCCATGATGACACTGCCGAACAGGTAGACATCGACATCGGTATATTTGCTGCGGAACTCATCCGCAAGATCCCGTGAAAACGCGGTGATCTGTGGCACCTCGTCCAGAGACTCTCCGGGATAAAGGCAGTTAATGAAGACGCCGGTGACATGACCCGAAGGTGAGATCAAACGATTCAAAAGCATCGGTTCGGAAAGTGCAATATCCCTGATGCGGGTTAAATCTTCAGCCGTCAGTTCTGTAGAATTCTCAGCCAGATTTGCAACAATGAGGTCATCTTCAATGGCATACGCATGCTGGAAGTTGGTAATGGAATCGACCCGGCTCGAATAGGGTATTTGCCATGCTCGCTCGGTAAGTTCCTCAATAGCCGTCAAGGTCTCACGAGTAAAGACATTGCCATCTTTTGGTGCAATAACAAAGATAACGTTCTGGTCTTTAGTGTAAGTGTTTTCCAGTGCCTCCAGCGCCTTGAATTGCGGGTTTTCCTCACTGAAGAAAACCCGGGTGTCATTATTGATGGTCAGGTACTGAGCACCGCTTGTGGCAGCAAGAAGAATCACCAAGCTAAAGAGAATGAGCCACCAGCGATGATTAATGCCCCAGGTTCCGAAATCTTTGCTGGCTATATCGCTCATCTTAATATACCGATGTGATGATAGATTTTATTTATGATTAGTCGTATGGGCATAGTCATTATCTTTTTTAAAATGAATAACGACACCACTTGGCAGGAGTGGAAAGATATATCAAAAAGTATAGTTCCTGAAATGCGGTAATCACCTATTTGTCGTTGGTGAAACAGTTGATTGGGCCGTTGCGATGAGGTCATTGTATTAACTGTCCAGCACGATGGTAATGTCATTACCCAAATGACAGCGGATAAAAATCGCCACTACGAGTCGCTGCATCGAGTGTCTAAAATATTGTTCTATGACATAAAATATTCCATAAACACGTCCACGAACTAACTCATTACCGCCGTACTTGTTTTCTTTTTACATCCGTACCTGTTTTCTTCTTACATCTATTTTAGGTACCACAGATATCAAGATCTCTTCGCCATAGATGATGTGCCAGTCAGGAGCGGCAAACTGTCGCACGAAATATCGACGAAAAGCTGTAGCCTATACTAAAGGCAAAGATGGCATCACAAATCAGGGAGCCATAAACCTGGCAGCGGTGTTCGCCGGGCAGTTTCGCAAATGCATGAAACTTAAGCCAAGGAGGCAAGAATGTGTTTCTTTTTTAGTTTAGTGCCTGCTACGTTTTGGTTGGTTATCGGTTATGTAGTTTTGTTTTTAGCCTCTAAATCCGAGGGTCAGCAACAAAAGTTTGGCCGTATATTAGCGATTTGGATCTTCATAATTGCTGCATTTATACCCGTCATGGGGTTAGTGGTTACCTTAGGCGGTTATTGCCCGATCTCGCAGATCTTCGAACAGATGCATACGCTGTAATTTATTAACCATCACAGAAGGAAGCCACCAATGAAAAAAAATATGATAAAGCAATGCTGTGATGCCAGTGGAAAACCAGACTATGAGCACATCAAGGAATTTATGGAGCAGTGTGGCAAAACAGAATTCACGGATGAAGACATCAAGAGGATGAAGGATTGTTGTGCTCAAAGAGGTCAACTGGACCCGGAACAGATAAAACAATGTTTGCAGAAGTGTGGCTATCTTGTTGCAAAAGACTTGTGAATGACACCAGCCCGTTACCTGGTTCAACCGAGTGGAACCCGGATATCGCCTGCGGCTCCACCCAGGCAGATTCAAGTTGTGCGTCAGGAACAGCAACTTACGGCAGCGCCAAATACCATAAGGCCATCGGTTATACAACTGAAGAATGTGCTGACAGGAGTCGCATAGCTGCGCACCTGCAAAGCTATGCATGACACTGCGCAGGGCGAAGTTTGGCGCAGCACAGGCTCAGTTTATTACTGCTTTGGATATGAATAGGAAGAGATACATTATTTCACTTCAAATGAAGGATATAAGGTTATGAACACTCTTAATCAATCAATTGAGAAGCACCACCGCCCTATTATTTTATTGCTCATGTTCATGGTTGTGTTTTTGGCCCTGACTTGCACATTCCACGACATCATCCCAATTTGTCATTTTATATTTGGATGTGATCATGGCATGCATATGACTGGACTTCCCCGCATCTAATCCTGATTTCTGTGCGGGCCATAAAGCCCCTGTGTCAGGATAGTTGTCAGTACATCACATTTAACAACCGTTGGATACTGAGGTCACAGTAAAGCCGGCAGTTTTGGTTTTATACTGCTATAAGGTAAATCTTTGCAAAGGGCTGTAAGAGCTTGCAACATATTAGGTAAGGAATTTGTTATGACTACCGAAATATTGACACAAAAGGATAAAGAGCTCATTGCTGTCGGAACAGCAGTCTCTGCCGGATGCCAGCGCTGTTGTGACTATCATTTCAAAAGGGTCTTTGAGGTCGGTGCGAGCTTGGACGAAGTTAAAATGGCGGTCATTGATGCAACGGACAGCATAAGCCATGCCGATGAAATGATGCAACGCAAGGCCTACGCATTATTGGATATTTCCAGACCCGAGGCTGACATCACCAACACGGCAATAAACCGCATCAGCGCGCTGGTCAAACTGGGGGCCGCGGTGGCCAGCAACTGTACGCCAACGATAATGCAAGCTATAGGGGCAGCAAGGGCAATCGACATCTCCCAGGATGAGATGATGGTTACCATAAAACTGGCCAAAATGATCCTCAGAAAGGCCGGTCAATTTGCTGATAAGGCGATAGAGGAAGCATTGGGCAGCAGCTGAATTAACCATGAGTCCTGTTATGCCACTCTATGAACAGGCTCATTTGCCCGTTTCATGGCAGAACTTCTGTAATGATAAATCACCCTTGGCGATAGGGAAATCAATATGAACCTCATCCTTAGGTAGATGACCATGCCAAATAGCAGTGTAGGTTTTCTCCAAATTGCGTGCTTGGAACTGCTTGGTAAGCTGGCCGTTAATCTGCTTGTTCAGCGCGACTACCATAATGCCCGAGGTGCCAAAACCCAGCCGATGAAGCATAGTCGCTGTCGGGTAATCCTTGACCAAGCGGCAGCGCACCGAATCCTTGTTCAGCGCATGCTTAGGCAGGGTCAGCAATCCGCCCGGCTTATTGATCAGCAACAGGTGTTCATCGACGTACAGAACCTCTATCTGTTCATGGCAGACAGGGACAATAAAGGGTCAGCCTGGGGTGATGACCCGTATTAATTATTCCAAAAAACAATCATGCGTTAGCCGGTAAGTCACCCTTTCTCATGAAAAGCTTCTTTCAAATATTTAATGAAATTACGTTTGGCTTTATGCCGGGTTCGAAAGCCCTCGAGGGTGTCTTCAAAAAGTTGCTTATGCTCTGCATTGACTATCAGTAACGCTGCCTCTGACAGCAAGGAGACAGCTTGATGATAAGCATCATTATTCCCTTTAAGTACATGGCTATCAGCCAGTTGGAAATAAATTGGCATTGCAATTGAGGGTTGCGCGCTAAACATTTTGGCTACCCTAAGCAACGTTGATTCATTCACTTGATACTGTTTAACCACATCCAGTGCGGACTGGTTTTGTTTTTCGTTTAAATAAAGCGCAACCAACGCATCAGCATCGTTTGAAAAAAAGCTGTGCGCATTTTTCTGCGTAAGCCTGGAGCGTAAATAGTTTTCTGCTTTTCCATAAAAATTTTTATCGCTACAACTCTTTTCCGCAAACGTTAATAAAGCCTGGTAGTCATCAATACTCAATGATTGCTGGTAGATGGCCCACTGTAGCTGCAGCGCCTCCTGGTATTTTTCCTGAACGCAGAGCAAGGTAATCTCCATGCGTTCCACCCTGAGGTTACTGTAGCGGAGTTTCTGTCCGCTCTTAACTAGACGCTTTGCCCGCGCCAACCAGGTTTCGGCTTGTAATACATCGCCTTGTTCAAGGCACAGTTTGCACAGTTCCAAAAAATCACTCTCATCGGTTGCCGTTTTTTTCAATAGTGCTATAACCGCTGCTCCATCCCCCTTGTCCTCTGCTTTCTTCTGCAACAAATATTGCAGATGCCGATAAGCAGACTTATCTTCCCAGCCTGCCCCCTCGGGCAATGGCGGCAAGGCATCCCACTGGCGTTGATAATCTTCATATATCAGAGTCATACCTTCGTCACCCAACAGCTCAGTATAGGCGTTTGGTACCCCTGAATACATATCACTGTAGGGGGCAGTATCAATCGCTAACAGATACTCGACCAGTTTGGGTTTATCCCATGCCAGATTTTCCAGTAAGGAGTAATGCATTCTTTGCAGCTGCTCTTCCACCTCAAGACGAAAGCCTCCGGAATCATCAATGGTTTCCAACGCACGGCTCAAGCGTTGCAATGCATAATCCACCAGGTTTAGCGCCTTTTCATTATCCAGCTGCGGCAGTTGCCCTTCCAACAGATCGACAATAGGTTCAACTTTGCTGAAATAGCTACGTACCTGGGCATAACGATAAAGGCTTCGATTGAAGGGAATGGCCGCCGTAATGCGCTTCTTTAACGCTTTAACATCTATCTTATTGAGCGCGATATCCGCCTTAATCGACCACTGCTGCTTCAGGCTATTATCACTGACAATAATCGCCAACAACTGCTCTGCTAACCCCTGTTTATCGAACTTGTTCAGATAAGCCTGTATCCGCTGCTCCGCATTGCCATCCATCAACTGCACTTGCTGATTGAATTCCTGCCGGTACACCATCGCTACCGCCACACAATGCTTACAAAAATCAAATCCTTCCGAGGCTGGGCAATCGCAACTTCCTTCAAAGCGCCGGCTATTGTGAATCAGAGTAACCCGGTAGAGTTCGCTACCCTCGACATCAGCCGTAATAACATCGCCCTTTTTCTGCCAGCTGTTGACCAGGCCTTGCTGAAAATAATCTTTACCACGGGAAAACGCGCCCTTTCCCGCCAATGAGATTAATTGCTGATCGCTGATTTCAACGTTATCTGCCACGATTTAATCACCTGCTCCTTGAGTTACTTTTCTGTATTGTTCGGCCATTACTATGTGAAATAATATTCGCACGAATCAGGTTTCCTGACGCTATCCTACGACAGCCTGACTGTTATTCTGCATCCTATCCCAGAAATCGGCATCGATCTGTTTGAACTTTATGGTTTGCTCGGTGTGCATACCCAGGTCATAGTCATAAATATATTCGGCTAGCTTCTCGCCATCAATCAAAACTAAATTGATGCTTCCGTTTATTCTCATCAAAATTACCGGTCGGCAGCCGTTCGCTATCAAACTGATTCAGTAACACGAAGGTATTTGTATAATCGGCAATCACTTTTACCAAACCTTGTGCCTCAGGCAGGCTTGCTTGGTCAATCAC
The DNA here is from genome assembly GCA_036960915.1 of Amphritea sp. GTDB lineage: Bacteria > Pseudomonadota > Gammaproteobacteria > Pseudomonadales > Balneatricaceae > Amphritea. The sequence goes on from JBALVQ010000061.1 coordinate 17,560, forward strand.
GTTTTGTTGAAACAAGCTTAAGGTTTTCTCCAGCTGCGGTAATTGTTCCTTATGCTGGGCAAGACGCTGTTGATCCAGAGTATATCCCTGTACCAAATATTCCTTTAGGCGTTGTGTTGCCCACTGCCTGAATTGCACAGCCCGCTTGGAACTCACCCGATAACCTACTGAGATGATGGCATCGAGGTTATAGTGTTTCAGCTTACGTTTTACCTGTCGTTTGCCTTCAGTTCGAACTACTAAGAAATCCTTAGTGGTTGCCTTTTCTACCAACTCACCCTCTGAATAAATGTTCTTTAAATGCATCAGAACATTCTCTGGCGTGGTTGAAAAAACCTCACTCATTTGCTTCTGAGTAAGCCACAGGGTTTCTTGTTGAGCATCCAGTCGAACATCTATCGACTGGCCCTCCCCTTCGTAAATCAGCATTTCATTATTCATAAGATATAAGACACTCCATTGCCTATCATCGTATTTGAGCGTAAATCATGCTCGGGTTTAAACTGCATAAACTAAAACGGGTGCCACGATCACGTAACTTATGGCGTAATACGCCCAAGGTGCCAAAAGTACGTATCTCCCCGTTGGAGGCAAGAGGGGCTGCTTTGGGTTCAGCTTTGTTGAGCTGTGAGGCGACACGCTCTAAAAACTTTTGTTTAGGATTGTTGGGGCTCTTGTTAATAACATAGGGCGCTTTAAACTTTTGCCACTGCTCATCCTGGGTATCCAGCCTCTGAAATAAACAGCCAACCCCCAAGACATCTTCTTCATACAAGGCCAGTTCGCAGTTGTAGTTGTCGGGCTTAGTTTCGAGCCACGGAAGTTACTGGCTTTCACCAAAAAACATCGATGGCCGTAGTCCGAACCGGGCTGACAGGCCTTCTATTGCTTGCCGGGTTAATACCCGCTTGCCATTTAGCACTTTGGATACCATTGTTTTATCGCCAATTTCAGGCTAGTCGCTGCCTGTTAACTGATGCTGGCTCATTAGGGTACGAACCAGGGCAATATCAGCCGGTAGCCCTTCTGCTTCGGCAACAAATGCCATCAACTCTGTATCCTTAGCTTCGTACTGTTCGATTGCATGACTCAGCATATTGATCAGGGGATTTAGGGAATCATCCAAGGTATCGCTGGCAGATTCCAGTACCTGCTCCAAAGAGTCCAAAGCGGCACTGTAATCTTCTTCATTGGTAATGCTTACATACGGTTGAACGGTGTCCATAAATGCCTGATATGCATCGATAATTGCTAACTGTGCCATATCATCACCTCCTACCGATCATAGTTGCCATCCAGCTCAGTTTTCCCTGCGCAATTTCTTGCAACTGATTATTCTGCTTTACGCTGAATGTTGCAATGAACAGTTCTAACTGCGAGTAGTATTGTTTAGCCTCATGTTTACCTAAATAACTTAGAGCCGAGTACAGCAGTGCGACTTTCTTACTTACCCCTTCAGGCAGTGCCTTTCTGTATTTAAAAGTAATCAGCTGATTGCCTACCTGGACCTCAGAGATTCGCTTATTGCTAACGAATACCTGTTTCATTGGTAGCTGGGTTGAGATGCCTAGTTCATTTACCGCTTTTGCACCTGCCGGGACAATAACGGCAGAATGCTTGGCCTCAAGTGCTTTCAGGATACTTGACTGAGATGGCGGTAACGGTCCGAAACGACTTTTCTTCGGGCGGGCGTATAACCCAGGTGCTATTCTCTGGATCTGGTTAGCTTTTGCTGCACGGCTTATCGCCTGGTCTAATGCGTCTTCACTCCCTTCTACCCTGCATAGAATCTGCTCACGCGTGATAGCCTCACCCATGCGGCGATGCTTTATATAGTTTTCAACTTTTGCAGCAACAGAGACTCCCATGCTTATCCCCGGCTAATTTTCTTTTTTATTTAGGTAGATGTTGTAAGACTATCATAGTTGCTGGAAGTTCTCAGGCTATCGTGTCAGAAACTTGTTCCTTAAATGAGCGTGACGAATTACTGCCATTTAGTGATTAAGTAACAGTAAGTTACTCATAACTCGTTTCAAATTTCTGACAACGAACAACCGACTTTTGTTTCATGTAGGTTGCGGGTGAGGAACGAAGCCCAACGCAATACTTCAGACACATCTGTTAGTGTTGGGCTTCGCAGGCTCACCCGCAACCTACGGGCTCCTTTCTATTTCACGCTAACCCGCGAAGAACAATTAAAACTCGAACTACGCACCACATCAGTTAAACAATCCGTATCGGCGCCTCTTGATCCGACAACTCTTCAATCCGCCCGATAATCCGGGTATCGGGATAGCCCATTAATTGCAGTTCCTTCACGCAGGCTTCTACCTGATCATTGGGTACACCGGCCAGCAGGCCGCCGGCGGTCTGTGGATCGAACAGCAGCGGGAATGCAGGGTGTGTTGCAGCGGACTCGATGTCGTTGATGGCGCGGCGCAAGCGCAGGTTTTGCGGCTGTAGTGAGGAGAGAATTCCGGCGGCGACGGTATCCAGTGCGCCATCGAGTAACGGTAAGGCATCCAGCTGCAGTACGGCATCAACTTGTGAGGCCTTAGTCATCTCGATCAGGTGGCCGACGATGCCGAAACCGGTGAGATCGGTACAGGCGGTTGCCTGGAAGCGTTGCAGACATTCTGCCGCCTGCTGGCTGGATACCAGCATCGATTGAATTGCGGCATCCACCCAGCGTCCCTTGGCTTTACCGCGCATGTCTGCGGCAAACAGGGTGCCGGTGCCGACCGCTTTGGTGAGTATCAGGGCATTGCCGGGCTTCAGGCCGCTCTTGCGCATGACTTTATTCGGATCGATCAGGCCATTGACGGTTAAGCCAAATGCCAATTCTGCGCCTTCACTGGAGTGTCCACCAGCGAGTACCGCGCCGGTAGGCTGTAAAATACTCAGTGCGCCTGCGAGTACATCGTATAAAGATTCTTCGACTACCCGCTCGCGGCCATAGGGTACGGTGGCGATGGCCAGCACCGATTGTGGCTCTGCGCCCATGGCAAACAGATCGCCCAGGGCATGGTTGGCTGCGATGGCACCGAAGGTATAGGTATCATCGATAAAGGCACGGAAGTAATCGACACTCTGCACCATGACTTTGCCCTGCGGAACTGCCAGCATGGCGCAGTCATCGGCGGCATCGCGGCCGATCAGGACATCATCGCGGCGGTCATTGGGCAGGCGCTGCATGACGCGGGTTAACACGGTTGCGCCTACCTTGGCACCGCAACCGCCGCAACGCATCGCCAGGGTTGAGAGCTCTTTAATCGCCGCGGCATCGGCAATACCCGATGCCAGCTCCGGGCCTTGCTCGTCGTCCATCTCCGGCAGCTCGTTGAACTTGCGCATGAACTTCACATCGATCCAGTCCTTGATACGCCACAGCCAGGCGGACTCGTACGACCAGTCGCCATGGGAGGCAATGGCGTATTTATTTCCGGTGCTGATCAACCCGAGGAAGTTTTTCTGGGCTTTATAAGGGCGCAGGCGCCCTCCCGTTGCCGCGGCTCTGAGGTTGTCTGCCAGTATCGGGCCCTGACGCACGGCAAACACCCCGGACTTGGGTCGCGGGTCCAGCAATGCGGCAATGTCACCGGCGGCGAAGATGTTTTCATGGGACAGGGATTGCAGATTATCATCGACACGGATAAAACCGGCATCGTCAACGGCGAGTCCGGCATCAGCCATCCAGCCGGGGGCAGCGGCTGTGGTGACCCAGAGAACCGCATCGGCAGCCAGTGCAGAACCGTCATCCAGAATGACCTGATCGGCTTTGACCTCTTTAACGCTATGCCGGGTTTTAACGCTGATATCCCGCTTGGCAAAGATACGCTCAAAGCGCTTGCGCACCCCGTCGTTGTGCATGTACATGATGCTATCGCTTTGGGTGACGACGCTGTAGTTGAGTCGTTTGGGATCATCACCGGCTTGTATGAGGGTTTGGCTTAAACGGTGCTGGGTAGACAGAGCCAGCTCGACACCACCGGCACCGCCGCCCACTACTACGACCCGAAACTCACCTTTGCTTGCGCGTACCCGCTCAACCAGAGCATTCCATTTGTCCAGAAACAGATCGATAGGCTTGGCGGCGATGGCGAACTCATCCACCCCAGGCACATCGATGCTGTTGGGCCGGGAGCCGATATTGATGGACAGCAGATCATAAGCAATACGCGGCCGCCCCGGTGCGATCACCTCGCCTTTATCGGTATCCACCCCTTCCACCTCGGTATGGTAAAGCCGGGCACCGGCAAAACGTGCCAGCGGCCCCAGATCGATATGGCAAGCATCATAGTCGTAATGCCCGGCAACATAGCCCGGTAACATGCCGGAATATGGCGTATGAATATCGCGGGTCAGCAAGGTAACACGCAAGCCCTGCACCGGCTTCATGGCCAGGCGCTTCAATACGGTGACATGCGCATGGCCACCGCCGATTAATACCAGATCTTTTACTACGGGTGAGGTGTTTTTCATTATGATTGCTTAATTACTTTCTGTTGTCGTTGCTCGACGAAATAGATGGACGCTGAACAGCTGCCCTGCATCAACCCACAGTGCATCTGACAGGAACCCCGCCCGGGCTGCCAGGCTTATAAACTCTTCGCTGCTGTATTTATAGGAGTTCTCGGTATGGATACTCTCCCCCCGGGCAAAGCTGAATCGGGATTGGCCGATAGTGACGGTTTGCTCGCAGCGGCTGACCAGGTGCATCTCTATGCGGCCTCGCTGTGTATCGTAAAGCGCCTTATGCTGCCATGCTGCGAGATCAAAATCACCTTCCAGTTCTCGGTTGATGCGGGTTAACAGGTTGAGATTAAACTGCGCTGTCACACCAGCGGCATCATCATACGCGGCTTCGAGAATAGTTTTGTCTTTTTTCAGATCGACACCGATTAACAGGTAACCACCGGGGCCGACGAGTTGTGCAATCGACGCCAGGAAATCGACAGCGCCGTCCGGATCAAAGTTACCGATGCTGGAGCCTGGGAAGAATGCCACATGGGTACCCGGAGGAGTACTCGGCGGCAAGCTCATTTCACGGGTATAGTCGGTGCAGGCGGCGTGAATCTCCAGCCAGGGAAAGGCGATAGCCAGCTCTTCGGTGGCCAGGCGCAGGTGATCTTTGGAGATATCCATCGGCACATAGGCCTTGGGCCGCATGCCTTCCAGCAGGATATGTACCTTGGCACAACTGCCGCCCCCGGGTTCGACCAATAAGCTGCCGGTGCCTACACGGCGGGCTATTTCAGCCGCATTGGCAGACAGAATACCGATCTCGGTACGGGTTGGGTAATACTCGGGGAGTTCGGTTATGGCATCGAATATCCTAGAGCCATTAGCATCGTAAAAGTATTTCGGCGGAATCATTGCCGGTCGTTGCCGCAGCCCTTGCATAACATCGATAGCAAAGTCATCACGACTGGAGTGCAGATCATGGAATTGGATATTTTGAGTGCTCACGAGGCCTTCCTTTCCTTCCTGTTCAGAAACTGCCTTTATAGAAACTGCCTTTTTAGAACTATTTGTATAACAACATGTTTTTATACAGATTAGTATTACAACGCTTGAGTTACAGGGAAATCTTTTTATAACGCACAGGTACGAAAGCCGGCAAATACATCGTTACGATCCGGGCCGTAATAGGTTCGCCAGGTATTACGAATCATACGGGCTCGCGTGGTCCAGGCCCCACCACGCAGCACCCTGGTGTTACCAAACAGCGGCTGTGAGTAATCCGCGTACATATCCGGCACAAACCCCGGATACGGCGCGAAAGTGTCTTGTGTCCATTCCCAAACGTTGCCGATCATCTGTCGGCAACCAAAAGCACTGTCACCTGCAGCATGGGCATTAACATCGACGGTACCTAGGGCATAACCATCAAGGTTTGCCTGGCTAGCTAGCGGCATCTCATCTCCCCAGGGAAACTTGCGCTTGGTTGCGGCTAATGATTGTCCATCTACCGTTGGTTGGGCAGATGCTGCCACTTCCCACTCGGCTTCAGTCGGTAAGCGTCGACCAGCCCAGCGGCAGTAGGCCTGCGCCTCGTGCCAGCAGACATGAATTACGGCTGCATTGAGGGGGAGATCAACCCACTGATCGAATTGCCGTTGCTGCCAGCCCTTATTAGCGGAATTTTTATCACCATGATCCACAGTGGCCTGCCGCCAATAGAGCGGATGATTGATATCTGTTTGCTCTCGCCACTGCCACCCTGCTTCGTCCCAGTATGTTTTATCCTCATAGCCCCCGGCTTCGACAAAGGCCAGATAGTCGCCGTTACTGACCGCAGCCCTGGCTATACTGAAAGGCTTTATCTCAACCGGATGTGCCCATTTCTCATTATCAAACACGAAGCCGTCTTGCGCAGTGGCTCCCAACATAAAGGTACCGCCGGGAATACGTACATCTGCGCTGAGAGTGTCAGAATCATGAGCTGAATCACAAGCTGCATCAAGCGCTGGAGTGTTACTTTCACGGTAATTCAGATCAGGAACGGCGATACGGGGTGCCGGGTAGTTCAGTGTCTGGCGGGTATAGGTATAGGCCTCGTTATGCATATCCTGGTGGAATACGGCGTACTGCGCCAAATAATCCCTGTAGGGATCGTTGCCCTCAGCCAGGCAGGCTTTAATGCGATCCAGCACCGTCTGCATATAGGCATGGGTTTCCTGCAGGGTTGGTAGCGGCAGATCCCAGCGGTCATCGTGGGCGATGGTGATGGAGTCATACAGACTGTCGGAATCGCTACGGATAGATGGCTGCCCCATATGCTGCAGCAACACCCAGTACTCATAGAAGTACGCGGCATGGCCGACTTCCCAGCGCAAAGGATTAACAATGGCTAGCTTCGGGCCCATCAATTGCGCCGCATTGAGACCTTCTAATAGCGCCAGAGTTCTTTGATGTGCATCCTCTGCCTGTTTGGCAATGGTTGCAGGATCCAATCTTGTAGGAGTCCGTGTTGCAGGATCCAAGTTTGTAGGTTTGAGCTTGCTGCGTTCCGTTTGCACTTGCGGCTACCTGTATGAGCTTGTCTTTAAAGATGGATAATAGCTTTAACAATAGTCTCCCATGCAAAACCAACAATGTCATCTAAGTGAATTTGATTCATACTATGACTTCCAACCTGCGAATAGGAATTAGTCAGCTATGCGCATAATTCTCATTACTCCGGCACCGGCTAAATCACTGGCCGGTAACCGAGCCACTGCTTCCCGATGGGCTCATATCCTGAGAGATCTCGGCCATCGAGTTGAGATCGTGACCGAGTATGCCGGCCAGAATGCGGACCTGATGATCGCATTACATGCCTGGCGCAGTGCGGATGCGGTGCAGCAGTTTGCTGACTCTTATCCAGACCGACCTATCATTGTCGCAATTACCGGTACGGATGCTTACCGGTTTATCCATAGCCATCCTGAGACTACCTTACAGTCAATTCAACGGGCAGATCATCTTGTCGGCTTGCATGATCTGATCAGCAATACCCTGCCGCAAGATCAGCGGCACAAGATGCATGTCATCTACCAGTCTGCTGAACCAATAAGTAAACGCGAGCCCTATAGCCGCTATTTTCATGTCGCCGTGCTAGGCCATCTACGTGAAGAGAAAGATCCATTACGTCCTGCACTGGCGGTACGTAAACTACCCGCCAGTAGTCACATTAAGGTTCATCAGTACGGTAAAGCGCACTCGCCCGAATGGGCCGATGCAGCCGCTGCAGAAATGAAAACCAACCCGCGCTATATCTGGCACGGAGAAATAGCCCATCACGCAATTAGACAGGTGTATCAACGCACTAATCTGCTAGTATTGCCCTCGCGAATGGAAGGCGGTGCCAATGTCATATCCGAAGCGGTTGTCGCCGGGGTGCCGGTGATTGCCTCGGACATCGAAGGCTCGGTTGGTTTATTGGGCACGGATTATCCTGGCTACTATCCTGTAGAGAATGAAAGCGCGTTACGCGAGTTGCTGCTGCGTGCAGAAAGCGATCCTTCGTTCTATCAAGCATTGCAGCAGACTTGCGTTGCCAGGCAGCCGCTTTTTACACCTAAAAATGAAACACAGAGTTGGAGCAATCTTCTCAGCAAGCTATAGCGCTTTGAAGACCCTCCTTACCTTAAAAGAAAACGACTAAGGATAACTAAAAGGATAAACTGATGGCTAAGTTACCCGGCTGGTTTAGGAAACCTCTTATTAAATTCCTTGTACACTTTTCTATCTTGCTTTCACTGGCAGTCGCGCCGACAACTGTTTTGAGTGAAACTAAAACCCTGGTGTTCTCTGCGATCCCCGACCAGGATCAATCGCAGCTGATCAAGCGCTTTGGCAAGGTTGCCGACTATCTGACTCAAAAGCTGGGTGTGCCGGTAGAATATGTACCGGTAAAATCCTATTCGGCGGCGATCACCGCATTTCGTAATAATCAGGTGCAACTCGCCTGGTTTGGTGGGCTTTCCGGGGTACGAGCACGTAAACTGGTTTCCGGTTCTGAAGCCATTGCCCAGGGTGCCGAGGATACGGAATTTCAAACCTACTTCATCGCACATCACAGCACCGGGCTGAAGCCTTCTGATAGCTTCCCGGCCGAGATTGCAGGCAAAAGCTTTACCTTCGGCTCCAAGGGGTCAACCTCGGGGCGTCTGATGCCTGAGTACTATATTCGTGAGCACCTGGGCAAGACCCCAAAGGAAGCCTTTGATCTGGTTGGTTTCAGCGGTAATCATTCTCGCACAATTGCCCTGGTGCAAACCGGTGCGTATCAGATTGGCGCAACCAACTATAAGGTGTGGGAAGAGGAGCTAAAGAGCGGAAAAATTGATACCGGCATGGTATCGGTGATCTGGAAAACCCCCTCCTATCCTGACTATCAGTGGACCGTCCGCGGCGATGTAGACAGTGTTTGGGGAGAGGGATTCAAGGCGCGCATCAAGCAGGCGCTGCTGGATATGGATGACCCGGCTTTACTGGAGTCGTTTCCACGTAGCCGCTTCATCAGTACTGAGAATAGTGATTACCTGCCGATTCTCGATACGGCTAAAAAGATCGGTCTCATTGATTAATTTACACGGCCTCATTGATTAATTTACACGGACAGTTACGTTGTTATGCTACACCTTGAATCTGCCAACGCGTCTTATAAAGACCATACCGCTCTGATTGATATAACGCTGCATGTTCCTGCCGGACAGAAATTGGCGTTTATTGGTCGTAGCGGTGCCGGCAAATCCACACTGCTGAAACTGCTGTACGAGCAGCGCCCCAAAGAGATTGCACTGGTGCCGCAGGATTATGGTCTGGTCAACAGCCTGTCGGTGTTTCATAACGTGTACATGGGGCAGCTGGGGCGCCAGCCGCTGTGGTACAACCTGGTTAACTTGATCAAACCGCTACAACAACCGGTTGCAGAGGTTAAACAACTTCTTGAGCTTTTCCAGCTCGAAGAGAAGCTGTTTGAACCTGTCGGCCATCTTTCCGGTGGTCAGCAACAGCGCACCGCCATTGCCCGTGCGATGATGCAGTCTGGCAACATTCTATTTGCCGATGAACCGGTGTCATCGCTGGATGAGCAACAATCAAAGTCCGTCATGCGAGCCCTGTGCGAGCGTTTCGATACCGTGGTGCTGGCTATGCACGACATTGACCTTGCACTGAGCTATTGCGATCGCATTGTCGGCCTGGATCAGGGACGGATAACCCTCGACGCACCCACCGCCAAACTGAAGCGTAGCGATCTGCTTGAGATTTATGGTGAGTAATACAAGCGGCTATCGCCGCTCACCGCGCTGGAAAGTCAGTTGGCTATTTATCGTTATCGCCCTCGCCTGTTTGCCGCTTGCCGATCTCAGCATCAATACATACGATCCCTGGGCGGAATTAGGTCGTTTGCTCGCGGGTTTATTACAGCCGTCTATCAGCGGTATCGAAAAGCCCTTTATTGCTTTGCTCCAGACGGTTGCTTTTGCACTGCTGGGTGTCGCCTCAGGCAGTCTGGTCGGTTTTATTCTCGCGCAACTGTTTCACTGGCGGCTGGTGCGAATAGTGTGTGCATCGATTAGATCGGTACATGAGCTGTTCTGGGCGCTGATATTCCTGCAGATATTCGGCTTACATCCACTTACCGGCCTGCTGGCACTTGGTCTTCCCTATGCTGCCACTTTTGCCAAGGTGTATGCCGAAATTCTGGAAGAAGGCGACCGTCGGGCCTACGAGACGATTCGCCGCAATGCCGGGCTGACCTCCGCCTTTTTCTATGCACGCTTGCCAAGCGTGTGGCAGCATTTTGTGACTTATACCAGCTATCGACTGGAGTGTGGCTTACGTTCCAGCGCGGTGCTGGGTTTTGTCGGCCTGCCAACGCTGGGCTATTACCTCAGCACCGCATTTATGGAAGGAAAGTATGCAGAAGTCTGGGCTCTGCTGATTCTGTTTTATCTGTTAATCGCTAGCATTCGCTTTTGGGTACGGCCGCAATTGCTGCCGATTTACCTGCTGGGCGCCCCCTTTATCATCGCCAATGACAGTGTGATTTCGTTCGATAATATAGCCCGTTTTTTCACCCAGGATATCGTCCCCTTACCACTACGCCGTGACGAAGGACTTAGCGAACTCTGGCAATGGTTCACTGAACTTTTCGTAACTGAAGCCCTGCCCGGGATTGTGAATACCCTGCTGTTGACCCAACTTGCCCTGATCCTCACCGGGGTTATCGCCCTGCTGTGGTTCCCCTTTATATCGAAGTTATTCTTTGATCGCTTTGGACGCCTGTTTGGTCATCTTTTTTTGGTCGTCATGCGCTCCACCCCCGAATATATTCTCGCCTTTATTCTATTGATACTGTGGGGGCCATCGATGCTACCCGCCGTCGTTGCCCTGGCGCTACACAACGGTGCCATCATTGCCCATCTGGTGGGGAGCTATTCCGAAGCATTGCCATTACGGCTTGACGCTGTCACAGGGATGAATCGTTACGCCTTTGAAGTAGTGCCTAGAGTCTACAATCAATTCCTCGCTTACCTGTTCTATCGCTGGGAAATCATTCAGCGTGAAACCGCTATTCTCGGTATTCTTGGCATCAGTACGCTGGGGTTTTATATCGACAGTGCGATTCAGGATATTCGTCTCGACCGGGCGGTGGTACTGATTGCCATCACCGCAATGTTAAACATCGGTATTGATGGCTTATCACGCCTGATTCGATCACGCCTCAGGCTGTCTATCGGGCCGCAACGGGATGCGGAGTAGCTGAAGAAGTGGCTAGTGGCTAGTGGCTAAAACATACTGTCAGTGCTGTTCAGTGGATTGCTTTCAATAAAGTAGGCTGTGTTTAGACAGGATATGCAGTAATTTCACTCTATACTGAGGTTATCCTGTACAGGAGGACATGCCATGAGAGTGCAACTACTGGTCACTAAAACCGACTTCAACCTGCCGAACATTGAGAACGAGTTCAAGGATTTGGGCATTCAGTACGAAGTTGAATACATCGAAGAGCATCCGGAGCTGGTATCCGCCCTGAATATCCGCCATTCACCCAATATTATCGTGGACGGGAAGCTGGCTTTTCAGCGCCAGCCGTCTGAAAGTGAATTAAAGGCTTATTTTGGGGCGCTTGAGAAACACTAGCCAACTGAAGCCTGGTCGATAAGCTGAGGTGGCCCTGTCTGTAGCAGGCTTGCCACTTTTAACCGTTGCCAGTGACCTGCAATTAGTAGCCGCAGCGAGTACTCGGAGTGGGTTCTTGGAGCTAGCTGCTCTGATTGATCTTGCGTACTGCATACACTGATTGATCGACTTTGTGGTGATTTTCTGCAATCACTACTTCCCCGCCCTGTTTAGCGAGATCCTGATTGATGGGATTGTTAAATATCAGATGGCGGAATGCCGGGTAATCCATTTCACTAAATCCGGCGTCTTTAACCTGAATGAATTCATGCAATACCGGTAAGGTGAAGTGCCATTCGGTGTTTTTAATGGCGCATTCGCCGGCAAACGCTTCAATTTCGCTAAGCAGTTGTGCATCCCGGGATAAGAAAAGAACAAACAGCTGTACGATATTTTGATAGGAAGCCATGTTAATTCCACCGACTGATTTTATGCCTGTCTATTCCTAAAAAAGGAGGCATAGCCTCCTTTTTATCATCATTACATTTTTACGTAACAATTATTTTCATAGCTACTGCTTCATAGCTACTGCTTCATAGCTACTGCTTCAGAACTACAGCTTTACATAACGTTGTACGGCGTAGCCAGATAGGGAGCCCACCAGGACAAAGAAGATTGCCATGCCTACGGCGGTCATTATGAAAAACTGTTGTGTCAGATCCGTTAAGGCCAGAACAGCTGCCGGATCGGTGTTGGCGAAGCCGTGATGCTCAGGCATGGGCGCGCCAATAATATGCGGAGCCAATATCAATGCCACGCCCGCGAGTTTGAACATCTTCGGTGCATAATAAACAATGGCAATGCCCGCTACGCTCGCCAGTGCACAGAAAAGCCACCAGGCTTGGCGGTTATCCAGTACGGCAGCTTCGGTGCCCGGCACTTCCGGATGTAAACCGAACATCGCCGGAGCGACGAAGAAACTAAGCAGTGCTGCTACCCCCCAGGCCGCACCAAACAGAACGTTAACTTTCGGCTTGTTGGCTTTATGGTTGTGTAACGCCATCAGGGAAATCATGATCATCGCAAAAGCAATAGCCACTGCAATATCGGCACTCACTGTGTAGGCGATCCGCTCAAAGCCATCTTCCGGCCCCCAGGGCTCAGCAGCATGATGATCCTGAGTATCAGTTTGATGACTGTGGGAATGACCGGCCACTGCGGCTTCAGGAGCCTCTTCTTCAGCGACCTCATACACTTCAGCCGCATAGATAATCGGGCTGATTTGTGAGTGTTGGAAAAGGCCATAAAGCAGGCCAGACAAAATACCTACCACAATGGCAGATAACAGAATATTACGGATAGCCATGAGGCCTCCTAAAAACAGGTTCAAATTTTTCAGAAAAACGCCTGAATACCGGCGTTTAAATCGTCAGCTCTTCTAGCTCGGAATTTAATGAAGGAGGTGCGTTGAGCCAATCTGGCTAAGCGGGATGTACATAAGCCTTTGAATCAGTCTGTTGAATCAGTCTGTTGAATCAGTCTGTTGAATCAGTCTGTTGAATCAGTCTGTTGATTCAGAGGCTGAGTCAGGGCTTAGAATCATAATCGAAACTATGATCGCGTACGTACAAGCTGCAATGCCCTATAGGACCAGCAACGAACGGGCACAAAGTCCACCGGCAAAGATTCACAAAAATCAGCTATCACTTATTGATTTAAGGTTTCTCTGCCGTTTTCTTCATTCCCCTTCATGAAAAATCCGGCTTAGTGGCAAGGAAAAGCAAACGCGTGGCGAGCATCATGGGCCGCATTGTGTGCGACATCCATATGAGCAAAACCGACGACAAAAATCAGGGCCGCACCAAAGGCAATGGCAGCCATAATCTGAACTGTAGTTGAGAGGGTTAAGGATTGGCTTTTTCCAGCAGAAATCGCTTGATGTTGCATGCTTATCTCCAGTATACACACCCGTATACGTATAATTTTTTTAGTTAGCCTAGTAGACCCACAAGCATTAAGTTAATCCCGTGTGTCTTTGAGCATATTATGGAGGCTGGTTCCGGGCTTCTGATTGTACTATTCAGTACAAACCAACACCGTTGCGGGGGCAGCGCAGCTTAGTCTGGTCAACCATAAACTATCTAACTTCCCATTTACCCTTTACAGGCACCTTCACGCTGCTAATCTAGCATAAACTTTTGATGCAAACTATAAGGCAGGTCGCATCCAGGACTATTGCATAATTTCTGACCAATAAACAAACAGTTGTCTACCTTTATTAGCATCAGGCTAGTGCTTATCCTGCATCTGTATCGTTACGTTTTGCGGCTTTATTGCCTTCGTCGGTATCACCTATTTTCCAGTAACTACTGGCGTATACCTGATCGCGGTTTAAGCCGCGCTCTTTTCTAAAATATGTTCGTATTTGCCGCATGCTGCTAAATTCACAAGCGACCCATACACTTGGATAGCCTTCCAACCACTCCAATTTTTTGACAGTGTCCAATAGCTGCGAATCCAGTTCAGTTGGATCCGGATTCACCACCCAATGGATTGTTACGCCTTCTGGCGCATTTATTTGCTGCTTATCAGCCTCGTTGATAATTGCAATGACAGCGTACCCTCTCGCGTCTCTGGGCATCTGCTCCAGATTTACGCTAATTGCCGGTAATGCGGTCATATCACCTGCGATGAAAAACCAGTCGGCGTTCATATCAACCAGTTTCTTATCACCTGGGCCCGTGATTGTGATGTTATCGCCTGGCATGGCATGCATCGCCCAGGCTGAGGCTGGACCATTTGTACCGTGTGCGACAAAGTCGATAGTCAATTGCTGATTTTTGGCATTAAAGCTGCGCACGGTATAAGTACGCAAACAGGAATCTTTTCCATTTAATAAGCCCTGCAGGCTGGACAACATTGGATCAGATAAACTCTCAATTGAAAATTTAAGCTTGATATAGCCACTTTCATAGCCTTCTGGAAATCCCTTAAGGTTTGGCCCTCCCAGAGTGATCCGAATCATATTCGGAGTGAGCTGCTGCTTGCTAAGCACACTGAGTACGCGGCTGGTAGGAGGTGCCATAATCAACGTCCTTTTTATATAGTTGGAGAACACAAGTTGAGAGTGTTAACAGGCAAAGCCTGCACAGTTTTCACTGTACAGGCTTTGTCTGAATTCAGCAGTGTTTCTTAGCTCTTAGCTGCCTGGAACGCTTAGTTTAGCACTAATAAGCTGCCGAACTTACCGTTGTTATTCTTACGTTGATCGTTAGGAATGATGCTTTCCATGACATCCCAATGCTCGGCTATTTTGCCGTTCTCTACACGGAACAGGTCGTAGTAAGAGGTAGGCTCTCCGGCAAAGGTGCCTTCACTGATGCTCAGTACGAAGCTACCTTCGCCCAATACCGCATAGTTTTTGGTATAGACCATGGTGATACCCTGCTGCGTCATCGCCTCAAGAGCCTGGCCTAAGCCTGATAAGCCATCCGCAATGGCTGTATTGTGCTGGATATAGTTGTCGCCATCGAAAAACTTCGCCAGCTGATCAAACTGACCTTTCACCAGGATAGTATCAACAAACTCTGCAACCAGCTTCTTGTTAGCCTCGGTTTTATCCAGGTCCTGAATTTCTGTTGGGCCATCCAGTTGCGTGTGACCACTGGGATTAGGTTTCTCGGACTTAACTGTCAGGTTGTCCCAGTGCTCGACTATCTGGCCGTTTTCGAAACGGAATAGATCGAACCCAACCTTTGGGCCAAAGAAGTTGTAATCGGTCTGGGTAAATACATAATTACCATCCTCGAATGCACGTACCACATCAACCTTGGCGCTGTCTTTAGGCAGTGCCTGTAATAACTCACCAAAACCTGCCAGTCCGTCGCCAACGGCCAGATTATGTTGCGTATACTGTACCGGGTTAACATAACCTACTGCTGTCTGATCGCCTGTTTCTATGCTGTTTAGCAGAGCGACCGCTTTTTCCTTCAGAGAAAGTTCCGCTGCAGGCTGCTGTGAAGCGCAGGCTGTAACGCTAAGAACAGCCGAAGTAATGGCCGCTGCAATGATTTTTTTCATGGTGTTTTCCTGATTGAATTGGTATGGATTCAGAATATCCATCTGCAGGAAAATACGGCAGGTCATTCGTGGTCTAAAAATGGTAAATAACGAACCTTGTAGCCTTGAGGGGCTTTATCTTAAATAGAGGCTGCCTGCTAACCAGTCTGACTGTGTACACTATTCTGGAACTGCGAAGGGGTGAGGAGAACGTGCTTTTTAAAATATTTGATGAAGTTGGTGACTTCATCAAAACCGAGATCGTAGGCCAGTTGTTTCACCTGAATACTCTCGATCGCCAGCCGTCTTTTCGCTTCGAGAATTGTATGCGCATCAATTAGCTGCTTGGCTGTCTGGCTGCTCGCCAGCTTACAGATCTGATTCAATGACTTGTAAGTCATGTGCAGCCTATCAGCATAGGCGGATGCGTCTCTGGTGACCGAAAAGTTTTCCTCAACCAATGCGATGAAGTGCATGAATTTTTTAACACGTGCTTCGCTCAGGTCTTTTTTGAAGGTGCGTGGTCTCTCCCGGGAAAGCCTCAACAGTAATGAGGTAAATAGCAGTTGAATGATCAGCCTGTCGCAGCTGGCATTGCGCGCCTCCTTATCGATCTCTGCAAGCAAGGACTCGCTGGTGTTCTTGAGCTCCTGATTGATTGTCATGACAGGAAAATATGATGTCAGCAGGTGGCTGGATTTAAACACAGGTGCCCGGATACTGGTGCGAATCTCATCCAGGAATTCATCGGTAAAGATAATTGCATAGCCTAGTGGCTGGTTTTCAAAATCATAGGCATGCACCTGATGCTTGTTTACAAAGATGAAGCAGCCTGTTTGAAAGGGGTAGCGGTTAAAGTCGATGAAGTGCGCGCCCTGTCCTTGCGAAATATAGATTAATGCATGGAACATGATGCGGTGAGGTTCTGATGGGCTGTGAGTCAGATCCAATCGGGCTTGTCGCTTGCGCAGCTCATCCAGTGCGATGAGCTCGATGCCGGCGATAGGTGAACGTTTCTGGTTGAAATCTATATCGGGAATTTTCACAGTTGTATGTATAACCTGCACAGCGCGGCGATGGCGAGTCATTGGAATGTAATTTAACACATAGATACTGGGCTCTGTTCAGCTTAAAAGTTGTTACACCCAGTGTCCGGCAATTCGCTCTAC
>JBALVQ010000062.1:0-34338 GCA_036960915.1 Amphritea sp.
AAGCACTTATTTAGAGAAAACCCCGATCACGTTGTGATCGGGGTTTTTTCGTTTCTGCACGCAACGTTGTAGGAGGCGCGCCCCGCGCCGAGAGAGCTTGTCTGGGGTATTAAAAAATCAATCGCGGCGAGGGCGCCGCTCCCACATAGAATAGGTTAGCATTGAGATTAAGGCTGGCGAAGCTTTATTGTAGGAGGCGCGCCTCGCGCCGAGAGAGCTTGTCTGGGGTCTTAAAAAACCAATCGCGGCGAGGGCGCCGCTCCCACATAGAATAGGTTAGTATTGAGATTAAGACTGGCGAAGCTTTATCGTGGGAGGCGCGTCTCGCGCCGAGAGAGCTTGTCCGAAGGCCTTAAAAAACCAATCTCCCACAGGGATGTGCTTCTTTATGATATTTAGATTGAAGCTAAGGTTTATTGTGGGAGGCCCACCGTGAGCCGAGGGGGCTTGTTCGAGGATCTGAAAAGACTAATCGCGGCGGGGCGCCGCTCCCACTAACCACTCGAGAGGCTTTGCCTCTCTATAACGTATTGGCTTCAAGGTATTGCTTACACTCCAGCCATGAGCCTCGATAGATAATCCTGTCGTTTTTGAGCTGAAGCTGATACTCATACATTGGATCGTAATACCATTCCAGCAGAGGGCTAAGCCAGTTGAAATGTGCTTCGAAGCCAGTGTCCTGCTGGTGAGCTTTGATAGCTTTTTCCATCTCTGTGCGTAAGCTTTGCCAGCGCTCGTTACCCAGGCGTTTTTTAATTCGATCCAGACCGTTTAATAGATATTGCGCACACTTCTGCTGTCCATGCTCTATGCCATAGTGATCTATAAAGGCCTGATCCATATCGATCACATATTCTTTAAGCAGTTGCTGCAGGCGAACTTCCAGTGGCTCTTCTACCACCACAACTGGTGACTGTTGCATCTTCTGATGTATCTGTTTGGGTAGGTCGACACTGCCTATGTTGCGGCTTTCATCTTCGAAAACCAGCTGAGTGAGGCCTAATGCCTGTTTTTTCATCAGAGCAACAGCAGTAATGTTTTCAAAATTAATCTGGGTGTTTTGTGGTGAAACATAACTTCCAAAACTGGAACCACGGTGGTTTGCTGCGCCTTCTAGGTCGATACCGTTGGTTAGAACATTTACCATAGTAGTTTTTCTACAGCCGGTATTACCACCAACAATGGTAAAGGATTGTGATTGCACCGATTCTTCTATCTGATTAAGTAATGCGGTGCGTAAAGCTTTATAGCCGCCAATAACCAGAGGGTAGTCAACACCTGCATCTGTTAGCCACTGTTGAGTCGTTCGCGAGCGTAAACCGCCTCGAAAGCAGTATAGGTAGCCTTCAGGATGCTGTTGGGTAAACTCTATCCAGCGCGCCATGCGCTCATCTTTCGTTTTACCGCTGACTAGTTTATGGCCAAGTATGATAGCTGCGTCCTGACCTTGTTCCTTGTAGCAGGTACCGACCAGAGCGCGTTCATCATTGGTCATTAATGGTAGGGTCACAGACGTGGGAAATGCACCTTGTTCGAATTCGATGGGTGCCCGCAGGTCTATCATTGGGGTATCGTTGATAAACAGCTGACGATAGTTATCGGTGTTTTCGCGCATAATAGAGCCTGTCATAAATTTCAGACCGATTATATGCGATCAGGGCTTGCTCTGTTAGTCAGATCACAACTAATCCTGTTGTCATACATCGACGTAATCGTGTAATCCTCTGATTGGATATTCATTTTCCTGAATAAATTTAATACCGTTGTAGATAAGTCCGATGTCTGGCCGTGAAAAAGGCGCATTGGAAATATCTACAATCTGCAGCCGATGATCTGGTCGTATAACAAACAGGCCTGGCTCAGGGAAGGGCCAATGAGTCTCTTCCGGACTACGTGGATCTGAGATATACAAACCCAGGATATGCATCTGTTGAAGCGGCAATTCATAACCGATAGTGATGTTATCGTATTGCCCTTCACGCTTGAAGGCTACGGCACGATCTTGCGGATCACTGGATACGGCTATCACATTGACGTTGATGTCATTGAAATGGGGAATCATATCGTGCAATGCATGGAAATAACGCCGGCAAAGAGGGCAGTGTTTACCTCGATAAACAATCAACAACTCCCAGCAACCATCCGGTTTACCTACGATGATCTCGCCATGATCGATAGTCTTTATACTGAAGGAGGGGAATATCGTACCAGGCACAAGTTTTTGGCTGTGCATACTGTTACCTCAGGATCTGTCCAGTCATTATCAGTGTAGTCGGTTATGCAGTCTATTGGTGGCTTGCTGCCACGCTTGATTTCAATTCCTGGAGTTTCTATCGTGTAAGACAGAGAGAAGTAGCAGGGTACAGAGAGAGCCTATAAGGGCGAGAAACATATCCCCCAGTGGCAGGATAGTTGTCGCCTCACCGGATTTAGTTAATAACCATGCCGGGGCGCTAAGTAGGGATTAATGTTTCGATACTCAGAAGAGCTTTCCACTAAAACTTTGTATCGTTGGCGTAAAGAAGCCGTTGCCGGAGGCAATCTAGTGCCAGATCGAAGGTCGTCGTCAGATAAGTTTTCAGCTGAAGCAAAATTCGTAATTGTGGTGGAAACCGCGATGATTTCAGAGCATGAATTAAATCAGTATTGCCGCTAGCGATCCGCATTTATGCACGGTGGAGGTTGCCGCAGCGCTGTTGGAGCAGATAGGGGATGGTGGCGCGGCTCATCATCTAGATAGCTACTTTGGTCTTTTCAATGACCGTTATATGCAGACACGCCGGTTCTGAAAGTCAGCCAGCTGAGCGGGAATTATGTTTTTCGCGGCGAGGCGCCGCTCCCACATTGCAGTGAAGGGAAAGGGATCTGAAGGCTGGTTTCTTAATGTGGTAGGCGCACCTCGCGCCGA
This sequence comes from Amphritea sp., assembly GCA_036960915.1. Taxonomy (GTDB): domain Bacteria; phylum Pseudomonadota; class Gammaproteobacteria; order Pseudomonadales; family Balneatricaceae; genus Amphritea. The sequence continues at coordinate 2,909 of JBALVQ010000062.1, forward strand.
AAAAAGCCCGCAACAGCGGGCTTTTTAAGTACAATCCTGGCAGTTATTTAAACTTTTTACCGGTAGGAACCGCCACAACGGGTACCTTGGCACCTTTGATAACCTGACGGGTGGTCTGGCTGTGATGGCCGAAGGTGTTTTCAGATCCCATTACGATCATATCTGCATTACGCTTGCTGGCAGTCTGCAAAATGGCATCGGTATAGTTACCTTCAACTATGACATGCTCAATATCCAGATCTACGGCTTTATCCAGAGAGCCAAGCTCCTCCTCACAGAATTTTGCGACTCGCTGTTTCATCTGCTCTTTAACCTGCTTGATACCTTCATCGTGCATTTTCTTCACGGTCTCTTCAGGCAGATAGTTCTGGATAAGTGCTTGCCCCAGCTCACCGATTGGCTCGATTACATGCAACATCACAATGCGGGCATTAAATTGCTGTGCAAGGTTCACTGCCTGTCTGAAAACAGGGCGAGTGTGTTTGCCCAGGGAGGTTGTGTACAGTACGGTTTTAATTTCAGGAAGTGCCATGCTTGTTTCCTCGTTATAAGCTGCTCAGGCTTGGTGAGCCTGAATCCTTTGGTTCTCTTCGGTTGTGGTCCGGGCACTCAGTTTAGCTTGAGTTGCCCGATCCACCAGATAAACAATCGATTTGTAATCAATGCCGCTGTGGTGCGACAGACCTATCTCACAGGTGCGACTGGTCGAATAACCACTGCTGCAGCCTTCGACGGCTGGTTTGAGTGTTCTTAACGCCGATTCATTCAGCTCTGGTGTACTAAAGCCTTTATCGCCGGCAAATCCACAGCAGGTGATCTGATCGGGAATAACCACTTTAGTAGCGCATTTCCTAACAATGGTTTTCAATTTGTCTGCAATGCCCATACGCGTCGTGCTGCAGGTTATATGCAGTGCGACAGATTCATCCAAAGGTGTGAAGATCAGTCGGTCGAGTAAAAAATCATGAATGAACTCTACCGTATCAAAGAGCTTGATTCGTTGATCTGCATTATCCTTTAGTCTGAGGCTGCAGGGGCTGGTATCAGAAAATACCGGGTACTCACCGTTGTTGGATGCCTTTAACAGCATCTGCATGGTTTCATTCGCCTTGTAGTCTGCGGCGTCAAACATCCCTTTCGACTGAAATGGCATGCCGCAGCAGAGATCATCCATATTTTCCGGGTAGATTACTTCAAAGCCAGCCTTGCGGAGCAATCCAGCCGTCTTGTCGGCAAGCGATGTCTGGTCATCATCACCCCGCGCTGGTCCCATAGCGCGACTGGCACAACTGGGCAGATACACCACCTTCGGAGCATCCGGATTATTAATCGGGACGTTGATGTCGATTTTTGGTGCGGCAGTTGGCATCGAAGGCGTCCACTGCTGAACACGGCCTCCTGATAGCTTGCGGGTGGTGTCACAGATAGCTGTCATGGCTTTGGTGCCAATCAAACCGTGAGTCAGATCTGCACCCTTGAAAGCGGCCTTGCTGAGCTTCATCACACCGCCATAGTGCTTTGCAATCCACTGTGCCAGCTTAGTATGGTTTTCATTGTTTCGACTGCGAATCGAGCGGGTGAGATCTCCCGTATTTATACCCACTGGGCAGGTGGTGGAACATAACCCGCAGGCTGCACAGGTATCAACCCCCTGATATAGGTACTCTTTGCGCATTTCTGCCAGGCGTTGCGGATCTTCGCCGTTGGCTTCCAGGCGGGCGATCTCCCGCCAGATAACAATTCGCTGGCGTGGCGTCAGAGTTAAATCACGCGAAGGGCAGGTGGGTTCACAGAAGCCACATTCGATACATTTATCGATGAGCGGGTCAGCTGCGGGCATCGGTTTGAGATTATCCAGGTGCACATGCGGATCACGATTGAGTAGAACACCGGGATTAAGAATATTGTTCGGATCAAATAGCTCTTTAAGTTCCCACATCAATGCATAGGCTTCTGACCCCCATTCTTTCTCCACATAGGGGGCCATGTTTCTACCGGTGCCGTGCTCTGCTTTCAGTGAACCATCGTACTTATCCACAACCATGTTGGCGACATCGTCCATCAGCCCTTCATAGCGGTCGATCTCTTCCTGCGAGTCAAATGACTGGGTAAATACAAAGTGCAGGTTACCTTCCAGCGCGTGGCCGAAGATCAATGCTTCGTTGTAATGCCACTTGGCAAAGATCTGGTGCAGGTCTTGCACTGCATCCGCCAGTTGTGGCACCGGAAATGCGACGTCTTCGATAATAACGGTTGTGCCCGTCATGCGCACAGCACCGATTGCCGGGAATAACCCTTTACGGATAGCCCAGAATTTAGAGTATTCAGCGGGATCTGTGGTGAAGCAAACGGGTTGTACGGTTTCTAGCGAAGCAATTGATGCTGTGATCTCGTCGACTTGCTCCGCCAGATGGTCCGCGCATCTCGAGCGGGTTTCTACCAGCAGGGCCGCAGCATCCTCAGGCAGCTCCTTGATAAACGCAGGCATGCCTTCCTTATTTTCTATGGAATGCAGGCCGGCGCGGTCGATAAGCTCTACAGCCGAGACCGGTGTTTTCTTAAGCAGCGCGACAGCCTCACAGGTGGAGCGAACCGTGGGGAAAAAAATCAGTGCGGAGGCTTTATTTGGATGTTCATCAACCGTGTTGTAGGTGATTTCGGCGATAAAGCCCAAGGTACCTTCCGAGCCAATCATCAGGTGCTGCATGATATCCACAGGGTCGGTGTAATCGACGAGGGAGTTTAGAGCGTAGCCGGTGGTATTTTTCAGACGGTACTTGTGCTCAATGCGCTGACGTAGCCCTTCGTTAGCGCGGGTTTGATGCGCCAGGGATTTGACCGCGTCCAGCAGGCCTTTATGGCTTAACTTAAATGCTGCGCGAGATGCCGGGTTGCCGGTATCCAATTCGCCGCCATCGGCGAGAATCAGCTTCATGCTCTTCAGCGTACGATAGCTATTTTGCGCCGTACCGCAGCACATGCCGCTGGCATTATTGGCAGCGATACCGCCGATCATCGCGGTATTTATCGATGCCGGATCCGGGCCTATTTTTTTGTTAAATGGTGCCAGATACTGGTTGGCATTGCCGCCGATAACGCCTGGTTGCAGAGAAATTTCAGTTGCGTCTTCATTTATCTTGTAACCCTTCCAGCCATCGCGCAGCTGAATCAGTACAGAATCGGTGATTGCCTGGCCAGACAGGCTGGTACCTGCTGCCCGGAAAGTAACAGGTATTTTGTGGGTGTTTGCCAGCTCGACAATTTGTGTGACTTCCTGTTCAGACTCAGGACGTACAACCAACTGAGGAATCAATCGGTAAAAGCTGGCATCGGTACCGAAGGCCAGAGTGCGTAAAGGATCAGAGATCAGCCGATCTTCAGGCATAAACGCCAGCAGATGTTGTTTAAAATCTTGATATACCTGCTTCATAGGTAAAGCCTCACCATCAGTGCCTGCCAACTAAGGCGCAGCAGTGCTTACTGGACAGTTCTTAAGACAGCTCTTAAGACGGTTCTTCTTATTAGTCCTACTGCGTAGGACAGACGGGTGTTGTTGTGCATAAGTTTTTGTGCATGACTTGTTATGCATAAAAAAAGGTGCAGAAAAGATGTTGAAGGGCTGGAGCCAGCCCTTCAAGTCATGCCGTATGGCTTAACCGTATGCCGCAGCAGGTAGCCAGAGTACCAGTTGTGGCCAGAAAACCAGTACCAGCATGCCAATCAACTGCAGGATAATAAACGGAATGACACCCTTATAAATATCGCTGAGCTTGACATTCGGTGGGCATACCCCTTTCAGGTAGAACAGGGCAAAGCCAACCGGCGGGGTCAGGAAGGATGTCTGCAGCGCCATCGCGACCAGCATCACAAACCAAACCAGCTCAGGGTTATCCACAACGCCGTAGCCATCGATATCCAGGCCAAGAGCCGAAATAACAGGGGCCAGCAACGGCAGGATAATCAGGGTGATCTCTATCCAGTCCAGGAAGAAGCCCAGCAGGAATATTATGCCCAGGATAAAGAAGATGATGCCGTAGGGACCAAATGGCAGACCGGTCAGGAATGATTCGATCAGCTCATCACCGCCCAATTCACGCAGCACCAGCGCAAAACAGGTCGCACCGATAAAGATCGCAAAAATATATGCAGTCGTATTATAGGTGCCGCCAACAACCTCTTTTAAAACCTTAAAGCTAAACTTGCGGTTATACAGCGCCAGCATGGTGGCACCAAAGGCACCGACACCCGATGCTTCGGTTGGTGTGGCGATACCGGTGAAGATGGATCCCAGCACCACAAAGATCAAGGCGAGTGTTGGCAAAATTGCCTTCATTACAGCGAATACGGTTTGCAGGGTAACCGGTTTTGCATCCTCAGGAATCGGAGCGGATGATGGGCTAACGAAACCTGTAATCAGAATATAAATAATATACAGCGCACCCAGCATCAGACCAGGGAAAACCGCACCCATAAATAGGTCGCCCACTGACAGACCCAGCTGGTCGGCCATGATTACCAGCATGATGCTTGGCGGAATAAGGATACCCAGCGTACCGGCACTGGCAATGGTGCCCAGCGCCAGGGGCATTGAATAACCCTGCTTGGTCATAGAAGGCAGAGACATTACGGCCAGCAGCACAACAGACGCACCAATAATGCCGGTAGACGCCGCCAGGATAATGCCGATAGCCGTTACGGTAATTGCCAGACCGCCGCGAACCCGGCCAAACAATTCTTGCATTGAATGCATCAGGCGTTCTGCGACACCGGACTTATCCAGCATAATGCCCATGAATATAAACATCGGCAGCGCCACCAGAATCCAGTTGTCCATGATCTTCCACAGACGGTTAACAACCAGACCCAGGGTCAAAAAATCTAAACCCGTAATTGTGTCGAAATAGATATCGGCCAGATAGCCAATACCGGCAAACAGCACACCAACACCACCCAATACCCAGGCTACAGGGATGCCGGTAAACAGCAGAGCGATGAACGAGAGGAACATCGCAATAACCAGAATCTCATTTATTTCCATTACGAATCCCCTTTAAACAGCAGTACAGTGTCACGATACAGACGAGAAAGAACAGCAATGCCGAGCAGTATCATACTGGCAGGGATAACGGATTTGATCAGCCAGCGCCAAGGCAGGCCAGAAGGTGATTCAGAGTGTTCATTGATACGCCAGGAGTCAGCGACGAAATCCAGACTATGAATGAAGATGACCCAAACAAAGGGCAGCACCAGTATCAGGATGCCGAGTATCTCGATGATGTATTTGGTTTTAGCGCGAAACTTTGAATAGAACAGGTCGACGCGGACATGGGAGTTAGTCGTTTGGGCATAGGAAAGGCCAAACATTACGCCTACTCCATAAAGGTGCCATTGGAGTTCTTCCAGAACGATCAAGCCGCTTGAAAATCCTTTGCGCAGAATGACTTGGGTTATGATGACGAGTACTAGTAGTACGTACGTCCAGGCGATAGTCAATCCTATTTTCTGAATCGCCCGGTCAACTTTGTCCGCCAGTGGAACAGAGGGAAGGTTGCTTTGCTCATTCACAATAATGCACCTTTAAACCAGTTATTATTCTTTTAACAGCGTGAAAACTTAATAAAAAGTTCGGCAAAACCCGCGCAAACACAAATAAAGAGTGGGCTTTGCGGAAATTTCAGCTATCGATTTGCTAGTTGATAAAAGCAGGGGAAATGTATTCCCCTACTTTTATCAGGATGAGTACTTACTTGGTAGTACGAGGCAGGAATGCATTAGCTTCCCACAGATCATAGCCCTTACGGAAAGTGCTCAGATCATCCCATACTTTCTTGAAGAATGGGTCTGCAGCGGTTTTCTCGTCAACTACTTCCAGCCATTTCTCTTCGAAAGCCTTCAGCATTGTCTCGTTCCAGTAGCGGATCTCAACACCGTTTTCCTGTGCTTTCGCCATCACCTCGAACTGCATAGACTCACCCTCTGCAATTGCATTGGTCATGGAAGCCTTACAGGTGGTCTCAACGATAGCTTTCTGGCTGTCAGACATCTTGCCCCAGGCGTCTTTGTTTATCAGCAGTTCGAAGATAGTTGCCTGCTGGTGCCAGCCAGGGAAGTAGTTGTACTTCATGATCTTGTGGAAGCCCAGGCGCTGGTCGATAGCAGGCTGAGAGAATTCACTCGCATCGATAGCCCCTTTCTCCAGTGCGCCGAAGATTTCACCGCCAGGCAGCTGTGACGTTGAAACGCCCATTTTCTCCATTACCGAAGCGCCCAGGCCGAAGAAACGCATGTTCAGGCCTTTCAGATCTTCAGGCGTGTTGATCTCTTTGTTGAACCAGCCAGAAGTTTCAGGGGAGATGATGGCACAAGGAATAACCTTAACGTTGTAGCCGTTGGTGTCATACATTTCCTGATACAGGCTCAAACCGTTGCCGTAATACAGCCATGCCATATACTCACCGGCTTCCGGGCCGAAAGGTACGGCAGAGAACAGCGACGCGGCAGACATTTTACCCTGCCAGTAGCCTGCAGTTGCGTAACCGGAGTTCACTTTACCTGAGGATACAGCATCAAGAATTTCTTTAGCGCCAACCAGCTTGCCGGGCTCATAAATTTTCATGCGTAAAGACTTATCACTCATTACTGCAACTTGCTCGGAAACCCACTTAATAGGAGTGCCCAGGGCTGGAAGGTGTGAGCCGAAAGCAATTGGAGTTTTCAACAGAACTTTGTCGGCTGCTGTAGCAGTAGCACTAACGCCGCCCATAGCCGTAGCAAGAATAGCTGCAGAGATAATGGTTTTTGCGAATTTCTTCATGATAACCCTCAAAGTGTTTTGTTTTTGTTGTCTTGTTAAAGCATGTTTCAGAGCAGGCCATTCGGGTAACCGGAATCTCTTCTTGATTAATTGGTCATACCAATTTACCATGCGATAAGTTGCTACCTTAGTTTTTAGTGGCAATGTTTGTCAATCATTTTTTTAGTAACAAAGCTAGATGTATTCAGACTTTTTGCTCTATTTCTGTTGCAATTGATTGAATCTAACTGTTTAATTTTGGTAAGACCAATTCAAAACTTCTGTCATGGATCTATGCCAATATTACTGTGGCACGAGTTTTAAGGTCAGTATAGTTCAGTAGCAGATCGGTGCAGATTAAGTTAACTTTTATTGATCTGCAGCCGGCGGAGATTTTTCAGATGGCATATCAACGGGTTAAACAACCTAAAATTTCAGATGTAATCATGGGGCAGCTTGAAGAGATGGTGCTGGAAGGCACATTGAAGCCGGGTCAGAAGCTGCCGCCTGAAAGAGAGCTGGCAAAGCAGTTCGAAGTATCGCGCCCCTCGTTGCGTGAGGCGATACAGAAGTTGTCAGCTAAAGGCATCCTGGTCAGTCGACAGGGTGGTGGTACGTATGTCTCTGAAGAGCTGGGTGGGGCATTTTCCGATCCTTTGGTGGAATTATTTAAAACCCATCCGGAAGCACAATACGATCTTCTGGAGTTTCGCCATGCCCTTGAGGGGGTATCGGCTTATTATGCAGCATTAAGAAGCACGCCTGCGGATAAAGAGAATATACGCGCGCGCTACGATGATCTGCAGGGCTATCACGACCGCAAGGAATTTGATAAAGAGGTATATGCCGATGTGGATTTCCACCTGGCGATAGCAGAGGCAGGACATAATATGGTGCTGCTGCATATGATGCGCGCATTGTTCAGTCTGCTGCGCCAGCACATCTGGGAAAACCTGCAGGATATTTACCCTAAATCGGATATACGCGGAAAAATTCACGAACAACACTCGGTTTTAATGGAAGCGATTATTGATGGTGACCCTGAAAGAGCCCGTAAAGCGGCGCATGATCACCTGGCCTATGTCGAGGATGCGCTGCTAGAGCAGGGCAAGGAGAATACTCGCTTGAAGCGTGCATTACGTCGAGCTGATGTAATACCCTTGTAAAAACGGACCTGTATAAAAACTACATCAATCTATATTTGCTGGTTATTTTTCAGTCTATATAGACAGAAAAGAGTTTTTTTTGTAGTATTACTACAAGAATAAGAAACACCATAAAAAAGGACAGGCTTGCTGCGCTGCAGCATGAAACCTGTATATAGACTCTATACAGCATCATTGGAATTGCGGCAGGCAAAGTGTAGTGCAATAAAAAATCCCATGAAAGCCATCGTTCGATAGCTTTCTAGTGATTTTTATTGCTTCTGTGCCTGAACACAACTTGCAGAACTGATTGCAGTATAAGTCTTTCATAGCTACCGGGCCGATTGGGAAAGTCCGGTTTTGAGTGCAAGAATAGTGGAGAAAGGCAAAGTGCTAGATAAAGTTGATGATATTGATCCGATTGAAACAAACGAATGGCTGGATGCGCTGGAATCCCTGGCAAAAAACGAAGGTGATGAGCGTGCCAGCTACATCCTTCGCAAACTGGGTGAGAAAGCATCTGATCTGGGTGTAGGCGCAGACACTACACTGACAACCTCTTACAAAAATACCATTGCCCCTAAAGATGAAGCCCGTATGCCGGGTGATCTGTTCATGGAGCGTCGTATTCGCTCCTTCATTCGCTGGAATGCGATGGCAATGGTTATGCGTGCCAACGATAACGATGAAGGTCTGGGTGGACACATCTCCAGCTTCTCGTCTTCGGCTACGCTGTACGATATTGGCTTTAACTATTTCTTCCGCGGCTCCGAAGGCGAGCAGGAAGGTGACCTGGTTTTCTTCCAGGGTCACATCGCTCCGGGTATTTACTCCCGAGCTTATCTTGAAGGCCGTCTGACTGAAGAGCAGATGGATAACTACCGCCGTGAAGTAGACGGTGTTGGCCTTTCTTCTTATCCACACCCTTGGTTGATGCCGGACTTCTGGCAGTTCCCGACCGTATCTATGGGTCTGGGCCCAATTCAGGCGATCTACCAGGCACACGTAATGCGTTACCTGTCTGCGCGTGATCTGATCGAACGTGGATCGCGCAAGGTTTGGGCATTCCTGGGTGACGGTGAGTGTGATGAGCCAGAATCTCTGGGTGCGATCGCCCTGGCGGGTCGTGAAGGGCTGGAAAACCTGGTATTCGTTGTAAACTGTAACCTGCAGCGTCTGGATGGCCCGGTACGCGGTAACGGTAAGATCGTTCAGGAGCTGGAAGGTGTCTTCCGCGGTGCAGGCTGGAACGTAATCAAGTGTCTGTGGGGTCGTCATTGGGATCCTCTGTTCGAGAAGGACGACAAAGGCCTGTTGCAGAAGCGTATGAATGAAGTCTGTGACGGTGAGTTGCAGAACTACAAGGCAAACGGTGGTGCCTACACCCGTGAACACTTCTTCGGCAAATATCCAGAACTGCTGGAGATGGTCAAAGATCTTTCTGATGATGAGATCATGAACTTGAACCGCGGTGGCCACGATCCTTACAAGGTGTATGCTGCTTACCAGGCTGCCATGAACCACAAGGGTCAGCCGACTGTCATCCTGGCGCAAACTGTTAAAGGTTACGGTACAGGTAAGTCCGGCCAGGCGAAGAACGATACCCACTCCATGAAGAAGCTGGCCATGGATGATATGATGGACTTCCGTGACCATCACAACATCCCGCTGAGCGATGATCAGCTGAAAGAAGTGCCATACTACCGTCCATCTCCGGATTCTCCGGAAATGAGGTATATGATGGATCGCCGTGCCAAGCTGGGTGGTTTGTACCCTAAGCGTCGCAGCGATTTCGATGCACTGGAAATTCCACCGCTGGAAACTTTCTCTGCACAGCTCAAAGAGAGCGGCAAGCGTGAGATGTCCACCCAGATGGTACTCAACCGTGTCATGAGTACGCTGGTAAAAGACAAGAACATGGGGCAACGTGTGGTACCCATCGTGCCGGACGAAGCCCGTACCTTCGGTATGGAAGGCATGTTCCGTCAGCTGGGTATTTATACCTCTGCAGGCCAGCGTTATGTACCGCATGATGCCGATCAGATCATGTTCTACAAAGAATCCAAGACTGGTCAGATCCTTGAAGAAGGTATCAACGAAGCCGGTGCGATGTGTGCGTGGATGGCAGCCGCTACCTCTTACAGCAACAACAACTGCACCATGGTGCCGTTCTACATCTACTACTCCATGTTCGGTTTCCAGCGCGTGATGGATCTGGCATGGGCTGCAGGTGATATGCAGGCACGTGGTTTCCTGATCGGTGCGACGTCTGGTCGTACCACGCTGAACGGCGAAGGTCTACAGCACCAGGATGGTCACTCCCACCTGATGGCGCAGATGATTCCGAACTGTGTGTCCTATGATCCTACCTTCGGCTACGAGCTGACTGTCATCGTACAAGACGGTCTGAAGCGTATGTATCAGGACAAGGAAAACAAGTTCTACTACATCACTACCATGAACGAAAACTACGCTCACCCGGCACTGCCTATTGGTGTTGAGGAAGGTATCGTTAAAGGTATGTACGTTCTGCAGGAAGGTAAAGATTCCGATAAGAAAGTACAGTTGATGGGCTGTGGCACCATCCTCAATGAAGTTATCGCAGCAGCAGATATTCTGCGTGACGAGTACGGTGTTGAAGCCGATATCTGGAGCACCACCTCTATCAACGAGGTGCGTCGTGATGCTCAGAGCGTTGCACGCTGGAACATGTTGCACCCAGAAGATCAGCCACGTACTTCCTACCTGGAAGACTGCCTGCAAGACCGTGAAGGTCCGGTTATCGCGGCAACTGACTACATGCGTATGTATCCCGATCAGCTGCGTGAATACATCCCTCGCACTTATAAAGTACTGGGTACTGATGGTTTTGGCCGCTCCGATACTCGCACCAAGTTGCGTGAGTTCTTCGAAGTGAACCGCTACTACGTTACTGTCGCAGCGCTGACTGCACTGGCAGAAGACGGCAAGGTTGAAAAATCTGTAGTGACCAAAGCTATCCAGAAGTTTGGTCTTAACCCGGATAAAGCAGCCCCTTGGACTGTGTAACCCGAAGCTGAACTTTTGCGAGTAAGAGAGGATAAAAACGTGAGTACTGTAAACATTACGGTTCCTGATATTGGTGGCGCTACAGACGTCGACATTGTTGAAGTTTGTGTAGCTGTTGGCGACACCATCGCCGAAGGCGACTCTTTAATTGTCCTGGAAACGGATAAAGCGTCAATGGAAGTACCATCAACCCACGCGGGTACAGTGGTAGAGATTCTGGTTGAAGAAGAAGGTACATGTAACGAAGGTCAGGGTATTGTCGTACTGGCAACCGGTGCTGCTAGCGCCGCGGCTCCTGAGGCAGCGGCACCTGCGGCTCCTGCACCAGCTCCTGCGGCTGCTCCGGCTCCCGTAGCTGCAGCTGCGCCGGCAGCTAGCGCCGTTGAGCAGATCATGGCTCCTGATCTAAGTGGTGCTACCGACGTCGATGTGGTTGAAGTGCTGGTTAAAGCCGGCGACCGCGTTGAAGAAGGCGACTCCCTGATCGTTCTGGAAACCGACAAGGCTTCCATGGAAGTACCAGCGCCTAAAGGCGGTGTTGTTGTTGCCATTAACATCAATGAAGGCGATACCATCAACGAAGGTGATCACCTGTGTGATCTGGAAGTCTCCGGTGGTGCGGCTGTTGCAGCAGCTCCAGCGGCAGAGGCTCCGGCCCAAGCTGCTCCAGTTGCAGCACCTGCTCCAGCAGCACCGGCTGCCGGAGGCATTGAAGATGTACTGGTCCCTGAGCTGAGCGGTGCGAGCGATGTTGATGTTGTTGAAGTCCTGGTGAAGGATGGCGACAGTGTTGAAGAAGGTGACTCCCTGATCGTTCTGGAAACCGACAAAGCTTCCATGGAAGTACCAGCACCGAAAGCCGGTGTGGTTAAATCCATGAAGATTCAGGAAGGCGGTCAGGTTAACGAAGGCGACCTGCTGATGACGCTGGAAGTAACAGGTGGTGCAGCAGCACCGGCGCCTGTTGCTCCGGCAGCGGCTCCAGCTGCGGCACCTGCTGCTCCTGCGCCATCCGCGCCGGCACCTGCTAAAGGTGTTGATCGTGAAGCGCTGGAGAAGAAGAACAAGGCGGTTCACGCAGGTCCTGCTGTGCGTGCGATTGCCCGTGAGTTTGGTGTTGATCTGGCACTGGTTAAAGGCACGGGTCCTCGTAATCGTGTCCTGAAAGAAGATGTTCAGGCATACGTGAAGACCTCGCTGAAGCAACTGGCCGAGAAGCCTGCGCCAGCAGCCGTAACCGGTGGTTCCGGTATTCCTGCGGTTCCAGAAGTCGATTTCAGTCAGTTTGGTGAAATTGAACTTGTGAAAATGAGCAAGATCCACAAGCTGACGCGTAACAACATGTCTCGCTGCTGGTTGAACATCCCGCACGTTACTCAGTTCGATAAGGCTGATATTACCGATCTGGAAAAATTCCGTGCAGAGATGAAGGAAGAGGCTGCCCGTCAAGGGGTTAAGCTGACGCCGTTGCCATTCATGCTTAAGGCAATCGCGGTCGCACTCAAAGCGCATCCGAAGTTTAACGCTTCACTGCATGCTGATGGCGAGCACATCGTCTACAAGAAGTACATCAACATCGGTATGGCGGTTGATACGCCAAACGGTCTGATGGTACCGGTTATCAAGGATGCAGATAAGAAGAGCATCTACGAGCTGTCCCGCGATGCAGTTGAACTGGCAGGTAAAGCGAAAGATCGCAAGCTTAAGCCAGCCGAAATGCAGGGTGCTTGTTTCACAATCTCCAGCCTGGGCGGAATCGGTGGTACAGGCTTTACACCAATCGTTAACGCACCTGAAGTGGCTATCCTGGGTATCTCTAAAGCAGATATCGAGCCGCGCTGGAACGGTAAGGAATTCGAACCCCGTAAGATGCTGCCACTGTGCCTGTCTTATGATCATCGCGCCATTAATGGCAGCGATGCGGGTAAATTCCTGACGTATCTGAACCAGCTGCTAAGCGACGTACGTCGCATGGTGATGTAAGAAGGGCTACACCCTTCAGCCGCTAGTAGTGAGTTGCTAGTGGCTAAAATCACAGACGAGTTGTTAGTGGTTAAAGGGTTAACGCTCTTCGCCACTAGCAACTCGTTACTAGCTACTGTTTTTTCTTCATGGTTATTCTTTACCCATGGCTCAAGCCCCTTCCCATTTTGAGAAGGGGCTTTTTTTTGGTTTAAAATATATCTGTAGGAGCGGCGCCTCGCCGCGCTTGTTTGGTTTTTTCGAACGACGAACAACGGATAATGCACTACGGTCCTTCCGCTCTTCGCTCTTTGTTTTTCCGAACAACGAACGACGCACAACGAACCACGCACTACGATGTTTCTCAGTTCGCGACTAGTAGTTAGTAGTTGGCTAACTACCCCCTGATCTAACTGTCTACCCTTTATTGGCTCAAACCAGTATTATTGAGTACGTAAGTTCAGCATTTTTGTTTGTAGCTCAGCTGTGTATAGGTACTCATCGTTGTATCTCTTGCTGGAGATATCGATCAGCCTACAAGTAGTTGGCTGCTTTCTCCACTTAATAAAGCTATGCACCTCATTGGTTGAATCCAGGAAAGTTATTTATAAGTTTTTAAGTGTTTGCTAAAAGCGTTTAGTTAATGCGTCGCAGGCTAACTCACTTGATATAAAGGGTTGAAATAAGTGAAAGTTACAATTTTTGGTATTGGTTATGTGGGCTTGGTACAAGCAGCAGTTTTGGCAGATGCAGGTTATAACGTTTGTTGTGTCGATATCGATCAGAGTAAAATTGACCAGCTTGAGGAAGGAATAATCCCTATCTATGAGCCTGGCCTTAGTGCATTGGTGCAAGAAAACTACCAGCAAGGAAGACTAACGTTCACGACCGATGCCAAGCAGGGCGTTGAATTCGCACAGCTTCAGTTTATTGCTGTTGGTACGCCTCCAGATGAGGATGGTTCTGCAGATCTTCAATATGTATTAAAAGTTGCTGAGACTATCGCAACGCATATGCAAAATCCTAAGGTAATCATTGATAAGTCTACCGTACCTGTGGGAACTGCCGATCAAGTGAAAGAGCAGGTATTGAAGGTACTTGAACAACGGGCAGAATCAATCGATTTTTCTGTGGTATCCAATCCTGAGTTTTTGAAAGAAGGAGCTGCTGTAAGTGACTGTAAGAGTCCGGATCGCATTATTATTGGTACTGATTCGCAACAAGCGGAAGAGTTAATGCGTGAGCTGTATGCACCGTTTAACCGTAACCATGAAAAAATTATCGTCATGGATATAAAAAGTGCAGAGCTTACCAAGTACGCTGCCAACTCTATGTTGGCGACAAAAATCAGTTTCATGAACGAAATGGCAAATATTGCAGAACGAGTCGGGGCTGATATTGAGCATGTGCGCCAGGGTATAGGTTCAGATCCACGAATTGGTTACCAGTTTATCTATCCTGGCTGTGGTTATGGTGGCTCGTGTTTCCCGAAGGATGTTCAGGCTTTGGTCCGTACAGCTGATTCGATTGGTTATGACTCTGAAATTCTTAAAGCAGTAGAGGCCGTTAATTACCGCCAGAAAAATAAATTGTTTGAATATATAGCTGATCATTTTGGCCTGGATCGTAATGAGAAAGCACTCGACGGTAAAACCTTTGCACTGTGGGGATTATCATTTAAGCCAAATACTGATGATATGCGTGAAGCGCCAAGTAGAGTATTGATGGAGTCTTTATGGAAAGCTGGTGCAAATGTACAAGCTTACGACCCAGAAGCGATGGAAGAAACTCAACGTATTTATGGTAATCGAGCAGACTTGCTACTGATGGGGACTAAAGAAGCAGCGGTAAAAGGGGCTGATGCCTTGGTTATTTGTACTGAATGGCAGAATTTTAGAGCACCTGACTTTGATTTGATTAAATCTGAAATGAAAGAGCCTACGGTATTTGATGGTCGTAATGTGTTTGAACCGCAGAGGATGAAGAAGAAAGGTTTTTCTTATTGGTCCATTGGTCGATGACCCAAAGTTAATTTAACAGCGTTACTGGTAATAAACTTTTGTAGGATCCCGCCGTGTCAGGATAATTGTCGTGTGAGTTAATTCAATAAATATTGTTTGGGGGCAGAGGTGAGAACTCTGGCGGAAACCGCAGCCCTGTTGGTGCTGCGAAAAAAAGCCGAGGTGCTCTGGGGAAAGAACGAGGATGAATGATCAGCGCCCCGGATCAACTGTAAGTCTTGTGCAGAGTTGGGCTTGTCACTGCGCACCCTGCTACGCTGGGAGTACTGCACTCGGACAACGGTAGCGTGATGAAGGGCTCCATCATGCTGGCGGCCATGAGAACCTGGGCGTCATGTCCTCGTTCAGCTGCCTCCGCGTGAGCAATGACAATGCGTATGCCTAAGCGCTGTTCCACACAGCGAAATACTGCTCGTTATGGCCTGAACAGACCTTCGGCAAGCTGGAGGGGGAGGGGCTCGGAGTTGGGTGAATAATTTTGTGGACTGGTATAACCACAAGTATCGCCACAGCGCCCTGAAGTTCATTACGCCAGCGCAACGGCATGTTGGCCAGGGCCAGGCTGAGGAGTTGCTGGGCAAGCGTATCGAACTTTACGAGCCAGCGCGAGCATGGCACCTGGAACGCTGCAGCGGTAACATTAGAGACTGGTCGCTGGCACCTACCGTATGCTTGAATTCGGAGCGGGAGACGGGCCAGTCGGAAAAACTAAAAGCTGCGTGACACGCTCACACGACATCTACCTTGAAAACCGCCGAAGGAGCGGAAGAAAAAACGTGGTTCGTCGTCCGTGAAGAAACAAAGGCAGTGTATAAAAATGATAAGGGACAGGCCTGTCCTTTTGCCCTATTCGTTTGACGATACAACTCACTCTTGAGTAGTACAAACCGAAGTAATCGCCAATTTGGCAGCCAGGGGTATTTAATCCTCAACGGGCAGCAAATCTTACATGTGAAAATAATGGGGAATGATCGATCCTTTGACCGGCTGGCCTTTTGTTTCTGGTGAGTAAGTAGTTCTTTCTTTAAGGCTGTTGTATCCTCTGACCTAATTTCAGCAGCTTGCTTTTCTATTATCCTATGTATCCTGTTATTTTAGCGGGTGGTTCAGGTGAACGCCTCTGGCCACTTTCGCGTACACAATACCCTAAGCAGTTTCTACCTCTCAACGGTCAGAGCACCATGTTGCAAGAGACTGTGGCGCGGTTGACGCAGGTTGATATGGTTAATGTGATTTGTAACGAAGAACATCGATTTCTCGCGGCAGAGCAGATGCGCCAGCTGGGGCAGAAATGCTCTGTATTATTGGAACCTGTTGGGCGCAATACGGCGCCTGCTATAGCTTTAGCCGCATTACATGCGGAAGAAGAAATCGAGATTCGTGGTTCGTCGTTTATGGTTCAAAAAGCCGAGTCAAAAGCCGAGAGCAAGTCTGAGATTTTATTGGTTTTGGCTGCGGATCATGTTATTGAGAATGTTTCTGCATTTCGTGATGCGGTTACATTGGCTGAGCCTTTGGCTGAAGCAGGTAAGTTAGTCACTTTCGGGATTGTGCCTACGCATGCTGAGACGGGGTATGGATACATTCGCGCTGAAAAAAACGCCGTAGTGTGTAGTTCGTTGTCCGTAGTTCGTGAAGAAAAGCAGGAAGAGAAAAGCCAGCAAGCAAGTTATCCGGTTGCTGAGTTTGTTGAGAAGCCGGATCTGGAGACTGCTGAGGGTTATGTTTCTTCGGGTGATTATTACTGGAACAGTGGGATGTTTATGTTTCGGGCTGATCGGTATCTTGAGGAGTTGGGTAAGTTTCGACCTGATATTCTCGAAGCTTGTCAGGCGGCTATGCAAACCACATCGGCGGATTTGGACTTTATTCGAGTTGATACGGATGCTTTTTCTGCATGCCCTGATGAGTCTATAGATTATGCTGTTATGGAGCCTCTTTGTGGGACTGAGGGCTCCGACAGCGTAGTTGTAGTTCCGCTAGATGCGGGTTGGAGTGATGTAGGCAATTGGTCGGCGCTTTGGGATAATAAATTCAAAGATGCTGATAACAATGTCGCTGAAGGTGATGTGATCCTTCAGGATACATCCAATAGCTTTGTTTATGGGCAGAATCGTCTGGTGACTACGCTTGGTGTGGATAACCTGGTTATTGTCGATACCAAAGATGCGCTTTTGGTTGCAAGTAGGGACAGAGTGCAGGATGTTAAAAGTATCGTTAGTCAGATTAAGGATGCTAAGCGTACGGAACATATTCAGCACCGCGAAGTGTATCGTCCGTGGGGTAAATATGACTTAATTGATACCGGTGAACGTTATCAAGTGAAACGCATTACCGTAAATCCCGGTGCTAAGCTATCCCTTCAGAGGCATCATCATCGAGCTGAGCATTGGATTGTTGTGTCGGGTACGGCGCGCGTGCGTCGTGGTGATGAGACGATGCTTATTTCTGAGAATGAGTCGACGTATATTCCTATCGGGGAAGTGCATTCGTTGGAGAATCCGGGCCGGATACCTTTGGAGCTGATTGAGGTTCAGTCGGGGTCTTATCTGGGCGAGGATGATATTGTTCGCTTGGAAGATGATTACGGGCGGGTTGAAAAAAAGTAGTTCGTGGTTAATTGTTCGGAAGGTTAAGAGAAAAAGCGAGAGCGGTTAAAACATAAGTTAAATTTGGGAACAAGGAGTGTTCTGATGGTTTCTATTCTTCATCATGGGGCGGTTAGTGGCGTTACCGGTTCTTGTCATCAACTGGTGTTGGATTCTGATACCAGTGTCTTAATTGATTGCGGTTTGTTTCAGGGGGCTGAGTCGGTTGGGCGTGAGTTGGGGGATCGGCAGATTGATTTCCCTATCGATACCGTTAAAGCGTTGTTCGTTACTCATTGTCATATTGATCATGTCGGGCGTTTGCCCTGGTTGCTTGCGGCAGGGTTTGATGGGCCAATTTATGCTTCTGAGGCGTCTGCGCATTTGTTGCCGTTGGTGATTGAGGATGCATTGAAGCTGGGGGTAACACGTAATAAGAAGCTGATCGGTAAGGTGCTTAAAAGGCTTAAGCAGTTGTTGGTTCCTCTGAAATATGGCGAGTGGGTTCAGGCCGATTTTGATCAGGTTGATTATAGCCAGACGGTTTTTAGTCAGCCGCTTAAGGTTCGTTATCAACCGGCCGGTCATATTCTTGGATCTGCATATATTGAATTTAAATACCAGGGTGAAATCACCGTTTTTTCTGGTGACTTGGGTGCGCCTTATGCACCGTTGTTGCCTGCCCCTAAATCGCCCTGGAGGGCGGATCGGTTAGTTATTGAAAGTACCTATGGTGACAAGCTGCATGAGAGACGGCGTGATCGTAAAGCACAGCTTAAGCGTGTTATCAGCCGTGCGTTAAATAATGCAGGGACTGTGTTGATTCCTGCTTTCAGTATTGGCCGTACGCAGGAGTTGTTGTACGAGCTGGAAAGTATTATTCACAGCGACAAGAACAGTGATTGGCAAAGTTTTGATTGGGATAAGCTCGACATTATTGTTGATTCTCCCCTGGCGGCTAAATTTACCGAACACTATCGCGAGTTGCAGCATCTTTGGGATGCTGAAGCTCAAAAACGTAAACGTTCGGGCAGGCATCCGCTTTCGTTTGAGCAGCTTATTACTATTGAAAGCCATCAGCAGCATCAGAAACTGGTTAACTATTTACTAAAAAGCGGCAGGCCCGCTATCGTGATTGCTGCCAGTGGCATGTGTGCTGGTGGGCGTATGGTGAATTACCTTAAGGCGCTTTTACCTGATTCTAGAACCGACGTGTTGTTTGTTGGCTATCAGGCTAAAGGCACTCCGGGGCGAGATATTCAGCAGTATGGTCCCCGAGGTGGCTATGTTGATCTGGATGGTGAACGAATTGATATCAAGGCAGGTATTCATACGATTAGCGGATATTCCGCGCATGCGGATCAGAAGGATCTGGTTAATTTTGTGAAACGGATGCGGCATAAGCCTCGGGAAATACGAGTGGTGCATGGGGACTCTGCTGCGAAGGAGGTTTTAAAGGGGCTATTGCAGGATGTCGTGCCGGGGGCAAAGGTTGTTATTCCTGTGGAATCGTAGTTAGTTGTTCGGAAGAACAAAAGCAAAAAGCGAAAAACCGTTGTTCGTGATGCGTCGTTCGTTGTTCGCAAGAGCAAAAGAAAGAGCGGAAATTCGTAGTTCGTGGTTTGGAAGGTCAACAGCAAAAGCGAGAGCGGAAAGCTGTTTCTGTATTTATAGTGCTTTTAATAGTGCTCTTTAGAGTGTTGTTGTAAGTATTTGGTGTATAAATTATGAGTATTATTACTGCTAATGAGCTTAAGACTAAAGGGATTTCGGTTGTTGAGTCTAAGTTGATGGACCATGAGGAAGCGATTATTTCTGTGCGAGGTAAAGAGAAGTACGTAATCATTGATGTAGAGAAGTATCAAAAGATACGTGAGTATGAGTTGGAGATTGCTTTGCTTGAAGCGCGTGCTTCAGTTGCTGAGGGGGGCGTTGTTTCTGAATCGGTAGAAGAGCATATGAAGCGAGTTATGGATGACATATAAGCTTCTTTATCCAGAAAGTTATATTCGAAGAGTACGGAAGTTCTTACGAAAGCTTCCCGAGGTTGCTAAGCAATATCAGAAAACTTTGGAACTTGTTGAAATTAATCCCTATCACCCATCGTTGCGATTACATAAGCTAGAAGATCGCCTTCAGGATTTATCCTCTGTCTCGATTAACATAAGTTATCGGATTGTTCTTGAATTTGAGGTCCGTGAGTCTAAAATCTTACTGGTTAACGTCGGTAGCCACGATGATGTTTATTAAATCGGGAAAAGATCGTTGTTCATGGTGCGTTATTCGTCGTCCGAAATTCAAGGGCAAGGGGAAAGGTCTTTGTTTTATTTGCTCTTCCTGAACGAACAACGTTGTTTCTCTTCTGTCCTTTAGACACTTGCGGCCGTAAAATAAGACATCGGGTTTTGTGTTCAGGAGATGGGTTATGGCGGTTTTAGTCACTGGTGGGGCTGGGTATATTGGAGTCATAGCGTGGTGCTGTTGCAGGAAGCAGGGTATGAGGTTGTGGTGTTAGATAACCTTAGTAATAGTAATCCTGAAGTCTTTAGTCGGGTGGAGCAGATTTCCGGGCGTCGCCCTGGTGATGTGGCAGAGTGTTACGCGGATTCTTCATACAGTGGGGATAAACTGAACTGGAAGGCTGAGAACGGACTTACTGAGATGGTGCGGGATCATTGGAAGTGGCAGACACTTAAACCCGAGGGTTATGGCCAATCCGGTGATATGAGTCCAAGTAAGTGACAGCTATTCTCAGATACATCGTTTTTATGCTGCTGGTGGGCGTTGTCTTCTATGGGGTGTTTAATGAAACTCCCCCACCTAGATTTATGGGATTGTCGGATAAGGTAGGCCACTTGTTGGCATTTGCGGCGCTCTCATTTTGTGGCTTGGTTGTTCTGCCCAAACGTTTTTTAGCCTGGTTTGTCGCCGCTATTCTGGTTTTGGCGGTGGGCTCTGAGTTTGTCCAGGATTGGCTATTACCCCATCGAAAGTTTGCTGTGTTGGATCTGTTGGCTAATCTAGCTGGTGCCTCCGCGGCTTTGTGTGTGTGGTTATTGGGGCTTTTGTTTAAACGCTTTAAAGCTTGAGTGTCGTTTGTAGGCTTCGGCTGTTTTTTTTAAGGGTAAGGTAATGGAAAAGTTAGGATGCTTTAAGGCCTATGATATACGTGGGCAGCTGGGTACGCAGTTGGATGAAGATATTGCTTATCGGATTGGACGGGCGTATGCCGAGTTTCTGAAGCCGCAGACGGTGGTTGTCGGTGGTGATATGCGTTTATCCACAGAGTCTCTGAAACTTGCTCTTGCCAACGGCCTGCGCGATTCGGGTGTGGACGTTCTGGATATCGGTTTATGCGGTACTGAGGAGATTTATTTTGCTACTGCACATCTGGAAACCGATGGCGGGATTGTTGTAACCGCCAGCCATAATCCTGAAGACTATAACGGCATGAAGCTTGTACGCCGTGGCTCAAAGCCTATCAGTGGTGATACCGGGCTGGATGATATTGAGCGGCTCACCCGCGAAAGTCAGTTTGCCGCGCCTGATGAAAGCAACCGGGGTAGTTATCAACAGGTTGATACTCTGGACGCCTATGTTGAACATCTGGAAGGTTATGCTGACCTGGGTATGTTTAAGCCGTTGAAGTTGGTAGTGAATGCCGGTAACGGTGTAGCAGGGCATGTTATCGATGCTTTGGAAACCAAGTTGAAGGCTGCTTCTGTGCCGGTTGAGTTTATCAAGGTACACCATCAACCGGATGGAACTTTCCCCAATGGTATTCCCAACCCAATTCTGGAAGAGAACCGGGCGGATACAATAGCAGCTGTACTTGAGCATAAAGCGGATATGGGGATCGCCTGGGATGGTGATTTTGATCGTTGTTTCCTGTTTGATGAGAATGGCCGCTTTATCGAAGGCTACTATATTGTTGGTCTGCTGGCGGAAGCTTTCCTGGTTAAAAACAATGGAGCTTCGGTTATCCACGATCCACGTTTAACCTGGAATACGCTTGATATCGTAGAAGCTAGCGGTGGTAACGCTGTGCAGAGTAAAACCGGCCATGCGTTTATTAAAGAGAAAATGCGCGAAGTGGATGCGGTTTATGGTGGTGAGATGAGTGCTCACCACTACTTCCGTGATTTCTTCTACTGTGACAGCGGTATGGTGCCGTGGTTGCTGGTGGCGGAGCTTATCTGCAATAAAAATCAGCCGCTTTCTGCGCTGGTGGATGATCGCATTAGTAAATACCCATCGCCGGGTGAGATTAACAGCAAGCTGGAAGACCCTAAGGCGTCTATTCAGCGGGTGTTGGATGTCTATAAGGCTGACGCGCTGTCAATTGATTATACAGACGGTATCAGCCTTGATATGGGGCAATGGCGCTTTAACCTGCGTTCGTCCAATACCGAGCCTGTGGTGCGTTTGAACGTAGAATCCCGTGGGGATCAGGCGTTGATGGAACAGAAGACCAGCGAGCTGCTTTCGATTCTTAGGAGCTAGAAGAGCAAAGACGTTGTTCGTGGTGCGTTTTTTGTAGGAGGCGCGTCTCGCGCCGAGGTGGCCGCGCCGAAATAAAGAAATTATCGCGGCGGGGCGCCGCTCCCACAGGGAGGGTGATGCCTTTGTAGGAGGCGCGCCTCGCGCCGAGGTGGCCGCGCCGAAATAAAGAAATTATCGCGGCGGGGCGCCGCTCCTACAGGGAGGGTGATGCCTTTGTAGGAGGCGCGCCTCGCGCCGAGGTGGCTGCGCCGAAATAAAGAAATTATCGCGGCGGGGCGCCGCTCCTACAGGGGCGTATCATTTTTTTGTAGGAGGTGCGCCTCGCGCCGAGGTTTTTGGATTGAGTAGAAGCTTTCACGGCGGGGCACCACTAGCCACTGCTTTTTTACCGCCCTACCCCCATATAGGTGAAGCCGTACATATCCAGTGCTTCTTTATCGAAGATGTTGCGGCCATCGATTATTAATGGGGTGTGCATGTTGGCTATCAGTTGCAGGTAATCGGGTGACCAGTATTGAGGCCATTCGGTTACCAGTAGCAGTGCATCGCTGTTTTTTGCTGCTTGATAGGGGTCTTCAAGATAGGCGATAAGTGGTTCATTACCGTAGTGCTCTTTCAGGTTTGAAAGCGCTTCGGGGTCATGAATATTCACCTGCACACCCTGGGCAATCAATGCATCGATGATTTTCAGGCTGGGGGCGTTATCGATGCTGGCGGTGCCGGGTTTGAAAGAGGCCCCCCACATTGTCACGGTTTTACCAGTCAGATCCGACTGGTAATACTGCCAGAGCTTTTTGAACAGCAACTCTTTTTGTATCTCATTCTCTTCGATGACGGTTTTCAATAGCGAAGAATTACCCTTTTTCTGAAAGATATCCGAAAATTTTGCAATATAATCATGGAAATTCTGTCCGCCAAAGCCGCAGCCGGGGAATAGGTAGTGGCTGCCAATTCTGGGATCTGCTCCCATTCCGTCACGGATTACATCGATATCAACACCCAGCTCATCGGCCAGGTTCGCTAGCTCATTAATATACCCAAGGCGGATTGCCAGCATACCGGTAACCGCAAATTTTGTGAATTCAGCTTCTCGAGAGCTCATCAACTGCAGATGCTCAAGATTCTGGCTGAAGGGACGAACCAGTGCCTTTGACATTGCGCGTGCCCATTCTGAATCAGTACCCAGAATGATCCGATTAGGATGGGTGAATTCCTGTAAGGCTGTTCCTGCCTGCAGGCTATCCGGTATATAAACTACTGCCTGATTGTTGTCCAGGTTAAGTCGGGATTGAAGCTCATCAGTAGCGCCAACACCGAAGTTGCACTGGTTAACAATTAATAAAGAACTGGGTTTTTCCTGAGCGAGGTTATCCACTATGGATTGTGCCAATTCCAGCTCTGTAGGCTGTAATGCCAGCCAGTGGATATCTGTGCTGTCGGCCCTTTGTGTAGTGTCGCGGGTTAAGCGTCCTTCTGACAGTTGCTGTTCTATCTGGGTAAGGAGGTCGGGTTCATCACGAATGGCAGAGATCTGTTTCAGGGGCTTTTGGCTACTACAGGGGATTTCCTGCATAATAACATCATTGCCCACTTTTGCCAGACAGACTGCCGCTACCCAGGCTGTTAGGCCAGAACCGTATACTCTTATTTTCATTCTTTAGCTCCCCCTTGCTGTCGTTGGATATACTCAAGAAGCCCATTGGTCGAGTTATCAAGGCTGCTATTGCTAGTGTAATCATCCGCTGTTGCGAAGCTGCCTAGCAGAGAGGTCGCAACCTGCTTACCCAGCTCGACGCCCCACTGATCGAATGGATTGATCTCCCAGATAACGGACTGTACAAATACTTTCTGTTCATAAAGGGCAATCAGTGCGCCAAAGGTTTCCGGAGTCAAACTGTCAAACATAAGCGTAGTGCTTGGCTGGTTGCCAAGGTAACGTTTGTGGGCAGGAGCGCTGTCGGCATCTTCGAGAACACTGTCCCCAAGAGCCAGCAGTCGAGACTGGGCCAGGCAGTTTACCAGTGCTAGCTGATGCTGATTCTGCAGCTCTTCGCCTTCACCCTGATAGCGCTGTACTGGCGCAATAAAATCGCACATCACGGACTCTGTACCCTGGTGTAGCAGCTGGTAGAACGCGTGTTGTGCATTAGGCCCGACTTCACCCCAGAGTATAGGGCAGGTGTTGTAGCTGATTTTGTTGCCGCTACGGTTAACGTTTTTACCGTTACTCTCCATTTCCAGCTGTTCCAGGTAAGCGGGAAGATGTTTCAGGCGTCCATCGTAAGGCAGCACCGCATGGGCATGGATATTAAGGAAATTGATATTCCAGACGCCGATCAGGCCGAGAAGAACGGGCAGGTTTTGTTCAAATGGGGTTTCTCTGAAATGTGTATCCATTTCGTGAGCACCCTTAAGCATGGCACGAAAATTGTCCATGCCAATATGCAGAGCAATAGGCAAGCCAATAACCGACCACAGGGAATAGCGGCCGCCGGCCCAATCCCAGAACAGTAATTGGTTTCTCTCCGGAATGCCCCATTCCAGTGCTTTTTCCGGACTGGCTGTCGCGGCGATGAAATGGTGGTGGTTGATCCGATCAACGGGTATACCACTGCCATTGATCAGCCATTCCCGGGCTGTATTCGCGTTAGCCAGGGTATCAATCGTTGAAAATGACTTCGATGAGATGATGAACAGGGTTGATGTTGGATCGAGGCTGTCGAGCAGGCTTGCGAGCTGGCTGCCATCCATCGATGATACAAAATGTACGTTTAGGTCACGGGCCTGTTGCGGTGCATACTGGGACAGCGCGCGACAGGCTGTGAGTGGTCCAAGGTCTGAACCGCCAACACCGATATTGACGACGTTTTTTATCGGGCTGCCATCATAGCCGCGCCACTGTGCTTTATGAATCTGATTAACAAGAGATTCCATTTTGGCCAGTGAAGCGTGAACATTAGCAACTATATCCTGGTCATCGACGGTGAGCGCTAGGGCAGGTGATGTGCCTTCTGAATGTAATGGCTGCCGCAATGCGGTGTGCAGTGCCGGGCGTTGCTCTGAGTAGTTAACTATGTCGCCATTGAATAGTTGCTCTATCCAGTCACCAAGCTTTTGCTGGTGGGCCAGTGCAACCAGTTTATCGACCGTTTCTTTCGTTATGCGTTGTTTTGAAAGATCCAGCAAGTAGTTGTTAGCTGTAAAACTGAAGCGTTCAAAGCGATTACTGTCAGCCGTGAAAAGATCTTTCAGGTGCCTGTCTTTCAGTGCTTTAGCATGGTCTACCAATGAGTTCCATGCATCGGAAGTGTTAACGCTCATAGTGATTAGTCCAGTTCCTGAAGAAACTGCTTAAAGCCTTCAGCGGTTTCAGGGTGTTGTAAACCGTAAGCGACATTAGCCTGCAGATAGCCCTGCTTATTGCCACAGTCGTACGTTTTTCCTGTCATTCTGTAGGCTTCTACTGCTTGCTCTTTCAGGAGTTCATCGAGGGCATCGGTAAGCTGAATTTCGCCGCCGGCACCAGGTTTTGTGCTGGCCAGAAGGTCCATTACGCGGGCCGGCAGGACGTAACGGCCAACTACTGCAAGATTTGAAGGAGCTTCGCTTGGCGTAGGCTTTTCAATCATGCCATTAATTGCAACGGAGGCTCCCGCGGCAGGTGTTTGGCCACTGCAATCGGCTATGCCATACAGCTGTACTTTATCTTCAGACACTGATTCAACCATTATCTGTGCTGCATTATGCGCAGTATATGCGTGAATCATGCGATCGAGATCGGTGCTTTCCTGGGTGAAATTGTTCACCAGTACATCCGGTAGAATGACGACAAAGGGTTCGTCATTTACGGCACTGGCTGCACAGTGAACGGCATGGCCCAGCCCGTGGGCGTGTGGTTGGCGTACGGCCATGATAGTGACATCGGCTGGCACGATATCGCGAACAGATTCAAGAATTGCAGTTTTATTTTTACGCTCGAGCTCAGCTTCCAGCTCGTAATGCTTATCAAAATGATCTTCAATGGCTGACTTTCCGCTACGGGTAACCAGAATAATCTCTTTGATACCGGCGCTTACGGCTTCTTCTACCACATGCTGGATTACCGGCTTATCAACGACCGGCATCATTTCCTTGGGAATTGCTTTGCTCGCAGGAAGTACCCGTGTACCAAGCCCAGCTACCGGTATGACTGCTTTACGAACTGACATCATTAATATTTACCTTTGGTGACTTTACGTTCTTACGATTGCTATTAGTGTGTTCTTTTTTGATTAGAAGGGGCCGTTGAATCATTGTGATAACACCCCCACTTCAATCTCAGAATACTGGAAATCCTATAAGCATTGCGGGATCGTAGACCGATGCTTGAAATTGAGAAAATAGAATGTAAAAGGTGTTGAGGTTTGTTGAAGTTCTGTAATAGCAGAGTAACCGGCACGGAGCGCTTTAATAGATGTCCCTTTTGCATAATCTTTCGCTACCCTATGTCACTATTAGTTTATAGCAATGAAATGATATTAGAAAAACATAAATCAGTTTTCTTAAAGTTTCTGGATGTGCGTGTAATCTTAACACTGTTTTTTGAATTCACGTATGGCAGGACTTGTGTAACTCTCTCTCTATTTTGGTGATAAATTTTAGGGAGGCTCAGAGTAAGTCTATTGTATTCTGGGCTATAGAGCCGCCTGTATCTCGCTGGGATACTAAGGCCAGGGGGCTTGTTCAGAGATTCCCTTAAAGAGTTCTGTCTGTTACGGCATTGCACGAAATTGGCGCAGTGGTGGTAGTCGATATACCTCTACTGAGATTTGCCTGTCTGATGTGGAAATGGATAATCTTAACTCTTTATCTCAGATACGACTCTTTATCATTGATCTGGCTCTTTATGCCTGGTCTGTTTAAAGTTTTATAATTGCCCCCACTATAAGGGTAAGAATGGGTTTATTTTAGGTAAGCGTACCTGACAGTGTGCCGGTATGCTTGCTGTCGGGCTGTAATGGTCATTATCGATTTTCGCGATCAGGGTAGGCTCTGGTCTGAAGTAATTTGGAGATTTTTTCATGGGTCATGCAAAGAAAGATGTACCATTTCAGCCACTGCAGATTGCGGTATTAACCGTCTCGGATACCCGTGTACCGGAGAATGATACGTCTGGTGATTCGCTGGTCGCCGGTTTGACTGAAGCGGGCCACAATCTGGCGGATCGCACCATCTGTAAAGATGATGTTTATCAGTTGCGTGCAGTTGTTTCTAAATGGATCGCCGATGAGGATGTGCAGGCAATTCTGGTGACTGGTGGTACAGGCTTTACTTTGCGAGATACTACACCTGAAGCGCTGATGCCATTATTTGATAAGGCTGTTGAGGGTTATGGCGAACTGTTTCGTCAGCTTTCCTTCCAGGAGATCGGCACCTCTACAGTACAGTCGCGTGCCTTTGCGGGTGTTGCTAATCGTACGGTGATTTTCTGTATGCCGGGTTCAACCGGTGCCTGTAAAACAGCCTGGAATGGCATTATCCGAG
Organism: Amphritea sp.; assembly: GCA_036960915.1. GTDB lineage: Bacteria > Pseudomonadota > Gammaproteobacteria > Pseudomonadales > Balneatricaceae > Amphritea. The sequence goes on from JBALVQ010000062.1 coordinate 30,492, forward strand.
AGCAGCTGGATGCCCGTCATCGTCCGTGTAATTTTGTTGAGATGGTGATGGTGAATAAAGCGGTGGATACTGCCTGTGGTACTCGCGGATGAGCGGCTGCGGATGTGATGCACTTCGGCATAGTCAGAGTTTGATGCCGTTTGAAGAGGCACTTGAGCGGCTGTTGTCTGATGTAAAGGTAACAGCGTCTGTTGAAGAGGTGGCGCTTGGTAATGCGCTGGGTTTGATCCTGGCGGAAGACCAGCTTTCGGGTGTCGATGTGCCGCCGCAGGATAACAGTGCGATGGATGGCTACGCCCTTAACTGGGCTGATTTGAAAGTTGGTTCTAACCGGTTGACTATCTCGCAACGTGTTCCGGCAGGTACTGCGCCTGAAATGCTGTTGCCGGGTACGGCGGCGCGTATTTTTACCGGTTCTGAAATCCCGCCTGGCGCCGATGCGGTTGTTATGCAGGAAAATACCACTGCCGGAGAGACCGACAGCGGTATCGGCTGGGTTGAAATTAATATCCCGCCGGAGGTGGGCAGTAATATCCGTAGGCGGGCTCAGGATATTAAAGCCGGTCAAGTGGTGATGCCTGCAGGTACACGCTTACAGGCTGCGCATTTGGGGGTGTTGGCCTCGGTGGGTATTGCTTCTGTTAAGGTGTATCGACCGCTAAAAGTTGCCATTTTGACGACCGGTGACGAGCTGGTAATGCCGGGAAATCCGCTGCAGCCGGGACAGATTTACAACTCTAACCTGTTTACTATTCAGGGGCTGTTGCAGGGACTGGGTTGTGAAATAGTCGATTTGGGTATTATTGAAGATACTCTGGAAGGCACTAAGGCTGCGCTAAAACGAGCGTCTGAATTGGCGGATTGCATTGTTAGTAGTGGTGGTGTGTCGGTTGGTGAAGAGGATCATGTTAAAGCGGCGGTAGAGTCTCAGGGTGAGCTGACGTTGTGGAAAATGGCGATTAAGCCGGGTAAGCCGATGGCTTTTGGCTATGTAAACGGCACGCCGTTTTTGGGGCTGCCAGGCAATCCTTCCGCTGTGCTTGTTACCTTTACTATGTTGGCGCGTCCTTACCTGTTGAAAAGTCAGGGTGCACGACAGTTCTTACCGAACAGTTTCAGTGTTGCTGCGGGCTTTGAGCGCAGTAAAAAAATTGGACGTCAGGAGTATCTGCGTGTAGAGCTGGAAAATGGCCGGGCTGTTTTAGGGCATAGTCAAAGTTCCGGAGTGCTGAGTTCTGCTGTTACGGCCGCTGGTTATCTAGTGGTGCCGCCTCAGACCCCGGTGGCCGTTGGTGATCAGCTGACGTTTATTCCGTTCAGTGAAGTTATTAATTAAGGTGTATTCGATGGTTAATGTGTTGTACTTCGCCGCGATTCGAGAAACTCTTGGGTTGGGAAATAGTAGTCATGAGCTGGCTGCTGCTTGCAGTGTCGAGCAGTTTGTTGTCACGCTTCGCTCACAGGGCGATGTGTGGGACAAGGCGCTGGGCGGGCAGTTGTTGTGCTCGATCAATCAAGAGATGGTATCAGCAGGTACTTTGCTCAATGATGGTGATGAGCTGGCGTTGTTTCCGCCGGTCACCGGTGGTTAGTTCTTGAACTCACTAAGTGCAGTAATACTGGCGGGCGGTCAGGGGCAGCGAATGGGTGGCCTGGATAAGGGCCTGGTGCCTTTTCGCGATCGACCGATGATTGAGCATAGCGTTGAGCTGGTCAGGCCTTATGTGCAGGCGCTGTTGATAAGTTGCAATCGCAATGAGCCTCGTTACATGGCGCTTGCAGATAAGACTGTTGTCGATGCTTCAGATGAGTACCTCGGGCCTTTGGCGGGTATTCTGGCGGGATTGACAGCTTGTGATGCCGATCAGTTGCTGGTGTTGCCCTGTGATACGCCTTTGCTGAGTAAGGTGGTTCTGGATAGGCTGCTTGATACGGCGCGTGAGTACCCGGATCATATCTGTATTCTGGCTGAAGGCGACAAGTTTCATCCCTTGCATGCGGTGATTCCTGTGTCGCTGCAAGCTGATCTGCAACGTTTTATGGAAGGTAAGCAGAGGGCTGTGCAGCGTTGGATGCGTGCCCATCCTTATAAATTGGTTGATATCAGTGATCTGGCTGATGAATTGTATAATTTGAACACGCCTGAGGAGCTCTTCCTCAGGGAGTAGTGGTTTGCGAAAAGCAGACCTGTTCTGTATTCACTGTTTTTCATCGGTATAATGCCCGCACTTGTTTAGCGGGCATTTTTGTATGGATTTTTTGTGGTTAGAGGGGAGTGCTGTTCTGACGGCATTCCTGCTGGTATTTCTCGCAGAGTTTGGTGATAAGAGCCAGCTGGTGTGTATGACCCTGGCTGCGCGGCATAAGTCATTACCGGTGCTGTTGGGGGCGGTTTTTTCTTTTGCATTACTTAATCTGATTGCTGTTACATTGGGGGCGACAGCTGCGGCCTGGTTGCCACTGGGGAGCTGGTATCTTTAGTTGTTTGATAGGTAATTGCAGGGCTTTTAATTCGGGGCTTTAAATTATGCTGATAGGTTTTCTGATATTACTGGTGTTTCAATTGCTCGGTGAGCTGATCGTGCTGGCGATGGCGATTCCTGTGCCAGGCCCTGTGGTTGGGATGGTGTTGTTGCTTGTTTGTTTGATCTTAAAGGGCGATGTACCTGAGTATTTGCGCTTGCCTAGTGAAGGGTTGCTGAGGCATTTGGCTTTGTTGTTTGTTCCCGCCGGTGTTGGCTTGATGGTTCACTTTAGTTTGCTCCAGGCTGAGTGGTTGGCCATTATGGCAGCGTTAATTATCAGTACTTTTGTCACAATAGTCGTGACCGGTTTGATACTGAATCGATCGAGCAGCCGCCTGCATAAGATGGATGGGGAATAGGCGAATGGAATTCTGGACATTCTTCACCGCAAAGCCGTTATTATGGCTGATCGTTACCATTACTACATTCATTGTCACTTCCTGGTTTAATCGCCGTGTAGGTGGAACTCCGCTGTTGCATCCTGTGTTGGTGTCTCTTGCGCTTATTATTATGTTTCTGTTGCTGACAGGCACCAGTTATGAAACGTATTTTGAAGGTGCGCAGTTTATACATTTTCTGATGGGGCCTGCGACAGTAGCGTTGGCGGTGCCATTGTTTGATCACCTGGAGCGGGTGAAGAAAATGATCCTGCCTTTGTTGCTGGCCTGTATGGCGGGGGCTATTACAGCTGCAGCTTCTGCATTGCTGGTAGCGCAGTGGCTGGATGCTTCTGTCGGTACGCTGCTTTCCCTTGCGCCTAAGTCGGTTACTTCACCTATTGCTATTGGTATTGCTGAGAAATTGGGTGGCTATCCTTCGTTAGCGTCGGGACTGGTGCTGGTTACGGGAGCTATTGGTTGTATTCTCGCTCCGCCAATCTACCAGATGTTGAATATTAAGGATGATGCCGTGAAGGGTTTTACTCTTGGAGTGGCCGCACACGGGATGGGAACCGCTTTCGCTTTTGAATACGGTTTGTTAGCCGGAGCCTTTGGAGGCTTGGCAATGGGAATGACCGGGGCGTTTACCGCGTTTATGTTGCCTGTTTTGGTTGAGTTGATGGGAATTGGTTAGGGATGTAGGAGGCGCGCCCCGCGCCGAGGTTTTTGAGTTAGAACAGGGATAATCGCGGCGGGGCGCCGCTCCCACAGGTAAGGGGTGATGTTCTTGTAGGAGGCGCGCCCCGCGCCGATGTTTTTGGATTAGAGCTGGGGTTTTCGCGGCGGGGCGCCGCTCCCACAGGTAAGGGGGTGATGTTCTTGTAGGGGGCGCGCCCCGCGCCGATGTTTTTGAATTAGAACAGGGATAATCGCGGCGGGGCG